>NZ_JBPTTL010000010.1:0-102011 GCF_051547085.1 Flavobacterium sp. RSB2_4_14
TGGTATCACTTAGTGTTTTACTATGAAAAGCTGTGCGTTTAGTTTGCCGAGAGGTAACTTGGAGCTAGACGCAACGCGTTTACCATCCCGCAAGGTGATTTGAAGCTAGACGCAGCGCGTTTACCATCCCGCAAAGTAAATTAGAGCTAGACGCAACGCGTTTACCTTCCCGCAAAGTAAATTGAAGCTATACGCAGCGCGTTTACCTTCCCTAGAGGTGGATTGGGGCTGAAAACTCAGTATTTAAGATTTCTATACTTTGTGTTTAATAACTTGGTTGATGCGGAAAGTTATTTTTATATATTTGAAAAATAAAGCGAAACAAAACTTCGCCTATACACCCAAATAGGGGTAGATTGGCGAAGTTTTATATCGCCTATAAAGTAGTTAGCACTAATACACCAATGAGACGAAATAAAACGGAAGATATAATCAAATTTTTGAAGGATAATATTGAGCCATTGGAAGACAATTCTTTTGGGTTTGGATATAGAGCATCTGTTTATTTGACAGATGGAACATTTTTGCCTTGTGTAATTTTCCGAAACCCAAAGACAGTTGTAAATTTAGCAATTAGACGTTTTAAAGAAGAGCAAACTAAAAAAGGTCTTTTTAATCGTTCTTCGGGAGTTAGTTATTACAACATTGTGAAAAATTTTGTCACAAATGGCAATTGTATAAATGAATACGATATTGATAGAGTAGAAAAAAGCAAGTTCGCTTTTCCGTTGACAATTCAAAAACAAATCAAAGGCGAAACAACAATGGGTTGGACAGGTTTTGCGGTTAAAATGAAAGATGGAAAACATTTTGGTTTTGGAACAACATTTCTTTGGGAGTTTTTTCAAATGCCAGATGGTTATTCGGTAGATGATATTGAAGAAGTTATTAATCATAGTTATGTTCTCAAAAATGGAGAATTGCGGTCGCATCGAGAAGGTCCGCTAACAAGACCTGAAGAATACAAAGATGCTGTAGTTTATCGAGAGAGACCTTTTTTTGAATGCTATATTGACAGCATATAACAGAATCGGAATAAGTACTAGTGCTAACACACGCTACAACGGATTTGGGCAATTGGCTTAATGGAAAATTAGTTTTGTATTTGTGATGATTTGGCAAATCCGAAAATAGGGCTTAATTTAGTCCCAAACCCGCTGTAGCGCGAGAACGTTAGCGGTAAGATTACACCAATTTGCATAGAAAAAACAGAATGACAGAAGTTCAAAAAATATTAGACATAACTTTTCCGTTTGTAGAAATTCTATTAACTGATTATGGAGAATTTTATCCTTTAGCTTCAGCCGTAAATAACAATGGCGAAGTTGAGCAAATTGTTCGTGAAGAAGATGAAGAAAATGATTTTCCAAAATCAAGTACAGTAATTGGTGAGTTAAAAAAGGAATTACGCTGGAATAGAAATGAATTTAAAGCGATTGCGATATTTTATGATATAACTCTCAAAGAAAAACAAACAGATGCAGTTGCGGTTTTAGTTGAGCAGAAAGAAGAAAAACTAGCTTATACATTTTTTTATGCATATAAAATGGTTGAAGGCAAACCAATATTTTTGGAATCTTGGAAAGTGGAAAAAGAAATGGAAATATTTGTTGACTAAAAAACTCCCGATAACGCGGATTTTAATCCACACCCACAAAAAAATCCCTCTTATGGAGGGATTTTCTTCGTTAGTTCTCTTGATCGGTGTCATTTTTATCCACTTGCCATTTTCTCAGTTTATGCAATCGTTCTTTTTCGGCAATTTCCTCGGCAGGAATTACTTTCAGGAAGGATGGATGTTGCTCTATGGCATATTCTACTTTTTCAACAATTTGTTCTATGGTTTCGTTGTCATAATCTATCACCAACGGTTCTTTGATGATAAAAGATTGGAGGATATTTTTCTTTTTCATACGCAATCCTTTTTTGTCAAACGAACGACGAAAACCGTCAATAACAATAGGCACAACCACAGGTTTGTATTGTTTGATAATATGCGCTGTTCCTTTTCGAACGGGTTTAAAAGACTTGGTAGTTCCTTGCGGAAAAGTAATTACCCAACCGTCTTGGAGTGCTATTCTAATATTCTCGGTATCGTTAGGATTTACTTCTCGTTTTTCGGTTACATCTTTGCCTCCAGCACGCCAAGTTCGCTCCACACTGATAGCGCCAACATAGGATAAAATTCTAGGCAACAACCCCGATTTCATGGTTTCGCTGGCAGCTACATAATAAATATTCATCTTGGGTTTCCACAAATACCCTATGTTTTTGATGCTGTCATCTCTACCCGAAAGACTGGCATTGAAAACATGAAACATCGCCACCACATCGGCAAAATACGTTTGATGATTGGAGATAAACAAAACATTGGTATCGGGCAATGTATTGATGATTTCAGAACCTTCAATATGCAACTCGTTAAATCCTCGGTATCTTCTGTGCGTGATGACACCAAATACTAAAATGAGCATTCTTTTTACAAAAAGTACATGACCAAAAGGATTTTTCTTCACTAAACCCATAACTTCTATTTGTGTTAGTCCCTATAAATTGGGAGGCAAATTTAAATACTAAAACTTTATAAAACTAATTTCAGCGTTTCTTTCAATTCGCTCATCATCATAGCCGTTGCACCCCAAATAAAATGTTCGTTTACACGAAATCCGGGAACATCGATAGCGCCAGCATAAGAAGTTTGCATGACCACATTCATTACAATGTTGTCATTCAAAAAATCAACCAATGGCAATTCTACCATTCCGGCTACTTCTTCTTCTTGCAAAGAAAAATCCAACTCGTTTTCGCTATAACCCATAAAAGGATAGACCATAAAATTGCTTGGCGGAATATACACTTCGGTAAAAGGGCGAACTACTTTGATATGATTGGGATGAATGCCTATTTCTTCGTGAGTTTCGCGCAAAGCCGTTTGTTCCAAATCAATATCGTTCTTCTCTACTTTTCCACCAGGAAAAGCAATTTGGGAAGAATGAACACCATTGTAGGACGTTCGGAGAATTAAAGCTAGATGCGTTTGGGAATTTTTAGGATAAAAAAGCATCATAACGGCTGCTTTTTTGGGCTTTATGGTATTGAAATCGATGTTTTTCAATAAGTCAATTCTATTGGCAGGTGCCATTTTTCCATGCGCATGCGTTGCTGAAAGGTCAACATTTAGTATTTTTGGCGTATATTTTAGAAAGGCATCAAAGTGCATGTTCGTTAGTTTTGAAATATAAAGTTACTTTAAAAAAATAAAGCAATCCAATTTTACACCCATAAAATGTACAGCAAAGAAGAAGCCCTACGCATAAAAAAAGAATTTTGGACGGCTTTTGCGGAGGCTTATCCTCGAAAATGGTTGCTGTATGATACTAAAATTAAAGATGTTACCTTCAAATTCTTCATCGATAACAAAAAGGCGCAAGTACTTTTAGACATTGAACCCAAAGACGAAGAAAAGCGAAAAATTTACTTTGAAAAAATAGAGTCGCTCAAAACTATTTTGTTGGAAGACTATCTTCCCGAAGCTATTTTGGAACGCAATTATTACCTAGAAACAGGCAAAGTAATCAGTAGAATTTGGATTGAAAAACTGGATGTGAATTTAAATAACAGAAGTTATTGGCCTGCTATTTTTGATTTTTTCAACGAAACGATGGAGCAGTTTGAGCGTTTCTTTTATGAATACGAAGAGTATATCAAAGATTTAGAAATAAATACTTAACGAAGCACAATAGCGGTTACGACTTCTTTACGCAATTCCTCATTAATCATTGTAATGATTTTTTGTTTGCCATAACTCAACTCTTCTCTCAATACTGCCGACGTTAACGACACATAAAGTGTAGAACCTTTCAGCACTACTTCTTTCGTGTAACTGTTGACACCATTGCCCATCAACGATTTCCATGCAGCTTCCACATCGATTACATCCATGCCACTTTGGAGTTTATTTATTTGAATAAACTCTTTTAAAATGTCTCCAATTGGACTTTCGTTGCTTCGTCTTTTTGCCATTTGTGCTGAATTTATTTACTGCGTCAGTTCGCTACGCTCGTGTCAGTATTACTTTAAGGAGAAGGGTTTGTATTTTTTATAAGTGTATTCTAAGTTGGCTTTGTTTTTTAAAACCAATGTAGAGTCAGCAATTTCAAGAATTTCTTCTTGCCACTTTCCATAGCTAGTTTTATATTCAATAAAAAAAGTCTTTTCTTTTTCTATAATCTTTATATTTTCCTTGATTCCATTGGTTCTGTATGTTCCATCAAACTGAGGCATTACTTTTTGACGGTATCCAATATTGTCTTTGAGTTCAAAAAAATCAATGGTTTCATTGACTTTATAGTCTTTCTTTTCGCTATCAGCTAGTTTGACTTGTTTAATTTCCCAATAGCCATTGAGTTTTGTCAAGTCTTCTTTCTTTACATCAGATTGACAAGAAATTAATACGATGCTGATAAATAATAATCCAATTTTTTTCATATGTCGCTTTTATTTGTTTTTTAAAGGTCATATGCAATCGCCTTTAATTCAATGAAGTTTGTTTGCAACAAACTAATTTTTAGTGGCGATGTCATCTTACTTCAAATATTGTTTAGCAAATCCTTCTCTTAAATCATCAATTGATACCAATTTGCCTTTTTGTTTTACATACCAAAACGTCCAGCCATTGTTGCTTTCTTTGCCCAAAAGTTGTGCGCTCACTTTGTGAATTGAACCTACAAAACCTTTGCTTTCAATTGATGAATCGGCTTGAATTTGAGCTGAGTGTTTCTCGTCTTTGGAAAAAAGAAAATCGCCAACCTTTACAAATCCTTTATCTATCAAATTGATGAAAGGCACTTTTGGTTTTTTGACTTCCACTTTATATTCCAATAAATTATCTTTTATAGGAACAATTTCCTTCAAACGATTATTGGCCACATCGATATAAAATTGTTCTCTTTCGAAAGCAATAAATTTTCTACCAAGTTTCTTAGCAACCGCAGCGGTTGTGCCACTTCCCGAAAATGGATCGAGCACGACATCACCCACATTGGAAGTGGATAAAATCACACGATACAATAATTCCTCAGGTTTTTGGGTAGAATGTGCTTTTTGTCCATTCACTTTAATGCGTTCTTCGCCTTGACAAATTGGGATTAACCAATCGCTTCGCATCTGCAAATCTTCATTCATAGTTTTCATAGAATGATAATGAAACGTGTATTTCGATTTCTCCGATTTGGTAGCCCAAAGCATGGTTTCATGAGCATTGTTAAATCGTGTTCCTTTAAAATTCGGCATCGGATTGGTCTTTATCCAAACGACATCATTCAGCATCCAAAACCCTAAATCCTGCAACGATGCACCCACTCTAAAAATATTGTGATACGTTCCGATTACCCAAATGCTTCCAGTGTTTTTTAACACTCTGCGGCATTCTCTCAACCAATCGTTAGTAAATTTATCATAGATTTCCATGCTAGCAAACTTGTCCCATTCATCGTTCACAGCATCAACTTTAGTTTGATTGGGTCTGGTCAATTCGCCATTCAATTGTAAATTATAAGGTGGATCAGCAAAAATTAAATCGACTGAATTATCTGGAATTTGTTTTAACAAAGCAACACAATCGCCTTGATGAATGGAGTTTAAAGCTAATGAACCTAACGTTGACATGAAATTTACTTATTTCACAAATTTAATTTTTTAACTTTATAAAGTCATATGAAATGAAATTAATGTTATCAACATTAAACTATTTTATACATTTATAGTCTTACGACAAATAAAATGCTATTATGAGAAAAATATTCCTTCTTTCGCTATTCGCTGTTTCTTTATTTAGTTGCAGTTCCGACTCATCTTCAACTCCCCAAGAACAAATGTATTTTCCACCCAATGATGGAAGTACCACTTGGGAAACCAAAACCATTGCAGAGTTAGGTTGGAATCAAAATGCGGTTCAACCACTTTTGAATTATTTGGAATTGAAACATTCAAAATCCTTTATCATTTTAGTAAACGGAAGAATAGTGATGGAAAACTATTTCAACGGACACTCTGCATCAACTCCATGGTATTGGGCAAGTGCGGGAAAAACCTTAACAGCAACCGTTACGGGAATTGCTCAGGACGAAGGATTACTAAACATCAATAATAAAGTTTCGGATTATATTGGAACGGGTTGGACCAGCGCACCGTTGGCAAAAGAAAACTTAATTACCTGCAAAAACTTATTGTCAATGAACTCAGGATTGAATGATGCATTGGGCGATGATGTCTCTCCTGCCAATTTGCAATATGTTGCTGATGCAGGAACGCGATGGGCTTATCATAATGTGTACGTCAAATTACAAGATGTTGTGGCTACAGCGAGCGGACAATCATGGACAAATTATTTCAATACTAAATTAAGAGATAAAATCGGGATGACTGGCGGAGCATGGATAAACAGTGGTGATGGCTTGAGTGTTTATTGGAGCACCAGTAGAAATATGGCTCGTTTCGGATTATTGTCACTCAACAAAGGAAAATGGAACGGAACAACGATTGTAAATGAAAATTATTTTAACCAAGCGACCACAACATCTCAATCTATTAATCAGGCTTATGGATATTTGTGGTGGCTTAACGGAAAAACCAGTTATCATTTGCCACAAACCCAATTTGAATTTAGCGGTGAATTAATCCCAAATGCTCCAAATGATATGTATGCTGCTTTGGGTAAGAATGACCAAAAAATTTATGTTGTACCAAGTAAAAAGATGGTAGTAATCAGAATGGGTGATGCTGCAGACGATGTGACTATGGCTCTATCTGACTTTGACGAAACACTTTGGACAAAAATTAGTGCTTTGTACCAATAGATAGCAAACTATTTTGAGTTGAAATATTTTATTACTGCGTAAATAAAAAGTAAAAAAGTAATTAATCGCATACCCATAAAAACATTAGGGAACGGTTTCTCAAGAAAAACAGATACTAAACCTATTCCGAAAGAAATGAGTATTAATTTTACTGGAGAGGAGTTACTAAAAAATGAAATAATTTTATTCATGTTAATCTAATTATTTAAAGTGTAACTAAATATTAAATTGAAATTGGAAAATGAACCACTTAAATTAGAATATTTATTTAGATAATTTTTATTAGAAGAATATTCTAAATTCAATCCAAATTTATCATTAAAAACATAACCAACTCCTATGTTGTAATATAATATTGTTGATACTACATCAAAAACATAGGTTTCTGCTGGGGAAGGAATTGGATCTGGTCCAGTATATGTAACTAAATAATCTATTTTAAAGTCTCCGTTTATAACTTCAGAAATTCCTACTGAACCATCAATACACAATTTATTTTTTCCTTTTTTAATAATTGCATATCTATAACCAGTTGTTAAGTTAATTGAACTAAAATCTGATTTAAAAAAATATTCTACATTAAAACCACCATTGCCCACAGCAAAATAATTTGATTGAGTTTTTACCATTTGATAAAAAAGTCTAGCAAATAGCTCTGAACGTTTAGAATTTACACCAAAAACATTAGAAAACTCAACTCCAATCATAGGATCATTAAAACTAACATTCGTAGGAGTCAACTCATAAACATTTTTGTAAACATATGGCGACTTATAGGAACTGACACCAGCGAGTATTTTAAAATATAATTTATTTTTCCATTTTTCGGTTGCAACGTTTTGTTCAACTAAAGAATTATTTTCGGTATTTGCTTTTATAAAAATTGCTGACAATTCATTTTCTTTATAATCTATATCCAAAAAATCATTGAATAACAGTTTATCTGATTTTAATTCATCATATAACATTTTTCTAAAATCATTATTTTCAACAATTGATTTGTCATTATTATACTTTCTGTGAACTAATAATTTTGGATTTACATCATTACTATTTTTAACATAGAAAAAAATTTCATCATCAATAATTGCTTTATATAACGACACATTTCCTTCAACTAAAACCTTAAGTAAAACCACTTTTTGCTTTAAATTTGGTTCTTTGCCAAAAATTTTAATTTCATTACTATTAACTACTTGATCATAATCGTAGTCTACTGTGTATTTGACATACTTGTAGTTTTCATTAACTTTAAATTCTATAATATTATCAATTGAAATCTCGCTGTATTTATCTTCAAGAGAAGTTTTAAAGTAAATTTTTTCAGGATTATTATATGGATTAGTATCTTCAATAAATCCTTCCTTTTTGTTATTAGCTTGATCTATATAATATCCTTTGACAAAACTTTTTTGGCTATAACTGAGAATAGAAATTAGTAAAATAACTAAAGTGCTAATTTTTTTCATGGCTTATATTTTATAATATTATTTAAAAAACGAATCTACAAATTCATACTTATTAAACACTTGCAAATCTTCAATTCCTTCTCCTACTCCAATATATTTCACCGGGATTTGAAACTGATCTGAAATACCGATTACAACACCACCTTTTGCAGTTCCGTCTAATTTAGTAACGGCAAGGCAAGATACTTCGGTTGCAGCGGTAAACTGTTTGGCTTGCTCAAAAGCATTTTGACCCGTTGAACCATCCAAAACTAATAACACATCGTGTGGCGCGTCTTCCAGTACTTTTTGCATCACGCGTTTTACTTTGGTTAACTCAGCCATCAAATTTACTTTATTGTGTAAACGTCCAGCAGTATCAATAATTACGATATCAGCATTTAGAGTAACAGCACTTTGTAGTGTATCAAAAGCTACAGAAGCTGGATCACTTCCCATTTGTTGTTTTACCAATGGAACTCCTACTCTATCAGCCCAAATTTGTAATTGGTCAATCGCAGCAGCCCGAAAAGTATCGGCAGCACCAAGCACTACTTTATAACCGGCTTTATTGAATTGATACGCTAACTTCCCGATGGTAGTGGTTTTTCCAACACCATTTACACCAACAACCATAAGCACATAAGGTTTTTTATTGGCTGGAATAGTAAACTCGGTTTCTTCTCCTGATTTGGTTTCAGAAAGTAAACCGGCAATTTCTTCACGAAGAATTTTATTTAATTCATCTGTTCCCAAATACTTGTCGTTGGAAACACGTTCTTCAATTCTCTCAATAATTTTTAAAGTAGTATTTACTCCAACATCGGAGGAAACCAGCACTTCTTCCAAGTTATCTAAAACCTCATCGTCAACTTTAGATTTCCCAGCAACGGCTTTGGTAAGTTTAGAAAAAAATGAGGTCTTGGTTTGTTCCAAGCCTTTGTCTAAAGTCTCTTTTTTTTCGGAAGAAAATAATTTTTTAAAAAAACTCATTGGTAATGGATTGAAAATTCAAAAATGTTGAGCACCCGAGCGAAAGCGAACTGGCGAAGCAAATATATAAAATAAAAAAGCTACTTCCGATTGAAAGTAGCTTTGATATATAGAGTTTGTTGAATTATTTCTTGTTAAGGAAACTATCTACTTCTTCTGGCGTCATAATACTTTCTTGAAAAGTATATGCACCTGTTTTTGGAGACCTAACCATTTTAATAGCTTTGGTTAATCTTTTTGAAGCTGTTTGTAACGATGCTACGGTTTTCTTTGCCATGATTAATGAGTATTTAAAATTTTAATAATCTCTAATGTTAACATTTAAGATTTTCTTAAAATCTTTAATTATTTAATTTCTTTATGAACAGTCATTCTCTTTAAGATTGGATTAAATTTTTTAATCTCTAATCTGTCTGGAGTATTTTTTTTGTTTTTGTTTGTAATGTAACGAGAAGTTCCTGGAAGTCCAGTTCCTTTATGCTCAGTACACTCTAAAATAACTTGTATTCTATTACCTTTCTTTGCCATCTTGCTTTATTTTTACTGGATTAGATTATTTAATAAATCCTTCAACTTTTGCTTTTTTCAAAACAGCAGCCAATCCATTTTTATTGATTGTTTTAATTGTAGACGCAGCTACTCTTAGCGTAATCCATCTGTCTTCTTCAGCAAGATAGAAACGTTTTTTAACTAAGTTGACAGAAAATTTTCTCTTAGTTTTGTTCATAGCGTGAGAAACATTATTTCCTACCATCGCTCTTTTACCTGTAAGGTCACAAACTCTTGACATTATGCTTTTCTTTTATCGTTATTCAATTCGAGGGTGCAAACTTAATGAAAATTAATTGTAGTAACAAAAAAATTACAGCACATTTTTTAAAATTTCTTTCTGTACCATTTCCAATGCTTTATTTACTGTTCTATCTATCACTTTTACACGTGGTTGACCAAAATTAAATTCTTCAACAAATAATTCATTTGGAGTGGCGATAGCTATAAAAACAGTCCCAATTTCTGATTTACCCTCTTCTTTGCTTGGTCCTGCGTTTCCTGTTGTAGCAATAGCATAATCGGTTTTCATGAGTTTTTGAATTCCTAGAGCCATTTCCTTGGCAACTTCCGCACTCACTACTGAATGTTTATCAATGGTAGCTTGTGACACTCCTAGTACAGAAACTTTGGTATCTGTGGCATAACTCACCACACTTCCCCGAAAATAATGAGAAGCACCAGCAACTGAAGTCAGCATTTGAGCAATTTTTCCGCCAGTACAACTCTCTGCTGTGGAAATGCTTTTCCCTTGTTGTTTTAGCAATTTTCCAATTACTACTTCTATTGTTTCGTCTTCATCAAAACCAACGATAATGTCACCAATAATTTTAGTTAATGATAACACCAAATCTTGAATAGTGTTTTCCAATAATTCCTTGTTTTCCCCACGAGCCGTTAGGCGTAAACGAACTCTTCCTGGGCTTGGTAAATAGGCGAGTTTTATAAATTCTGGAAGACTATTTTCCCAGTGTTCTATTCGTTCTGCAACGATACTTTCACCTTGTCCGTAAGTTAAAATTGTTTTGTGAACTATGTAAGGTCTTTTGAATTCAGATACAATTTTAGGGATAAGTTGTTCCTCTACGATACCTTTCATTTCATAAGGAACGCCTGGCATCGAAACAAAAACTGTTTTACCCTTTTGCATCCACATTCCAGCAGCAGTTCCATAATTATTCATTAGCACTTGAGCTTTTGAAGGCAACAACGCTTGGTCTTTATTAACTTGTGTTGGATTAAAATTCAGCTTGGTAAACAACGCTACAATATGATCTTCTACTGCTTGATTTCTGACAAAAACATCCTCAAAATAATCGCAAAACGTTTTCTTGGTAATGTCATCTTTTGTTGGTCCTAAACCACCTGTAATAATAACCAAATCAACTTTATCTTGCAAAGATTCAAACGTATCTAAAATGTGTTTTTTATCATCAGAAATAGAGAGCATTTCGTGAGTTTGCACACCAATTTTATCTAATGCTTTGGCAATATAACCCGAATTAGTATCTACAATTTGTCCGATGAGAATTTCGTCTCCAATGGTAACTATGGTTGCTTTCATTTTTAAGATTTTGAATAATTATATTCTTTAGGTATGATGACATACCTTGTGCTTTTGGAAAACGATTTTAAATGATAAATAGAATGCTTTTTGGGTGAATTGTAATTAATTGTGTAGAGCAATTTAATAATTCCGTTTGGAATATTCTTTTCTAATTTATACTCTTCATAGGCAGTAGAAAAAGTAAGAAGTGGTAAATGGAAATCCGTATTTCTCTTTGTAAAATAAAAATTCTTAGCTAATTTATTTTTTTTCTCTCTTTTTGAATCATTTGAGCTCAAAATATATTGAGAGCAATTTTCCCCATCAATTAATGTATCATTCTTATTTTTAAAAAAATAATTTTTAATCTGATATTTATATGGATTATCAAATTTTGAAACAAATTCACATGAAATTGTTAGGCTTTCTGATTTTGAAAAATCGATTTTATTTAAGTAATTAGTAGAAGTTATTCCACTATTATCCATAAAGAATACTTTAAAACTCATATTATCCTTATCACGAAGTTCCAAAAAATAACTATTATCATTAGAATTGGTTAAATAAACAACCTTTTCAACTTCTGAAGTATCTGAAAGTTGAAAATCATATTCAATCATGTAATCGAATACATATTTCTTTTGTGAAAATGAAAACTGAAAAAAGAGCATGCACAAAAAAAGTAAAAATTGATTTTTCATTTGTCTAAAATAATCAATTTTTACTTTTTACAGTTCGAAATATTGAAAACTACAGTTCGAAATCTTTTTTGATTTCTTTTACCGCTTTTTCTACTTGATTTTGAATACTTTCAAAAGTATCGACAATTTCTTTTCGTTTACCTTCTCTTTTGGTCCAAGCTTCCACTTGAAGAATTTCCTCAAATGCCACAGACATTCCCAATAAATCCAGACTTGGTTTTATTTTGTGCGCATAAGAATAAGCTAATTTGTGGTCTTTGGTTTTGATGCCCAAATCAATTTGTTTCATGTCCAATGGAACTTCTGTGATGAACAAAGTGATGATTTGCATAACAAATTCAGGATCATTGTCTGAAAGTGCATATACTTTTGCTAGGTTGTAGTTTATTGCCATTATTTAATGTGTAATCTTAATACTCTTTTATTTTCTATAAATCCTTCAAGATAATCGTTTGGAGAAACTTTTGCAACGCCTTCTGGTGTTCCAGTAAATATAATATCTCCTTTTTTTAATGTAAAATATTGAGAAACATAAGAAACAATTTCATCAATTTTCCACAACATATAACTTGTATTTCCCTTTTGAACACTTTGTCCATTATTGGTTAATTCAAAAGTAATATTTTCCATCGAAAGAAAATTATTTTTTGGTTGAAAATCACCAATAATCGCTGAACCGTCAAAAGCTTTGGCCTTTTCCCAAGGCAAGCCTTTTTCTTTTAGCTTATTTTGAACATCTCTTGCGGTAAAATCTATTCCTAATCCAATTTCGTCGTAATATTTATGAGCAAACTTAGTGTCAATATATTTTCCAACTTTATTTATTTTGACCAAAATCTCTATTTCATGGTGAATTTCATTACTGAATTCTGGTATTACAAAAGGAGTTTTTTTGGGTAAAATGGCAGTATCTGGTTTTAAAAAAATCACAGGTTCATCTGGACGTTCATTTTTTAACTCCTTAATGTGATCAACATAATTTCTACCGATGCAAATTATTTTCATGGTTGTATAACGAAAATTAACTCAATTTATTATTCAATTTTCTCAACTTTATTCCTGTCAAAACTTTTTTGGTATACAATGGAAATTCTGCGTTTTGTATCCAACTAAAATAGCCAGGTTCTTTATCCAAAACATCGTCAACCAAAGCTCCTTTATGTTTTCCGAAAGTAAAAATCTCTTTCCCTTCGGCATTTAAAGCGATGAAACCTGCAAAATCAACTGATTTTTTTCGAGTAGTGAATTCAGAAAGTGTTTTCATGTCATTTTCTAAATCTTCATATCGGTCTAATTGTGCTTTCAATATTTCATACGTTGCCATCGTATCTGCCTCTGCACTATGAGCATTTTCTAAACTTTCGTTACAATAAAATTTATAGGCTGCGCTTAATGTTCGCTCTTCTTTTTTATGAAAAATGGTTTGCACGTCAACCGAAACTCTGTTCTTCATATCAAAATCAACTTCGGCACGAAGCAATTCTTCGGCCAACAATGGAATGTCAAATCTATCGGAATTAAATCCAGCCAAATCCGAGTTTTTAATCATTGTATGAATTTGACCTGCAAGTGCGGCAAAAGTGGGTTCATTGGCTACTTTCTCATTGGTAATTCCGTGTACTGCTGTTGCAAATGCTGGAATTGGAATTGTCGGGTTGACTAACCATGTTTTGCTTTCTTTGTTGCCATTAGGATAGACTTTAAAAATTGAGATTTCTACGATTCTATCTTTAGCAACATCAATACCCGTAGTTTCAAGATCAAAGAAGCAAATAGGTCTGTTCAGTTTTAATTCCATTGTAAAATGTTAAGTGGACAAATATAAAATATTGAAGTTACCGATGGTCGATTTTATGATTTTTTTAGAATAAAAAATCCCGATTGTGAAATCGGGATTGATTTATAATTACTTGTATTTAGTATTCTCTATTTACATCAAAAGCTTCTAAGTATTCCGCTACACGTTTCACGAAACTTCCACCTAAAGCGCCATCAACAACTCGGTGATCATAACTATGTGACAAGAACATTTTTTGACGAATTCCAATGAAATCACCTTCTGGAGTTTCAATAACGGCTGGTACTTTTCTAATGGCGCCAAGTGCTAAAATACCCACTTGTGGTTGGTTGATAATTGGTGTTCCAAACACAGAACCAAAAGTCCCTACGTTTGTAACAGTATAAGTTCCGCCTTGTGTATCGTCTGGTTTTAATTTTCCGGCTTTAGCACGGTTTCCTAAATCATTCACGGCTTTTGCCATTCCAACAAGGTTTAGTTGGTCTGCATTTTTTATAACCGGAACAATTAAGTTTCCGTTAGGTAACGCTGCCGCCATTCCGAGGTTTATGTTTTTTCTTTTAATAATGTAATCGCCATCAACCGAAATATTTATTCCAGGAAAATCTTTTATGGCTTTTGCCACAGCTTCCATGAATATTGGTGTGTAAGTCAATTTTTCGCCTTCTCTTTTTTCGAAAGCATTTTTAACTCTATCTCTCCATTTTACAATATTGGTAACATCAACTTCAATAAACGATTGAACGTGTGCCGAAGTTTGTATCGAAGCAACCATGTAACCTGAAATCAGCTTTCGCATTCTGTCCATTTCAATGATTTCGTCACCACCATTAACAGAAACTGGAACAGCCTGTGTCGCAGGTTGCGAGTTGCGAGTTTCGGGTTGTGAAACTGGTGCTGAAACAACAACTGGTTGACTTCCTGCTCCTGACTTTCTATTTTCGACAAATTTCAAAATATCTTCTTTGGTGACTCTTCCATCTTTTCCCGAACCAGAGATACTTTCCAATTCAGAAATAGAAATACCTTCTGCAGTAGCAATATTTTTTACTAGTGGAGAAAAGAATTTATCCGATGTTTTGAAATCGGCTGGAGCAACAGCTTCTTTAGCAACTTCTATGGTTTTTTGAACCTCGACTACACTCGGTGTAACAACTGATTCTGATTGAGCAATTTCAACCGAACCACCTTCTGTTTCAATAATAGCAATAGTTTGACCCACTTTAACTACGTCATCTTTTCCAAAAAGTTGTTCTATCAAAATTCCCGAAACTTCACTTGGCACTTCACTATCCACTTTGTCCGTAGCTATTTCTAAAACAGCTTCATCCATAGCAATAGAATCGCCAACGTTTTTGAGCCAATTTGTAATCGTTGCTTCTGCAACGCTTTCACCCATTTTAGGTAATTTCAATTCAAACTTTGCCATATATGTAAACTAAAGTTGTGTAGTTTTATTTTGGGTGCAAAAATACTAATTGTTTTGAGCAAACACTAAGAATTATGCAATTTTTGATAAATTTATAATTTCTCCTATATCGTTTGCGCTGTTGCTTCCAATAACATAATTATTTTGTGCTAGATACATTTTAAATGTGATGTTTTTGGCTTTCAGTATTTGCATAGCATCAATTATTTCAATAAAACTAAATGAATTAATATCAAAAATAAGTTGACATGAATGGTTCGGATTTTCGTTGAATTCCTCCAAATTAGTATAGTTACTAATCTTTTCAAAATTTGGCAAATTTGTAATTTCTTTTGAAAATAAAATTGTTTCATCAACAGAAATTGCTTTGTTCTTTTGTTGGCTTTTCTTAAACAGACTAAAAATAAAACTTCCAATTTTCATAAAAAAAGTAAAGAAAAAAGAAGGATTGAAATGCTTTTTATAAAAGAAATTCATCGCTTCTTGAAAGCGTTTCATATACGTTCCATCTCGAACCGTGCTTTCTCCTTTATAATGAATAATCGTTGTTTCATGAAAATAGTAGTTATTTTTCCCTTTTTGCAACACCATATAACTTAGGTCAATATCGTCGGAATACATAAAGCAATTTTCATCAAAACCGCCAATTTCAGTATACAATTCGCGTTTCATAACCATAAAAGCACCAACAAGAATATCTACTTTTCCCGTTTGATTTTGGGTTAAATGTTGGGCATAATATTTAGTAAACAATGATGTCCCGACGCTTCGGGATGGAAATAATTTATACAAACCAAAAATCTTGGTAAAAGCTACCCAAGGTGTTGGAATTCCACGTTTGCTTTCGGGAAGAAAGTTTCCTGTTCCGTCAATGAGTTTGCATCCAACAATTCCTAAATCGGTTTTGCTTTTGGAGAAAGCCAATACTTTTTCAAAAGTATCTTCGGCAACGACTGTATCAGGATTTAAGATGCAAATATATTCTCCTTTGGCTTGAGCTACTCCGATGTTATTGCCTTTTGGAAATCCTAAATTTTCATTGTTTTGAATGAGTTTTACATCGGGAAAACAACGGTTCATCATGGCACAACTATCATCAGATGAATTATTATCAACGACTATAATTTCGGCATCCATATTTTGAATGGCTTTTTGCACACTCATGACGCATAGCTCTAAAAAATAGCGCACATTATAGTTGAGAATAATTACTGATAGTTGCATGATGCGAATATAATTAAAACTTTAATTTTAACACTCACCAATGATTATTTATAGAAAAACTTATTATCTTCGAAATTCAAAAAAAATCAACTATGAAATTTTTAATAACAACCCTTTTACTTTTTTTATCAATCACTGTTTTTTCTCAAGAGGACGTTAAAAATAATTTTGACAAAAAAGAAGTTTATATTGAAATGCGTGATGGAACAAAATTATTCACGGTAATTTACACTCCAAAAGACATTTCAAAAGAAAAAAAATATCCCATTTTAATGCAAAGAACGTGTTACAGTATTGCACCGTATGGAGAAGAAAATTTCAAAAAATCATTGGGACCAAATCAATATTTACAAAAAGACAAATACATATATGTTTACCAAGATGTTAGAGGTAGATATATGAGCGAAGGCATTTTTACAAACATGACACCACAAGTGGCGCACAAAACAAAAAAAGATATTGACGAAAGTACCGATACTAATGACACCATCGATTGGTTAATTAAAAATATTAAAAATAATAACGGTAAAGTCGGACAATATGGAACTTCGTATCCCGGATTTTATGCAGCAGTTGGAACACTAGCGAATCATCCCGCTTTAGTTGCTTCGTCGCCACAAGCTCCAATTTCTGATGTGTTTTTTGATGATTTTCATCATAATGGTGCTTTCATGATGGGTTATTTCAAAACTTTTCCTGTTTTTGGAGTTCAAAAAACAAAAGCTGAAAATAAAGCATGGTATACAGACCAATCTATCAAAACCACTTCTAAAGACGGCTCAATTTTTTACAATGAAATAGGAACATTAAAAGATGGTGTTGACAAATATTACAAAGACAACTTTTTCATGCAAGAAATTGTTAGTCATCCTAATTATGATGAATTTTGGCAATCCAGAAATTTGTTACCTCATTTAAAAGGTATAAATCACGCCGTGATGACCGTTGGTGGTTGGTTTGATGCGGAAGATTTAGCTGGACCTTTGAATATTTACAAAACCATAGAAAAGAACAATCCAAAAGCAAAAAATACAATCGTTATGGGACCATTTTCTCACGGCGGTTGGTCTAGAGAAAATGGAAAGCTTTATCATAACGACATTTATTTTGGAGATAGCATCGCCACTTATTATCAAAAAAATATTGAATATAAATTCTTCAATCATTATTTAAAAGAAAAATCAAAAGAGGCTGCTGCACTTCCAGAAGCATTTATGTTTGACACTGGGAAAAAAGAATGGAAACAATTTGCTACTTGGCCTCCAAAAGAAAGTTCCAAACTCAATTTTTATTTTAGCTCAAATGGAAAATTAGCAAATGAAAAATCTACTACTAATTCATATTCTGAATATTATAGCGACCCAAATAAACCAGTCCCTAGTAGTATTAATTATGCAGAATATAATGGTTTTACACCTAGAAATTATATGTCCGAAGACCAGCGTTTTGCGTTGAGTAGACCCGATGTTGTATCCTTTACAACTGATTATTTAACCGATGACGTTACATTAGCTGGTGAAATTATGGCAAAACTAAAAATAGCGACAACAGCTACAGATGCCGATTTCATCGTAAAACTTATTGATATTTATCCTGCTGACGAACCTCAAGATAAGGATAAACCAAATGTTCTTTATGCTAATTATCATCAAATGGTAAGAAGTGAAGTAATGCCAGCGCGTTTTAGAAATAGTTTTGAAAAACCGGAACCTTTGACACCAGATAAAACCACCGAAGTTAATTTTAGAGTACAAGATGTTTTACACACCTTTAAAAAAGGACATAAAATTCAAATACAAATTCAGAGTACTTGGTATCCATTAATTGCTGTGAATTCTCAAAAATTTATAGAAAATCCATATCAAGCAAAAAAGGAAGATTACACCAAAGCATTTATTAAAATATTAGATGAAAGTCATTTAGAAGTTGATATTCTAAAATAAGCTAAAATAAGCTATCAGAAATGGCAGCTTATTTTTCAAAAAACAGTTCAGGAAATACCTGTTTAATGAACCTATTAATGGTTAAGACGTAACAGACAAAGGAAAGTTAAAAGTTTTCTGCTAAACTAAATCGCAAAGACCAATCATATTTACTAACTCCTAAATCTAATGAAAGGTTATTATTATTTTTCTTGTTCCATTTCATTCTAAGACCTGTGCCAACAGCAGGATTCCATCTCGTAAAATTATAAGTATCTATTGCGGAAACGGAAGAAATGTTAGTAAAAAATACAGCTCCTAAAAACCCATTTTTGGTAATGTCTGTTCTGTACTCTCCTTCAAAAAACAATAAGGCATTGCTTCTAAACCTGTTTCTAGTAAAGCCTCTTCCGGTTTTTCCATAGCGATCCCAACCAATACTCGGCAAGTCTAAATAATGAGGATTGCCATCAAATGTTGACCAATAAAAAGCTCTTGTAGCAAAAACTTTGTGCCGATATTGACTTAATGAAATGTATTTCCTAGCATCAATATAAATCGATTTCCAACTTTCATTTTCCAAACCACCATTAAAATTTATCCTGTAATCAATTTCAACATAATGGCCTTGTTCAGGATTGATAGTGTTGATTCTAGAATCATATAAAGCCTGAATCGCTATTCCAAATGAAGTTATATCTGAAAAATCTCCCTTCATATATTTAACATAATCCGTTTCACCATCTATTTCAGACTCTTCAGAAATGTTTCTATAATTGTCATATAAAAATCCCAAACCTGCTCTAAAATCACCCACAATTTTGCGGGTTGCAAACTGATAAAAACGCCACTGTTGATAATTCAAGATTGACATTTGTTTTTCTAGATTATTATTTCCTATACCGAATGTTGATTGTGGATAAATCATGTAACGATAATCGCCTGTAAAATTATAGGTGTTATTATTTGTGTAAATATAGCTTTGAATTGGAAAAACATACTGACCTGTGAAGCTAAAATAAGGAGTAAAACTCACTTCAGACATTTTAGTTGTTTCCTTATTGTGACCTAAGTAAAATGTGGTTAAAAATGATATTACTAAACCTCCTTTAGTATTAGACTCAGAAGGAAGAGGCATCAAGGAAAAAGCCACTTTTTTATCAGTATTCTGTTTAAAATCTTTCCCTTTTAAAAAATATTTTTTGTAATAATCCCTAACATCGACACTATTATTTTTTACCGAATCATTTTGAGAAAAACAACTAGTTGTGAAAAAAAACAAAAACAAAGTTATAGATACAAAGTGATTCATTTACACTTTTTTTATAGTGGAATTATTTACAAAAATAAACTAATTTTTGGGTTACTTCTCAAACCTAAATAGTCATTTTTAAAATATGTTTATACTGCTATTTAAAGCTATCTTTAATGACTGTAATTGATTACTTTTGCAAAAAAATAGCGTTGTGAATTACCTTTCAGTAGAAAACATATCAAAATCCTTTGGCGAAAGAACCTTGTTTGAAAACATTTCTTTTGGCATCAACAAAGACCAAAAAATTGCTTTCATTGCCAAAAATGGTTCTGGAAAAACTTGTATCATGAACATCATCAATGGCGAAGATGAACCAGACACAGGACAAATAGTGCTTAGAAAAGGGTTGAGAATGGCATTTCTTTCTCAAAAAAATAATTTACAAGATGAATTGACTATCGAGGAAAGTATTTTTGCTTCGGATAATGAAATTCTACATGTCATTGAGCAATATGAAAAAGCGTTGGAAAATCCAGAAGATGAGGAAAAATACCAATTGGCTTTTGATGAAATGGATCGACACAATGCTTGGGATTTTGAAACTCAGTTCAAACAAATTCTTTCCAAACTAAAATTGGACGATTTAAAACTGAAAGTAAAATCGCTTTCAGGTGGACAAAAGAAACGCTTGTCATTGGCTATTATTTTGATCAATCGTCCTGATTTATTGATATTGGATGAGCCAACCAATCACTTGGATTTAGAAATGATTGAATGGCTAGAAAGTTATTTTGCTAAAGAAAATATCACGTTGTTCATGGTAACGCACGACCGTTTCTTTTTGGAACGCGTTTGTAATGAAATCATTGAATTGGACAACGGAAAACTATACCAATACAAAGGCAATTACTCTTATTATTTGCAGAAAAAAGAAGAACGTATTGCCATGGAAAACTCCACAATTGACAAAGCACAAAACCTTTTTGTGAAAGAATTGGCTTGGATGCGTCGTCAACCAAAAGCTAGAACAACCAAATCAAAATCAAGACAAGACGATTTTTATAAAATCAAAGAAGTTGCCGAAAGTCGTAGAAAAGAAAATGTAGTAGAACTTGAAATCAACATGGAACGTATGGGAAGCAAAATTATTGAGCTTCACAAACTGAATAAGAAATTCAAGGATAAAGTAATTCTTGATAATTTCACTTATGATTTCCAACGTGGCGAACGCATTGGAATTATTGGTAAAAACGGAACTGGAAAATCAACTTTCTTAAATATCTTAACTAAAACAATGTTGCCAGAATCGGGCAAAGTTATTATTGGTGACACCATTAAAATTGGATATTATACACAGAGTGGAATTAATCCAAAACCTGGCCAAAAAGTTATTGATATTATTAAAGAATATGGCGAATACATTCCGCTAACAAAAGGGAAAATTATTTCGGCTTCACAATTATTAGAACGCTTTTTATTTGATCCAAAAAAACAATATGATTTTGTTGAAAAATTGAGTGGTGGCGAATTGAAACGCTTGTATTTATGTACAGTTTTGATTCAAAATCCTAACTTTTTGATACTCGATGAGCCAACGAATGACTTAGATATTGTAACGTTGAATGTATTGGAAAGCTTCTTGTTGGATTATCCTGGCTGCCTATTAGTAGTGTCTCACGATAGGTATTTTATGGATAAAATTGTAGATCACTTATTCATTTTTAGAGGTGAAGGACAAATTGAAGATTTTCCCGGAAATTATTCCGATTTTAGAGCTTATGAAGATTCCGCTGAACCAAAAACGTTATCCAATGTTAGTACTGAAAAGAATAGCTGGAAGCAAAACAGTTCCACTAATTCAGGTTTGAATTTTAATGAACAAAAAGAATTTAGTAAAATTGAGCGCGAAATCAAAGATTTAGAATACGAGAAAAAACAAATTGAAAATCATTTTGCAGAAGGAAAAGTAGCCGATTCTGATATAACAGCTAAAGCACATGAACTTCAAGTTATTATTACTAAACTAGAACAAAAAGAAGAACGCTGGTTTGAACTTTCGAGTAAAATGGAGTAAATTATTTCACAGAGATTCTCAGAGAAAAAAATGAGACTCACCGAGAAAATACTCCGTGCATCTCTGTGCTAACTCTGAGTATCTCTGTGTAACAAAAAACAAATGTTACAAATAATAAAATCATACCTAAAATTCCTCTACAACTCCAAAAACCAACATGGAGTGCATTCTCCATTTGTATTTGATTTAGTAACTAAATGTTTTTATGATAAAAAACAATATCCCGAATATGCTGTTCTAAAAAAATACAGAAAGTCACTTTTAGCCAATAAAAATTTCATTGAAGTAACAGATTATGGTGCTGGTTCAAAAATATTTAAAAGCAACAAAAGACAAATCTCTAAAATTGCTAAAACCGCAGGAATATCTCCAAAAAGAGCAAAATTATTATTTAGAATTGTCAATTATTTTCAACCAAAAAGTATCTTAGAAATCGGAACTTCATTAGGATTAGCGACTTCCGCTTTATCACTTGGAAATAAAAAGGCAAAAATCATCACATTAGAAGGTTGTCCAAATACAATTTATTTATGCCAATTAGAATTACAAAAATTCAATATCAATAATGTTGAATGCGTACAAACAAAATTTGAAGATTATCTAAAAAACTTTAAACCCGAAACTTTAAACTCGAAACATCAAATATTCAATTTGGTTTATTTCGACGGCAACCACTCCAAACAAGCCACTCTTGACTATTTTGAGTTGTTATTACCCACAATAACCAATGAAACCGTTTGGATTTTTGACGATATTCATTGGTCAACTGACATGGAAGAAGCTTGGAAAATTATAAAAAATCACTCAACAGTTACCGTAACTATTGATACTTTTCAATGGGGAATTGTTTTTTTTAGAACAGAACAAAAGAAAGAACATTTTATAATTAGAGTTTAATAATTATTCTTTTATGAACTTTTGATTGATTACTTTTCCTTCAGTTAAAATAGAAATAATATACAAACCATTAGCCAAATTTTGAACATCTATTTGGGTAATGTCTCCTAACTCCTGTAAGACTAACTTGCCAGTCATATCAATAACCGAAATCTTTTGAATAGCTTCACTATTTGAAAAAGTAATGTTTAAAACTGAATTAGTAGGATTTGGGAATAAAGAAAAGGATATTGCTTCTTGTTCGTCGATTGATAAACTTGTACAGCTAACATTTGTTGGAATAAAAGAATAAGCATCAAATGTACCTATCCCTAATTGACCATAAGAATTATTTCCCCAAGTTGACAGTGAATCATCTGTTTTTAAAGCAACGGTATGGTATTCTCCCGTTTGAGCAAACTTCCAATTAAAAGCTGTACCAATTTGAGTTAAAACATTCCTTTCTATAGATGTTCCATCGCCTAACAAACCATTATAATTCATTCCACAAGCGTATAAAGTTCCATTTATCTTGATGGCAATTGAATTGTATTTCCCAATTCCTATGCTTTGCCAATTACTATCACTTCCTATTTGAGTTAAATTATTTCTACCATTTAAAGATCCTCCTCCTAATCGACCATCTGAATTTACACCTGTTGAAAAAATTGTTCCATTCGTCTTTAGAGCTATTGTATGATATTCTCCAGCTAATGCCTCCTGCCAATTGGTAGCAGTCCCAATTTGAATGGGTACATAAGAATTAATATTATTTCCATTACCAAATTGTCCATAAGTATTATTACCCCAAGCCCATAATGTCCCGTTTGTTTTTATAGCTACTGTATGTGTTGGTCCAGATGAAACTTTTAGCCAATCAGTAGCTGTTCCAATTTGAGTGGGTACAAATCTATTGATAATTGTTCCATCTCCCAATTGTCCATAATTTTCATTAAAACCCCAAGCCCATAATGTTCCATTATTTTTAATTGCCAAACAAGCATAATAAGTTACCGAAACTAACTTCCAATCTGTAGCATTTCCTATTTGAGTTGGAATAAGTCTATCAATAGTAGTTCCGTCACCTAATAATCCACCACTATTATTTCCCCATGCCCATAAAGTACCATTATTCTTTACCGCCATTGTATAATTTCCACCTGCGGATACCATTTTCCAATCATTAGTAATGCCAACTTGTACTAAGGTGTTTTTATCTACTGTTGTTCCATCGCCCAGTTGTCCATAATAATTTCCTCCACAAGCCCATAAAGTTCCATCATTTTTAATTGCTAAAGTATTGTAAATACTAGCTGAAGCAGATTTCCAACATTGCGAATAACTTATACAAAAGAAATTAAAAAAGAATATATAAAGGATTGCTTTTTTCATAAAGTAACTAATTTTTTTTTAAAGATACTAAATATTATGAAAGGTTGCGGTTGAAGTTAATATAAACTAAAGAACGAAGATTTTGTGATTGGAGTATATAATTTGTAACAAATCCTTATTTTAGATTACTTATATTTACAATCATAAATTTAAAATCGTAAATCTTCATTTAAAAATAAAAATGGCAAATCCATTAATCAAAATAAAAAATCTTAAACGTGATTTTCAATTAGGAAACGAAACCATCTACGTTTTAAAAGGTATCGATTTACAAATCAATAAAGGCGAATATGTAGCTTTAATGGGACCATCAGGTTCGGGAAAATCGACATTAATGAACCTTTTAGGTTGCTTGGACACGCCAACCTCTGGAAGTTATGTTTTGAATGGCAAAGATGTTAGTCAAATGCACGATGATGATTTAGCCGAAATAAGAAACAAAGAAATTGGATTTGTTTTTCAAACTTTCAACTTGTTACCAAGAACAACAGCTCTTGATAACGTGGCTCTACCCATGATTTATGCTGGATACTCAAAATCCGATCGCAGCAAAAGAGCCACCGAAGTGTTAACACAAGTAAACCTTGCCGATAGAATGGATCACCAACCGAACCAGCTTTCTGGAGGACAACGCCAACGTGTTGCCATTGCCAGAGCATTGGTTAACAAGCCATCCATCATCCTTGCCGATGAACCCACAGGAAATCTAGACAGTAAAACATCCGAAGAAATCATGAACTTATTCAATGATATTCACAAGAACGGAAACACTGTAATTTTGGTAACTCACGAAGAAGAGATTGCCAAATATGCCCACAGAATTATTCGTTTGCGTGATGGATTAATTGAAAGTGATACCGAAAACAAGAATCATTTATAAAGCTATAAGCGAATCGCTTGGGATTCATCAGAAATCCATGTTCCTGCTCTCGTCAGTCGCTTTGTCTCGTCTCGTTTTTAGAAACGAGACATGACAAGAGCTCCAACAATGACAAGATCAGGGCTATATAATAATCCATTCTAATTTTTGCTACCTTTGGCAAACAAATAATTACATACTTCTCACTAATTACTAAATAATGAAAATCTATACCAAAACTGGTGACACAGGAACTACAGCGCTTTTTGGAGGAACACGTGTCCCAAAACATCATATTAGAATAGAAAGCTATGGAACTGTTGATGAACTCAATTCCCACATAGGATTAATTCGTGACCAAGACATCAATACATTGTACAAAAATGTTTTGATAGAAGTACAAGACCGATTATTCACTGTTGGCGCTATTCTAGCAACACCACCAGAAAAAGAAGTGAAGAAAAACGGAGAAAAACGACTAAAAAATTTAGGAATTCTCGAAACCGACATCGAATTTCTAGAAAATGAAATTGATACAATGGAAGCTAATTTACCTCCTATGACACATTTTGTACTTCCTGGCGGACATACAACGGTGTCATATTGTCATATCGCACGCTGTGTTTGCCGAAGAGCCGAACGCCTAGCAGTACATCTTCATGAGTTAGAACCTACAGATGAGCAAGTCATAAAATATTTAAACCGTCTTTCTGACTATCTTTTTGTCTTGGCACGAAAGTTGTCCCTTGACCTGAACGCAGATGAGGTGAAATGGATACCTAGAAAGTAATGATTTAAGATTGTTGATTAACGATTTTAGTATTTTAGAATTAAAATTCTTTACATAAAAATTGAAATCAAAAATCAAAAGTCACTATTCTTAAATCAAAAATCAAGACGTTCTTAACTTTTTTTTAAAATAAATCATTTTTTACTTGACTTTTTCAGTATAAAATTTATTTTTGCATAAACTAAAAATCGACAGAAGATGTATTGGACATTAGAATTGGCATCCTATTTAAGCGATGCGCCTTGGCCAGCTACCAAAGATGAACTTATTGACTATGCTATACGAACTGGTGCTCCGCTTGAAGTAGTGGAGAATTTACAATCTATAGAGGACGAAGGTGAGATTTACGAATCTATGGAAGAAATTTGGCCAGATTATCCTACCGACGAAGATTATCTTTGGAACGAGGATGAATATTAGAAAATAAACAATTACAAGAGAAGAAAAGTCCATTTTGGGCTTTTTTTTTGTTTAAATTTGCACTCCTTTACTAGGAATTTAAAAAAATAAAATACAAACCCATTATGAGTTTCATCAATAGTATTATTAAAGCATTTGTAGGTGACAAATCTCAAAAAGATGTCAAAGCTACACAACACTATATCACAAAAATTAAAGCTTTAGAACCAGAATTAGCTAAACTTTCTCATGACGAGTTAAGAGCAAAAACTGTGGCATTTAAAGAAAAAATAAAACAAGCGCGTTCAAAACAAGACACAGAAATCGAAGCTAAAAAAGCAGAAGCAGAAAATACTTCAGATATTGATTTAAGAGAAGACATTTACAACGCTATTGATGCTTTAGAAAAAGAGGCCTACGAAATTTCAGAAAAAGTATTGAACGAAATACTTCCTGAGGCATTTGCGGTAATCAAAGAAACAGCTCGTCGATTTAAAGAAAACTCTACTTTAACTGTAACTGCTACTGCAAAAGATAGAGAACTTTCAGCTACGAAAACCTACATAACTCTTGACGGTGACAAAGCCATTTGGGCAAACCAATGGAATGCTGCAGGAAAAGAAATCACTTGGGACATGATACACTATGACGTTCAGTTGATTGGTGGTATTGTTTTGCACGAAGGAAAAATTGCCGAAATGCAAACGGGTGAAGGAAAAACATTAGTAGCTACTCTTCCACTCTACTTAAACGCTTTGACTGGAAATGGTGTTCACCTTGTTACCGTAAACGACTATTTGGCAAAACGTGATAGCACTTGGAAAGCACCATTATTTGAGTTTCATGGATTAACTGTTGATTGTATTGATAATCATTCGCCAAACTCAGACGCCCGAAGAAAAGCTTACGAAGCCGATATTACTTATGGAACCAATAACGAATTTGGTTTCGATTACCTTCGTGATAATATGGCACATTCGCCAGATGATTTAGTTCAAAGAAAACACAACTATGCTATTGTGGATGAGGTTGACTCGGTGTTAATCGATGATGCTCGTACACCATTAATTATTTCGGGTCCAGTTCCTGATGGTGACCGTCATGAATTCAATGAATTGAAACCAAAAATTGAAAATCTATATAATTTGCAACGTCAATTGGCCAACGGATTTTTAACCGAAGCCAAACGATTGATTAAAGAAGGAAATACCAAAGATGGTGGATTTCAATTATTGAGAGCTTATCGTTCGTTACCAAAAAACAAAGCGTTAATCAAGTTTTTAAGTGAAGAAGGTATCAAACAATTGCTTCAAAAAACCGAAAACGAATTCATGCAAGACAACAATCGCAGAATGCCAGAAGTTGACGAAGCCATGTATTTTGTAATCGAAGAGAAAAACAATCAAGTAGAATTGACCGATAACGGTATAAAATTCCTCTCTAAAGATACTGATGAAAGTTTCTTCATCTTACCCGATATTGGTACTGAAATTGCCAACATCGAAAAACAAAATTTAGACAAAGACAAAGAAGCTGAAGCCAAAGAAAAATTGTTCCAAGATTTCGGTATCAAATCAGAAAGAATACATACGCTCACTCAGTTATTGAAAGCATACACACTTTTTGAAAAAGATGTAGAATACGTTATCATGGACAACAAAATTTTGATTGTTGATGAGCAAACAGGACGTATCATGGATGGTCGTCGTTATTCTGACGGATTACACCAAGCTATTGAAGCGAAAGAGCAAGTTACGATTGAAGCAGCAACCCAAACTTTTGCTACGATTACATTGCAAAATTATTTCCGTATGTACAGCAAATTAGCTGGTATGACTGGAACTGCAGTTACAGAAGCTGGAGAACTTTGGCAAATATATAAATTAGATGTAGTTGAAATTCCAACCAATAGAGGAATGTCAAGAATTGACAAAGAGGATTTAATCTATCGCTCAGTTCGCGAAAAATTCAATGCCGTAATCGAAGATGTTACGCAATTATCTCAAGCTGGAAGACCAGTTTTAATTGGAACAACCTCTGTAGAAATTTCAGAATTATTGAGCCGAATGTTGAAAATTCGAGGTGTGGCTCACAACGTTTTGAATGCAAAAATGCACAAACAAGAAGCTCAAATTGTGGAAGAAGCAGGAAAACCTGGAGTGGTAACCATTGCTACCAACATGGCTGGTCGTGGAACCGATATTAAGCTAACTCCAGAAGTAAAAGCGGCTGGTGGTTTGGCAATTATTGGTACAGAACGTCATGATTCTCGTCGTGTTGACCGTCAGTTGCGTGGTCGTGCTGGTCGTCAAGGTGATCCAGGAAGTTCACAGTTTTATGTATCGTTAGAAGATAACTTGATGCGTTTATTTGGTTCTGACAGAGTAGCCAAAATTATGGACAGAATGGGATTGAAAGAAGGCGAAGTAATCCAACATTCCATGATGACCAAGTCTATAGAACGTGCTCAGAAAAAAGTAGAGGAAAACAACTTTGGAACTCGTAAACGTTTGCTTGAATATGATGACGTTATGAATGCACAACGTGAAGTAGTTTACAAACGTCGTCGTCATGCGTTACACGGTGAGCGTTTGAAACTGGATATTGCCAACATGATGTATGACACTTGCGAATTAATTGTAGGTGACAACAAAGGAAGAAATGATTTCAAAAATTTTGAATTTGAATTGATTCGCTATTTCTCTATAACTTCTCCAATTTCTGCTAGTGAATTTGATAAATTATCTGAAACAGAAATTACAGGTAAAGTATATAAAGCTGCAATGGCCTATTATACTGAGAAAACCGAAAGAAGCGCTCGTGAAGCATTTCCTATCATAGCAGATGTGTATCAAAAAGAAGGAAACAAATTTGAACGAATTGTTGTGCCATTTTCTGATGGAATTAAAACATTGAATGTCGTAACCGACTTGAAAAAAGCATACGATTCGAATGGAGCACAGTTAGTCGCTGATTTTGAAAAAAACATCACACTAGCCATTGTGGATGAAGCTTGGAAAAAGCATTTACGCAAAATGGACGAGTTGAAACAATCTGTTCAATTAGCCGTTCACGAACAAAAAGACCCATTACTTATCTATAAACTGGAAGCTTTTAAATTGTTTAGTTCAATGCTTGATGGTGTGAATAAAGAAGTGATTTCGTTCTTGTTTAAAGGCGATTTGCCTCAGCAAAACCAAAATATTCAAGAAGCACGACAAGTTCGCGAAAAACAAAATTACACCGAAACGAAAGACGAAATAACAAGCAGTGAAAGCGCCAATCGTGAAGCAAGTCAAACCCAACAACGACCACATGTAACGGAAACAATTGTTCGTGAAACTCCAAAAATTAACCGTAACGATACCGTTACTATTAAACATGTAATGAGTGGTAAAACAGAAGCTATGAAATTCAAAAAAGCCGAAAGTATGTTGGCTTCTGGCGAATGGGTTTTGGTTCATGAATAGTTTTTAAAGTCTCAGTCAGATTATCATAATCTAATCCTCAACAGTGAAAACTGTTGAGGATTTTTTTATAAAAAAAAAGTGAGGCACATAAAAAGTGTTTTCGATACCGCATAAAAAAACCTCGAATTATTACTAACTCGAGGTTTTTTCTAATAAAATCTATTTTAAACTAACTCTTCCTGTTTTTTAAACATTGTAATTAATTCTTTTTGCATATCAAAAGGTACTGGCTCATAGTGGCTAAATTGCATTTCAAATCGTGCTCTTCCTTGTGTCAAGGAACGTAAATCTCCACTGAATTGAGTTATTTCGGCATTAGGGATATTAGCACTAATAATGGAAAACTGCCCTTCAGAATCCAATCCTCCCACAACAGCTCTGTGAGTTTGAATACTACTCATTATCGTACCTGTCAAGTCTTCTGGAGCATGTATTTTAATTTTACTAAATGGCTCTAATATTTGTGGGTCGGCATTATGGAAATTCTCTTTAAACGCCATCATTCCAGCTATTTTAAAAGACAAATCATTACTATCAACGGTATGCATTTTTCCATCATATACAATAACTCGAACGTCTCTAACATAAGAACCTGTAAGCGGACCTTCATGCATTTTTTCCATAATTCCTTTCATAATTGATGGATGAAAACGAGTATCAATAGCACCACCAACAACACAATTATAATACACTAATTTTCCACCCCAAGGCAAATCGTGTTCTTCTTTTCCTCTAATATTATAACCTGTTGGTTCTTCAATTCCTTCATACCAAGGTTCAATTTTCATGGAAACTTCTGCGAATTGACCATTACCACCTGATTGTTTTTTGTGTCTGTAAATAGTATCCGCACTTTTACGAATGGTTTCTCTATAAGCTATTTTAGGCGTTTTAAAATCTACTGATAATTTATAAGCGTTTTCTAATTTCCATTTGATAACTGTTAAATGTAACTCGCCGTGGCAGTGAATTAAAGTTTGTTTTAACTCAGGAGAAACTTCCACTTTTATAGTTGGATCTTCTTCAACCAATTGATGTAAAGCAACCGATAATTTTTCTTCTTCTCCTTTTTTGGTTCCTTCTACTGCAATCGTTAGAGTAGGAGTTGGAAACTTAATTGGAACTATTTCGATATGTTTTCCTTTTTCATGCAGTGTATTGTTGGTATGCGTATCTTTTAATTTTAAAGTTGCTCCAATATCACCGGCAACCAATTCATTTACAGCAGTTCTTTTACTTCCTTCAACTTCATATAATTGGTTAATTCTTTCTATCTGACCTGTATTTTCGTTTGTCAACTCATCACCCACTCTAATTTTACCAGAAAGCACTTTGAAGAAACTCATATCACCAATATGTGGCTCTGATAAAATTTTGTATATAAAAATAGCGGTTGAACCATTTTCACTACATTCAATTTCTTTTCCATCAATAGTTTTTTGTTTAGGCATTTCATAAGCCGAAGGACAAACATTATCTATAAAACTCATGATTCTACCACAACCCATATTATTTTTAGCTGAAACACAGAATACCGGGAAAATCTCATGTTTAATCAAAGAATGATGTAATCCTAATTTCATTTCATCTTCATTCAATTCGCCTTTTTCAAAATAAAGCTCCATTAAAGTTTCATCATTTCCTGCAATGGTTTCAATCAATTCTTGGTGTAGTTGATTTGCTTTTTCTTTTTCAGAGTCTGGAATAGGTAACACTTCAGGAGTACCACCTTCTTTTGGATATTTACACATTATCATATTCAAAACATCGATAATGGTATCAAATTGATTACCTTGATTTAGTGGATATTGTACAATAACAACATTATTTCCAAAATGAGATTTGGCTTCGTTTACAGTTTTATCAAAATCTGCTTTTTCATTATCCAAATGATTCACAGCCAATAACATTGGTAACTTAAATTCATCGGAATAAGCCCAAATAATATCCGTTCCAACCTCAACTCCCATTGCTGCATTCAATAACATCAAACCACAATCGGCAACTCGCATAGCGCCAACTATTTCACCTGCAAAATCATCATATCCTGGAGTATCTAATAAATTAATTTTATAGCCTTCCCATTTTGTGTTTACCAATTTTGAGAAGAACGTTTTTCCTTTTTCATGTTCAATATCAGTATAATCAGCTACTGTATTTTTATCCAAAATAGTTCCTCTTCTGTTAATCAACCCAGCTTCAAAAAGCATTGACTCAGTAAGCGTTGTCTTACCACTACCCGTGTGTCCAACTAAAACAACATTTTTAATGTGTTTAATATCAAAATTTGCCATAAGTATCGTGTATTAAATTAAATATTACCTCAAATTTCTTAATTTATTATGGTAATATTCATGATAAAAATCATATCAGATAAGTTTCTAAAAAGTCCTAACTACTATTTATATAAACTACTTTTGGATTGTATCCCATTGAAATTTATCATAATATCAGAATTAATACTCAACTGTGAAAACTGTTGAGTATTTTTTATTTCACTAAAACTGTAAAATATATAAATCTAAATTAGAAATGTATAATTGAGGGCTAAAAAAACAAATTAATTTTGCGCGCACAAATAGAGTACCTTTACTTGAATTTGAGACAATGACAATAGGCTACTTTTAGCTTGATCTATTTTAACTCAAATATTCAGTTATCTTGAAAATACATATTAAATACATGGTTTCCTTTCGCTGTAAATTGGCAGTAAAAGAAGAATTAGTAAAATTAAAATTGGGGTTCACCAGCATTGAATTAGGCGAAGTTACACTCAAAAAAAACATCCACGCCGAAGACAGAGAATCACTTCGCAAAGCATTGTTAAAAAAAGGATTAGAATTGATGGATGATAAAAAATCAATGCTAATCGAAAAAACAAAAACAGTAATTATCGAACTTATACATTATGCCGAAAAATATCCGAAAGTAAATTTTTCTGAATACCTAAGCGAACAATTAGATTATAATTACACCCATCTTTCCAATCTTTTTTCAGAAGTCACTGGAACAACCATAGTCAATTATATCATTATCAATAAAATAGAACGAGTTAAAGAATTGCTTTTGTATGACGAGTTAACGCTTACTGAAATTAGTTTCTTGATGGAATATAGCAGTGTGGCTCATTTATCACACCAATTTAAAAGAGTAACGGGATTAACACCAACCTATTTCAAACAATTAAAGCAATTCAAAAAAAGAATTCAGCTCGAAGAATTGTAACCAAAAAAACTCATACAATCCTCTTTAGAAAACTATTGAGGATTTTTTTTATATTTTTACAAATGTAAATTTTTACAAATAGCCTATCAAACTAAATTTTATACTTCATTTAAAAGTACCTAATATGAATAAATTTTATAGCACAATATTGTTACTGTTTATAACAAATATAGCATTCAGTCAAGTTTCAAATAATACCCATAAAATGGAAATAACAAATCTAGTCCAAGAATCTTTTGATGAACTGTGGGCTAAATTTAATGCTGAAAAAATTGAACAATTTTATACCAAAGACTTTTTGCTGCTGGAAAATGGTGAAATTTGGAACAATGACTCTATTGTAAACTATATTGAAAAGGCCAAACTAAAAACTCCGAAACCAAATCGAATTAATAAAATTGAAGTTATAGATATTAAAATAAAAGATAAAACTGCATGGATAGCTTACCAAAATTATGCAACAATTTCAGTTGATAATAAAATCATCAGAAAAGCTCATTGGTTAGAAAGTGCCACCGCTATTTTAACAGAAAATGGTTGGAAACTAGATATGCTTCACTCCACAAGAGTTAAGAATGAGTAAACTTGCTTATTCAATTTAATTGCACATACTTAAATCTAAATTCTCAATAAAAAATCATATACTGATGAAAACAAAACTCGTATCTTTTCTTTTTGTATTTGTCTTTTGGAACTGCTTTTCACAGAACAGTACTGACTTAAAAACGGCTACAAAAAAACTTTACGAAGCCAATTATTTAATGGATTTTGAAACAATAGTCTCGTTTTCCTATCCAAAAATGGTTCAAGACATTGGTCTCAATATAATGCTAGAAAGTATTGAAAAACAGTATGAAAACGAGGAATACCGTTTGCGATTGCAAGTAGAAACTGTTCCGTTTCAGTTTGGAACTATTAAAAAAATAACTGGTAAATCGTTTTGTGTCATTACGTGTAGAAATCCTATGCGCTACTTTTTTGAAACCAAACTATCTTCAGAAATGGCTACCGAAAAGAAAACTTGGTTGCAGGAAATCAACAAAACAAAAGAGGTCACTTTCGAGCCCAATCGAAATAGTTTTAACGTAAAGAAAACAACCACATTTGTAGCCGTTATGGATGAAAGCACAAATAATGAATGGAAGTTTTTCAACTTTGACGATGCCAATCAGTTAGCGGCATTTAAAACATTATTTGATGAAAACGTGAGAAAAGAATTGGGATTGTAATCAAAATATTCTTTATCTTTACTTCTATCTTTTATAAATTAATCTAAAAATTATATCATGGCAAAAGGAAAAGACACTCAAAAAGCGGTGAAAAAAGAACCTCTGAAGACCGCAAAAGAAAAGAAAGCTGAAAAACGCGATAAAAAAAATACTCCTAAAAGAGATTAATCATTTAACCACGAAGAACACTAAGAAGGCACAAAGCTCACAAGGAATAACATCTTTGTGAGCTTTGTGGTTTAGAACTTAAAGTTCATCAGGGAAAATCTTTCCTGGATTGAGAATATTATTAGGATCAAAAACGTGTTTTATACGTTCCATTAATTCCAAATGAACTTTGGAAAAAGCAATATCCATAAAGTTTTTTTGCACATATCCTATCCCGTGTTCGCCAGATAATGTTCCTTTTAAAGAAACCGTCAATTCAAATATTTCACGAATACCAAGAGGAACTTGAGTATTCCAATTGTTATCTGTCATGTCGCCTTTAATGATATTTACATGCAAATTCCCATCGCCTGCGTGACCATAACACACCGATTTGAAACCATGCTTTGCTCCAATACTTTTGATTCCTGATAATAATTCGGGCAACATATATCTCGGCACAACGGTGTCTTCTTCTTTGTAAATTGAATTTGATTTTACCGCTTCACCTACAGCACGACGCATTTTCCATAAGGCATTTTTTTGGTCTTCAGTATCAGCGAACAAAACCTCATCGATTTCAAATTGTTCTACCACCGATAAAATTTTCTCGGCTTCTTGCATCAAGATTTCTGGATAATTACCATCCACTTCTATCAATAAATGCGCTTGGTGTTCGGGTTTAATGGTTACGCTAATGCCTTCTACAAATCGAACTGTCCAGTCAATAGCATCACGTTCCATAAACTCCAAAGCACTAGGTAAAATTCCGGCACGGAAAATAGCTGATACTGCTTCGCATGCTTCGTGGGCTTTGTAAAATGGAACCAGCATTAAAACATTATGATTGTTTTTTGGTAATAACTTTAGAACAATTTTGGTAATAACACCCAATGTACCTTCGCTTCCTACCATCAATTGTGTTAAGTTATATCCTGTTGAATTTTTTAACGTATTGGCACCAGTCCAAATAATTTCACCATTGGGCAAAACCACTTCAAGGTTCAAAACATAATCTTTGGTTACACCATATTTTACCGCTCGTGCTCCACCTGAATTTTCGGCTACATTACCGCCTATCCAGCAACTTCCCATACTGCTTGGGTCGACTGGATAAAACAATCCTTTTTCGGAAACAGCTTCGCGCAAAACTTGTGTAATCACTGCGGGTTCAACTGTAACTTGTAAATTTTGTTCGTCGATTTCGAGAATTTTATTCAAGCGTTCTGTAGAGAGACCAATTCCTTTGTAAATGGATAAAGCACCACCACTTAAACCTGTTCTTGCACCGATGGGTGTTGTTGGAATTTTATATTCGTTGGCCAGTTTTAAAATTTCTGAAATTTCTTTTGCATTGGCTGGTTTAACCACTACGCTTGGAGGAAAAACATAATCTTCGGTTTCGTCGTGACCATAATGGTTGCAGGTTTCTTGATCGGTGAAAACATGATTTTCACCAAGTAACGCTGTGAGTTTTTGAAGTACTTCTGGATTGAGTGACATTGTATAAAAAATTGAGAGGTAAATGTAGCGAATACAAAAGAAAAAGACAAATCCTATTTAGCCCTGATTACTTCACATAATTTGTATTTTCAATTTATACCTGACAGGTTTTTAAAACCTGTCAGGTATAAAAGATAGAACGAAAAGCAGGAAAATGGAATTCAATAATGCGCAGACGATTCGCTCCTTACTTCGATACTTCCTTCGTCAGCACAGGCTAACTCAGTATGACATTATTTCTTCTTCAAATTGGGTAGAAAGTAACATATAATTCCCATCAATGGAAGAAATGAACATATTTTATAGACAAACTGTATAGAAGTATAATCAGCAAGGAAACCCAACAAAGCAGAACCCAATGCGCCCATTCCGAAAGCGAAACCGTAGAAAAGTCCGGAGACCATTCCAAGTTTTTTAGGGACTAATTCTTGTGCATAAACAATGATAGCAGGGAAAGCAGATGAAATTATAATACCTATAATTATCATTAAAACATCGGTGTAAAAAAGATTAGCGTATGGCAATAAAAGCGCAAAAGGTGCCGCTCCAAAAACCGAAAACCAAATAATATATTTACGCCCAAATTTATCGCCCAATGGTCCGCCAATAACCGTTCCAAGCACATAGGCAAAAAGATAAATAAACATGTGAAACTGTGCTTGCTGTATAGAAAGATTGAATTTTTCTATAACATAAAACGTATAATAGGTTGATAGACTTGCTGAATAAAAGAACTTAGAAAAAATCAAAATTAAGAGCACCGCTATTGCCCATTTGACTTTGCTTTTGGACAGGTTATGAAAATTGATAAACTCTCCTTTTTTATTATTCCGAAGTACCAAATGATCACGATACCAAAAGGCTATTTTAGAAATAATTCCTAAAGCTATAAATGCCGCAATGACAAATACCAAAATGTATTTCTGAGAATTGGGAACTACAATTAAAGCTACCAAAAGTGGTCCAAGAGCAGTGCCTAAATTACCTCCAACTTGAAAAATTGATTGTGCTAAACCACGTTTTCCTCCCGATGCTAAATTTGATATTCGAGCCGATTCTGGGTGAAAAATAGCAGAACCAGTTCCTATTAGAACAACTGAAACTACAATCCAATAAAAATTATTGGCAAAAGCTAAAGAAACTATTCCTGCCATTGAAAATAGCATGCCATATATCTGTGAAAATGGTTTTGGATTTTTATCAGTGTAATACCCAACAAATGGTTGCAAAATGGACGCTGAAAATTGAAAAGCAAAAGTTATTAATCCAATTTGCGAAAAGGTTAAATTATAACTTTGCTTTAAAATAGGATAAACAGATGGGATTATGGCTTGGATTAAATCGTTGAGCAAGTGAGCAAAACTGATGGAAAACAAGATGGAGAAAATGGTTTTTTGAACTAACTCGGATTTGTTTTCTAGAATAGAAGTTTCTGAAGCCACAATGGTTATTTTAATGCTGCAAAAGTAAAGTTTTGACTTGAATGCAGGAACACATTTTATCAAAGAATTAACAATCAAATAACAAAGAAATAATTCAAACTTCGTGGTAATTTATTTTTAATGTAAATTTGTAATTACTAAAAGACAAACAATCTCTTGCAAAACAATAATAAAAAATCGGCACTAACAGAAAAAGACGGAATTCCACAACCGGAGAGTTTTAGTAAATCGGCTTTGGAAAAAATTGTGGAAAGTAGAAAAGCACAACCGTCTTCTGAAGATTTGGTCAAAGGAATATTGGCTAAAAACATCACAGCGCTAAGCCGAGCCATAACTTTAGTGGAAAGCACCAATCCTGAACATTTATCCAAAGCCAATGAAATAATCAACGCCTGCTTACCACATGCTAACCAATCCATTAGAATAGGAATTACAGGAGTTCCAGGCGTTGGGAAAAGCACGTTTATTGAAGCATTTGGCACTACATTAACATCATTAGGGAAAAAAGTGGCTGTTTTGACTATTGACCCAAGCAGTACGATAAGTCATGGAAGCATTCTTGGTGATAAAACCCGAATGGAAGAATTGGTCAAAGACACCAACGCTTATATTCGGCCGAGTGCCTCGGGAGAAACTCTTGGTGGTGTGGCTCGCAAAACACGTGAAACCATTATACTTTGTGAAGCAGCCGGTTTTGATACTATTATTATAGAAACGGTTGGTGTAGGTCAAAGTGAAACTGCGGTTCACAGTATGGTAGATTTCTTTTTGTTGTTGAAAATATCAGGTGCTGGCGATGAATTACAAGGCATTAAACGCGGAATTATGGAAATGGCCGACGCTATTGTTATCAATAAAGCCGATGGTGATAATATTGCTAAAGCCAAATTGGCAAAAACCGAATTCAACCGAGCCTTGCATCTTTTCCCAGCAAAAAAATCGGGATGGACGCCTACTGTAGCCACCTGTAGTTCTATTACAAAAGAGGGAATTATCGGGGTGTGGCAAACGATTTCCAGTTATTTTGAATTGGTACAAGCCAATAATTATTTCCAAGAAAAACGTAAAGAACAAAACCAATATTGGATGATGGAAACCATCAATGAACAGTTAAAAAATAGCTTTTACAACCATCCAGAAATCATAAAATTATTGGAAGAAAACAAAAAAGCCGTAGCAAATGATGAACTATCGCCTTTTGCTGCGGCTATGAATTTATTGAATGCTTATTTTAAAAGTTAAAGAAATAAACTAAAAACTACTCCTCGTAACCTTCCATTTCTTTGTCATAGAATTCGCCAGCCAAGGTAATTAAATGCTCCATTTCTGACTCTAATTCTTTTTCATCTTCTCCTTCTAAATCTTCCAGAAACTCCACTTCATCATCTTTTAAATTGATAATAAATCGAGGGAAATCAAGATGTATAATAAAGATATCATCGGGAAAATCAGAGTTATCGGCTAGTACAAATTTTGGTAATTCCATTTTTAATTAGTTGTTTTTGGTTTGTTGTTTATGGTTTATGGTTTGTCGTTCAACTCTAAACAACAAACAGTTACTATTTATCAGATAAGATTACTGGCGCACTACCTTTTCCCATAAAAATGATTTTGGTATTGGCAGAAGTAGCAATTTCTTTCTGAGCTTTTATTTGTTCGTATTGCAGTTGTTTATCGGTCAATCCACTTGAAATAATTCTTTGATAATCCGCTATACCTTGCGCTTCTACTCTTTTACGTTCGGCTTCTTGTTTTTCTTTTTGCAATACAAATTGCATTTTTTGTGCATCTTGTTCGGCATTAATTTTACTTTCAATGGTTGTTTTTACCGAAGCTGGAAGATTGATATTTCGTATTAAAAGTTGTTCTAAAAGTAGTCCTCTTTTTTTGAAATCGTCTTCAATACTTTTAAAAATACGTTGTTGAAATTCTTCCCTTTTAGTGGAATACAATGCCACAGCATCATAAAAAACAGCGTTATCACGAATACGTGTTCTGGTAACAGGACGCACAATTTTATCAGTGTAATTTTCGCCAATTCCTTTTAAAATTTTTGGAGCATCGCCTGGAATAACTCTATATAAAACGGTTAAATCAATCACTACTTCCAATCCGTCGTTGGATAAAACTCTGATAGCATCATCTCCTTCTTGTGCTCCTTCGGAATGAATAGCAGACATGGTATAGTTTTGGGTTTGTACATCAAAAATAGTGATATCCAAAAGTGGATTTATAACATGCAAACCGCTTTCTAGCACATCGGGTTGTACATTTCCAAATAGTGATTTTACACCTACTTTTCCGGCATCAATTTGTTTAAATGAAGAAGCTGATAATCCAATTAAAATTACCACGACACCAAATATCCTAAAAAGATTAGCGAATTTTGAAATCGGATTGTCACTATTTTTAAGTGTAAAGCTGATAACAATTAAGATAATACCAATAATAAGTGAAAGTATCATTTGATGAATTTTTAAATTATACGTTGGTTATACGTAACTCTTATTGGGAAGTTACAAATTATGAGTTAGCATTTTCTACAACTAACTTTTTAGTCAGATAATGAAATCGAATAAACAGAAAAATGGCAGCAACAGTTAATCCTGCTAACAACCCAATCCAAACGCCAACTGCTTTAAGTTCTGTGTATTCACCTAAATAAAATGAAATTGGAAACCCTACAACCCAATACGCTACAAAGGTAATATACATTGGAATTTTCACATCTTGCAAACCACGCAGCGCACCAAGTACAACCACCTGAATGCCATCTGAAATTTGAAAAACAGCAGCAACCAAAAGTAATTTGGCAGCAATGGCAATCACTTCTTTATTCTCCAAAAGTTGTAATTGGTTATCCATATTCAAGAAAAGATAAGGTAGGATTTGATGCAACGCCACAAACAAAATAGCAAATATGATTTCAAGAATAATTGCCAATAAGAAGATGGAACGTGCAATAATAATCAGCTGCTTGTATTCTTTCAATCCTTTTTGATTACTCACTCTAATCATAGAAACCACACTCAATCCCATGGCTACCATAAAAGTCATAGAGGCTAAACTCAACGCAATCTGATTGGCCGCTTGGCTTGTTTTTCCTATATTACCACAAAGCCAGATGGCAGCTGTAAAAAGTACCACCTCAAAAAGCATTTGCAAAGCAGAAGGAAATCCCAAATCAATGATTTTCTTTAGAGTTGTTTTTTTAATTTCATCAAAACTAAACTCTTGAAAATATTGCTTTAGTTGTTCTTTTCGAGACAAAATTATATGCATAAAAACAACCATCGCTATTCTTGAAATTACGGTTCCTAATCCTGCCCCAATAATTCCCATTTTAGGAAAAATCCAAACTCCATATATTAAACAATAATTGATTATAACATGAAGAATATTAGCCATAATAATAGCATACATAGAGACTTTGGTCATCGACAATCCATCAGCAAACTGTTTATAACCTTGATAAATAATTAATGGAACTAAGGAAAAAGCGACCCAATCTAAATAGGGCTTTGCCAAAGCAATTACATCTTCTGGTTGGTGTAACAACTCCATAATGGGTTTTGCCAAAACTACAAGTCCAAAAAGTGCAATGCCTAAAACGGTACATAAAAATAGCCCATGATGAAAAGCAGAACGTATTTTATGTGGATTTTTTTCAGCATCGGCTTCTGCTACAATTGGAGTAATCGCAGTGGAAAAACCAATACCAATAGACATGGCTACGAATATTAAACTATTTCCCAAAGAAACAGCAGCAAGCTCTGTACTGCCCAATTTGCCAACCATAATATTATCGACAATACCAATTAAGGTGTGCCCTAGCATTCCTATGATAACGGGATAAGCTAATTGCAGGTTGTAACGAAATTCGCGGGTGTATTGAGATAAATTCAAAATGTAAAATTTGTGGACAAATATAATTGGTAAATATCCATTTTACTTTCATTTTTTTGACAAAATAATTTTGCAACAAATGAAAAAAAATATGTAACAAATCTCGCTGTTTGAAAAAGTATTTTTGCCACCGTTAATTTGATAGTAAATAAACTATCAAACACAAGACAAAAACTTAAAAAACATTTATTATGAAGATTACAACAACGTTTAAAATGCTATTAATTTTAGCTATTTCATTTTTTTCTGCCAATACAATTTTAGCGCAAGAGAATACAGATACTAAAAACTATGATCAAGGATTCAAATTAGGAATTGGAATTAACGCAGGATATATATTTCAAGATCCTTATGACTTTGCACTTGGTGCTGATGCAAGATTGCAATACGATTTATCAAAAAGATATTCTGTGACTTTAACAACTGGTTTTTCTAACCTATTTGTTAGCGGACAAGATAATGATTTAGGATTTATCCCAGTAAAAGCGGGTTTCAAAGCATTCGTTTGGAATGATCAATTTTATGTTATGGGAGAAGCTGGTGCAGCTTTTGCAGTGACTAATGATTATGACAAAACATCATTTTTAATTGCGCCAAGTATTGGTTACGCAACAAAACATATCGATATTAGTTTACGTTATGAGCATTATTCAGACTTTCCAATGTTGAACGATAACGGAACAGTTGGACAAGGTGTTGGACAATTGGGTATTCGTGTGGCTTATGGTTTCAAATTGTAAATCAAAATATAGTCAGTAAAAAATAGGTTCGCATACAGCGAACCTTTTTTTATTTCTTCAATTGGTCTTTATAAAATTGAATATTTTCTTTTACTTTTTGGTCTAATTGGGGTTCTTCAATATCTTTTAAGGAATTCAATTTTTCCCAAATAGCTTTGGCTACAATGTAACGTGCAATTCCTTTATCATCGGCTGGAACTATATACCATGGTGCATAATCCGTATTGGTATTGTTTATTGCTTCTTCATAATACTTCATATAATCATCCCAACGCTCGCGTTCTTTCAAATCACCTGTCGAAAACTTCCATTGATCTTCTGGTTGTTCTAATCGATTGAGCAATCTTTTGCGCTGTTCTTCTTTACTCATATGGAAATAAAACTTCAAAATTGTCGTTCCATTTTGAGCAATATGTTTTTCAAAGTTATTTATTTGTTCCATTCTGTTTTCCCAAAATTGAGGCGTGATATCCGAAACATTCTCAATTCCAGGTATATTTTCAAACAATATATATTCTGGATGAACTCTTGTAACCAACACATTTTCATAATGCGTTCTATTAAAAACAGCAAATTTTCCTTTCTCTGGCAAAGCCAAATAATGTCTCCACAAATAATCGTGTTCCAACTCAGTAGAATTTGGGGTTTTAAAACTATGAACGACCACACCACGTGGATTAAACTCTTTAAAAACTTCACGAATCAAACTATCTTTTCCGCTGGTATCCATGCCTTGCAAACAAATTAAAAACGCATGACGGTTGTGAGCATACATCGCATCTTGTTTCAAACTCAACTTTTTTTGAATTTCGTCAAGTGCAATTTCTTCCTGCTTTTTACTACTATTTATGGAGAGTTCTGTTGGAATTTTGGACAAATCAATTGCAGTTTTTACTCTAAAATCTTCGGGATTGATATTTTGCATACTCTTAGTTTTTATATTTGTAAACTTATGGAAAAAATTCAACTTTCAATATTGTTTAAAATCATCGGAATTGGTTCAGCATCTGGACTAGTTTATCATGACGATACAATTTATGTTATTTCAGATAATAGCACCTATTTATATGAATATAAAATTGTAGAAGAAAAATTGAATAAAATTGGATTAGTTTCAAATCCACAAGAAAATATAATCAAAAAAGATAAAGCCGATTTTGAGTCCATAACTTTAAAAGGAAATGATTTAATCCTATTAGGTTCGGGTTCTACCGAGAAAAGAAATCAAATCTTCAAGTTCAATATAAATTCAAAGAAAGTAAAAGAGAAAAGTTTTGCGGAATTTTATAAAAAAATTAAATCAGAATTAAACATAAATGAAGACGAACTCAATATTGAAGGATTAATTACTACAGATAAAACTATTTATTTATTTCAGCGAGGAAATGGTGGTACTAGTAAAAATGGAATTATTTATGCCAATGACGACCCCGAAAATCCAAAATTTAAATTCATTCCATTTGAATTGCCTAAAATAAAAAATATAGAAACTTCCTTTACCGATGCTATTTTAGTTGAAAACAAAATTTATTTTTTGGCTGCTGCCGAAGATACTACTTCTACTTATGAAGATGGCGAAGTTTTGGGAAGTATCATTGGAACTATCGATTTAGAAACCATGAAACTTGAAAATTATTTTCAGATTAGTGAAAAGAATAAATTTGAAGGATTGACTTTATATAAAAAAACAGCAACTCATATTGAATTGCTGCTTTGTGAAGATAATGATACTGATGTTTTGGAAACTGATATTTTTAAATTGATTATAGAAAATTAAGTTATCTTCTTCCACCTCGGCCGCCACCGCCACCACCGCGACCACCACTGTATCCGCTGCCACCATAACTTCTACTACTTGAGCCACCACTGTAGCTACTGCTACTTCGGTTTCCACCATAGGAACTAGAAGAACTTGATGGTCGAGAATAACTACTTGATGACGCTCTGTTTGAAGAAGATGACATATTCGATGCTCTATTTGAAGATGCAGAATTATTATTCATTGATGCTCTGTTAGACGAAGCACTATTCGAAGTTCCCGTTGAAGGACGTGTTGAAGCAGAATTATTGCTAACAGAAGCTCTATTAGATGCAGCACTATTTGAAGTTCCCGTTGATGGTCTTGTTGATGCTGTATTTCCTGTTGAAGGACGCGTAGTTGCTGTATTTCCAGTTGATGGACGATTGGAGACAGTATTACCAGTTGTAGGACGTGTTGCAGGTCTATTACTTACATTTCCATTATTTCTATAGTTCCCATTTACATTATAGTGATTAACAGTAACTGAATTATTTCTATAATTATTATGATAATTATTATAATGATATGAATTGTGAACATAAACATTACCGTGATAACCGCCATGATAATATCCATGACAATAAGAATGATTGGACCAATAAACTCCATATGCTATTGTACGCCATGGATGAAAATAGGGAGGATAATATGCATAATAATAAGGAGGATAATATGGTACATAGACAGGTGAATACACATATTGAACGATTGGTGTTGATTCTACTACAACTGTTGTAGTTGTGGATGTTTTAGCTGCCGTTTCAACTTCTTTGGCGACACTCTCTCCAGTGTATCCTGGATTAGCGGTGCTACCTGTACTACTTGATTTTGGTTCCACTACAAAATCTTTACCATACAACTCTTCATCACCCACAATTTGTATTGAGACTTTACCATTTTTATCTTTTGAGACCAAAATAACAGCTACATCCTGTGTTTCAGTTTTACTAATGGGATCTTGTAAAACAAATGAAAAATCATCACCATCTTTATTGGTTACAACTTTGATAAAATCAACATTTTTATCATTGTTTAAATCTAAATTATTGACTTTTGTTTTCTCGTCGTTTAGTGTTTTCTCGAAATCTTCAATGGTTTTTGACTTTTGGAAAATTTCCAAAACAGCATAAAGATCTAAACCGTCTCCAGGCAAACCTAATCCTTGTTCACCCTTATCAGTTTGAGAGAAAGAGGGAACGGTAATAAAGCTAATCAATAGAATAGCAATTGGCAAAAAAATATTTTTCATTTTGTTCAAATTAATTTTTTCGAAATATAGTATGCTAAGTTACAAAAATTATCTTTATTTTTCAATCTCTCTTAAGTTTTCCATTTTCTTATGTGCTAAGAAACCTTTGATGTCTTCAAAATGTTCTTTCACACGTTTGTGACCAAACTCAAAAACTTTAGTGGCCAATCCATCAAGAAAATCTCTATCGTGAGAAACCAAAATCAATGTTCCATCAAAATCACGTAAAGCATCTTTTATGATGTCTTTAGTTTTCATATCCAAATGGTTTGATGGCTCATCGAGAATAAGTAAATTAACTGGTTCCAATAGTAATTTTATCATGGCTAAACGTGTCTTTTCTCCACCAGAAAGCACTTTTACTTTCTTAGTCACATCATCACCATGAAACATAAAAGCACCTAAAATATCTTTTATTTTGGTACGAACATCACCCACTGCAATGTCATCAATGGTTGAAAAAATTGTAGCATTTTCATCTAACAATGAGGCTTGATTTTGAGCAAAATAGCCAATTTGCGCATTGTGTCCAATTTCTACACTGCCACCATTAATCTCAATTTCTTTCATAATGGCTTTAATCATAGTCGATTTTCCTTCTCCATTTTTGCCTACAAAAGCTACTTTGTCACCACGTTCGATTACGATATTAGCGTCTTTAAAAATTAGATGATCACCGTATGATTTCTCTAAATCCTTCACCACAACAGGATATTGACCCGAACGAATTGAAGGTGGAAATTTTAATTTCAATGCTGAAGTATCAATTTCATCAATTTCAACAGGAACAATTTTTTCCAACATCTTTACGCGTGACTGCACTGATAACGTTTTAGAAAAAGTTCCTTTGAAACGATCAATAAACTCTTGGTTTTCAGCAATCATTTTTTGTTGCTCATCGTAGGCCTTTTGTTGGTGAATTCTTCTGTCTTTTCTGAGTTCTAAGTAATGAGAATATTTGGCTTTGTAATCATAAATTCTTCCCATAGTCACTTCAATAGTTCTATTGGTAATATTATCTACAAATGCTCTATCGTGCGAAATTACTACAACCGCTTTTGCCGAATTAATCAAGAAATCCTCCAACCATTGAATACTTTCAATATCCATGTGATTGGTTGGCTCATCGAGCAAAATCAAATCTGGTTTTTGTAAAAGAATTTTGGCTAATTCAATTCGCATTCTCCAACCTCCAGAAAATTCAGAAGTTTGACGAGTAAAATCTTCTCTTTCAAATCCTAAACCAACCAGAATTTTTTCAACTTCAGCTTCATAATTGATTTCTTCAATTGCATAGAATTTCTCGCTCAAATCAGACACTCTTTCAATCAATTTCATGTATTCATCACTTTCATAATCGGTGCGAATGGTTAATTGCTCGTTGATTTCATCTATTTCTGCTTTCATTTTAAAGATTTCGCCAAATGCCTTTGAAGCTTCTTCCATCACCGTTGCGCCATCTGTAGTCAATAAATGTTGTGGTAAGTAGGCAATAACAGCATCTTTTGGTGCTGAAATATTCCCAGTTGAAGGTTTTGCTTCGCCAGCAATTATCTTTAAAAGTGTTGATTTTCCGGCACCATTTTTACCCATCAAGGCAATTTTATCATTTTCATTAATGGCAAAAGAAACATCGCTAAAAAGAGTAGTTCCGCCAAAATGAACGGAGATATCGTTAACTGTAATCATTTTATTTTAGTTGGAAGTTAGAAGATGGAAGTTAGAAGACTTCAACCTACTTATTTTTTTAAAGCTGCAAAGATAGTTTAATTTAGAAATTGAAGTTTAAATCCTGAAAAATTAGATTCAAAGCATTAAATTTGAAATTTTGAAAGTAAAACTTATTTTTTTTAGACAACCAAAACAATTGCTATGCCTCAGACAAATGATAATTTCCCTAGCAATTTAGAACCAAAATCTAAGATTACTAAGTCCTTTGGGAAAATCAAAAAATCCTATCTTAATAGAGTTCGGTTGGCTACTTCGTTGTTTTTCGTTGGAATGGGGTTTTGCTTTTCTACTTGGGCAAGTCGCATTCCAGATATTAAATCGACTTTAAATTTAAGCGAAGGAGTATTAGGTAGTTTGCTTTTTGTTTTACCGATTGGTCAACTTGTTGCTATGCCATTTTCGGGCAAAGCAGTTACCCAATATGGAAGTAGGAATATATCAATTATAAGCTTACTATTATATAGTTTTTGTTTGCTTTCATTGGGTTTAGCAACTAACAGTTGGCAATTGGCAATAGGATTATTTTTATTTGGCTTTATTAGTAATTACTGTAATATTGCTATCAATACTCAAGGCGTTTACACCCAACAATTCTTTGAAAAACCCATCATTGGTTCTTTTCATGGTTCGTGGAGTTTGGCTGGTTTTTTTGGAGCATTAGTTGGTTTTCTGATGATATCATTTGGATTAAGTCCATTTCAACATTTTATTTTTGCCATTTTTTTAGTGCTTTTGATAGTTCTATTCAACTATAAATTTATTCTGAAAGGCAAATCAAAACAGGAAGAAGAAAAATCGAGTTATTCCTTTTGGAAAAATCCAGATAAAAATTTGGTCTGGCTTGGTGTAATTTGTTTTTGTGGTATGGCTAGCGAAGGGATTATGTTTGATTGGAGTGGTGTTTATTTTAAAGAAATTGTAAAAGCACCTGGCGCTTTAGTCGTACTTGGTTATACTATATTCATGATAAGCATGGCTTCTGGACGATTTTTGAGTGATATTTTGGTTGCAAATTTTGGCGCCAAAAAAGTGCTAATCATAAGCGGATTGGTCATTTCATCTGGATTATACATGGCTGTTTTATTGCCTTATTTAATTCCATGTTCGATAGCTTTTATGATGGTTGGTTTTGGCGTTTCAAATGTAATTCCCATAATATTTAACATCGCAGGAAACAATGAAAAAGTCCCAACAGGCATTGCCTTAACAGTAGTAACGAGCATAAGTTTCCTTGGCTTTTTAATTGGTCCACCGCTAATAGGTTTTATAGCAGAATTAACCAATTTGAAATATTCGTTTGCACTAATTGGGGTTTTCGGAATATTTATTTCACTTTTGGTTAGTCGGTTGAAAGTATTTAAATAACTAAATACTAAACAGAAATTATTCCGCCATTAAATTTACTTTTTTAGTTTTTTAGGATTTTGTCGAGAATCAAAAATCTGAAGTATTCTGATTTCGGTTTCAGAATGAATTTTATAAATGATTTTATAATCTCGAACAATCATTCTTCTGAATGGCTCTCCAAGTATTTCATCAACTTGGTATTGTTCCGTAAAATGAATATTTTTACTCTGATTGACAATATCCTTTACTAAATTTCTAGCGCCTTGCAGTGATTTTAACTTGATGAATTCAAAGATTAATTTTAAATCGGCTTTGGCTTGATTATCCCAATAAATTTTGATTGGCTTATGCATACTACCAACTTTCAATCTCTTTTTCTAAATCTTCAATTGTTGTATATTTCCCAGATGAAATTCTTTCATCGGCTTCTTTAACCAATTGAATATATTCTTGTTTATCAACTGGATAACCGCTAATTGTATGTGCCACAACCTCTTTATCTAAAATAGATTTTAATGCTAATATTTTTTTGAGCTTACTTTCATCATTAATATGAAGTAACCAATCCATTAATTCGATTTTTTTTGCTGCTATATCCATGATAATGTGATAAATATTGAAACAAATATACAAATTTTATATACTCAACCGAAACTCTTCAATTACTGGATTTGCTTTGCCAAAATCAATTTCTTGAATGAATAATTCCACTGCTTTCTCGGTTTGAATACTAGGAATGACGTTAGCTTGATTGTTATTTCGAATAACTGTATTTACTCCTATTGCCTCGATTTTTTGTTGCAAAGACAATGCTAAAATTTCGTTTCCGGAAAATATTTTTATTAGTCCCATGAGTTTGGTTTCGGGTTTATAGTTTATGGTTTATAGTTTATGATTTAGACTAATCTTCTTCATCCATTTCAAAGAAAGTAGGTTCAATCATTATTTTTTCTGCCAATACTTCTACTCTTTCGGTAATTTGATTACAAAAGAACAAGCGTTGTGTTTTTTCGATGCTATTGGATAAACGTAAAATGACAGCATCCATTCGATTTCTAAAAAGAATTTCTGCATCGTCAATAATCAACATTTTAATGGTGTTTATATTAAATCCTGCTGAGGAAAACATAGCGTTAATTTTGTTTGGTGTGCCAATAAGCACATCCAATCCTAAGGATATAATATTTTTATCATAATCAATATCGCCTTTGTCATGAACACCAAGGATGCTCAAATCATGAAAGGTTCCAAACTTTAAAAAAAGTTCTTCCATTTCCAGTACTTTCTCTTTATTTTCAACCATAATCAAAACTCTGGTGCTTTCTCCAATGGATTTTTCCATTCGTTGTAGCACATTAATCACAATAGTTGAAGATTTTCCAGTGCCACCAGCAGATTGTATAACAGCATCAGCTCCACTTTTGATGGTAGAAAATGTTGCTTGTTGCATCTCATTGGCTTCGGTTAAACCGTTTTCAATGAGAGCTTTTTGGAGTAATGGGTTTATTTTTTTTAAATTCATTGTTGAGTGATTAGGCAAAAGGCAATAGCCATTAGCTCGTTACTTTTAAAATTCTATTGCCTATTGGCTCTTGGCTAATGCCTTACTTGCTGGCAAACAACTTGACATCAGTTTCAGAAATTTCGTTTCCACCGAGGATTATCAATCGTTCCACAACATTTCTTAATTCACGAATGTTTCCTGTCCAGTCGTATTCCTGCAAAAGCAGGATGGCTTCTTTAGAAAATGATTTGGGAACATTGCCTTGCTCTTCAGCTATTTTTGTGGTGAAATATTCTATCAACAACGGAATATCATCTCTTCTTTCGTTCAAAGAAGGTACTTTGATTAATATGACTGCCAATCTGTGGTATAAATCTTCACGAAAACGACCTTCGGCAATTTCTTTTTTCAAATCTTTATTGGTAGCTGCTATAACGCGAACATCAACTTTTATATCTTTATCTGCTCCAACTCTTTGAATTAAACTTTCTTGCAATGCTCTTAAAACTTTGGCTTGTGCTGATAAACTCATATCACCTATTTCATCTAGAAAAATAGTTCCGCCATCGGCAGCTTCAAACTTTCCTGCTCTGTCTTTTACCGCAGAAGTAAAGGCGCCTTTAACATGTCCAAAAAGCTCACTTTCAATTAATTCAGAAGGAATAGCAGCACAATTAACTTCAATAATTGGTGCGTTAACTCTTTCACTTTTTTGATGTAATTGATGTGCTACTAATTCTTTACCTGTTCCGTTTGGTCCAATTATTAAAACTCTAGCATCGGTTTGTGCTACTTTATCAATCATTAGTTTGATATGATTAATAGGTTCACTTTCCCCAATGATTTCATAGTTTTTGGAAACTTTTTTCTTTAGAATTTTATTTTCAACAACTAATTGCTTTTTGTCTAATGCATTTCGCACCGTATTAAGCAATCTGTTCAAATCTGGTGGTTTTGAAATATAATCAAAAGCCCCAAGACGCATGGTTTGAATGGCAGTTTCCATATCGCCATGACCAGAAATCATGACCATAGGAATTTCGGGTTTGATTTTTTTTACTGCTTCGAGTAATTCAACGCCATCCATTTTTGGCATTTTGATATCGCACAACACCAAATCATAATCATTATTTTTGATTTTTTCATAACCAATATTTCCATCTTCGGCTTCATCAACATGATAGGTACTGCTCTCTTCAGAAAGAATTTTTGTTAAAACTCTTCTAATAGATGCTTCATCTTCAATGATTAATATTTTAGGCATTTCATTATATTTTTTAAGACTGCAAAGTTAATCATGAAAAGCGTTATTTCAATGAATTTAATTTCAAATTAAAATTTTACAAATAATAAGTCTTCCTCTCTGAATCAAATAAAATAACTAATTTTGTTAAAGAATTATTAAAATTTAAAAATCACAAGCCATGAAAAAATTCAAGTTATTAGCAATTATTTTTTTATTAGTAAATAGTACTGCTTTTGCTCAAGTTTATAGCGATAAAGTGGTAGGAAAGAAAAATGCTTCTAAAATTGATAGTTTAAAGACTGCTGAATACCCTTACTCTTTACCAATTTGGGGAAAAAAAGTAACACAAATGGGCTATCATTTGCCTTATTCTGCAGGTATTTCAGTCAATTATTTCTGGCAAAAATCTGATATCGTTATTGATAATTTGTATGTTGGTTTCAACAATGGACCACAATATAATTTAGACCAAATAGTTCGTTTCAATAGTGCTGTAGCAAGTGCTAGTTCTATTAGTATTAGGCCTGATGTTTGGGTTTTCCCTTTTTTAAATGTTTATGGTATCTTGGGTAAAGTTGCATCTTCAACTGATATCAGCGCAGGGATTTGGGTACCCGATGAGAGTAATAATTGGAGTGAAATTTATAATTTTAGCACTAAAGCAGATTTCAGCGGTACGACTTTTGGAATTGGTATGACTCCTACCATTGGTGTTGGTGGAGGTTGGTTAGCATTAGATATAAACTTTGCTTGGAGTGATTTAGACGGATTAACTGAACCGGCACAAAGTTTTGTTTTTGGACCTAGGATGGGAAAAACTTTCAATTTTAAAAAACCAGATAGTAGTATCAACGTTTGGGTAGGTGCTTTTAGAGTTGATTTAAATAGTGAGACTAGTGGTTCACTAGCATTATCAGACCTGATATCAGGTAGTGATGCGCAAGCCAAAGTTGATGCAGGTCTTGTAAAAGTAGAAGAAAAACAGGTAGCGGTGGATGCCTGGTGGAATGGTTTAACCCCAACACAACAAGCTAATCCTGTAAATGCTGCTAGGTATAATACTGCCAATAATGCACTCGAAACTGCGGGAAATTTTTTAACCGGTATAGATGGTGCTTTGAGTACGTTAGAAAGTTCAACGGTACAGTATTCACTTGATAAAGCGCCTAAAGATATGTGGAATTTTCTTGTAGGATCTCAATATCAATACAATAAGCATTTTATGATAAGAGCTGAATTAGGATTTTTAGGAACTCGAACCCAGTTTATTACCGGCCTTCAATACCGTTTCGGACTTTAACATAAACAAACCAATGAAAAAAATCATAATCATAATTGGGCTATTTTTTATTACTTCAACCGCTAATTCACAAGTTCTTATTTCATTAATTTTTGGAGATAAATTAAATTCAGACAAAATAGAATTTGGTCTTGACGGTGGATTAAATTTTTCAGACATTCAAGGTTTGAGTGAAGGAAAAGCCGTTACTGGATTTAATCTTGGTTTCTATTTTGATTTTAAACTGAAAAATCCAAATTGGATGATAAATACAGGAGTATTAGTAAAATCACCCATGGGAATTAAAGGACTTCCAGCTTATAGTCTTAACAATCCCGAACTTGACAATACTTTTGAAGGAGCAACTGTTGAGAGAAAATTAAAGTACTTTAATGTTCCTATTTTAATGAAATACAAGTTTAAAAATAATATTTTCGTAAAAGCTGGTGTTGAGCTTGGATTATTATACAATGCTAAAGACGTTTTTACAAAAACCATAAAAGATTCTGAAGATCTTACTTATACATTAGAAACCAGAGACAATTATCATCGAATAGATGCTGGATTAAATTTTGGCGCAGGTTATCGTTTGATGAAAGGAAATGGAATGAATATTGGCGTTCAATATTATCTTGGATTAAAAGATATTTATAAAGTAGCCAATACTCCAGCGCAGTACAACAGAGGTTTATACTTAAATGCTGGAATTCCTATTGGTAAAAATAAAGCGAAAAAAAATAAAGAAGCAAAGGAAGCAAAGGAAGCTCTGGAAAGTAAATAATAAATAAACTTTTAAATAATTGAGCCCATAAGTTTAATTTCATTAACATCCATTTAGATTTAATACTTTTACCTCATCAAAACCCATTGTCATGTCAACTGCAAAAAAAGATTATAAAAGAATAACCACAAAGTCATTATTTGACATGAAAGCCAATGGCGAAAAGATATCAATGCTCACTGCCTATGATTACACCATGGCAAAAATTGTTGACTCTGCTGGCGTTGATGTAATTTTGGTTGGAGATTCTGCCAGTAATGTTATGGCTGGTCATGAAACTACATTACCTATAACACTCGACCAAATGATTTATCATGCTTCGTCAGTAGTTCGTGCCATAGAAAGAGCTTTAGTAGTGGTTGATTTACCCTTTGGAAGTTATCAATCTGACCCGAAAGAAGCCTTACGTTCAGCTATTAGAATCATGAAAGAAAGTGGTGGACATGCTGTAAAACTAGAAGGTGGAAGTGAAATAAAAGAAAGTATCAAACGAATTTTAAATGCTGGAATTCCTGTCATGGGACATTTAGGTTTAACACCACAGTCTATTTATAAATTTGGAACTTATACGGTTCGTGCTAAAGAAGAAGCCGAAGCCGAAAAACTATTGGAAGATGCTAGATTGTTAGAAAGAATTGGCTGTTTTGCCTTAGTTTTAGAGAAAATTCCAGCTTCATTAGCCGAAAAAGTTGCCAAAAACATTTCCATTCCTGTCATCGGAATTGGTGCTGGTGGTGGCGTTGATGGACAAGTTTTGGTCATTCATGATATGCTGGGAATGAACAATGAATTTAGTCCACGATTTTTGCGTCGCTATTTGAATTTATATGAGCAAATGACTACTGCTATTGGAAATTATGTTGCCGATGTAAAAGCTAAAGATTTCCCGAATGCGAATGAGCAGTATTAAAGTGATTAGTGAAAAGTAATTAGCTCATTTTGATTGAAAAAATAATCTCCACCAAAGATAACCTCCAAATTCTTCACGAAGACAATCATATTATTGTCATCAACAAACGCGTTGGCGATATTGTTCAAGGCGATAAAACGGGCGATAAACCTTTATCTGAAGTAGTAAAAGAATACCTCAAAGAAAAGTACAACAAACCTGGCGAAGTTTTCCTTGGCGTGGTTCATCGATTGGACAGACCAACCACAGGAATTGTAGTTTTTGCTAGAACTAGTAAAGCACTTACTCGTTTAAATGAATTATTCAGTAAAAGAGAAACTAAAAAAACCTATTGGGCTGTAGTTAAAAATCGGCCTGAGAAAACAGAAGATACTCTTATTCATTTTTTGAAAAGAAATGAAAAAAATAATACTTCCAAAGCCCATTTAAAAGAAGTTCCCGAAAGTAAAAAAGCGAGTTTGGATTATAAAATCATAGCCACACTCAACAATTATTTTGTACTAGAAATAAACCTTCATACTGGAAGACACCATCAAATTAGGGCACAACTTTCAGCTATAGGTTGTCCTATTAAAGGAGATTTAAAATATGGTTTTGACAGAAGTAATCCTGATGGTGGCATTCATCTACATGCTCGTAAATTAGTTTTCACACATCCTGTTACAAAAGAAACTATAGAAATTATAGCACCAACACCCAAAGATGCAATTTGGAATTCCATTTGATTTCAAAAATTATAATTTTATCTTTAAAAAAAACTATCTTAGCATGGCAAATACCTATTAAAATGTCATTCAAAACAGATGTAAATTACAGAAAGCAATCCTTACTAAAACTACTGAATGCAGTTCAGATTTATGAAGAAGATATTATCAAAGCATTGTATGATGATTTCAAAAAACCCGCATTTGAAGCTGTAGCGACTGAAACGAGTTATATTCTAGCTGAATTAAAGTTTACCATAAAAAATATTCACAATTGGACTAAACCAAAGGTGGTTTTACCTTCCATATTAAATTTTCCATCAACCGATTTTATTTACAAAGAACCTTTTGGAAAAGTTTTAATAATTGCACCATGGAATTACCCTTATCAGTTAGCACTTTGCCCACTAATAGCGGCTGTAGCTGCAGGAAATCAAGTAGTTGTAAAGCCTTCGGAACTTACACCAAACACATCTCGAATAATTGCAAAAATCATCAGTGAAGTTTTTGAAAAAAACCATGTCGAATGTGTTGAAGGTGGTTTAGAAATTTCACAACAATTACTTTCTCAACGTTGGGATTTTATCTTTTTTACGGGAAGTGTGGCAGTTGGAAAAATTGTGGCTAAAGCGGCTGCAGAGCATTTAACACCTGTAGTTCTTGAACTTGGCGGTAAAAATCCTTGTATTATTGACAGTAGTGCTAATCTAAAATTAGCAGCCAAAAGAATAGTTTGGGGGAAATTCCTCAACGCAGGACAAACTTGTATTGCTCCCGATTATCTTTTAGTACAAGAAAATATAAAGTCAAAATTGATTGATTTTTTAAAACTAGAAATCACTAATGCGTATGGAGAAAATCCAGAAGTTTCACCTGATTATCCAAGAATTATTAATGAAAAGAACTGGAAACGATTGACTACTATGTTGGAAAATGAAACAGTACTTCTAGGCGGAAAAACTTCTCGGGAAGATTGCTACATTGCTCCTACTCTTCTTGACGAACCAAGTTTGGAAAGTTTGGTAATGCACGATGAAATTTTTGGTCCAATACTTCCTATTTTGGGTTATAAAACAGAAGAAGATTTACATAAAATTATTTCCAAATATGAAAAACCACTTTCGTTGTATATTTTCAGTGAAAATAAATCATTTGCCAAAAAAATAATTCAAAATTACTCTTTTGGTGGAGGTTGTATTAACGATACTGTAATTCATTTTACTAATAAAAGATTGCCTTTTGGTGGTGTTGGTCACAGTGGAATTGGTGCTTATCATGGAAAATTGAGTTTCGATATTTTTTCACATCGCAAAGCAGTTGTCAAAAAAGCCAACTGGCTTGATTTACCTACACGATATGCACCATATGATGGGAAATTACAGACTATAAAACGATTATTAAAATGGTTTTCCTAAAATAATGGATAAGAATATAAAAAATGTAAACAGTATTTTTATATTTGTGTAAATCATATGCTTACATATTTTAATAATAAATTAAATCGTTGACAATAAAACCTACATTTCATTGAATAATCTATTATCCTCATTGCTCTTCAACAATTACTTTGCAATCGGTTGTATCGTAGTTTTTCTCATCATTCTTTACTTTGCCATAGATAAAACAATACAAAAACAATTAAATTTTAGCGCAAAATATTCAGAGTTCAAAACAAATGATGAACGCTACAAACTTTTCATACTGTTTTTTGGGTTTACAATTCCGCTAATTGAAACTATTTTATATTTATTTGAGGCACGCGCTACTAATTATTTAGCATTCAATTATTCAATTGGTGCGTTTCTATTGATACTTTACTTTTTCTCTACAAGAAGTACATTTATATCCAAAAACATATATGCCTTTTTTGCTTTTTTCTTTATTCTTTATTTTTCATTTGTTTGCTATACTGTTTTTTTCAATCCCTATGAATTCGCAACCTATGTAGCTTTCATTCTCTTTTTTTTCATTTCCTATTTTGTTTCGCAAAAAATAAATCACTACTGGTTTTTTACAATATTAGTTTTTAGCATATTAATTTCTGCCTATCAATTGGATTTAATCCAAAAAAACAATTTCATCGTTTTAATCAGTACTTTCATTGCGATTATAGTTTTCCATATCGGAAATTATTTGACCTACATCGAAAATTACAACAAATTTAGTTTCTCTGATATTGTCGTAAACAATGGTGCATCAATTATTTTAACAACCAACAGAAAAGGAGAAGTTTCATTTTGTAGTAAATCAATTGAAAATATTTTAGGATACTCTGCAGAAGAAGTAATGGGTGATCAATATTGGAAATTAACACAAGATAAAGAATTTATTGGAGAAGCTTATCACGAAAATTATATAGACGATAGAATTTATGTTAGAAAACTAAGGTGTAAAAATGGAGATTTCAAATACATACAATGGAAAGACAAAAAATATTCTGATGATATTTTAATCGGTATCGGGCAAGATGTAACGGAACAAATTAAAGTAAAAGATCAATACAGAAGTCTAATAGAGTCGGCTGCAGATTTAATTTATGAAATAGATTTAAATGCGACTATTACATATGTAAATCAATTTGCAGAAAAGACACTTGGATATCCTAAAGAAGAGATTGTAAACAAACCTTTCTATAAGTTTATAGGGAAAGAATATTTGGAATATGTCATAGATTTTTATAAAGATACTCCTGAGGAAAAGAACGAATTTAGTGATCTAGTATTTCCTTTAGTAAAAAAAGACGGTGACTTGGTTTGGGTATCTCAAAAAGTAACACTAAAAAAGAATGAACACAAAGAGATAGTAGGTTATTCTGCCATTGCAAGAGATATTACTTTAGTGAAAAAATTAGAACTTGAACATTATAATAGAAGTAAAAAAGTTCGAAAACACAATGAAACTTTAAAGAAATTAACTTCTCAAAGCTATTCAAACAAAGATACATTCAATGGAATTCTCAAAAATATTTTAAAAGTAGCTGGTACAAATTGCTCTATTGATAGAATTGGTTATTGGGCATACCATTCTGAAGGATTACGCTGTGAAAACATGTATTATTTCAATGGTGACCGTTTTGAAAAAAACTTTTTTGTAGAAAAATTAAAATATCCTTTTTATTTTCAGAATCTAGAAACTGGTAATCAAATTGTTGCATCAAATGTTTATAACAATACCATTACCAAAGAGCTTTGTGAAGACTATTTACCCAAAAATAATATTAAGTCATTACTAGACACTCCAATAATTATAAATGGAAAAATAAAAGGAATATTGTGTTTTGAAAAAATAGAAAAAGCAATCGAATGGGACAATGAAGACATAAATTTTGCTCGATCAATTGCCGATTTAATTGCAATAGCACTAGAGTCTCAGCTATTATTAGAGTCAGACAAAAAACTATCTTATAAAAGTGAAATCTTAACGGTTATTAGCAAAAATTTTGATAAATTTTTGCTGCAAAATGATACTGATGTCATATTAAAAGGGATTTTAAACGAAGTTGGAAGTGTTTTGAAAGTAGATAAAATATCTTTCTTCTCAAAAGTTCAAAATACCAATTCCTATTACCAAAAACATAGATGGTTAGCCTCAGAAAAGGGATTTGTTGACACTAAAAATGAATTGCAAAATTTAGACAATCAATTGGTTTCGTTTGTCATAAAAAAGATGCACGAAGATTATTATTATGCCTCAATAGTCAGAAAAATTAAGGATCAAGCAACAAAAAATTTCTTAGAATCTTTTGCTATTAAATCGGTATTATTTCTTCCGATTATCGTTAAAAATAATATGCTCGGTTTTTTAGTCTTTGACGACTCTACTTATGAAAGAGAATGGACGATTGATGAGATAACCATTCTTCAATCGCTAGCAAATAATATATCATCAGCTTTTGAAAGAAATATCAATGAAATTATCATTCAAGAGAGTGAAGAAAAATTCAGTTTATTGGCAAACAATATTCCTGGAACAGTGCATCTTTCAAAGTATGACGAGAAATGGTCTAAAATTTATTTGAATGATGAAATAGAAAAATTAACTGGATATCCGAAAGAAGATTTTCTTCAAAATAAAATTTATTTTATTGATTTAGTCCATCCAGAAGACTTAACTATTGTAAAAAATAAAGCCGAAGAACTTTTCAAAGAGAAACTGAAAATTCATTTAATATATAGAATAAGTCATAAAGATGGTCACCATGTTTGGGTGGAAGAGTTTGGAGAGCCTATTTTTAAAAATGATAAAATAGAATATATCGTTGGTATTTTTATTGACATTACTCAAAGAATAGAGGCCGAAGAAGCAATCAAAGCAAAAAATTATGCTGAGTCGGCCAACAGAGCAAAATCAGAATTTTTGGCAAATATGAGCCATGAAATTAGAACACCATTAAACGGGATTATTGGATTCACTGAATTGTTGATGAATACAAATCTTGAGGATTTTCAAAAAAAATACATGAATACCATCAATCAATCAGCCAATTCTTTGATGGAAGTAATTAATGATATTTTAGATTTTTCGAAAATAGAGTCCGGAAAAGTTGAATTAAATATAGAAAAACATAACCTTTTCGAAATTGCAAGTCAAGTAGTTGATTTGATACAATATGAAGCTAATAGTAAGAACTTAGAAATCAATTCAATTATAGAAAATGATGTTCCAGCTTATATTTGGGTTGACTACATAAGGTTGAAGCAGGTTTTAATAAATCTATTAAGCAACGCAGTGAAATTTACTGAGAAAGGATCAATAGATTTATCAATATCGGTTCTTAAAAAAATAGACAAAGAAACTGTCCAATTAAAGTTTTCTGTAAAGGATACAGGAATTGGCATAAAAAAAGAAAAACAATTAAAAATATTTGAGGCATTTTCACAAGAAGACAACTCCATATCTAAAAAATTTGGTGGAACAGGATTAGGACTAACAATTTCAAACCAATTATTAGGATTAATGAAAAGTCGTTTAGAACTTGTAAGTGAAATTGAAAAAGGAAGTGAATTTAGTTTTATTCTCGAAGTTAACTATTCAAATGAAACTTCAGAAACAGAAAAACCAAATGATAGTATCGAAAATAGAACACTTCAAAACAATGTGATTACCAATGAAAACAAAACTATTTTTATAGTAGAAGACAATCAAATAAATATGCTTTTGGCAAAGACATTAATAAAAAGAATTTTGCCAAATGCAGAAGTAATTGAACTTGAAAATGGCAAGAAAGCATTGGAGAAAATAAAAAATGTTCTCCCTGATTTGATTTTAATGGATATTCAAATGCCAGAAATGAATGGCTATGATGCGACAGTTGAAATTAGAAAACTACCAAACACAAAACACATTCCTATTATTGCTCTTACTGCTGGAACTGTTATGGGTGAAAAAGAAAAATGTATTGAATATGGGATGAATGACTATATTCCAAAACCAATTGACAAAGATTTATTAAAAAAAATAATTGAAGAAAATCTACTTCCAAAAAAATAAAAATTATGAAATGGGATAAAAAAGAAAGTGGCAATTTTGAAGACAGAAGAGGAATGTCTGGTGGTGGAAAAGCATTACTTGGTGGTGGTGCCATTGGAATTATTATCTTATTATTAAATATGTTTGGTGGCGAAACAGGTCAAACCATTGGAAACATTTTAGAGCAAACACAAGGAAGCCAAACCCAGAGTGAAGGCACAAAAACCAGAGAACTTTCTGCCGAAGAAAAAGAATTAGGAGATTTTTCAGAATCATGTTTTGTCTACAATAATGAAACTTGGACAAAACTATTCGATGAAAATAACTTGCAATATGAAGAACCCGGAATGGTCATTTTTGATGACGGAGTAAATACCGCCTGTGGAAATGCAACTTCTGCCTCTGGACCATTTTACTGTCCTTCAGATAAAAAAGTATATATGGATTTACGCTTTTTTGAAGAATTAAAAACCCGTTTTGGTGCCCAAGGTGGCGATTTTGCCATTGCCTATGTTATTGCACATGAAATGGGACATCATATTCAAACTTTATTGGGAACATCTGCAAAAATGCGACAAGCACAACAAGGAAAAAGTGAAGCCGAAGCCAACAAACTATCGGTATGTTTAGAATTGCAAGCCGATTTTTATGCGGGAGTTTGGGCGCATTACAACAAAAATTTATTGGAAGAAGGTGATATTGAAGAAGCTTTGAGTGCAGCTAATGCTGTTGGTGATGATGCCATTCAAAGTAAAATGCAAGGTCAAGTAAATCAAGAATCCTTTACACATGGATCGTCTGAACAAAGAATGGAATGGTTTATGAAAGGTTACAAAACCGGAGACATTAAACAAGGTGATACATTTTCTGCATTGTTAAACTAATTTTTATTAATTAAGACACTTAAAAATCATAATTTCAAAATTTAAAAACCTATTTCTTCCATTTTTCGTAAATCGTGTTTATACATTAAATTTTAAGGTAATTTCAAGTAAAATTGAGATTGCCTTTTTTAATTTTACAAGGTAAAAAAAATAAAAATGAAAGTAGGAATAGATAGTATTGCGTTTGATATACCAAAAATTTATTTACCCATAAACACTTTAGCCGAAAACAGAAACATTGAACCTGATAAACTTATCAAAGGATTGGGTTTGCACAAAATGAGTTTCCTTGACGTGCATCAAGATGTGGTTACTATGGCATCAAATGCTACTATAAAATTAATCCAACAAGAAAACATTAACCCAAACGAAATTCACAGAATATACGTTGGAACGGAAAGTGGTGTAGATAGTTCAAAACCAGTTGCATCCTATGTATTGTCAAATTTAGAGCAAGTTTTAGGAGATGGAAGTTTTAGAAATTGTGATGTTGTCGATTTGACTTTTGCTTGCATTGGTGCCATTGATGCGTTACAAAATTGTTTAGATTACATTCGATTAAATCCAAATAAAAAAGCTATTGTCATCGCTTCAGATAATGCCAAATACGACTTGAATTCTTCTGGCGAATACACTCAAGGTGCTGGAGCAATTGCAATGTTAATCACAGCCAATCCAAGAGTTTTAAGTTTTTCAAATCATGTTGGTGTTTCAACTCAGGGCGTATTTGATTTTTTTAAACCACGCCGCTATTTTTCTAAAGAAGAAATAGTACAAATTGAAAATAATCCCGAATGGAACGGAGTTCTGGAAAACGAAATTGCCATTTACAAAGAACAACCTGTTTTTGACGGACAGTATTCCAATCAATGTTACATCAATCGAATTACAGAAGCTTACGAACATTTTAAAAATGAAAGTAACCAAACTGGAAAGGTTTATGAAAATTGGTCAAATATTTTGATGCATCTTCCCTATTGTTTTCAGGGACGACGAACGTTTATCGAAATTTTTGCCAAAGAAAATCCAGATTTAGTAAAATCTCAAATAGGTGAAACAACCAAAGACAAAATCAAAGCTTTAGCCAAAAGCCAAGAATATTTAGAACTAGTCACCGATAAAATCTTACCTTCCGAAATTGCGTCTGGACAAATTGGAAACATTTATACAGGTTCAATTTTCTTGGGATTATTATCTACATTGTGTTACCATTTCAAAGAAAATTCAGATTTAGTAAATAAAAAATTAGGATTTATTGCCTACGGAAGCGGTTCCAAATCAAAGGTTTTTGAAGCCGAAGTTTGTGCAGAATGGAAATCGGTAATTGAAAGAGCAAAACTTTTTGAAACATTGGAACAAGCCTCAGCAATTGATTTTTCAACTTATGAAAAACTCCATAAGAAAGAATTGAAACAAGCTGTCATTGCTCCAAAAAATGAATTTTATTTAGATAGAATTGAAAAAGAAAATCCAGTTTTAATTGGAGCTCGGTATTATAAGTTTAGTTAGCCCAACCAACCTTCTCTGTCCAAACTTCGATACTGAATTGCTTCGGCAATGTGATTAGAATTTACCACTTCTGAAGCTTCTAAATCAGCAATAGTTCTGGAAACTTTAAGAATTCTATCATACGCACGAGCGGATAGATTTAATCGTTCCATGGCAGTTTTCAATAATTGTAATGACGTTTCGTCAAGCGGACAGTATTCTCGGATTTGTTTGGAACTCATTTGAGCATTGTAATGAATATTTTCAAACAACTCAAAACGTTGAGACTGAATTTCCCTTGCTTTAGTAACTCGTTCTCTGATGGCAACACTGCTTTCGGCAGGTCTTGTTTCCGTCAATTTTTCAAACGGAACAGGAGTCACTTCAATGTGAATATCAATTCTATCTAATAAGGGTCCAGAAATTTTGCTCAAATAACGTTGCATTTCAGCTGGCGATGAACTTACTGGCGCATCGGGATCATTGAAATAACCTCCAGGACTTGGGTTCATACTCGCTACCAACATAAATGATGATGGATAGGTAATCGTAAATTTTGCTCTAGAAATAGTAACTTCTCTATCTTCCAAAGGTTGTCGCATTACTTCGAGAACTTCTCGTTTAAACTCTGGCAATTCATCCAAAAACAAAACGCCATTGTGTGCTAAAGAAATTTCACCCGGTTGCGGATAACTGCCACCACCAACAAGTGAAACACTCGATGCAGTATGATGTGGCGAACGAAATGGTCTTTGACTCATCAGTCCAGCATCTTTAATTTTTCCAGCAACACTGTGTATTTTGGTAGTTTCTAAAGCTTCTCTCAACGTCATTGGTGGTAAAATACTGGGCAATCTTTTAGCCAACATCGTTTTTCCTGAACCTGGTGGACCAATTAAAATAATGTTATGACCACCAGCAGCTGCAATTTCCATACAACGCTTAATGCTTTCTTGACCTTTGACATCGGAAAAATCAAATTCAGGGAAGTCCAAAGTTTTATAAAATTCTTCGCGAGTGTTAATTACAGTTGGTTCTAACGTTTCTTTACCTTCAAAAAAATCAATAACCTGTGTTACATTTTCAATACCATAAACATCCAAACCAGTCACAATTGCGGCTTCTTTCACATTCTGTATCGGAAGAAAAAATCCTTTAAAACCTTCTTCTTTGGCTTTAATAGCAATAGATAACGCACCTTTTATCGGTTGTAATCCACCATCAAGTGACAATTCACCCATAATAATGTACTTATCAACCTCATCGGATTTAATTTGTCCTGAAGCGGCAAGAATACCAATCGCCAAAGTCAAATCATAGGCAGAACCTTCTTTGCGTAAATCGGCTGGTGCCATGTTGATGGTGATTTTTTTTCCAGGAAGTTGGTATTCGTTGTTCTTTAATGCTGCTGCTATTCGGTAGCTACTTTCTTTTATAGCATTGTCAGGCAAGCCAACTAAATGATAACCAATTCCTTTATCAATATTAACTTCAACAGTTATTGTGGTGGCTTCTACTCCAAAAACAGCGCTTCCAAATACTTTTACTAACATGGCTTTTACTTTTTGAAAGATAAAACTACAATATTATTTTTAGTTTTCATCCAACAAACGCTGCAATTCAATTTTTTCTTTATCAGAAAGTTCTACAAACATTGCTTTAAAAATGCCTCTATAACCCTCTAACTTCAATAATTCTCTTATTTTTTCACGTCCAAACTTGCTAAACTGCCATTTATAATGAGTCGTTGCATTGACTAAATTTTTTAGTACCTTTAGGTCAGTTGGATTAATTGCCAATATATTTAAGATTGCATTTTGACGAACTGAAGTTTCATAATTAGACGAAGTATAATCCGCTAATTCTTGATAATATTCCAAACTATTGCTTTTTTGATTTTCAATGGAAAAAGTCAAAAATAAAATTCGTAAACTTTTATCATTTCCTCCAACCCAATTTTGGGCTTTCGCCAAATAAACACTACTGCTTTCTGGATAATTTTTCCACAAATTCATAAAAGCAATTTCCTTAGTTTCATAGGAAGCATCGTCCAATAGTGTTTCATATTGTGACTTAAAATCTAAAGGAATTTCGCTTGTGAATTCTGCAACCGATTGGCGCACTTTTACATCATTAGTCTGCAATGCTAAAATCAATAACTCCTTTTTTTCATCAAATGGAATATCCTTTATTTGATATAATATTTCGGTTTTAACTGGATAAAAAACATTGGATTGCATTAATGCACTAAACGTACCTTTATTCACAACAAATGATTTTTTGCGCAATTGCTGTGTATCAAAAAGCGTTTGTATGAATTGATTTTTCTTCAATAAAGCATTGGCTTCATCCGTTTGAAAATGGTAATCTTGCAACCACGATTTTTTGAATTTTTCGGTATCAAATGAAGGAGCAACTTTTTTTATTTCTGCTAAAAAATCATCAGTTTCAACATTCTTGAATTGGTATTTCTTTAAATAATTGGTAACCGCTTTCTGAAATAATTTTGGTCCAATGGCTTCTCTTATAGTATGCAAAGCCCAAGCGCCTTTTTGATAAAATGACAATGAACTTGCCTTTTCATTCATCACAGGAATGGTATCTGTTTTAGCCGCATTTCTCAGTTGCAACGAAGAACGATACAATTGATGATAAAAATAATCATCACCAAAAATTTGTCGCTCTACCAGCAAAGCATAATACGTTGCAAATCCTTCTTGCAACCAATGATGTTGCCCTGATTTTGCAGTAACCAAATCACCAAACCATTGATGAGCCAACTCATGTGCATTCACATTCACATAATTTCTATCGTTGAAACCAATGTCATCCACCACATAATCTTGAGCAAAAATTGTAGCAGAAGTGTTTTCCATTCCGGCATACAGAAAATCTTCCACAGGAATTTGTTTATAAATTCTCCAAGGATATTTCACGCCAATTTCTTTTTCCAAAAAATCGAAAATTTCTTTGGAATTCTTATACGTTGTTTCAAACTTCGCAGTGTCTTTCGGTTGAATGAACATTTGCAACGGAATTCCTGATTTGGATGCGATTACTTTATTTCTAAAATCGCCAATGGCTATAGCTAACAAGTAGGAACTCATTGGATTTTGCATTTCATATTTCCAAATTTTTTGGTCTTTATTTGGAAACGTTTCCTTCAAAACTCCGTTAGCCAAAACATTGAATCGCTTATCAAAAGTGATATTCATATTAAAAATTACTTTCTCATTGACATCATCAAAACTCGGAAACCAATGACTAGTATATTTTCCTTGACCTTGTGTCCAAACCTGCTGATTACTTATAGTAGCATTAGTAAAATCACCATTAAAATACATGGTTTGTTTTGGAAACGCATCATATGAAAAAACTAAAGTATTTTTCCCTTTTTTAAACCCTTCAAAAAGATTTAAAGTCTTTCCTGAATTTTTAAATTTAACTGATTTATTATTGATTTTTAAATCTGTAAAAGTCATTTTCTGTGCATCAATTTTTATGGTATCGATGGTTTCTTTCACTTCAAAAACATACTTCACGGAACCGAAAACTTTTTTGTTAATTGGATTGATGGTAATGTTTCCATTAGCCGTTTTAAAATCAACTTTAGAAGTTTGTTGGGCGAAAGAGAGAAAGGAGAAGAAAAAGAAAAAAAGTATTCGCATTTGGTTAAAATTTATAGATTACGAATATAATCATTTTAAAATTTTCAAATTAAAAACTTATCTTCGCTTTAACAATTTCTGATAATGTCTAATCAACTTCTCCAAACTCCAATAGAATATCTCAAAGGTGTTGGTCCGCAACGTGGGGAATTGTTGCGCAAAGAAATTGGCATTCATAAATATGAAGATTTACTCAATTTTTATCCCAATCGGTATATTGATAGAACACGTTATTACAAAATAAACGAACTGAATAACAATGTTGCCGAAGTACAAATTATAGGCAAAATTATCAATATTAAAACGGTAGAATTTGGCAAGGCAAAAAAGCGATTGGTAGCCAGTTTTGTAGACGAAACAGGGCAATTGGAACTCACTTGGTTTCAAGGTCACAAATGGATTCGTGACACTTTAAAACTCAATACGCCTTATGTCATTTTTGGTAAAGTGACTAATTTCAATGGACAATACAGCATGGCGCATCCTGAAATGGAATTGTTTACAGAGCATGAACAAAGTTTACGTTCGGCAATGCAACCCGTTTATCCATCAACTGAAACGTTGACTAATCGTGGTATTTCCAATCGTGTTATCAATAAAATGATGCAACAAATCTTTATTGAAACACAAGCGAAATTTACCGAAACCTTACCACAATATATACTAGATGAATTAAAACTAATTCCAAAAAACGCGGCATTATTCAATATTCATTTTCCGAAAAGTCAAGACCTTTTGGCGAAAGCCCAATTCCGGTTAAAGTTTGAAGAGTTATTCTTTATCCAATTACAATTGATTACCAAAAACTTAGTTCGAAAACATAAAATCAAAGGACATCCATTCACTATTGTTGGAAGTCACTTCAACGATTTCTATCAAAATCATTTGCCTTTTGAACTCACCAATGCGCAGAAAAAAGTATTGAAAGAAATCAGAAACGACATGGGAACGAATGCCCAAATGAACCGTTTATTACAAGGCGATGTAGGTTCTGGAAAAACCATTGTGGCACTCATGGCAATGCTTATTGCACTGGATAATGGTTTTCAAAGTTGCTTGATGGCACCAACAGAAATCTTGGCAAACCAACATTTTAATGGATTAACAGAATTAGCCAAAGATTTAAATATCAATATAAAAATACTCACTGGTTCAACTAAAACAGCTGAGCGTAAAATTATTCACGAAGCATTAGAAAATGGCAGTTTGCATATTCTAATCGGAACTCATGCTTTGTTGGAAGACAAAGTTCAGTTTCACAATTTAGGCTTGGCTATTATTGATGAACAACATCGTTTTGGTGTAGAACAACGCTCAAAACTTTGGCAAAAAGGAAGCCTTCCTCAATCCTTCCAAAGGAAGGAAGTGGATAGTGTAAAACAAAAATATCAAACAGCTAGACCATCAACATACAACCTTTTAAAAGAACTTAAAAATCAAAACAAAAAAAACAATACTCAAGTGGAAGCAATTTTATGGGAATGTTTGAGAAACAAAAATCTAAATTATAAGTTCAGAAGACAACATATAATTGACATGTTTATTGTTGATTTTATATGTTTAGAAAAAAAACTAATTATTGAAGTCGATGGAGGTTATCATTATACTGCAGAACAAAAAGAAGCAGATGAACTACGTACACAAATTCTAAATGAAATTGGTTTCAAAGTCATACGATTTTCTAATGAAGAAGTTATTGGGAATATAGATAACGTAGTTAAAAAAATAAGCGAAACTTTGGAAAGCCTCTCCTTTGGAGAGGTTGGAGAGGCTATTGTTCCGCCGCATATTTTAGTAATGACGGCTACGCCTATTCCTCGAACTTTGGCGATGAGTTTATATGGCGATTTAGATATTTCTGTTATAGATGAATTACCTCCAGGGCGAAAACCCATTCAAACCGTGCATCGTTATGATAGTAATAGATTGAAAGTTTGGAAATTCATTAAAGATGAAATTGCAAAAGGACGCCAAATTTATATTGTCTATCCATTAATTCAAGAAAGTGAAACAATGGATTACAAAGATTTGATGGATGGTTATGAGAGTATTTCAAGAGATTTTCCATTGCCACAATACAGTATTTCAATCGTTCACGGCAAAATGAAACCCGCCGATAAAGATGCTGAAATGAAACGTTTTGCCGAAGGGAAAACCAATATTATGGTCGCAACAACTGTTATTGAAGTTGGTGTTAATATCCCAAATGCCAGCGTGATGATTATTGAAAGTGCCGAACGTTTTGGACTTTCTCAATTGCATCAATTGCGTGGTCGAGTTGGTCGTGGTGCTGAACAAAGCTATTGCATTTTGATGACATCTTTTAAATTATCAAATGATAGTAAAATCAGATTGGAAACCATGTGTAAAACCAATGACGGTTTTGAAATTGCCGAAGTCGATTTGAAACTTCGTGGTCCAGGAGATATTATGGGAAAACAACAAAGTGGAGTGCTTAATCTTCAAATAGCTGATTTAGTTCGTGACAAAGACATCCTTTTAGTTGCAAGAAATGAAGCTATAAAACTATTAAAAAAAGATCCTTCGATGAGTTTACCCGAACATCAATCTATGAGAATGGTTTTTTTAGAAATGACTAAAAAGAAAAATATCTGGAATTATATAAGTTAAGCGTTAACATTTGTACCTACAAACGTTAAATAAAAATTAACTACCAAAGCTATCCCATTCTTAAAAACTATTTTTGCGTCATTACTTCTATTCAGTGGCGTTTATTTCCACTTCAAACTACAATTTATGAAAGTTAGAAACATTATATACTTGTTATTAATCCTTGGAATTGGTGGTTTCATTGCCTATAGAATTTCGTCAAATCAGAGTAAAAACAGTGATCCAAAGGGAAAAGATGGGAAAAATACACCAATGACTGTGAGTGGAATTGTTGTGAAAACGCAAACATTTGATAACAATCTTTCACTTTCTGGTTCTATTGAACCAAACGAACAAGTTGAAATTCGTAGTGAAATATCAGGAATAGTTGAAGGAATTTATTTTAAAGAAGGAAGTAATGTAACCAAAGGACAATTACTTTTCAAAGTAAATGATGTAGAACTGAAAGCGCAATTGCAGCAAGCCAAAACAAAACAAGGATTGGCCTCCGAAAACGAAAGAAGAGCTAAACTTTTACTTCAAAAAGAAGCCATCAGTCAAGAAGAATATGACATCGCAAGAGCCGATTTTAAATTGACCCAAGCACAAGTTCAATTGATACAAGCTCAAATTGCGAAAACTGCTGTTAAAGCGCCATTTTCGGGAAAAATTGGTTTGCGTTCAATATCACCAGGAACTTATATCACTCCTACTCTATTAGTAGCAAAATTAGTAAACAGTAGCCAACTCAAAATCACCTTTTCTATCCCTGAAAAATATGCCAATCAGATAAAACCAAATTCCAACTTAAGTTTTACCGTTGCAGGTTCAACCGAAAAATATTTGGCTAAAGTGTATGCCATAGAACCCGAAATTCAAATTTCAACTAGAACATTGAAAGTACGTGCACTTGCCGAAAATAAAGATGGGAAATTATTACCAGGCGTTTTTGCTAACGTCGAGTTACCTTTGGACATTATTAAAGATGCAATAATTGTTCCCACGGAATCCATAATTCCAATTCAAGACGGGAAAAAAGTATTTATTGCAAGTAATGGAAAAGCAAAAGAAGTCAAGGTTGAAACAGCAACACGAACAGACGCTTCTATTTTGGTGCTTTCTGGACTGAAAGCAGGTGATACTGTTTTAACTAGTGGTGTTATGTCGTTGAAAGAAGACACACCAATAAAGGTGAATATTAAATAATGTAAGCACACGGATTCCATTTTTTTAATCCAAAATCCAAAATCTCAATGAGTTTATCAACCACAAGCATACGAAGACCCGTATTTACCATTGTCATTAATTTATTGATTGTGTTATTTGGGATTATTGGCTACACTTTTCTGGGTGTTAGGGAATTCCCTTCGATTGACCCCGCACAAGTTTCTATTCGTACTAGTTATACCGGAGCCAATCCGGATATTATCGAGTCTCAAATCACGGAACCACTTGAAAAAGCTATTAATTCGATTGATGGGATTCGGAATGTAACTTCATCGAGTACACAAGGAAATAGCAATATCACTATCGAATTCAATCTGGATAAAAATTTAGAAGAAGCGGCAAATGATGTGCGAGATAAAGTATCTCAAGCAATACGAAGTTTGCCACAAGATATCGATGCGCCACCAGTAGTTTCAAAAGCCGATGCCAATGGTGATGCCATTATTTCAATGACCGTTCAAAGCGATACCCGAAACCCATTGGAATTAAGTGATTTTGCTGAAAATGTTATTGCGCAACGTCTAGAAACCATTCCTGGTGTGAGTGGCGTTCAAATTTGGGGGCAAAAAAGATATGCTATGCGTTTGTGGATTGATCCCATAAAATTAGCTTCCTATGGCTGTACTGTTTCTGAAGTAAGGGATGCTTTAAACAAACAAAATGTTGAGTTACCATCTGGAAAAATTACTGGTGCCAATACCGAACTTACCGTAAAAACTGTTGGAAACCTTTCTAATGTTGAAGAATTCAACAACATCATCATCCGTTCTGATGGTGAAAAAATTGTGCGTTTCAGTGATATTGGAAACGCTGTTTTAGGACCTGAAAATTTGGAAACCAAAATGACACAATCTGGTTTGCCACTAGTAGGTGTTGCCATTGTCCCTCTTCCTGGAGCAAACTATCTAGATATTTCAGAGCAATTTTATAAAGAATTTGAAAAGCTGAAAAAAGATTTACCAAAAGACATCAAATTAAACATTGCGTTAGACACAACTTTTTTTGTAAAAAAATCTGTGATTGAAGTAGCCGAAACATTAGGGATTTCTATACTATTAGTAATCTTGATTATCTTTTTATTTTTCAGAGACTGGGCAATTGCTTTTAGACCTTTGATTGATATTCCGGTTTCGTTGATTGCTACTTTTTTCATCATGTGGCTGTTTGGATTTTCGATAAATGTGTTGACTTTACTTGCTATAGTGTTGGCAACAGGATTAGTTGTTGATGATGGAATTGTTGTTACCGAAAATATTTTCAAAAAAGTAGAAGAAGGAATGACACCTATCGAAGCCGCTATAAAAGGGTCGAACGAAATCTTCTTTGCGGTAATATCCATTTCTGTAACCTTAGCGGCTGTTTTTCTTCCTGTGATTTTCCTTGAAGGATTTGTCGGGCGATTATTTAGGGAATTTGGAGTCGTCATTGGTGCGGCCGTATTAATTTCGGCCTTTGTTTCGCTTACGCTTACACCCATGTTGAATGCCTATTTGATGAAAAGCGGTGAACAGAAAAAAACAAAGTTCTACCTAAAGACGGAACCTTATTTTGTAAAACTGAACAAAGGATATGCCAATTCATTAGAACGTTTCATGAAGAGAAAATGGTTGAGCTTTCCAATTCTAATCGCTTGTTTTGGTTTGATTTATATCTTTTTTAATCTATTACAAAAAGAAACTGCACCTTATGATGATAGAAGTTCTTTGTCTATAAGAACAAACACTGCAGAAGGATCGACTTATGAATACACCGATAGATTCATGCAAGAAATCTCAAGACTTATTGATGATTCTATTCCAGAAAAAAAAGTAGCACTTGTAATTACCTCTCCAGGATTTATGGCAGCTTCGGCAAACAATGGATTTATCCGAATTTCTTTAAAAGAACCTGAGGATAGAAAACGTTCTCAAAAAGAGATCGCCGAAAAATTAACAAAATGGACCAATCAATACTCAGAAGCAAAGGTATCAGTGACAGAACAGCCTACGATTTCAGTAAATAGACGTGGTGGTTTGCCTATTCAGTATATTATTCAAGCACCAAATTTTGAAAAACTACAAGAAAAAATTCCATTGTTCATGGACGAAGCATCTAAAAATGATACTTTCTCCATGACTGATGTGAATTTAAAATTCAACAAACCCGAGATTAATGTTTCCATTGATAGAGAGAAAGCCGAGAGTTTGGGCATATCGGTCATTGACATTGCACAAACCTTGCAACTTTCTTTGAGTGGTCAACGCTTTGGTTATTTTATGCGAAACGGAAAACAGTACCAAGTCATTGGACAATTTGATCAAAAAGACCGTTCAAAACCATTAGACTTAACCTCTATGTTTGTCAAAAATAAAAATGGAGAATTGATTCAAATGGACAATGTCGTAACCATTGAAGAGAAAAGTAATCCACCACAATTGTATCATAACAACCGATACATGTCGGCAACCGTTTCAGCTGGACTTGCACCCGGAAAAAGTATCAGCGACGGAATTGATGCTATGAATGATATAAAAGATAAAGTACTCGATGATACTTTTACAACCGATTTAGGTGGAGAATCTAGAGATTTTGTCGAAAGTAGTTCGAATACCTCTTTTGCATTTGGACTGGCGTTGTTGTTGATATTTTTAATTCTGGCAGCACAATTTGAAAGTTTTATCGATCCCTTTATCATTATTTTAACCGTACCAATGGCAGTTGCTGGTGCATTATTTTCATTGTGGCTCTTTGGACAAACTTGGAATATTTTTAGCCAAATTGGAACAATTATGCTTATAGGCTTGGTTACCAAAAATGGAATCTTGATAGTTGAATTTGCAAACCAATTGAGAGAACAAGGAAAATCAAAATTAGAGGCAATTTTGGAAGCTTCAGAAGCACGACTTCGTCCAATTTTGATGACTAGTTTGGCGATTTCACTGGGTGCTTTACCTATTGCATTATCACTTGGCGCAGCATCAACAAGTAGAATTGGAATGGGAGTTGTCATTGTTGGAGGAACTATTTTTTCATTGGTTTTAACCTTGTTTATCATCCCAGCTTTGTATTTAATGTGGTCAAAAGCGAGAAAACATTATCCCGAATTTGATCATATCGAAGAATACGAAAAAGAAAGTAAATAACTCATAAGCCATAAAATAGTATAATTGTGGCAAAAGAAATATAGATTATGAATACTAAAATTCTATTTCGCAGCTTGTTCCTTTTTCTCTTTTGCATTGTAAAAGTCAATGCTCAAGAAGTATTAACTATAAAAGACGCGCTAAAAATAGCATTGGAAAATAATTTTGAAATCAAAATGGCTTCCAATAATTTGACTATTGACAAAACCAATGTTGCTATAGGAAATGCCGGAATGTTACCAAGAGTTAATGCAACAGTAACCGATGCAAACAGTATCCAAAACAGTTCACAAACCCTTCAAAATGGTACTGTTAACGAATTAGACAATGCCAAAAATAATACCTTATCCTATGGTGTTGGGCTTGATTGGACTGTTTTTGATGGTTTCAGAATGTTTGCTCGATTGGACCAATTGAAAGAATTACAAAAATTAGGGGAAGCTAATTTAAAACGCACTATTATTTTAAAAATAAGTGCTGTTAATGCAGTGTATTATGATCTAGTGCAGCAACAACAGCAATTAGCGGCTTTGGATACGACAATCGTTATATCAACCCAGCGATTGACATTGGCACAAAATAGATTTAACATTGGTAAAGCTTCAAAATTGGAAGTTTTGAATGCTCAAGTCGATTTAAATACTGATAAAGTGGCACTTTTGAGACAAAAAGAATCCTATGCTAACCGCAAGATAGCTTTAAACCAAATTTTGGCTAGAGACGCATCTATAGATTTCAAGGTAGTAGATGTAGTTTCGGTCGATGATAAATTAATCTTAGCAGAATTAATTGCTTTGGCAGAAAAACAAAACCCACAATTGGAAGCTGAAATTATAAACAAAAGAGTTTCTGAATTAGAATTAAAACAAATCAAAGGAGATCGTTATCCAACCATCAACTTGAATACGGGATATAACTTTACAAATAATCAGTCTAGTTTAGGTTTCACCGCACAATTTGTGGCTCAAGGTCTCAATTATGGATTTAGAGCATCCTTAAATGTATTTGACGGGTTTTCCCAAAACAGAAATGAAAAAATTGCTAAAATTCAAATTGAAAATTCCAAAATAGCCATCGAAGAGCAAAGTCTTTTATTGAATTCAGAATTGACCGTTGCTTTTAAAACCTATTTAACCAACTTAGAATTAATTCAATTGGAAGAAACAAACGAAACAATTGCCAAACAAAATTTAAACATCACGGTGGACAAATTTCGTATTGGAACTATTACTACAATTGAATTTAGAGCAGCACAGTTAAATTATATTAATGCCAAAGTGCGCTACAGCAATGCTCAATTTCAGGCCAAATTATCTGAAATTGCTTTAAAAGAATTGGCTGGAAATATGAGTTTTTAGTTTATTTTTGTTAAAAACACTATGACCTCATACAACCCAAAAGATTGGATTAGCTTTATCTTCAACGTAAGCAAAGCGGATACTTTTCGAAAATTAATTCCGATAATGATTCTCATTGGAATATACTCTGGAATTATTGCTTATTTGGAAATCGGATATTGGCATCTACCTGAAGATAGTCATGTCAAAAATATTTCTGTAATGCACGGTTTATTAGGTTTTGTGATTTCATTATTATTAGCTTACAGAACCAATACTGCTTATGACCGCTGGTGGGAAGGACGAAAATTATGGGGTGGATTAGTGAATAGTAGCCGAAATTTAGCCATCAAGTTATCTGCCATTATCACTTCAGAAAATGATAGAGCCTATTTTAGAAAAATGATTCCAACCTATGCTTCCATTTTACAAAAACATTTAACGGATAATGAAACTGCGAAACAATTGTTTGATGATGTCGATTTGAAGATTGACCATCACAAACATAAACCGAATCATGTAGCCAAAATGATGTTTCAAAAAATAAATGATTTGTATGTTGCAAAAAAAATTACAGGTGACCAACTTATCATAATAAATAACGAACTTCAATCGTTTACAGATATTTGTGGTGCATGCGAACGAATCAAAAACACACCAATTCCCTATTCTTATAGTGCATTTATTAAAAAATTTATTTTTATTTATGTACTGACACTGCCTTTTACTTATGTCTTTACTTTGGGTTATTTTGTTATTCCTGTGGTAATTTTTATCTTTTATGTGTTGGCAAGTTTGGAATTGATAGCCGAGGAAATTGAAGATCCATTTGGTGTTGATTCCAATGATTTACCAACCCTTAAAATTGCCGAAAATATAAAAAAACATGTAGAAGAATTGTTGTAAATAAATCTACATTTTACAACTCTCAAATTGTTATATTTTTTGATTATACCTATCTTTGCGACCTCATTAAAAATTTAAAAATGAAGATATCCTACAATTGGTTAAAGCAATTTATTAAAATAGATTTAAAATCGGAGGAAACAGCTTCTCTACTTACAGACTTAGGCTTGGAAGTAGAAGTGGTTTCTAACTACCAATCAGTAAAAGGTGGTTTGGAAGGTATTGTTGTTGGTCATGTTTTAAGTTGTGAAAAACATCCTGATGCAGATCGATTAAAAGTGACTAAAGTTGATCTTGGCGATGGCAATCCGGTACAAATTGTTTGTGGGGCAAATAATGTAGCTGCAGGTCAAAAAGTTCCTGTAGCAACCATTGGTACAAAATTATTTGACGCAGCAGGTGTTGAATTTGAAATCAAAAAAGGAAAAATTCGTGGACAAGAAAGTCACGGAATGATTTGCGCCGAAGATGAAATAGGTCTTGGAACCAGTCACGATGGGATTATGGTTTTAGATTCAAATTTAAAACCAGGAACTCCAGCGGCAAAAGTTTTCAATATAGAAAATGACGAAGTTTTTGAAATTGGTTTAACGCCAAATCGTGCTGATGCCATGTCTCATTATGGCGTTGCCCGTGATTTACGTGCTAGTTTATTGCAAAAAAATAGTAATATCGAGTTAATTACGCCATCAGTAAGTACGTTCAGAATTGACAAAAGAACTTTGAAAATTGATGTTGATGTAAAAGACAGCAAGTTAGCGCCAAGATATTGTGGTGTAACACTTTCTGGAATTACTGTTAAACCTTCTCCTGAATGGTTGCAAAACCGTTTGAAAGCTATTGGGCTTACGCCAAAAAACAATATTGTAGACGTTACTAATTATATTTTACATGATTTAGGTCAACCGCTTCATGCTTTTGATGCTTCAAAAATTACTGGAAAAATAATTGTAAAAACTGTAGCTGTAGGAACAAAATTTACCACACTTGACGATGTAGAAAGAACGTTACACGAAGAAGACTTGATGATTTGTGACGAAAAAGGACCTTTATGTATTGCAGGTGTTTTTGGGGGTAAAAGTTCAGGAGTTAGTGAAACTACCAATTCAATTTTCTTAGAAAGTGCTTACTTTAATCCTGTGAGTATAAGAAAATCAGCCAAGCGTCATGCTTTGAATACGGATGCTTCGTTCCGTTTTGAAAGAGGAATTGACCCAAATATTACTGAATTTGCACTGAAACGTGCAGCACTTTTGATAAAAGAAGTTGCTGGAGGTGAAATCACTTCTGATATTGTAGATATTTACCCAAAAAAGATTGAAGATTTTCCAGTTTTCTTGAATTTTGATAAAACCACTAAATTAATTGGACAAGAATTATCAAAAGAAACCATCAAAAAAATATTAGCTTCTTTAGATATCAAAGTAACTACTGTTTCAGATGCAGGTTTGGGATTAATTATTCCTTCCTATCGTGTCGATGTACAACGTGAGATTGATGTGATTGAGGAAATCCTGAGAGTTTATGGATACAACAACATCAATTTTACTAAAAAATTGAACGCTACGGTTTCCAATTCTGCTAGAACCGAAGATTACAAAGTACAAAATATCATTGCTACGCAATTGAATAGTTTAGGTTTCCATGAAATGATGGCGAATTCTTTAACATCACCTGATTACATTGGCTTATCTGAAATGCTAAAAGAAGAATATAATGTAATGATGTTAAATCCTTTGAGTAATGATTTATCGGCGATGCGTCAGTCGTTACTATTCTCTGGTTTAGAAGCTGTTTCCTATAATATCAATCGAAGAAATAGCGATTTAAAATTATTCGAGTTTGGAAAAACCTATCACAAATTGCCTTCGGGTTATGATGAACCGAAACATTTAACCCTTTTCGTTTCTGGAAACAGAAGTGAGGAAAGCTGGACGAATGCTCAAAAACCTTCTGATTTCTTTTTGTTCAAAGGTTATGTAACTTCCGTTTTAGAACGTTTGGGTATCAATAAAATTCAGAACAAACCGTTTGCTAATGACATTTTTGCAGAAGGAATGGCAATAGCTTGTGGCAACGATACATTGGTGGAATTTGGAACAGTGAAGAAATCGATTTTAAAACATTTTGACATCAAACAAGAAGTATTTTTTGCTGATTTCAATTGGAATTTAATTCTAAAATTAATTGGAAGTAAAATTAAGTTTACTGACATTCCTAAATACCCTGAAGTACGCAGAGATTTAGCTTTATTGGTCGATAATTCAGTAGCTTTTGACTCGATATATAACATTGCGCGTCAAACTGAAAAATCGTTATTGAAAGACATTAATTTGTTTGATGTTTACGAAGGAAAAAATCTTCCAGAAGGAAAAAAATCGTATGCAGTAAGTTTCACATTGCAAGACACTTCCAAAACATTGACTGATGAGCAAATTGATAAAATCATGAATAAGCTACAAAAGAATATGGAAAATGAATTGGGTGCGAGTTTGAGGTAAGTAATTCATTTATTATTTTATTTCCGATACTGAAGTTTCAAAATTACAAGTTAAAAAAAATGCTCGAAGAAATTCGGGCATTTCTTATTTGAACAATTGTTAAACATTGAAATTTAATACTATATCATTTCAAAATTTTTTAATTTTGAAAAAAAAGAGCTATTATGAAAAATGTAAATCTTGAATTGAAACTTAGAACTATTAGAGATAAAGAGAAAAATAGTGACTTGTTGTTGCAGGTTGAAAAGATACTTCTTGAAGATGAAATCTCTAGGAATGAGATTTCAAATGCTTTATCACTCAAGAGTGAAGAGACAACTAAAAATGCATTAGTCTTCGATTTACTTAAAACTGAAAATATTTTTCATCTCAATCATATTGAAAAGATTTGTATTGATTACCGACTTCGTTTTCTAGATAGCAGTTTATTTAAAAATTCCATTCCAGAGGAAGCTATCAGTAAAATAAAAAATTTACAAAAAGAGCACAACACAAAACTAAGTGGTTTTAAAATAGTAGCTCCAAGTAAAGCTTTTCATCTTTTAAATTATGATGATCCATTACTATTTATTCCCATTGGGAACGATTACTATTACTTAATTCACAAATGGGGAGATGAGTTTAATTGGTATAGAAAACTACTGGTTTGGCCAGTTAAAAATTTGAGCAATTTTACTATAACTAGTATTCTTATAAGTCTAATTGTTGCGCTACTTGTTCCCGAAAATAACTTGAGTAAATCGGTTCCTTTGGCGCCATTGATTGTGTTCCTTTTTGCCTTTAAATCAATTGTTGCTGTTTTTGCCTACTATTTTTTCATGGCAGGAAAAAACTTTAATGAAGAAATTTGGCAACGTAAATACTATAACAATTAAATAAAAATTGAGGAATCATTTAATGATAATCTGTACAATTAGATTCCTCCTTCGTCGGAATGACAAATTAAATATGAAATGCTCGAAGAAATTCGGGCATTTTTTTATATTAGCTAGATAAAACAAATCACATGGCAGGTATTTATTTATTGTTTATTTTAATATTTATAATTGGATTATTCTTTATTGTTTTAGGTTGGTATAAATACAAAAAGTTTAATAGCGCTAAAGAAATTTGTTTGTATCCTTTAAGCCAAAATAGTAAATCAATTTTATTTGCAAAAGCAGGTAATTATACAATCGGTATTGTAGGAGGTAGTTTAATTAATAATTTTTCAGTCAGCATCCTTTCTGAAATAGAAAATAAAAACATTGCCACTACAGAACATATTATTAAGCATAGATTTTTTAGAAAAGGAAAATTTGGGATTTACTATTATAATTTTTGCATAAATAAAGTTGGTGATTATACCATTATAATAAATCACCCAGAAAAAATAGTTGTAAAAAATTCAACATCAAAATTAATTTCTTTGCTAGAAAATGAAGTTTCAAAAGAAAATCTATTTATTATCATAAAAGAATACTCCTCGCCAAGTAGTTATATTTTTGCCCTTCTTTTATTTATTATCGGGTTATGGATTTTATTGCTTAATGTTACTTATTTTCTATATAAACTTGGAATATTAGTACCAACGAACTAATATAAACAAAGAAAGTCCCGATATATATCGGGACTTTCAAATTTATAACAATAAAAGAATTATTTCTTTTTCTCGCTTTTTTCCATTTTTGCTTTTAAACCAGCAAGAACATCATTTGCATCTAAAAGAGATGAAGCTGGTGCATTGTTATTAGAAGCTACAGCTTCAGCAACCGCTTTTACATTTTTCTCTTCTTCTTCACGGAAAATGGCAGTGTGAGAAGCAACAACTCTTTTGAATTCTTTGTTGAACTCAATTACTTTGAATTCAGCTTCTTCACCTTTTTTCAATTTTTTACCGTCTTCTTTTTCTAAATGACGAGTTGGAATAAACGCAACTACATCATCTCCAAAATCTACAGTTGCACCTTTGTCAACAATCTCAGCGATAGTTCCTGTGTGGATAGTTCCAACAGCAAAAGCATCTTCATGCTTATCCCATGGATTGTCAGTAGTTTGTTTGTGACCTAAAGATAATTTACGTCCATCAACATCCAACTCTAATACTACTACATCAAGTTTGTCACCTACGTTAACAAATTCTGATGGGTGTTTGATTTTCTTAGTCCAAGAAAGATCAGAAATATATACTAAACCGTCAATTCCTTCTTCTAATTCCACAAAAATACCGAAGTTAGTAAAGTTTCTAACGATACCTGTGTGTTTAGAACCTACAGGATATTTAGCCGTAATATCAGTCCATGGATCTTGAGTTAATTGTTTGATCCCTAGTGACATTTTTCTGTCTTCTCTATCAAGAGTTAAGATAACTGCATCTACAACATCACCCACTTTTACGAAATCTTGAGCCGAACGCAAGTGCGTAGACCATGACATTTCTGAAACGTGGATTAAACCTTCAACACCTTCAGCTACTTCGATAAATGCACCATAATCAGCGATTACAACTACTTTACCTTTTACTTTATCTCCAACTGCTAATTTAGCATCAAGAGCATCCCAAGGATGAGCATTTAATTGTTTTAAACCAAGTTGAATTCTTGTTTTCTCATCATCAAAATCAAGGATTACAACGTTTAATTTTTGATCTAATTCAAGAACTTCACTTGGGTGATTAATTCTTGACCAAGAAAGGTCAGTAATGTGAATTAATCCATCAACACCACCTAAGTCAATAAACACACCATAAGAAGTAATGTTTTTAACAACACCTTCTAATACTTGTCCTTTTTGTAATTGACCGATGATTTCTTTTTTCTGAACTTCGATATCCGCTTCGATAAGCGCTTTGTGAGACACAACAACGTTTTTAAATTCGTGATTAATTTTCACAACTTTAAATTCCATCATTTTGTTTACATATACATCGTAATCACGGATTGGTTTCACATCAATTTGTGAACCTGGTAAGAATGCTTCAATTCCGAAAACATCTACAATCATACCTCCTTTAGTTCTACATTTAACAAAACCTTGAACAATTTCTCCAGTTTCGTTTGCAGAAATAACTCTATCCCATGATTTGATAGTTCTAGCTTTTCTGTGTGATAATACTAATTGACCTGTTTTGTCCTCACGAACGTCAATTAATACTTCAACTTTGTCACCCACTTTTAATCCTGGGTTGTAACGGAATTCGTTTAATGAAATAACACCTTCCGATTTTGCATTAATGTCAACAATAGCGTCTCTGTCAGTGATTCTTACTACTACACCTTCTACTACTTCTTCTTGATCTGTTGAAATAAAAGTTTTAGTTACTAAATCTTCAAACTCTTGCAAGTTTTTTTGGTCTACTGCATCAATTCCTTCTGCGTAGTTGTGCCAGTTAAAATCGTTTAAAAACGCTTGTTGTTCTTTGTTTAATTCAGACATGCTGATAAAAAATTTGTATTCTGTTTTCTCTGTATTTCATTATGCGGTAAAAAAACAGAAGTTGTTTGTATAATTAATTGAACCCTAGAGGAAATACTGACCGCCAAAAGGATTGCAAAAGTAATCATAATTTCTTAATTACAAAATAATTAATTGCATAAATAGAGAAAAGAAGAAAGAAAAAAGAATGCTATTTTTGAAAAAAACTATTGATGTACAACTCATTTCAAATTTTTGAACGAGATACTAAAACATTTCATTTAACGAAAGGAAATGTATTATTCCTATTTATGCTAATAATGATATCTTTAAACTACTTATTGGAACATAAAATAATTTATTTCAAATACTTAGCTGCCTTATCAATGCTTGTTTATGTTATTTATTATTTAACAGAATGCTTTCGGTATCAATTTTTAAATGGAAAATTTACAGGTAATTTAGTATTTAATGAAAATGAAATCCTAATAAATGAAAGAAAAATTGAAATAGCTGAAATAAAAAAAATATTTTTAAGAGTGAATGATTTTGTTGGAAGAAAAAGAGGTCTTACAACAACCACAATTCCAATGTCCAACGGAACAAATAATCTTTTAGATTTGGAATTAAAAAATGGAGAGAAAATAAAATTATTTTTTAAGATTGAATATGAAAATCAGGTAGAAGAATTGAAACCTCTTATATTAAATCTAATAAAAATTGAAATTTTAACTCTAAATGAAGGCGAAAAAATATTGCATGAAAGAATAAGTTCATGAATAAAAAAATTATCACATTTATAAAAAAAAGAGCTTTATTAACAAGCTCTTTTTTTTATTATTAATTAATGACTAACATTCGCCACAGCATTTGGATCATGTTTGTGTTTGAACATTACAGCAAAAGCAATGGCGATGACTAAAGCATATCCGGCAAATGCCAACCAGATGTTGTGCCAATCTCTTGTTCCTTGATTAGTAAAAAACTCGTCTATAACATAACCGCTAACTAGACCTCCGAAGAAAGCTCCAAAACCATTGGACATCATCATGAATAATCCTTGAGCCGAAGAACGAATTTTAGAATCAGTTGTAGTTTCCACAAATAATGAACCTGAGATATTGAAAAAATCAAATGCCATTCCGTATACAATACAAGACATAATTATCATCCACAATCCATCTGCAGGATTTCCGTAAGCAAATAACCCGAAACGCAATACCCAAGCAAACATTGAAATTAGCATTACTTGTTTGATTCCAAATCGTTTCAAGAAGAACGGTATTGCAAGAATAAATACCGTTTCCGATATTTGAGAAATAGACATAATTAATGTAGACTTTTTTACAATAATACTATTAGCATATTCTGGCATTTTACCAAATTCCGATAAGAAGACATCACCATACATATTGGTTAATTGTAATGCTGCACCTAAAAACATAGAGAACAAAAAGAATAATGCCATTTTATAGGTTCCAAATAATTTGAAAGCATCTAATCCTAGTTTTTGTGCCAAAGTAGCATTCTCAGAAATTAGTTTTTGTGGTGGACATTTCGGTAAAGTAAAAGAGTAAATTCCAAGTAATACAGCTGAAATAGCAGATATATAAAACATATTGGCAGATGCTTTATTTCCAGACAAATTGGTTAACCACATAGCAGCTATAAAACCTATTGTTCCCCAAACTCTAATGGGTGGAAATACTTTTACTACATCAAAATCATTGTTTTTTAAAATAGTATAAGCAACAGAATTAGATAATGATATTGTTGGCATATAGCAAAGCATCGCTGCAAAAATCACCCAATAAAAAGTAGTTGGATTATCAACCTGAGGAATATAAAGTAGCGCAATTCCTCCTAGTATGTGTAAAATTCCATACAGTTTTTCCGCATTAATAAATTTATCAGCAATAATTCCTGTAATCGCTGGCATAACTATAGATGATATACCAAGAGTTGAAAAGATGGCTCCAAATTGTTCTCCACTCCATTGTTTTGTAGCAAACCAATAATTTCCAACAGTAATCAACCATGCACCCCAAACAAAGAATTGGAGGAAACTCATTAATGTTAATCTGAATTTTATACTCATAAAAATAGTTTTGATTTAGTTAAAAAATAGCTCGTAAATCTACTATTTAAATTGAGATAAACAAAAAGTTACAACGATTTCGTCACCTTTAGAACTAATTCTAAAACTACTTCAAACTGTTCTTCTCTAGTAAGTGCGGAATTGTCCATTTCAATAGCATCATCTGCTTTTAGCAAAGGCGAGTCGTCACGATGAGTATCGATATGATCTCTTTCTTCTACATTTTTTAATATGGCTTCAAAAGTTACATTTTGTCCTTTGCTTTGCAACTCATCATAACGTCTTCGAGCACGAGTTTCAGGACTAGCATTCATGAAAATTTTAAGTTCCGCATCAGGAAAAACAACGGTTCCAATGTCTCGACCGTCCATCACAATGCCTCTTTTTTTACCCATTTCTTGTTGTTGTTCAACTAATTTTGAGCGAACTTCAGAAACCTCAGCTACTTTACTAACAAAATTAGAAACTTCAATAGTTCGGATTTCTTTTTCAACATTGACATCGTTTAAATACATTTCGGCAAAACCTAAGTCGGGATTAAATTGAAAATGTAATTTTATATAAGGTAAACTATTGATTAAAGTTTGTTTGTCAAAAAAATCAGTTCCAATATAACCGTTTTGCATAGCAAATAATGTTACTGCACGATACATCGCACCCGAATCAACATAAACGTAACCCAAGTGATTGGCCAATTGTTTTGCTAAGGTGCTTTTTCCTGTGGAAGAAAATCCGTCAATGGCGATAGTAATTTTTTTCATATGCAAATGCTAATTGTTTTAATATCTATTTCCGGCAAAATCAATGGTCAAACCAAACATACTGGTATTGGCCGCTAAGGTATATCGTGAATAGGAATAATTAAATTTTAGATTATTTACTTTTAATCCAAAACCAACAGAAATTCCAGAGAAATTTCGTTGCTCTAAGATACGTAATTCTTCGGCTCTTCTGAAATTGTATCCCAATCTGATATTAAACCCTTTGTCGGGAAACAATTCAGCGCCAACAATCACATGGCGCAAAGCATTATTGAAAAAAGAAACTTTCTCAGGAGTTGAACTACCATCTAAAGAACCTTCTGCTCGGTTTGGATTTGAAAATGCCAATTGCCATTGTTGCATATTTTCCAAAGTTAAATGCCAACGAATGGGAACGTTTTCCATTAATTGCGAAACTCCAACAAGTATCTCAAGTGGTAATTTTTCTCTGGTTTCTTGATAAGGCGTTATTTGAGTTCCCAAATTCCTTATTGATATGGCCCAATTCACATCGTTTCTTTCATCAATAAACAAAGCGCCTAAATCAACGGCTGCTCCAAAAGAATTATAACTTTCTAATGTGGAAGAAATTAACTTGGCATTGGCTCCAATATAAAAATCAGAAAAAGGAATATTATAAGCATAGCCAAAAGTTAACGCAATTTCGCTACCGGTAAAATTTGATGTTTGTTGACCATTTTCATCATATCCGTCAAATTTTCCATAGTTGACATAATTTACACCTGCAAAAAAAGTTTGCACGTGTCTATCATAAGTATAAGCATAAGATGCTGTTCCATAGGTCACTTCTCCAAAATAACTTCCGTAGTTCAATGAAAGTTTGTTGTCCATCTCTGCATTGATACAGGCCGGATTAAAATGCGCTTGATTGACATCTTTGTCATAAAAAGTAATTACTTTTCCACCTATTGCTGCTTGTCTTGGTGAAGTGACTAAGTTTAAAAACTGATATACTGACTTTCCTCCTACTTGACTAAAACTTGTCAAACAGGTGAGGCAAATAACAATACAAAGTATTTTTTTAAACATTTAAAATAGCTTACACTAGATACTATAACGGAAATGCGAAGATATTATTTTATATCCTAGTAAAAAAGATAAAAAGAAAAGGCATAAGCGTTATTTACTCATGCCTTTTGAGAAAACTACAACAAAGGATTTATAGTTTTTTTGCGTTTTTCACTTTCTGATTTGTCAGCGCAAAATCGATGACTTCGCTCATTTCTTTTACATAGTGAAAAGTCAACCCTTCAATATATTCTGGTTTAATTTCTTCGATGTCACTTTTGTTTTCATGACACAAAATTATTTCTTTAATATTAGCTCTTTTGGCTGCTAAAATTTTTTCTTTTATTCCGCCTACAGGCAATACTTTTCCACGAAGAGTAATTTCGCCTGTCATGGCTAGGTTTTTCTTAATTTTCTTTTGAGTAAAAAGCGAAACTAGAGAGGTTAACATAGCAATTCCGGCACTTGGTCCGTCTTTTGGAGTGGCACCTTCTGGAACATGCAGGTGAATATTATATTTGGAAATCATTTCTGGATCAAGACCAAAAATTTCAGCATTTGATTTGATATATTCCAATGCGATTGTAGCCGATTCTTTCATTACCGTGCCTAAATTTCCAGTCAAGGTTAATGTTCCTTTTCCTGCAGAAATTAGAGATTCTATAAATAAAATATCACCACCAACAGAAGTCCATGCCAAACCTGTAACTACACCAGCTACATCATTACTTTCTGATTTATCACGGGCTAATTTTGGTGCACCAAGAATTTTAACAATATCTTCATCGGTTACTTTTTTATTATACTCTTCTTCCATTGCAACCGATTTGGCAGCATTTCTAATCACTTGAGCAATCTTTTGTTCTAAACTTCGAACTCCAGATTCACGAGTATATCCCTCAACAATTTTCTCCAATTGTTTTTTTCCAATCGTTAAGTGTTTCGAAGATAAGCCATGTTCTTTTAATTGTTTTGGCAATAAATGCTGACGAGCTATTTCTATTTTTTCTTCAATAGTATAACCTGTCATTCTTATAATTTCCATTCTATCTAATAATGCTGGCTGAATAGTTGCCATGTTATTAGAGGTTGCAATAAACATGACTTTCGATAAATCATATCCCATTTCTAGGAAATTATCATAAAAATCATTGTTTTGCTCTGGATCTAAAACTTCTAGTAAAGCAGATGATGGATCGCCTTGATGAGAATTAGACAATTTGTCAATTTCATCTAGAACAAAAACAGGATTTGACGTTCCCGCTTTTTTCAAACTTTGAATAATTCTTCCTGGCATAGCACCAATATAGGTTTTTCGGTGTCCTCGAATTTCAGCTTCGTCACGTAAACCTCCAAGAGAAATTCGAACATATTCTCTTCCTAAAGCTTCAGCAATTGATTTTCCAATAGATGTTTTACCAACACCTGGAGGTCCAGTTAAACAAATAATTGGGGATTTCATATCATTTCGCAATTTTAAAACTGCCAAATGTTCTATGATTCTCTTTTTAACATCTTCTAAACCAAAATGGTCTCTGTCTAATATTTTTTGGGCGCGTTTTAAATCAAAAATATCTTTGGAAAATTTATTCCAAGGCAATTCTAAAAATAATTCTAAGTAATTTCGTTGGATACCAAAATCAGGTGCTTGAGGATTCATTCGTTGCATTTTGGAAATTTCTTTCTCAAAATGTTTGGCTGTTTTTTCGTCCCAAGATTTAGTTTTGGCTTTTTGACGCATTTCTTCAATCTCTTGTTCATTAGAAACGCCACCCAATTCTTCTTGAATGGTTTTCATTTGTTGGTGCAAGAAATATTCACGTTGTTGCTGATCTAAATCAAAACGCACTTTCGATTGTATATCGTTTTTTAACTCCAGTTTTTGCAACTCCACATTCATAAAACGTAAAGTTTCAAGAGCTCTTTCTTTTAAAGCATTAATCATCAATAAGTCTTGTTTTTCCTTTACCGTAAGGTTCATATTGGAAGAAACAAAATTGATTAAAAACGATTGGCTTTCTATGTTTTTAATTGCAAAAGTCGCTTCGGTTGGGATATTAGGACTTTCTTTAATTATTTCTATGGCTAATTCTCGAATAGAATCAACAATAGCTTGGAATTCGGTGTCGTGTTTGCCAGGTCTTATTTCTTCAACTTCTTTGATTGTTGCTTTTAAGTATGGCTTTTCGTTTGTAACGGCATCAATAGCAAAGCGTTTTTTTCCTTGAAGGATTACAGTGATATTTCCATCGGGCATTTTGAGTACACGCAGAATTTGTGCTACAGTTCCAACAGTGTAAATGTCATTTTTTGTTGGATCTTCATCCTCTTCATTTTTTTGAGCTACAACACCAATAATTTTATTTCCAGCATTGGCATCGTTGATTAATTTAATCGATTTATCTCTTCCTGCCGAAATTGGGATTACTACTCCAGGAAAAAGTACCGTATTTCGCAAAGGCAAAATGGGTAACGAACTTGGAAGTTCTTCCTTATTCATTTCCTCTTCATCCTCTGGAGTTAAAAGCGGAATTAAATCGGTTTCTGTATCGAATTCTTGTAATGACAGATTGTCAAAAGATAAAATATTGTGGTTTGACATGTAATTTTGATTTCGTCAAATTGACATTAATTATTAATAATGCTAAACAAATGTAGGGCAACTTTTAATAGAAATAAATTAAAATCGATAAATAGCATTTGATTTAGACTAAAATCGATATAAATACCTTTTATATCGACTAGCACACAGTTAAGTCAATCTTTATGCCAAAAAAAAATCCGCCAAATTGACGGATTCTATTCTATTATTGATTGTTAATATTCCACATCAAATGCTCCTTCTGTTACTGTGAAAGGTGTTGCTCCTGAAGTTACAAAATTAAAAGTTCCTTTGATTCTAGTTGCCGTCTTAGAAGTAACAGTAATTGAGCCAGAAACGGCATTGTAATTGGTGTCATTAAAGTCATAAATTGCTTGAACACCATCTGTTGTAGCGTTACCAGTTATAGGATATGTGCCAGTTCCTAAAGAACTTTTAACAGACACTGTAATAGAATTTAAAGCTGCATTTTGAGCTCCAATACTAATAAATTCTTGACTTCCAACAGAAATGGTAGTTGCTAAAATATCAACATCAACAAATTCTGTTCCGCCTATTTTTGCAAAGAAAGAGTCTCCAGTTTGCGCTTGAGTTATAAAAGGAATGTTTTGAAAAACACCATTCGTAAATTGAACCGGCAATATGGAAGTAACAGTTGTATCTGACCAATAACCTTTAAAATTAAATGTTCCTGACAAAGTATTGTTTGTTGTATTTATATTCGATATTGTTATTGAACCGGTATTTTCTTCAGGATTATTAAAATTTGTTGACCAATAACCATATTCAGAACCTGCTGGTGTGTAAGCTAAAAGATTAGTATTCGCTGGATAAGTTCCAGTTGTAGTAGCTTCGACTAGAAAACCAAATCCTTCACCGTTTGCTTTAACTCCAGAAATAGTTATGAAATTACCCGAAATAACTGCCTGAACTGAAGTTGCTGTCCAAGTTGCGCCGCTAAAATCTGCTTTGAATAGTGCTGGACCATTTGCACCATTATTAAAATCATCTAAATCAATAGCACTATCAATGGGTTCGTTCTCACAAGATGTAAATGTGAAAGCGGTAAAAATCAAAAATAATCCGATAAAAAATTTAATGTTTTTCATAACAATTTATAAATAAAGTTCAAATATAATTTTTTTTGAACTTATGACAAGGCTTTTTTTGGTATTCTCAATAATAACAATAAACCTGTAAGGAAAAATACACCCAAAAAGACAATGGCAAATCTAGGACTACCCGTTATTTGGTCAATTAATCCATAAACCATCATCCCTATTACAATCCCAATTTTTTCGGAAACATCATAGAAACTGAAAAAGGAAGCAGTGTCTTCTGTTTCGGGCAAAAACTTAGAATAAGTAGATCTCGCTAATGATTGAATTCCACCCATTACTAATCCAACCAAACTTGCCATAATGTAAAATTCCATAGGCAATGTAATGAAATAGGCAAAACCACACAATCCCAACCAAAAAGCATTCAAAACAATCAACACTTTAATATTTCCATATTTGGCGGAAGCTCTCGAGGTTAAAAAGGCACCAAGAATAGCAATTAATTGAATTAAAAGAATACACGTAATCAATCCGATTTGACTTTCTTCAGCATCTTTCCATAAAATTTCTTGAGCACCAAAATAGGTCGCAACAAGCATTACAGTTTGCACTGCCATACTGAAAACAAAAAAACTTAATAGATATCTTTTTAATGGAATTTCAGTTTGCAGTAAATTCCAAACTTTTTTCAACTCTCTGAAACCATTAAAAATTATAGCTAAATTCACTTTATGTTTGTTAGAATTTCCTTTTGGCAAATAAAAGTAGGTGTATTGACTAAAAACTATCCACCAAATACCAACCATAGCAAAAGAATATCTCATGGCTTTAATGGAGGCTTCGCCTGGAGTACCTGTTATTCCAAAAAGTTCAGGTTTCATGACCATTGCTAAATTGAATATCAATAAAATCACACTTCCAATATAACCCAAGGAATATCCTTTAGCACTTATTTTATCTTGTTGCTCAACAAAAGCTATGTCAGGTAAATAAGAGTTATAAAAAACTAAACTTCCCCAAAACCCTATTAACCCAAAAAAATAAAATGTTAAGCCTAAAAGGATATTATTCAAGTCAAAAAAATACAGACCAATACAGGATAAAGCACCAATATAGTTAAAAATACGCATGAATATTTTCTTGTTTCCCATATAATCTGCCATACCGGAAAGTAAAGGAGAAAAAAGAGCAACGCATAAAAACGCTGCGGCTGTAACAAAACTTATTAATGCTGAATTTTTAAAATTATGTCCAAAAACGATAATATAAGGATTGCCTTTATCGAACAAAGCGTTATAAAAAATAGGGAAAATTGCCGAAGCAATTACTAAACTATAAACTGAATTTGCCCAGTCATAGAAAGCCCAAGCATTAAGTAATTTAGGATGACCTTTAGGAAGTATTGACATAGACCTTGTTTAAAAATAAAAATCCCGTCTCGTTTATTTAACAAGACGGAATTCAAATATAAACATTTTTATTATTTAAAAAACACTCCAAATTTAGCTGCTTCTGCTTTTGCTTCTGGAATTAATTTTTTTAGATTTGCTATTCTTGTCTCATCTGATGGGTGCGTACTCATAAATTCTGGTGGTTTTTGTCCTCCAGAGGCTTTTGACATTCTTGCCCAAAACTCTACAGCTCGCTCTGGATTGTATCCTGCGATGGCCATAAGTTTTAATCCTATCATATCGGCTTCACTTTCGTGACTTCTGCTAAATGGCATCATTCCACCATATTGTGAAACTCCACCATAAGCTAACATGGCTAATTGCTGAGTTTCGGCACTTGATCCACCAGTTGCTACAGCTACACCAGCAGCACCAACTTGTTGAAGCATTCCAGCGCTCATTCGTTGTTGCCCGTGATTGGCTAAAGCATGTGATACTTCATGTCCCATAACTGTTGCTAATCCGTCTTCATCTTTGGTTATTGGTAAAATCCCGGAATAAACTACAATTTTTCCGCCTGGCATACACCATGCATTTACTTCTTTATTTTCTACCAATTTATATTCCCATTTGTAATCTTTCAAATATTCGGTATAACCATTGGCATTCAACCATTTTTCGGCAGCAACTTTAATTTTCAACCCAACTGTTTCCACTTTTTTGGCATCAGTTGTACCAACGATAACTTTGTTTTCTTTCAAAAAGGTTCCATACTGTTGAAATGCTGATGGGAATATTTCACTGTTGTCTACCAAAGCCATAGTACTTTTTCCTGTAAACGGATTTTTAGTACATGACACACTCAACATGATTGCAAATATTGAAAATAATAAAATTCTTTTTTTCATAACTTAAAAATTTAATTACAAAATTACAAAATATAGTTTTTGATTACTTACATAATTACACTAAAGAATTTATATAATTTATGCCCCGAACAAATGTATCTCAGTAAAATCTTTATCTACAATTAAGAAGTTGCCACCGTTAAATTGAACTTGTTCAAAAGTTATTTTTTCATTATCTAGCTCAATTCTCTTCACTTTAAATGGCAATCCTTTGAGGTTGACTTTGAATTTAGAATAGGCCGTTTCAAAAGTTCCTTCTCTATGTTGTTGAATGATAAGCTCCTTTTCTTTTCCAGTTGCATTAAAAGTTCGCAAAGAGAAACGCCCTTTGTTGTAATCATAACCGTCTTGAGCATCTTCATATACCACTGATTTTTCTTTCCCTAATTTGAAATATACATCTAAGGAAATTTGGTCAAACTGAAGTTCTCCAACATATTGTTGAACAGGATATTTTGGGATAATAGAACCTTCTTTTATGAAAATTGGAATTTGATCAAAATCAGTTTTTATCCAAAGTTCTTTTTTACCTTCAACTACTTCGTTTGTCCAATAGTTATACCAGTTTCCTTTTGGAATATACATTCTTCGTCCTAGAGCATTTGGTTCTAATATTGGGCAAACCATTATTTGATTTCCAAAAATAAATTCATCTGTTCTGTAATGTGTGTGAAAATCATCTTGGTCAAAATATACCAAAGGTTTCAACATTGGTGTTCCTTCATTGACATATTGCCAAAACATGGTGTACAAATACGGTAACAATTGATAACGCAATTCTACAAATTTTCGAGTAATATCAATCACTTCTTCTCCAAATGACCAAGGTTCTTGTTCTCCGTGATCGCCAGAGGAATGTGTTCTGCAGAAAGGATGAAAAACACCTAATTGTATCCATCTTGCATACAATTCGCCCGAAGGTTGCTCTGCGAATCCACCAATATCAGATCCGGTAAAACCCATTCCAGATATTGACATTCGCTGCATTTGAATATTAGCAATCCATAAATGTTCCCAACTCGCTACATTATCACCTGTCCAAGATGACGTATATCGTTGTGCACCAGAATAAGCAGAACGCGTAATAATAAAAGGTCTTTTTGGATAAGAAAAACGCTTTACACCTTCATAGGTTGCTCGCGCCATTTGTGTTCCATAAATATTGTGTGCTTTTCTATGACTGCAAGGATTTCCATCATAATCATGACGAACGTCATAAGGAAATGTTTTTCCAGGAACATCCATAACTGCAGGTTCGTTCATGTCGTTCCAAACCCCTTTTACGCCTATTTCAGAAATCAATTCTTTAAACAATCCAGCCCACCATTCTCTAACTTCTGGTTTTGTATAATCAGGGAAATTACATTCTCCTGGCCATACTTTTCCTTTCATATAAGGACCATCGGCACGCTTACAGAAATAATCTTTTTCTAAAGCTTCTTTGTAAACCGAGTAATCTTTGTCGATTTTTATTCCTGGATCAATAATAACTACAGTTTTGAAACCATCTTTAGCTAATTCAGCCACCATTCTTTTAGGTTCAGGGAAATATTCTTTACTCCAAGTGAAGCAACGAAATCCTTCCATGTAATCGATGTCTAAATAAATGGCATCACAAGGAATTTTCAATTCTCTAAAAGTGTTTGCCACTTCTTTTACTTTACTTTCTGGATAATAACTCCATTTACATTGATGGTAGCCCAAAGCCCACATTGGTGGCATTTCGGGTTTTCCTGTCAAATGAGTATAAGTAGTTACTACATCACTCATTTTTGGACCATAAATAAAATAGTAATTCATTTCACCACCTTCGGCCCAAAAACTTGTTACATTTCGTCGTTCATGACAAAAGTCGAAAAAAGTTCTAAACGTGTTATCAAAGAAAACGCCATAGGCTTTGTGATGATGTAACCCAATATAAAATGGAACCACTTTGTATAATGGCTCTTGGTCTTTATGAAAAGCATATTGGTCTGTAGCCCAATTTTCTAATCGTTTTCCTTTCAAATTTAAATGAGTGGCTTTATCACCAAGACCATAAAAACTTTCACCGTCTTTGGACTGTTTACTCATTTTTACAATATTGCCACCATGTTCATAACTTTCTTCCCAGTGAAACCCAATTTCATCTTCCAAAATGGCAAAACCATCTATATCGTGAATAGATACTTTGGCATCTTTTTTATTGACTTTGCAATATACTTTGCTGGTTTTTATCAAAAAATGAGTGCTTTCTTCAAACACTTCCAGTTGATTGTATCCGTGAGATTGTGTTTTATCAATGGCATAAGAAAAGTCGTTACTGAAGTATCCTTTGGTGGTATATCTGAAACGAATAAGACTATCACGAAGTATCGTGATTTTCAATATCATATTATTATCTGTGTTGAAAAAAATGCTATCAACCTCTTGATGAAATGAAATTATTTTGGAAGGAAATAAATCGCCTTTATACTCTAGTTCGGTATTAGTAATCATAATGATTTTTTATTTGTCAGGTTGCCAAATTTACAAAGATGACACTGATTTTTTAACAACTTAAGAAAGTAGTTTTTAACTACAACGTTTTCGGATGATGATAGTGTAAAATGAAACCTGTCAGATTTTAATAATCTGACAGGTTTGGTAAATTAAAATATATTGTTTTTATGAAATGCTATACGCTGTAACACCCAATGGTGGCAAAACAATTTCAGCTGAATATTCTCTGTAATTCCATGAGGTTTTATCGATTTTAATTGGTTTAGTCATTACTACTCCACTTCCACCATATTCCACAGAATCAGAGTTGAAAATTTGTGTTAACTTTCCTTTACTTGGTAAACCAATTCTATAGTTTTGTCTCACAACCGGAGTGAAATTCGCCACTACAATCAAATCGTCTTTTGGGTTTAAGCCTTTACGGATATAACTCAAAACTGCATTTTCACTATCAGAATAATTAATCCATTCAAAGCCGTCAACATGAAATTGTTTTTCATATAACGCTGGGTTATTTTTATACAAAGCATTTAAATCGGTGATGCATTTTTTGATGCCATTATGGAAACCAAATTGCAACAAATGCCAATCGAGACTTCCTTCAAAATTCCATTCGCTACTTTGTCCAAATTCTGCACCTTGAAACAATAATTTTCCACCAGGATGTGTAAACATATAGCCATACAGCAAACGAAGGTTCGCAAATTTCTGCCATTCATCTCCTGGCATTCTGCCAAGAATAGATTTTTTTCCATACACCACTTCATCATGAGATAACGGCAGCATAAAGTTTTCTGTAAACGCATACGTCATTGAAAACGTTAAATCGTTTTGATGAAAACGTCTGTAAATAGGTTCTTTTTGAAAATATTTTAGTGTATCGTGCATCCAACCCATCATCCATTTCATGCCAAATCCCAAACCTCCAATAAATGTAGGTCTCGAAACCATTGGAAAACTTGTGCTTTCTTCAGCAATAGTTTGCGTATCTGGAAAGTCAGTATATACCGCTTCATTAAAATCTTTTAAGAAACTTATGGTATCTAGGTTTTCTCTTCCTCCATAAATATTTGGTTCCCATTCGCCCTCTTTTCTCGAATAATCCAAGTATAACATTGAAGCCACAGCATCTACTCGCAAACCATCGGCATGGTAATTTTTCAACCAAAAAATGGCATTGCTAATTAAGAAAGAACGCACTTCATTCCTTCCGTAGTTAAACACCAAACTCTTCCAATCGGGATGATATCCTTTTCGCCTGTCTGGATGCTCGTATAAGTTGGAACCATCAAAAAATCCTAGTCCATGAGCATCATCAGGAAAATGTGATGGAACCCAATCCAAGATAACTCCTATGCCAGCTTGATGCAATTTATCTACCAAAACCATGAAATCTTGTGGCTTTCCAAAACGCGATGTTGGTGCAAAATAACCTACCAACTGATAACCCCAAGATGGATCATAGGGAAATTCCATAATGGGCATAAACTCCACATGGGTAAACCCAGTTTCTTTTACATAGTTCACTAAGTCTTCGGCCAATTCAAGATACGTCAAAAACTTCCCTTGGGCATTTCTTCGCCACGAACCCAGATGCACTTCATAAACAGAATAGGGTTTGTCTAATCCGTTTTTATCCTTACGATTGTCCATCCATTTTTTGTCTTTCCATTTATAGTCAAGATCCCAAATGATGGAAGCCGTTTCTGGTGGATGTTCACAAAAAAGTGCAAAAGGGTCAGCTTTCTCGGTGATAATCCCACCATTATTGGACTGAATTTTATATTTATAGCGAGTTCCTTTATCAACTCCAGGAATAAATCCTTCCCAAATTCCGGAACTATCCCAACGAACATTAAGCAAATGCTCGCCTTGTATCCAATAATTAAAATCGCCTACAACCGAAACAGAACGCGCCGATGGTGCCCAAACGGCAAAGTAAACGCCTTTCACACCATTTACTTCAATGATGTGTGCACCTAGTTTTTCATATAATCTAAAATGTTTTCCTGCTTTGAATAAATCGATATCAAAATCGGTTAAAAGCGAATGTACTTGTACTTGGTTCATTAGTTTTGTTGTCATTGCGAGGAGTTGCGAGCTTCGAAGCAAATCAATCTCATCCTCATATTAGTTAGTTATTATTTTTTATTTCTCGTCACCTGAGCGCAGTCGAAGGGCTTTTCATTAATTATGGTTTATATTTATGATGTGTTGCATTTCTACACTCAGCCAATGTTTCAATCATATCAAAATCTCCTATTATCAATGCTTCTTTCTTTGCTTTCGACCATCCTTTCAATTTCTTTTCAAAATAAATAGCTTGGTTTGGCTCCATAAAATCCTGATACCATTCCAATACTACTGGCCTTCTTTTGAAAGTATAAGCATCGGGCAATCTCCCATCATTATGTTCATTTACTCTTCTCTCCAAATCATTAGTAATCCCTGTATAAAGAGAATTATCACTGCATCTTAATATATAAACATAGTAAAATTTCATTTTTATCAAGTTTATGTTCCCTCGACTGCGCTCGGGATGACAAAAAGTAGTTCAAACGACAATTGTCTTTTTTAGCACGATTTGTCACCCTGAGCACAGTCGAAGGGCACACTCATAATTAATAATTTCTAATTCAATTATCAATACCCCATTATACTCTGAATTCCTCTCAAAGGAATAACTGCCCAGCGTGGTCGAGAATTGAGTTCATAACCCAACTCATAAACGGCTTTTTCGAGCAAACAATATTTCAATAAAAACTCAATCTCATGGCTATAGCCAATGTTTAAATTACCCGATTGGGCTTTCTCAACATAGGTTTCTAGAAACGCTCCCACAAAGTAGTTGAAAAGAATTTCTGCCGCTTTAAAAAGGTGTTCTTGGTCAAAAGGATATTTGTCTTTGTTGTTGAAAATGGTAGCATAAATGGCGTAATGAAAAGAACGAAACAACCCTGCAACATCCTTCAATGGTGGTTGTTTTACTTTTCTATCTCGAATTGTACTCTCAGGTTCACCCTCAAAATCGAGAATGTAAAAATCATCTCCATTCACCAAGATTTGTCCCAAATGATAATCGCCGTGAATTCGGATGCGTTCGCTCTTCATTTTAGTCCAATCAAAATCAACAAAATGTTTACGAACAAGCTTCTTATTTTCCATAAACTGATGTGCCAACTCTAATGCCAATCCGTCAAGTTTATGCAAACTATTTTCTATAATATTCAACCGGTTTTGAAACTGATATAACATTCTGTTTTTCAACCAAACGGTATAATCGCCGTTATAAGTTGTGGGTGTAAAAGCAGTATCGTGTATGTCGCCACCAAGTGCAATGTGCATTTCTGCCGTTCGTTTTGCCATAGTTTGAATGCGAAGAAATAGTCCCAAACCAACCCAATCGATAATCTCGGGCGGAATTTCGTTAATCTTCATTCGCTTAAACAAAGGAATGTTGGGCAACTTGTCAATCTTAATCTTCTTAGTTTTCAAATTACTAAAAACTACATCAATTTCTTCCAACATAAACTGCCACGCATCGCCTTGGTTAGGAACCAATTCCTGCATTAATCCAAGGGTAATATTTCCTTCAGGCAAAGCCAAATTGATACTTCCTACATAAGCTGGCGTATTTTCAAAATGCATACGTTCTGTCAAAAAACGACTGATTTCATAATCGGGATTCGTACTCACATATATTCTTCTGAAAATCTTTAAAACATAGGCATCGTTATAAACAATAGAAGTATTACTCTGTTCTACTCCCATAAATTTTGACGACTTGTATTCTTTATCTTCAAAATTTGAACCTTTATGAAAAACCAATTTATGCTCTTGATTTCTTTTTGAATGAACAATATTGTCAAACAATAATTTTCTAAAATCTTCCTGATGTAACGCATCAACCAGAAATCCACTTTGCTTACCCATTTTTACAGGAGCAATAACGGTATTGGTATCTAATTCCTCAGCAGCCATAAAGGCCAAAGGCATAAAATAGTGTTGATAAAACGCTTCTTTAAAATTCACCTCTAGCAATACACCATAATAGACATTTTTTTTGGAAGAAATTTTAAAATAATCTACAACTTCAATATATTTTAGCGTGCTCGCTTTACCACCATACCATCTTTTGTTGATGATATAATTTTCTAATATATCCGATGAGAATACTTTAACGAACTCTTCATCTTCAAAAGCAGTTTTCCAATCTGTTGAAAAAACAAATGGTTTAGCATAATTATCTTGGTTAGAATTTTCCATAATGTCTGGGTATTTTTTCAATACTATTTCTGAATTTTAAATATATGGAAAGGTAAGGAAGGATGAAGTTCAACATAATTCCATTCTTTGTCCCAAATATAACTGTTGCCAGTAATTAATTCTATAACTCTTATGGGTTGTCCAGCATTAATTCCCAAAGATTTCAGAGGCAATTGAACCCAAGCTTGTTTCATATAATGAGGATCAATGCTGCAAATCATCAACGTTTCGTCTTGTCTAGTATCATCAAATTTATAATAAGCCAAAACTTGATCACTATCCGTTGCACAAAATACAATGTTATTGGTTTGTTGCAGAGAAGCATGTTCTTTTCTAATTTTATTTAATCGGGAAATCACAGCAATCAATTTATTTTCAACAGACCAATCCCAATTATAGAATTCATATTTCTCTGAATTGAAATATTCCTCTTTGCCAGGCATCGACTCCGAAATCATATATTCATACACTGGACCATAAATCCCAACACTCGAACTCAAAGTTGCCGCTAAGAAATATTTGTGAAGGTAAACACTTTCGTGACCACTTTGTAGAGCATAAGGTAAAATGTCTGGCGTATTTGGCCAGAAGTTAGGTCTATAAAATTCAGATTGTTCTGTTTTTGTCAATTCCTCAACATATTCAATCAATTCCGCTTTAGTATTACGCCAAGTAAAATAAGTATACGATTGAGAAAATCCTTGTTTAGCCAATTCGTGCATTACTTTTGGTGCCGTAAAAGCTTCTGCCAAAAACAAGACATCAGGATGTTTTTTCTTGATTTCAGCTATCAACCAACCCCAAAAATAAAACGGTTTGGTATGTGGATTATCTACTCTGAATACCTTTATATCACATTCTTCAATCCAAAACAAAGCAACATCTAGTAATTCTTTCCAAAGATTTTTCCAGTCACCACTTTCAAAATAAATGGGTTGAATGTCTTGGTATTTTTTTGGTGGATTTTCGGCGTATTGAACAGTACCATCAGGACGCCATTTAAACCATTGTGGAAAATCCTTTACATAAGGATGGTCTGGTGCTGCTTGCAAAGCATAATCCATCGCCACTTCAATTCCTAAATCTTTTGCTTTTTTAACCAATGATTTAAAATCATCTATAGTACCCAATTCTGGATGTATGGATTTATGCCCACCATGTTTAGAACCAATTCCCCATGGCGAACCAACATCGCCTGGTTGTGCATTAGTAGCATTGTTTTTGCCTTTTCTATTCACTTCTCCAATAGGATGTATTGGTGGAAAATATAGTGTGTCAAATCCCATAGCGGCTACTCTTGGTAACAATTTTTCACAATCTTTAAATGTGCCATGTTTCCCTTTTTCTTGCGAAGCCGAACGTGGGAAAAATTCATACCAAGTACTAAATAACGCTTTCTTTCTATCCACATACACTTTTAATTCAGCGGATGTATTGGCTAAAGTTCGAGTTGGATATTTTAAAAAAATATGATGTAATTCTGGAGATAATGCAATAGCAATAGCTTTATCATAGGCCTTTTCGTCTTGAAAAGCTTTTATCGCAGCTGTCAAAAAAACTTTTTCGTCTTTATCAACTTCCTTCAGGATAGCTTGACAATATTCTGCTCCTTCCAATAACTCAGACTTCACATATTGATTGTCTTGAATTTTACGCTCTGTTCCGTGTTGCCAATTCAAGGCATAATCTACCCATCCTTCAATGAAATAGGAATAAAATCCTTGTTTTTCAACTATAAATTCAGATATCCACTCGTCATTTCCTAAAGATTGCAATCTAGTTTCTTGCCATTTTTTTGCCGACTCATGTTTGAACTTCACACAACAAGCAATCACATCGTGACCATCAGCAAACACATTTGCTTTTACAACCACAGTTTGTCCAACAATTCGCTTTATAAAAAAAGTACCACCATCCAATTGTGGTCTAACATTTTCAATAATTATTCTGGTTTGATTTTGCATTTTGACTTATATTTATGATGTTGAAATTTAAAAAAAAATAATTTAACTTTCTATTAGAAATAAAAATTATTGAAATGACAAAAAAAACCCAAATAAAGACACAATCATTGAAAATTCCTAAGTCAATTCTCTTTACAGCTAAATTATTAGAGGCAATTTCACCAAAACTAGCTACTTTATTTGCTGCCAAATTATTTACAACACCTATAAAACATAAAATTCCAAAGCGAGAATGGCACATGGATTCCAAAAGCGACAAACAAACAGTTTGGGTACCAAGCATAAAAAAAGAGATTCAAGTTTATTGTTATGGAACAGGCACAAAAAAAGTTCTCTTAGTTCATGGTTGGTCTGGTCGTGGAACACAATTATTTAAAATTGCAGATGAATTTGTAGATTTAGGGTATCAAGTAATAAGTTTTGATGCTCCATCTCATGGAAAATCTAAAGGAAAAACAACCATAATGACCGAATTTATTACTTCAATTTTAGAGATTGAATTACTATTTGGTCCATTTGAATTTGCAATCGGCCATTCCCTAGGTGGCATGTCGATTTTAAATGCAATAAAACAAAAAATGAATATTAAAAAAGCCGTAATCATTGGCAGTGGCGATATGATTCAAGATATTTTAGATGATTTTGTATTGAAATTAGAACTTCAACCCAGAATTTCCCAAATGATGAAAATGTATTTTGAGAAAAAATATGGAGAACCTATGGAAAATTATGCCGCAAGCGTTGCAGCACAATCAGTGAAAATTCCAGTCCTCATCATTCATGATGAAAATGATACAGATGTAGCTGTAAAAGCAGCTTATAATATCCACAAATACATGGAAAATAGCGAACTATTAATCACCGAAGGATTAGGACATCGCAAAATATTAGGCGATGTAAATGTAATTAAAAAAATAAAAGAGTTTATAAGCAACTAAATTTACAGCATGATTTACAATAAATTAGCATCCAATATTTATGATTGTGCAACTTGCCCAACAAGATGCGATGGAATTTCAAAAGGTGTTTATGATTTTGAAAAAGATGTTTCCTTTTCAGAAACTATCGAAGACGAAATCATTCGTGAAATAAACAACACTTATTCTAATTTATTCGCTTTCAAAACTAAAAGAGAAGGTTACCCCGATATTGAAATCATATCAAAAACAAGTATCACAAGACCAATTGCTTTTATTGAAATCAAAGTGCAATCAAGAACCTTTATGTCCGTTGAAAAGCTCTTACCTAATAGTAATTTAAAACCCTCTGAAACTTTAGCCTTAAACCTAAGCGATTTAGAAAGATATTTCAAAGTTTATGAATTAGAAAAAATACCTACTTTTATTCTTTGGTGTTTAAAAAACAGACCTTGTATAAATAGCACTAATGAAAATTTTTATTGCTATCAAAATATAATAGAGCTAGAAAGAATCAGAAAAGAAGATAGTAATAACTCAAGAAAATTCAAAAGGGCTACAGGATTAGGAGATGTTGTAAACGGAGAACACAAAGGTGTTTTAGTAAACTACCATTTTAGTATAAATGAATTAAATAAAAATATACCTAATTTAACAAACATCTAAATCATAATTATGAATATATTCGAAACTAGTGACAGTTGGTCAGAAAATTTAAACCCACTAATCGAAAAATACAAAGGCAAAAAACACCCTTTAGAATACAATAATATTTATCAACTAATGATAATGGTAATCCTCTCTGCAGAAGATTCCGATGACAATATTAATAAAATAGCCCCAGCTTAATTCGAAATCTACCCCAATATGCAAAGCCTTTCCGTTTCCAACATAGAGTCACTAATACCACATATCATAAAAGTTAGAAACTTTGGAACAAAAGCAAGTTGGATAATCGAAATCGCAAAAACAATTCAAGACGATAAAAACATTCCACTTACAATGGATGAATTAATAAGCCTAAAAGGAATAGAAGAAAATCAGCAAATGTGATCCTGCGAGAAGCAAATAAACCCGCTGAAGGCATCATCGCTGATTTACATGTTATCCGAGTAGCGCCAAGAATAGGAATAATTACAGAAACAAAAGATAGAAACAAAATAGAAAAACAACTGATGCAAGTACTCCCAAAAGAAATATGGGGAGAAATCGGAATGGCAATATCATTCCTAGGAAGAGAAATATGCAGACCTACAAATCCAAAATGCGAAATCTGCCCAATAAACCAATTTTGCCAATATTATAAAGGCAATAACTAATATAAAAACAGTAATTATTAAAGTACAAAATCACTCACAATGAGTTTTGTAGTTCCTACCTACACCGCAAAAGACTCCATCTTCACCATCCTTGATGTCAATTCCACACAATACAAAACAATAGCAAAAATAAAATTCTCCCGCATCTAAAACCAAAACTCCTCCAACAACGAGGAGTTTTTTTTATGACCTACACAGGTTAATTAAACATAACCCAATCAACCCAACAAAAAAACCGAATCGCCATCCTTTCGAGACAAACACGCGTCCATTCAAGTCAAAC
>NZ_JBPTTL010000011.1:0-46453 GCF_051547085.1 Flavobacterium sp. RSB2_4_14
GTTGGTTGGACAATTATGTTTATTGTTGCAATACTTGTATCTGTAATACAAGGTGCAAGGCCTACTAAAGTATAAGTAAACGTTGAAGATGTAGCGCCAACGGCTGGTGTGAAAGTTCCTACTCCTGCATTGAATACTCCGCCTGTTCCTGAAGTGCGTGTCCAAATTCCTCCTGTTTGTTCTCCAGTAATTAAACTAAATAAATCAATGGTAACTGAACTAGTTTCGCAAACTGTAGTAGTGCCATCGGTTCCTGCGTTAGGCTGTGGATTTATTGTTATTGTAGCAATACTTGAAGCATTTATACAAGGTGCAACGCCTACTAAAGTATAAGTAAAAGTAGAAGTTGTAGCGCCAACTGCTGGTGTAAACGTTCCTGCTCCAGCATTGAATACACCGCCAGTTCCTGAAGTACGTGTCCATGTTCCGCCTGATTGTTCTCCAGCAATTAAACTAAATAAATCAATGGTAGCTACACTGGTTTCACAAATTGTAACAGCACCATCAGTTCCTGCTATGGGTTGAGCAATTATGTTTATTGTAGCAAGACTTGTATCTGTAATACAAGGCGCAACGCCTATTAAAGTATAGGTAAACGTTGAAGTTGTAGCGCCAACGGCTGGTGTAAATGTTCCTACTCCTGCATTGAATACCCCGCCTGTTCCAGAAGTTCGTGTCCAAACGCCTCCTGTCTGTTCTCCTGTAATTAATCCGAATAAATCAATGGTTGCAATACTAGTTTCGCAAAATGTAGTAGCACCATCAGTTCCTGCAATTGGTTGAGCAATTATGTTTATTGTAGCAAGACTTGTATCTGTAATACAAGGTGCAACACCTACTAAAGTATAAGCAAAAGTTGAAGTTGTAGCGCCAAGGGCTGGTGTAAATGTTCCTACTCCAGCATTGAATACTCCGCCTGTTCCTGAAGTACGTGTCCAAACGCCTCCTGTTTGTTCTCCAGTTATTAAACTAAATAAATCAATAGCTGCAATACTGGATTCACAAATTGTAGTGGTGCCATCAGTTCCTGCATCAGGTTGACCGCCTATATTTATTGTAGCGATACTTACATCATTTATACATGGTGCAACTCCAAGTAATGTATACTCAAAAGTAGAAGTTGTAGCTCCAGCTGTTGGAGTGAATGTTCCTAAAACAGAATCGAATACTCCTCCAGTTCCTGAAGTACGTGTCCATGTTCCGCCTGATTGTTCTCCTGTGATTAAACTAAATAAATCTAAAGGGATTAAACTGCTTGCACATATAGTTACGCCTCCATCTAAACCTGCATCGGGTTGCTGATTTACAGTAACTGTTCTAGATATATTTAACGGCTGTGAACAGATAATAATACCTGAAGAGTCTAAATTTCTTACTCCATTTAATGTATAAGTTCTTGTTGAATTTAATGTTTCGTTAATAATAAATAAACCAGAAGCAGGGAATATTGAAGTTTGAATTGGTCCACCATCAATTGTATAATCAAAGGTTGCTCCGGGAGTTCCAGTATAGGTTACAGTTACACTACTACCATTACAAATGACCGAATTAGAAACACTCAATGTAGCATTTGGAACTAAATTAACAATTAAATTAAAACTAGTTGTACTAAAACATCCTGTTGAAATATCGGTTACTCTAGCATAAATAGTCTGTGGATTTGATGTATTTGAATATATATTTGGTAATGGTAATATATTATCAATAGCATTTGAAATTGTAGTATGAAATGAAATTGTATTTGATACGGTATTAGAGTTTATTAGAGGTCTTAGTGTATTGAGATCGAAAACCCCCACATTTGGAGTATTGCTACAGGTTTTTACATCAGCAATTGAATTGGCTGTTGGTGGTGTTGGAAAAGCTCCTGCTCCCGCAGTAGCAGTTCCTGTCCATTGTATTTGAAAACCACCATTTCCTACTGGTCTATCAACAGCAATATAATAGGTTTGTCCAGGATTTACAGTTAACCATCTCACGAATCCATTCCCATTCGCACCTGGTCCAACTGAAGTTGCCAATGTAGTTCCTACCATCCCTGTAACATTGCTTGTTAATCCGGCAAGAGCTGGATTAGTTGAACAACATCTAATTGGAGGTCCTAAAGCACCGCAAACAGCATTTGCTGCAAAAACATAAAAATCATAATCAACACTGATTGCTGGATCATCTGGAATTAAATTAAAACCTAGAGAACTACCTGGGATAACAGTTGGAGCAATCGTGATTTTTAACCATAATGAATTACTCTCGGTTCCTCCGCAAGAATTACTAACAATTTCTTGGAATTGACCAATACCGCTGGCATTGGAAAAGAAAGTCCCATTACCACATACTGTAACCGCTCTTACACAATCATTTGGGAGAGTTTGTGCAACAGTCGAACCAACTGAAATTAACACTAATACTATTATTAAAATCTTCTTCATGAGAACTTTCTTTTATAACACAATAGCCAATCTCAAAATTATGAGATTAGCTATCATTTTACAATCATTAATTATATTAACTTTTTAACTTTATTATCAATGAATGTTTTTTGTGTATGTATGTTTAAATTAATCTTAAATCTTATTTTTTAACTATTACAAATTCAGATCGTCTGTTTTGCGCATTCTCTTCTTCTGAACATGGCTCACACTTGATTTTTGGTTCTGAATTACCAAATCCTTTTCCAGAAACTCTATCTTTTGTTATCCCTTTTGAAAGTAAATATTGTACAGTTGATTGAGCTCTTCTCTCTGATAATTTAATATTATAATTGCTTTTCCCTTTTGAGTCGGTGTGAGATTTTACAAAGATAACCATTGATGGATTTTCTTTCATCACTTTTACCAATTTATCTAACTCATTTGCACCTTGAGCGGTGATATTACTTTTATCAAAATCAAAATACACATTTTTTAAAATCACTTCGGTTTCTGTAATTATCACTTCTGAAGGAACTAACTGTGCTTGAACGATTACTTGACCAGATTTTGTTTTTTGTATTGGAAATGATTCTGTTTCGAAATTATCCGCTTTTACAACAAAAGTATATGCTGTTTGACATTCGATATCATAACTAACTTTACCTTCCGAATTGGTTTGCTTTGTTTCAATGGTATTTCCTTTAGTATCTAAAATAGATACTGTAGCATTAGTCAATATTGCCCCTGTTTGTTTGTTGGATACAACAGCAATAGCTTCAGCTACACAAACTGGTGTTGCTGCAAAAATAGCATCTGTTCCATTTCTATTGGAAGCAAAATAACCTACATTAGCTGTTGTGTTAAATGACAATGAAAAATCATCTTTCTCACTATTCACTGGCTTTCCAACATTTTGAGCTTCTTCCTTTTTATTTAAATCAACTTTAAAAACATCCAATCCACCAAATCCTTGTTTTCCCGAAGACGCAAAATAAAGAGTATTATCATCTGTAATAAAAGGAAAGTTTTCTTTTCCAGGTGTATTAACATTAGGACCTAAGTTTTGTGGTTTTCCATAACCATTTGCTTCAATGGAAACTTTCCAAATGTCAGATTCACCCAAACTATTTGGCATATTGGAAGCAAAATACAACGTTTTGCCATCTTTACTTAAACTTGGGTGTGTTATAGAATAGCTAGTACTATTAAATGGTAATGCTTCAATTTGTGTCCATTTACCATCTTTTTTTGTTGCTTTATAAAGTCCTTGTTGACCAATTTTTGTTTTAGTAGATTTATTGTTTTCATATTGACCTTCACTATGACCATCTCTTGCAAAGTACATGGTATTTCCATCACTGCTGATAGTAACAGGTCCATCATGATAAGCGGTATTCAATTCACTAACGCTGGTTGGTTCTGAAAAAGTTCCAGACTCACTTCTAGTAGCTTTGAAAATATCCAAATAAGGTTGATTTATCCACTTATCAGTCTTTTTAGAACTATTTCTTGTACTTACAAAATACAGCGTATTTTCATTTGTTAATACAGCACCAAAATCACTCTGTCCATTACTTTTAATATTGGTTTCAGCAATATCAAACATTTTGGATTTATTAGCTAAACTTGGAATATAATTTGGATTGGCTTTATGCTCTTTGGCTCTACTATCATTAGGAGATAAACTAGCAAAAATATCCATCTGTTTATTAGCTTCTTGATATTTGCCTTGAACTTTTAAGGTTTCTGCATAGTGATAATATATTTCAGCAACATTTTTCTCTTTGGTAGCTTTAGCATACCATTTAGAAGCTTCTGAAGTATTGAATACATTGTAGTAACTCTCTGCAAGTTGTGTGTAAACATATTGGTTAGCATTTTTACTATCTGCAAGTTTTAAATACTCATCTATTGCGCCAATATATTGATAACTTTCAAATAATTTATCCGCTTTTTCAGTTGACTTATTTTGAGCATAACTCACTGTTAACAACAAAATCAAACTTAATGTAATATATTTTTTCATTTTAATTGATGCTTAAGTATTAGAAAAATCTTGGTGAAACAGAAACTTTTTTAGGGAAATTCAAATCAAACAATAGCATAAACTCATGGGATGCTGGCGTTGTTGTGTTCAAGTCAGACATAACATGATCATAAGCATACCCTATTCGAATACTTGGTGTTACTGCAAAATTTAGCATCGCTCCAAATGAATCATCTAATCGATAAGTGGCTCCAGCCTCAAATTTTTCAAAAAATAAAAAGTTAGCTGACACATCTAAAGATGTTGGTGCATTGAAAGCTGACTTTAACATAAAGGATGGTTTGAACTTAGTGTTTGCTGATAAGTCAAAAACATATCCACCCGTTAAAAAATAATGTTCAGTTTCATTTCCAAACTCATAGGTATTATCGTTTACTGTTAAATCAAGATGTGTACTATTTAACATGTTGGGCACAGAAAAAGCAACATAGTATTTATCGGTATAATAAAATACTCCAGTTCCAATATTAAAATAGGTATTGCTAGTATTTTCACTAAAAGCGATATCTCCTGGTTGTGGAACAAATCCGTTTCCAATATCTGAAAACAGTCCTATGTTTTGGAAAGTTACACCAGATTTCAAACCAAATGCCAAGTTATGACCATTTCCTAAACGAAGCGTGTAAGAGAAATCGGCATATATATTATTCTCTTCCACTGGTCCAATTTTATCAGAAATGGCAGATAATCCCAAACCAACATTTTTTCCAACTGGACTATGAAAAGAAAAAGTTGCTGTCTTTGGTGCTCCTTCTAAACCAACCCATTGTTGTCTATATAAAATAGCTCCAGATAAGTTTTCTTTTGAACCTGCATAGGCTGGATTCACCACACTCATATTATACATGTATTGGGTATAATGTGGATCTTGTTGGGCTTGAACTTCCAATGCGAACAATGATAGTAATACTAGTGCTAAATATCCTTTTTTCATTAGGCTTTTCATTTTTATTAATTAATAGTTTGACTTAAATATAACCGAAATCAAACTTTTTATGTTTATTGATTAATATTCTCTGTTAATATAAACCCATCCTGTTTTACTAGCTCCATCAACTGTATGTATGCTATAGAAATAAGTTCCGTCTGGCAATTCATCTCCTTGATCTGACTGTCCTTTCCATTGATTGGTGTATGTACCATTGTAGTAAAATACAGTAGTACCATAACGGTTGAAAATAGTAATTTCTTTTACTCCATATCCTGTCAAATCAAAAGTGTCGTTGAAACCATCATCGTTTGGCGAAATACCTTTTGGTATGATTTTACAAGGATTATAAGCCACTTCAAAATCATCAAAACCTTCACATCCATCAACTGAAACTGAAACGCTAAATGTTACAGGCAAAGTAACTGATGGATTTTGCTCTAAATAATCACTAACATTAAATGTCGATGCATTTGAACCAAACACTGGTGTATTGGATACACTCCAACTGTAAGTTACATTATTTGGATTGAAAGAACCATTAACTGGTTGTGCGTCTAATACTAACTGTTGGTTTTGACAACTATCATCTATCACAACAACAGGTTTTGATGAAATGGTCAATATTGAATTACTTGATCCAGCAATTGTACATGTTGAACCATCTGCTGCAATACTATAAACTACAGTATACGTTCCAGGTAAACTTCCAGAAATGTTTATTTCACCTGTAGTACTATTGATTACTAATCCCGTTGGGGTTGCTGTGAAAGTTCCTCCTGTTGTAAATCCAGCAGAAGTTGATGGTAATGCATTAGCAGAAGTTGCACAATAATTACTATCATAGCTAAATCCTGTTACTGGATTCACTCCTGAAGTAATAACTAAATTAGCTGTAGATGTTGCAGCTGCAGTACACGTTGTTGTATTGGCAGCCAATGTGTAGGTAATCACATGCGTTGCAACTGTAGCTGTTGCTAAATTTACTGCTCCAGTTGTTGGATTAACAGTAACCGTTGAAGAACTGTATACGCCACCAGTAACAAAATTAGGTGTCAATACAGGAAGTGGATTAACAGCTGCGTTAATACAAGTTTGAGCATAGCTAAAAGTAACATTTGGTGTAGTCAATGGATTTACAGTTATTATAGCTGAACCTGTTTGTGTTTGACTACAAGTTGTAGTGCCAGATACCACACTCACTAATGAATATGTACTACTTGTACTTAATACTGGAGTTGTAATTGATGCGGTTCCTGTGGCATTCAATGTTATGGTTTGGTTAGAACCACCATCAACTGTATAAGTCACTATAGCATTTGGTGTTCCATTGAACGAAACAAGAGCAGTTGTTCCTGTACAAATTGATGTTGTTCCTGAAATAGTAGCCGTTGGCAAAGCATTTACTGTTACTACAGCAGTTCCTGTTAGTGTTTGACTACATGATGTTGCTCCTGAAGTAACACTTACCAAGGCATAAGTAGTAGTATTAGTTATAACTGGTGTTGTAAGAGTAGCAAAACCAGTATTATCTAGGGTAATGGTTTGGTTAGTACCACCATCAACAGTATAAGTTACAGTTGCGTTTGGAGTACCATTAAATGTAATCACTGCTGTTGCACCTGAACAAATTGCTGTTGTTCCAGAAATGGTTGCTGTTGGTAGAGTATTTACAGTTACTACCGCAGTTCCAATTTGAGTTTGACTACAAATTGGTAATCCCGTTGAACTCACATTTACTAAAGTATAGGTACTGTTTGCAGTTAATGAAGGTGTAGTTACTGTAGCTAAACCACTCGCATCTAAAACAATAGTTTGGTTTGTTCCACCATCAACAGTATAGGTTACAGTAGCATTTGGCGTACCATTAAATGTAATTACTGCTGTTGTTCCAGAACAAATAGTTGTTGTTCCAGATATACTAGCTATTGGTAAAGCATTTACAGTTACTACTGCCGAACCTGTTTGTGATTGACTACAAACTGGAGTTCCTGCCGAAGTAACACTCACTAAGGCATACGTACTATTTGCTGTTAATGTTGGTGTAGTTAACGTTGCTGAACCTGTGGCATCCAAAACAATGGTTTGACTTACTCCTCCATCAACAGTATAAGTCACTGTAGCATTTGCAGTTCCAGTAAATGTAATTACTGCAGTTCCACCTGAACAAATTGTGGTAGTTCCAGAAATAGTTGCTGTAGGTAATCCATTTACAGTAACTACTGCAGAACCAGTTTGTGCCTGAGAACATGAAGTTAAACCGGCGCTAGATACATTTACTAAATTATATGTAAATACTCCAACCGCTGAAGTTGGCACACTGATTGAAACATTATTTCCTGTTGTAGTGGTTATAGTTTGATTGGCACCTCCATTTACATTATATGTAAAAGTATATGGACTTGCTCCATTTGCTCCTATAAATGTAACAACTGGACTAGCAGCATTCAAACACACTGTTGAATTTCCTAAAATAGTAGCTGTTGGCAATGAACCTACTGTAATTATTGCAGAACCAGTTTGTGCTTGACTACAAGTTGATGTACCTGAAGTAACACTTACTAAAGTATACGTGCTATTTGAAGATAATGCTGGTGTTGTAATTGTTGCAGCGCCAGTAGCATCTAAAGTAATCGTTTGGTTTGAACCTCCATCAACAGTATAAGTAACCGTAGCATTTGGAGTTCCGTTAAATGTTATTACTGCTGTGGCACCTGAACAAATAGAGGTTGTCCCTGAAATAGTAGCTACAGGTAATGCATTTACTGTTACAATTGCAGCACCTGTTTGCAGTTGACTACAAATTGGTAATGCTGTTGAACTAACGCTAACTAAAGCATAAGTACTGTTTGTTGTTAATGCTGGTGTTGTAATTGATGCTGTTCCAGCAGCATTCAAAGTTATCGTTTGATTTACTCCACCATCAACAGTATAGGTTACAGTTGCGTTTGGTGTTCCATTAAATGTAATTACTGCTGTTGAGCCAGAACAAATTGATGTAGTTCCAGAGATAGTAGCTGATGGCAAGGCATTAACTGTTATTAAAGCATTACCAGTTAGTAATTGACTACATGTTGGCGTTCCTGCAGAAGAAACACTCACCAAAGTGTAATTACTATTCAAAGTTAATACTGAAGTTGTCACTGTTGCCGAACCACTTGCATCTAAGATAATTGTTTGGTTTGAACCACCATCAACAGTATAAGTGACCGTAGCATTTGGTGTTCCATTAAATGTAATTACCGCAGTTGTTCCTGAACAAATGGTTGTTGTGCCAGATATAGTTGCCGTTGGCAAATCATTTACTTGAACTACAATTTGAGCACGTGAACCTTCACATCCAACACCATCAACTGAACTTACATAGTAAACTTGTGTACTTCCAGCAACCGATGTGTTTGGTGTAGGCGCAATAGTTGTACCTGTTCCTCCTGTTGCACTTGTATACCACAATAAGGTATTTCCAGTTGCAACAGTAGCTGTTAATGGAGATGCCGTGGCGTTCAAACAATAAACTGTTGGATTCACCACAATTGGAGTTTCTGCATTTCCTTGTTTGGTAATGGTTATTGTTTTATCACAATAACGTGTTTTCCAATGAAAGACATAGTTTCCAGGAGCCGTAAATCCGCTTACTGCAGTTGCTCCAGTGTTTGGAGAAGCAATAGTGGTTACTGCTGGATTTGTTGGTTCAGCTTCCCACATTCCAACTCCATTAGCATCAAAATTCATCGATGTTGTGGTACAGTTTAATGTAGTATTAGCCGTTGCGATATTGATATCCGTATTTGGTATAAAATTAGCAGCATCTAAAACGTGACCGACTGCATTTTCCTTCACTCTGAATATAAATCGAGTTGTTGTTTGACCCGATGGTACTATATAATTACCTTCAATAAGTTGCCAAACTAGTGTATTAGAAAAATTTTCCACAACTAATGTAAACGGACCAGATGGCGGACCTGCATACAACTGAAGTGTAGATCCATTTGTTCTAGTAGCGGAAGCAAAACTGTATGACATTTGAGGTATTTCAGAAGTATCAAAATCTCTATACAATCCTTTTATATTAGGATCATTTGGATCCCATGCAGCTGCACCATCTTGTATTAACTGAATACACTGCCCTCCTGAATAAGGAGTTACATTTCCTGAATTTGTGGCCTCCTGAAAGAACATTGTTCCCGAAACAGTATTTACTCTCCAACCTGGTACAACTCTCGCATTAATAATAGTAGAAATTCCAGTTACACTTTGCATTGGTAGTTTTTCAAAATCATAATTAAAGGCATTCATATCACAAGCATTTGGTGTTGTAATACATATGCTAAATGTTTTATTTGTAGCAACAGGATCATCTAAGGTAAACCTAATTTTATAGGTCTTACCTACAACCAATTCACTGCTATACATGGTAACCATCGAATTATTTTCGCTACATCCTTTTTGAAGTAATGATCCGTCTGGTTGCACTTCATATAAGGCCATCATTATTTTTGGCCATGCACCTTGATAAGAAGAAGCATAGTAAGTACCAGGAGCGAGATTACCAATTTCAATAGTATGTACTTTTGAAGTGGCAATAAAGTCATACCAAATATCTCCTGAATTATTTCCAGTACAAGTAGTCGGATTTGGAGAGACGGTAGCACCAATAAACGAGGCATTAATACCCGAAACATCACATGTTGTTCCAGTATTAACTGGTAAACGTATAGCTGTACTTGACTCGTCATTTCTTATGAATACTTTTGGACCCGTCCAGAAACTCTTATCATTAGCGCTACAAATAGCACGTACAAAAAATTCAAAAGTTCCCCCTGTTGGATTTACAAAATCAGCAGCGGTAGGTGTATAAGTTGGGGAGTTTATAATAGTTCCTGATTGTGGAATAGTTCCATTGGTAACGGGCTGCACAAATACTTCCCATTGTGTTTCAGAACCACCAGGCGTCCAAGTAAAAGTTCCTAAATTGTTGACCGCTACATTAGTTGGTTGAGGACAAGTAACAACTCCACAATTAGCCACTGCTGTGAAAATATTAGTATAAGGAGTTCCTAATCCTAATGGACTGGTCCAAACAATATTATTCAATTCGTCTCTTATGACTACTTGAGCTTGTGTGTACTGAGCTCCACTACCACCACCAGCGTTATAATACAATGAATATTCAACGCCTCTGCACAAAAAGACGTCATAATCTATAGATGTAGGTTGATTTGCACCAGTATATGGAAATATTAAATTTTGAACAATAACACCGTTTTGTCTCACTTCAACACTTTCATATACGTGACCTGTACTACCATTAGTAACCGTCATTTTATATTGACATACATTAGAATAATCACATTTTGTAGTAAACGTAAATGGTCCAACCCATTCACTTTGTGAAGATCCACTACAAATAGCTCTAATGTAATATTGATATTGAGTAGACGGAATTAAACCAGTTATAGTTTTAGGGTGTGTTGTTGTAGTAACAAGATATTCAGGAAGTGTGGCACCAACTGGTGCTGGAGTACCAGATGGCTGTACCGATATTTCCCAAGAAGTTTCAGAACCTACTACTTCCCAATTAATATCTGCAGTTGTATCAATAACATTAGTAGTTGTAACATTTATAACAGAAGGACAAGCTGGGATATCTTCAACAATTACATTATCAATAAAGGTGTATTGACCTCTATAATTCCATGGATTAGATGGGAAGAAAGGGGTCTGAAAAGCAAGATTAATATTTGTAGGAACAGTAATGTCCGTCAAATTAATAACCATTTCTCTTGCAATTGGATTGTTAATTACCTCATGAGAAAATTGAATATTTTGAACTCCTGTTTGAGTAATTGTGGCGTTATTGGTTAATGTTATTAGAGAACCCTGAACTGCAGCAACATAAGTAGGATAAGGAAATGGAAAACCTGGGATGTAGATAAAATCCCCTACTCTCACATCTTGTGGAGACGGTAATGTAACGGTGTTTGAACCTGTTACAACACCATTGGCATCTGTATATAAATTTAATGAATTCTCATATAAAATAGTTGAGAATTGATCAATTGCTGCACCAGTAGTAGACAGTCTTACTTTTAAATCTTCTTCAAAAAAGGAACTGTATGTTTTGTAATAAAAACGTAATCTTTGGTTTGGACGTGCCATTAAAGTTGGTGAAATCAACCAATCATTATTATTTCCATTAGAACCTGTCATCATAGCCGCCATTTGATCACCAAAAATCGGATTCGCTGTTTGGTTAAGAAACCATTCACTACCATCTGCATTGCCATTTTCAATAGCCCAACAGGATTCTGTTGTTGAATTACTGTCAAATGTTTCAGTAAAAGGAGTTGGTAAAGCAATACAAGTAGTTTTGAATCGAAATGGACCAACCCAGTTACTACTTTCTGTAGCACTACAAACTGCTTTAACATAATACTCATATAGAGTGTCAGGTGATAAACCAACAGCGCTGTAAGCTGGAGTTATGTTAACTGTTGTTCCAGATCCTGTTGGAACTCCAGATCCTGGGCTTTGAATAACAACTTGCCACTGTGTTTCTGTATAACCTGCAGTCCAACTTAAATTGGCTGTAGTTGTTGTAATCCCTGAAACATCCAAATTTGCAAGATTAGGATCAGGACAAGGTGGTGCATCATCAATAACCACATCATCAATCATTACAACACCAGAATTTGCTGGATCTGTCATCGTTGGTGGCACTCTGAAGGCAATATAAAATGTTCCTGTTCCAGTAAATAAAACAGAATCCTCTTGATAAGCACCGTTTGTAAAATCATGTGATGGAATCAATGTAGTATAAGTTGCAAAATCAGGTGTTGGAGACATTAATACTTCAAAATTACCTCTTGGAGATGGGTAAAAAAGTGAAGTAGCAGCTCTGTATTGAAATCGAAGTCTTTTTAGTCCAACAACATTAATTGGAACACTAATTAACCAATCGTCAAAGGAAGCGAAAGGATTCATAAAAGCTCCTTGGGGTTGTATACTGGCTTCAGTTGCGCTAATTCTCCATTGCGCTACATCACCAGCAACATTTCTGGTAGTCCAACAGAATTTTTTGGAATTTACATCACTATCGTTAAAACTCTCGTAATAAGGTGAAAATTGGGCTATACATGATGTAATAAACCTTGTTGGACCTATCCACTGACTTTGCAAAGTTGAGCTACAATATGCTCTAACATAAAATTCATATCTGGTAGACGGAATTAATCCTGTTAAAGTATAAGGATTAGTATTTACCAATTGTCCTGGTGTTGAAGCCGTTGGTGCTGGTGAGCCAAAGGGTTGTGCTATAATTTCCCATTGTGTATTGTTGTAACCATTTGTCCAAGATACTTCAGCTGATGTAGAAGTTATAGAACCTGGGGTAATAACAGGATATTGAGGTTCTGAACAGGCTGGTAAATCTTCTATATAAACATCATCTAGATAAAACCAATTTCCTTCTTGTAAAGCTCCCTCTGGTAGTACCCATGCAATACTAACATCACCCACTATAGTATTAGGTATTGGAACTATTATTTCAACATAGTTATAAGCTGTAGTATATTGTGCTAAAGGAATTAAAACTGTAGTAAAGTTATTTGGCCCAACTCCAGTTGTAGAAATTCGAACTTCAAATGAACATTTTCCTCCGACAGGATTATTCACAATTAGACCCCAATTACCATAGTTATTAAACTTGAATCGCAATCTCTTTTGAGTAACCCCATCAAAATTAAATTGAGGCGAAATCAACATATCATTTGAATTTTGTGTTCTACATCTTGCTACTGGCTCACTAAACGCACTATTTCCAAAAGCAAAAAATTGCAAATCATTATTCAGATTTTGTTGCGACCAGCACTCCAATGTAGAATCATTAAAACCTGTATAATAAGGTAATGGGAAAGGATTACATGGTGTAGTGAAAGCTCTTGGGGTGCTCCAAGGACCAGGGATACCACCACAAACTGATCGAACATAAAGATTGTATTGTGTCCCTGCTGTAAGTCCTGATATTGTATTACCCACATTAGTATTTGTTGAGGTCAAAACCGTAGATCCAATTGGTGCTCCAGCACTAAATGGCATAGCCACGTATTCCCAACTACTAACTAAATTCTGCACATTATTCCAAGAAGCAACTGCAGAGGTTTGCTGTAAACTGTCAATAGTTAATGTTGCAGGAGCTGGACATGTTGAACCGCTTATGGTAAATGTAAAACAAATACCTGCCCCAGGATTAGAACGTTGGTAAGGAGAAGAAATAACAAATATATATGTTTGACCTGCTACAACATAAAAATTAGAGATGTTATTAGTTTGCTGATTACTTTCTGTAGTCATCGCCCCTAAACAAGATGCAGAAGTTCCAACCCCTGTACAACTATCAAAAATAAAAACACTAGATGAAGAATTGTAACAATTATTTCCACCTCCACCACTAGCAACAGTTATTGCTTGTCTGATGTTAACTAACCCAGTTGTTGATGGAGTAAAAGAAAGAAAAACGTGATTGCCTAGCAATTGGTTCTGAGTTGAAGCGTTTGGAGGCACACAACTTAATCCAATACTATTATAGGATGTATAAGTTTCACTGTCATAGTACTGAGCTAAATTAGCCGACAAAGTATAGGGACTAGTAATTACATCAGAAGGAACAATAATAGGTGAAGCACAATTCAGACCCAAAAATGATGTCCTAAATGTAAAAGGTCCAGCCCAACCACTTGATGTATCTGCATCACAGACAGTTCTTATGTAAACATCATAAGATGTGTTGTCTGTTAATCCTGTAGCAGTATAGGTAGTTCCGGTAACAGGTGTTCCTACAGTACCATGACCTGCTCCAATAGGCACTACTTCGATAGCAAAGTTTGTTGCTGTAGGATGTGTCCAATTTATAACTGCATTATCTGGTCCAACTACTGTTGTCACAGCTGTAACCTGAGCACAAGTTGTGATTACTCTAACGTTATCTACAAACCAAGAATCTCCAGCAGTAGATGTAACGCCAGTTTGATTAGTGACAGCGACAAAAGCAAAATAAACCGGAACTCCAGCAGGAATTCCAGAAACATCAACAATTTTTTCTTCATAAGTAGTAGCAGCTACATTTAACTCAGTCTCTGTCCACTGTTTCAAAACCACATTAAAACTAGTTATATCTGGTTGGTTGGAAAGCGAAACTCTTAACTGGTAAATAGTACCTCTATTGGAGAAATTACCTTGCTTGGTGAAAAATCTGACTTCTGCATTTGACGGTGTTATAATTTGAGGTGTAATCAAATAATATTCAGCAGTTGTACCAACAGTATTATTTGCGGCTGGATTTACCGTAGCAGCTCCTGTGGATTGTAAACCACCCGTAGCAGTATGAACCCAATTATTTGCTACCACTTGATTACTATTAATAGCCCATGTAGCAGGTATTCCTGAATTGAATGTTTCCGTTTGACTATAAACTAAACTCGTTAGTGATAACATTAATAACGAAACAATCACTTGAAAATTTATTTTAGCAAATAAGAGATTTGTAAAAAACATTAGATTCTTAAAAATATTAGAACAAAAGTTCCATATTGATTTCCCAAAAAAGAGTTGATTTTTATTCATTATAAAGTATTTTATTTTATATTTTTATTTAAAACAAGTTTCCAAATCACAATTAATATTTTAGAACTATAATTAATGGCTGCAATAAAAAAACAGACATTAAAATTACTTAAAAAAGCAATATCTGATACATTAAAAACGATTTAATTAATCTAAATTATTGAAATTAAAGCTGTATTAATCACTGATACACAGTATTATTATTGTAAATTAACCAATACAGTGTGCTAAAGTATAACAACATCAAGGATTATGAAATTTATATACTTTATAAATTCAGTAAATTAGAAAGGAAATAAAGAAGTTTTGAATAGAATACTAAAAAAAATAATGGAAATTATTTTCTTTTTTCTAGTTGCAGGTCGTTAATTTGCTTCTTAAGTAAAGCAATTTCTTTGTTTTCTTTTTTTATTAAAACAGTGAACAAAAAAATTATAAGCAACAAGATAAAGAACGATAATATAAGAAAATAATAAAATTTAGATTTTTCATCCTTAAGTTTATTATTCGACTCAGTCATTTTTAAATCAAGTGACTCGCTAACTGATTCTCGTTCGCTTTTCTTTACTAACTTTTGGACATTTAAGTATTTTGAATGGTAAACTTTAAATTTTTCCCATTCACTAGTGGCCAAATAATTTTCAGATAATCCTTTGTAAATTTCTTGATTTAAAACCAAATCTTCCACTTCATCAGAAAGCACTAGAGCCTCATTTAATTTTGCTATGGCATCCGTATAATTTCCTTCCAAAGTATAGACTTGAGCTAACCCTTTATTGGCAAAAGCTTGTAGACTTTTAGCATTTATGGTTTTAGCCGCAATAAAAGACTCTTTAAAATTTTGAATGGCTAATGCATTTTTGGACATCAAAATATAACAATTTCCTTTATTGTATTTTGCAATACTAATAATACTGTATGCAGGTTTAGATTTTATTTTTAATAACTCTGTGATACCTCTGTTAAAAAAATTAATAGCAATATCACAATTAAATTCTTCTTTATAAATAAATCCTCTTACAATATAATTTTTTCCCAAATCAGTATGGATAGAATCCTTCACAGGATATTCCATAATAGCCTGTTCCGCTTGATCCAAATATTGAATTGCTTTATCATAAATTTTTAATTGATGATAAATTATACCCGCTTTATTTAAAATTATTATTTTTAACATAGCATTATTTGTCTGGGGCAACATGCTATTGGCTTTGTTTAAATACTCAAGGGCTTTTACATAATTTCTTTTGGAAGTATAGGCATCACAAATCAATTTGTATCCTTTGATTTTACAATCTATATTATTAGCAGATTCTTTAACAATAGAAAATCCTATTTTAATAACTTTATCTGGATTAGAATAAATATCGTTACTAGCTTCATTTATAATGGCACCACAGGAGTTATTGTTTTGCGCATACGAAAAGTTCGTTAGACAAAAGCAAACAATAAATAAAAAATAAAAATTGGGTTTACTACTTTTCATTAAGAGACTAGCTTGTTTTCATTTTCACTGTTTAACAGTTCAATAAATGTAACAGGAGATATTCCTGTGATTGATTTGAATACGGTAGCAAAACTACTATGAGAAGAAAATCCACAATTTTCAGCTAAGTAACTAATTTTATAATTCATAAAATTAGGATCAGTTTTTAATTTCTCAACAATATAATTAATACGCAATCTATTGATGTAGGAATTAAAATTCATGTTGTAATGAGAGTTTATAACTTCAGACAAATATTTGGTATTAGTATCAAACTGTCCTGCCAAAACAGATAATGAAATGTCTTTATTATTGAAACGTTTTGAATTTTCGAATCGTTTTAGCTTACTTAAAATAAGTTCTTCCGTTTCTTTAAGAATAATATTTTTTTTAGGTTCAGGTTTTTTATCAACAATTTGGGCAGTGAAATTACTAGTAGTTATTTCAATGTATTTGATAATCTCTCTTAGATGAACCTTATTTTGAAAAACTTTCCACCAATAGAACAAACATCCTAAAATCATAACTAAAAACAACCCTAATACGATATACAAAACAGTAAAATTGCTTTCTTTCTGTTCAATAAAACTGTCATTGTACCCATCAGAAACTAAGTTATAAGCAGTGTTAATTGCTTCTTGCTCAATAATTTCAGACTTAAGTTGATTTTGAATAAAAGCGGCGTTTGTTAATTTGTAATTGGAAGTATCATTTAAAGCTAAATAGTTAACAATCTGCTGCTGCACAATCTTCTCTTGAAAAAAAACATTATTTAGGCCTTGAGAATTCTTGATTGCTTCATTTAATAATAATGAAACTTCGTTGTGCTTTTGTTTTAGAAAATTCAAATTGGCCAATCCAAGTAACGCATCAATTTTAGCATCGATTGGCGTATTCTTTTTAGTATTAGTTATTGATAAAGCTTCACTATATAAAAATTGAGACTTAGCAAAGTCCTTTTTTTCAAGATACGTTTCCGCTAGGACAATTGTGTAATATAAATTAAGATCTTGATTTGTCGTTAAAAATTCTTTTGAGAAAATTTCTTGATTCTGCAACAAATTCAAACCCTCTTCTACTTTATCTTCTTTAAGTAAGAATTGCACTTTTTCAAGTGTAATAGATGCTTTTAAAAACAATACTATTTGTTCATTAGTATTTGATGAAAAATTCTCCTCTAATTCTTGTAACGTTTTTTTGGCTTGTTTATCTAATGACAATTCTCTTAAAAGCTTGATTTTTTCAATCTCAATATTTATTTTTTCCTCCTGCGACAAATAAGATTCATAATTCTTTTCTTCGTACAAAAAATTCAAAGCACTACTGTAATCGCCTTTAACTTTGTAGGTTTTTGAAATTAAAAAATTAATTTTTGCCTTTTCATTATTAGAAATATTGGTTTTACTCAATAAATGCTGTGCAATTTTTAATGCTTGATCAGGTTTAGAATTTAGTAATTGTTCAATATCATTAGATAGATATTGCTTATTTAATAGAGACTGGGAATGTATTGCACTTGAAAACAACACAAAAAACATGATGAACAAAAAATACTTGTATGTTTTATAAATATACTCCATATATTCCTTTACCACTTTACTAGTTTCATATCGCAATTATGGCAAATATATAGAATAAAAAAATAAAAAGAAACTTTAAATTTATTTCACTAGACATAGCACATAATTAAGCATCTGACAAAATCCTATTTATAACAAAAAAAACCTTCTCAATTACTTGAGAAGGTTTTAATATTAATAGAAACTTATTTAGTAAAAGCTACTTATCTTTTAACTACACGTAGTGTTTTCATTTCTTCTCCTTGAGTAATATTTACATTGTAAACACCACTTGGATAACGATCACCAATAGCTAAATTTTCTAAATCATTTGGAGTAGTATCACGTTGTTCAATCAAACGACCAACCATGTCATATACTTTAATGTTAATAGTTTCTTTTGTAGAAGTTGTAACATCAATCATAAAGTTATTAGCAAATGGGTTTGGATAAGCCACAGCACTAAATGCATCTGTAATTTCTGCGTTAGCAGTTTGTTTTGCAACAACATTTGGTGTTGTAATTTCACATACTGTACCAAACCCTGATGCATAATCCTGACCGTCAATAGTTACTATTGCTTGAACCGATACATAGTACTTCGTCGCATACGTTAATGGTAACGTGGTCAAACTAGTCAATCTAAAGTTAGTGTAAGGTAGATGCAATATCATTATATTGTCCTACAACTGGATTAGGAACTAAAGACACACGGTAAACATAAGAACTTGCACCAAGTACCGAATTGATATATAGTCTTTGATTTATAGTTTCTAATGTCTGATTACATCCATTTATCGAAACACTTATCGTGCTTACTGCTGGTGTAGTAACATTACATAAAGATGAATACGGCGTAGTAGTAGCCACTCCATTAATAACTAAATCCGATTGAACTTCTACAGTATACGTTTTACCATAAGTAAGTGGCAAACCTCCGGTAACACTACCCAATCTGAAACTAGGAAAAGGAGTGGTATAAATATAAGTAGTTCCTGGTGCTGTTGACAACGCTACTCTCCAACGATACAATTGTGAACCAAATACAGTAGTTGCAAATATTCTATCATTGATTAACGAAAGGGTTTGGGTACATGGTCCTACGGCATTGGAAGGTGGTGCAGGTGTAGTAATAACACATACAGCACTATAAGGCTGTTCTACACCATTAACTATCGCAGCAACCTGAACATCAAAGCTCGTGCTATAAGTATAAACACTGGTCATCGTTAAATTAAAGTTAGGTACTGAACGATCTACAGTTGGAGCGGTCACTCCTGTTACATTGTTTTTCACTTTAAATCTATACCCTAAGGTACCTACAACACCACTTGGAACTGAACAACCAATACCACTATTGATAAATGGTAATGTTTGTCCACAATAGTTAGTGATACTTGTAAAATAAGGAGTGCCAAAAACATCATTAGTGATAATATTACTTGAAGCAGTATTTGTAGATAAACATAAACCTCCTGTAACTGTAATGTCTACACTTACTTGGTCGTTATCTACTAGATTATTAACAACATAAGTAGCAGAAGCACCACTTTGAACAGAAATACCATTCACTTTGAAATTATAATTAGCTATTCCACCACTTAAATTTCCAGCTGTTGCAGTAAAAGTAATAGGTGTTCCATAAGCAAAAGAATTATCCAAATCACTACTTGTTATTCCAACTGTTGGAGTTGAACTAGTTAAAACAGTCAAATTTAAAGTATTAATAATCGTACATCCGCTTCCGTTTACTGTGTTAAAAGTATAAACTCCACTTACATCATAAGTTAAACCACTAATTGACCATGTATAACTACCACAAGATACTTGATTATCAGTAGAAGTTAATTGCCCTGGCTGAGTTACAGTACCTGATGTTGTTGAAGTACAACCATTAGCATCTGTTACTGTATAAGAGTAAACACCTGCACTAACTGTGAATGTTCCTGCACCTGAATAAGGAGCTGTTCCACCTGTAGCAGATACGTTAACTGTAGTAGTTCCACCAAAACATGCAATTGAACCTGCAACTGAAGATGCAACTAAAACCGCTGGTTGCGATACTGTCCCTGATGTAGTTGAAGTACATCCATTATCATCAGTCACTGTAAAGCTATAAGGACCAGCAGATACAATGAATGTTCCAGTTCCAGAAGATGGATTATTACCACCTGTAGCAGAAACCACTACTGTAGTTGTCCCACCATTACACAAGATTGTTCCTGCTGTTGACGAAGCTACTACTGCTGTTGGAGTTCCAACTGTTACAGAAGTAGAAGTTGAACAACTGCTAGCGTCAACTGCTGAAATAGAATAAGTTCCTGAAGCAAGACCTATGAAAGAACCTGTTGTATTTGAACTTCCACCAGGAGTAATTGTATAAGTTACAGTTCCTACTCCACCAGTTGATGATGCACTAATGCTACCATTAGTTCCACCAAAACAAGATACATCAACATGCGTTGCAGAAATTGCAATAGCACATGCTGGTGCTGTAACTGATGCCGAAGCAGTTGTTGTACATCCATTTTGATCTACAATTGTTGCTGTGTAAGTACCTGCAGAAAGACCTGTTGCAGTAGCACCATTTTGAACTGGTGTAGTATCCCAAGAGATTAAGTAAGGACCTGTTCCACCAGCTGGAATAGCTGTAGCTGTTCCATCATTTGAAGATGGAGTAGTTGTAGCTGTTGCTGAAGCCGTAGCAGACAATACTGCTGGCGAACCAACTGTTACAGTTGAAGTTGTAACACATGAATTGGCATCAGTAACAGTAACCGAATGTAATCCTGCTGCTACATCTGTGAATAAAGCTGAAGTTTGACTAGCTCCACCATCTAAAGAATAAGTGTAAGGAGCTGTTCCGCCATTAGCCGTAGCTGTAATTGTCCCTGTTGCGCCAATAGCACAAAGCGTATTAGTGTGTGCCAGTGATAATGAAAGTGCCGATGTTGGACCATCAACAGTAAAATTTACAGTAACTGGAGTTGTACAACCACCATTACCAGTAACAACTACTGAATGAAGACCTGCTGCCAAACCTGAAACAGTAAAGGCATTTGCCACTAATGTTCCTGGAGTTGAAGCTCCACCATCTACCGTATAGGTAATAGCATTATTTGAAGCTGCTGGTGACATGGTAATAGTAGCCGATGTTGTTTGACCAAAACAAGCTATACCACTTATAGTACCTGCTGAACCACTTGTAAAACAAGTTTCAGTTGGTACGTTTAAGGGAAGAGATAACGGACTAGCTTGTGTATATCCTAATGCCAATGCTCCAGCAACAGGTGCTGTAGTTGTGATACTAACCGCAGGAGTAGCTGCACCAAATGGATACCCATTTACAAGTGAATTTGTTTTCCCGGTTGCTAATACATTTTGCAACCACAAAGTAGCATTGCTACTTGTAGCCCATGCTACACTATTAGTAATTCTATAAGTCCCAAGGATTAATGTTGTTCCTTGTGCCATATCAACACCGTTTGCTCCTGATAAAGCTTGTAAACTTATACGCATATGTCCTGCTGTTGCTACACCAGGAGTAGGAATAACCATTGCATCTAATGCAGGACTACTCTTTGAACCTGCAACATAAGCGGCAGAAATAGTACCTCCATTTATAATAGCAGTGTTGAAGTTAATTCCTGCTTGGTATCCAGCAAATCTTTCTCCACCAGCACTGTTACATGTTAATGAAAATGTTACGTCCATCGTTCTATCCGTTGGAGCTGTAGCGGTTATACTCATAGTATACCTTGTTTGAGCCTTTCCTGAGATGCTAAACATCATCAGGAAAAGGATCAATCCAAATTTGCACATTGTGCCTTTTATTGAATTTTTCATTTTATTAAATTTATAGTTTGTTATTGTTATTAAAATGGACGTAATGATTCGATAAAATTATCGGAATTATTAAACAAGTAAGGAAAATCCGCTCCCTCAACAAATCCATCACCATTCAAATCAGTTGTTTGAAAACCTTCAAAGAAATTATCACTATCGTTGAATAAGAATGGGAAATCCCCTCCTTCAATAAATCCATCTTGATTAATATCTCCTGAATAGAAACCAAATACACCACCTAAATCTTTCATGTTATCTCCAAACGCTTTGTTAGCGGCTGTAGTAAAATCATAAGATAATGGCACAGCTCCAACCGTTTGTGTAGTAGCACTCCAGGTTTCAAGAGCATTTCTATGTTTCACAGCGATGTAGTATGAACCAGGTAAAGCTTTCATGGTTGCCGATGCATTCCCATTGGTTTGTAATGCCGCTGTTGAAGTAGCTACTAATGCATAAGGTGCAGTAGCACTTCTCAATTCAACCGTAACATCATCAACAAGTGTAGTGCTAACACCAACTCCTTGATTTGCTTTTACTGGTGTCATTAAACCACCACCTGCATAATATCCTTCGATGAATAATTTTAAATCAACTTGAGGACATCCACCAACATTTGCCACAACAGGCACTCTTGGTGTAGCACACAAATCAGAAATATTCAAATCAAAGAAGTTATTATATTCTTGATTCGATGTTGCATCAAAATTAGACGCACCTAAAGTAACACTAACCGAACCTGTTCCTACAGGAGTAACAATAGATCCAGTTGCAACTCTTGCAAGCAAATTATTGGCATTTAAACCAGAAGTTACCAAAAGTTTATAACCATTACCTGCAGGTATGTCATAGTTAAGATTCACTACGTTTGAAATGGCAGCAGAGATTGTACTTGTATTAGTAGCAGGAGTAAAAGTTACTGCATCTGTTCCTGGTACCTGAACTCCATCTTTAAACAATTTGATAGTAATTGGTGCACCAGCACCATCACCACCAGCTACTTGTCTTGGGTGCAGTTTTACCGAATTTAAACGGACATTTTTAGAAACATTTAATACAATACCTGTGAAGTTATTACCCGCAGAAGCAGTTCCCGACAATGTTCTACCAGAGGTATAAGTAGTCGTTGTTTCAGCAGCAACATAATACGTAGTAGTAGTTGCTGGCGACGATGTATAAGTAGGTGTCAATGCTAAAGGACTTCCGCCTGTTGCAGCAGCATACCAAGCAAGTGTACCTGTTGTAGCTGTAGCACTAACCGTTACTGGTGTACTTGGTGTACAAGTAATACCTGCTGTAGTAGTTCCAATAGCAGCCGAATTGCTAATAGTTATTTGAACTCCTGTAGAAGCTACAGTAACTGGACCTGAAACACACGTTACATTACATCTGTAATAGGTAGTTGCTGTTGGCACCGCTACATAAGTTGCAGCAGTTGCTCCAGAGATATTAGTGTAATTATTCACATTACTATCCGGAGAACTTTGCCATTGATAAGTAACTCCACCACCAATAGATGGGTTTTGTAAACTTAATGAAACTTGTATAGGTCCACACACTGATGAAGGGTTTTCAAATGTGAAAAATTTTAGTTCTGTTTGAGTAGTAGAACTAATTGTAGCCGGAAGTGATAACACTAAAGCCGTTCCACTAATTGAAACTACAGTGGTACCCGATTGAATACCTGCACCTGAAACCAATAATCCTGAAGTAATTAAACCATTAGAAGCATTAAGAGTTACATTAACTGAACCACTTACTATTCCATTACTGCTTGCACAGTTTTGTATTGCTCTAATTTGAGTAATTGAAAAATCAGCTAGAGTATTACCTGGATTAACTGAAGTACAATTTGCTTGATTAGCATAAGCAAAAAACCCTGTAAAGCTAGTTCCTACTAAAGGAGTAGTGGTAGCAATAACATTTGGTGTTCCTGCTGTATAGGTAACTGTATTTCCAAAAACATTATCATAAGTTCCTTGATCTGTTGACGCTTGAACAACTATATTATTTGCTGCAATAGAAGAACTTCCCAGAGAAACATTAAAGTTAGTGAAAGTACCTGCTGTACCTACTCTTTCAGCTTTCCATCTTTGAGCACTTAAATTAGTAGCATTAATGGTTGTTGAACCAGTATTAGTAGTAAATGCCTCAGCCATGAAATAGCCACCGTTTGCAACAGCTAATCCAATTGGCATATAAACTCCATTTTTACCTACTGGGAAATTACCAAAATTAGTAGATAACGATGTAGCGGAAAAACTTCTTGCATAAGGACCATCAATATGAGCAGTATTACTTAGAGCTCCACTCACATTAGGATTAGAAGATAAATCTGCGGCACCATGGTATAAAGGATAGGTAGCAGAAGTATGCACAATTCCATTATTCATTGTAAGTGAACCTGTTAATCTGAAGTTAGGGAAACTAATTGTAACTCCACTAGTGCTTGTGTTATTAACTGTTAAATTAGTTAAAGAACCAGTAGCAGTAGCCACAGTTAAATTATTATAGAAATTCCCAGACCCTGAAATAGTTTGTGGCAAGGTTGTAAAACCTGTAACCGCATTTCCAAAAGTTGTAGCTGCATTGTTAACCATAAAAAACGAACCATTATTGGTTACATTTCCTCCAAAGAACATACCACCTGTAAAATTTGTTTTCTTGAAAACACTACCCGCTGTAATAGTAAATGCATTTTGTACATTCAATATATTGACAACGTTAAAGAATCTATTCGCTCCATCTTGTGGCGCATCAATTGTCAAATTACCTAAAGAGAAAGTTCCACCACCTTGAATAAAATTACAAAGGAAACCATTAGTAGTTACCGCTCCTTTATCGGTTGATGTACTATTTCCAATTTGTAATGTATGGTTTAAACCAGACACATAATTTACTGGTGCATTATAAGCAAAAGCATAACTGTTTAAGTTACCCGCATAAAAACTCAATGCCACTGGTGCTACCATAGCTCCTGTAGTTGGAAGTGACAAGTCTAATCTCACTTGTGAACCCACAGTAGTTATAACTGAAACGGTAGTTCCTGCTGCAATACCTGTTCCAGAAACTGCTTGACCTACCGAAATTAAAGAATTGGCGGCTGGTAAAATAATAGTAGAACAGTTAGGTGAAGCCGCAGAGAAAGTAATTGTTTCAGCCGCTGTAATTGGCGATGTGGTTAATCCTGTTACAGGATTTGATAAAAACACAGTGAACGCTGAGTCACCAAATCCACTAGCAGTTTCTGTCACAGTGGTTCCTGCAGGGATTCCGTTTCCAGAAACCAATTGTCCTACAGCAATGTTTTGCCAGTTTGCTGTTGAAGTAGGGAAGTTAATCCCTTTTGCATCATTAGACATGGCAGAAAAATTCAAACTCGTCCCCGTAGGGATAAGTGCTGTTGTAGGAGTATCTAATGTAAGTGTAATTGCTGCATTAATAAATAGCGGAACATTAACATTTGTTATTCTTGTTCCTGCAGCAATTCCTGCTCCTGTAACATACTGTCCTACAGAAAAAGTATTGGCACGGTTAAGACCAGCCATAGATATTACTGTTGTACCCGATGCTGCATCACCAGTTGTTGGTTTTGCAAAAGTACCAGCAATGGTAGTCATGGTGTAAGACGTAGCTGAAGTAGCAGTAGTACTGATTACATTATTAATCAATGGATCTACAATAGTAATTTTACCACCAGTTAAATTCAAGTTTGAAGTATCTAATTTTAATGAAGAACCACCTTGACCTACACTTGTTGATGCATCACCAGCATTGTTACTATCAATAATGACATCACCACTTGTGTGGTTGAATGTACTTCCTAGTTTATGATAAACCGCACCATTTACTACCAATGTACCTCCAGAAACAGTATTTGTTCCAAAGTTGGTGAAGATGGCGTTATTGTTAGTACAACCCACTGTTAAAGTACCTCCAGCGTTAACCAAAGTACCACCAGCGTTGATTGTTATACCTGCAACACCTGTTGCAGGAGTAGCACTTACTGTAATAGTATGACCTGCAGCAATAGTAACTACATCACCACAAGCAGGTACTCCACTTGGAGACCATGTTGCTGGAGTATTCCAATCACCTGAAGCAACTACAGATGTTCTAGTAGTAGCTGGTTGTATAGAAGTTGTAGCAGCACCTACATAAAGTGGCCCTGCAGTTATATTTGCTAAGGTTAACCCTGATCTAGCTATAAATGGAGTAGTTGTTCCATTAATATGTGCTCCAGCTAATGGCCCAGAAGCATAAACAATTCTTGAATTACCATCATTTGGTGCAAAAGCACCTGTAGCATATAGACCCAAAGAATAAGCATTAGTACTACTTGTATAAGTAAACAAAGGTGCAGTACTAAGTGTATTATCTATTCTACTATCTGGAGTAGCAACAGACCAACTTCCGTCATAACGGCTTCCCACAGTAATTCCATCAACAATTGAAGCAATACTCATTGTAGTAGCATCAGTATAAGTAACTGCTAACTCTCCCGCAACTGTAGCTGCAGAAGAAATAAGATAAGCCCATCTGTTTTGTCCAGTAGCACTTAAAAAAGGATACAATGCTGTACCGTTTGGATTGTAGTCAATTCCAGCATCGATAGCAGCACCAGTAGCACTTGTAGTATACCATTTCGAAACCGTTCCACCAATGAAACCAGTTCCAAGATTACATGCTAAGTTTGTACCAAGCGCTCCAAAATTTCCAAGGATTATTTTATTACTACCAAGAGCAATTCTACCACTTGTTAGCGTTAATTTACTTTTAATTCTAACATTGTTTAGTTGCCAATTGATATTAGGAGTAGCCGTACTAGTATTAGTAACGGTTAATTGATTGATAATTCCAAAAGTATTACTAGAAGTATTCAATTTTGAAGTTCCTCCTAAAAAGCTACTACCATCTGTAGAAATAGTTTGTAGTGTTGTTCCATTTAAAACTAATTCTCCAAAACCAGCAGATGTATTTCCAAAAGTAACATCTAAGCGTCCAGCACTAGTATAACTAATATCGTGTCCTACTTTTAATAATTTACCATTACCATTTGGTGTAGTTGTTACACCAATAGGCTCAAATACATTAAATTGAGCTCCTGACCCAGAAATTCCTAAGTCATTGTTTATAGTGAATTGGTCAGAGAAAAATCCAAATTGAATTCTTGCATTAGTACCCGCAACAAAAACATTTTCAGCACCAAAATTAACTCTACCGTCAATGGTAATTAAATGATTTGCATTAACAACAATATCATCTGCTGGAGAAGGCACATATCCTTCAGACCAAGTTGATGCTTCTGTTAAAAGTCCTGTTTTAGCAGAATTAAGAGTTTGCCCACCAGCTCTTGAAACCAATGAAATATTATCAATAGCCAATGGAGGATTTGTTCCACCACCAATACTATTTGACCATACAAAAACTAATCTAAAAGAAGTTCCTGTTGCAAAACTTGGAGGTATAAATCCTGTTGCCGTTTGTGTAGTAGTATTTGTATTTGATAAAACAATAGGAGTTGCACCTGTAAGAACTATTGGTAATGTAGTTTGAGCATCAGTACCAACTGGTATGTAACTTGTTGGTACAGCAAAAACTTGCCAAGTATTAGCTCCTGATTTCCAATCAAATTTCAACATCATGTTGGTTTGACCTACTGTAGTTGGAACGTCTGTGTAGAAAAACACCGTTCTGGCTCCAAAGCCTTGAGCGGCATTTGTAACACCATTGTCATTTGACACATAAGCTGATCTACCTGAAATGTTAGCCGCTAGTGCTCCAAAAGTTAGTGTTATATTCGAAGCCGCTGCTCCGTTTGTAGTTGGTTGTGTCAATAATAATGTAGTACCACTAATATTCGACACATAAGTATTGGCAGCAATATTTGTTCCAGTAACTAATTGCCCAATAGCAATATTAGTATTTACTGCAGGCAAAGTAACCGAATAGGATACTGCGGGTAAAGTTGCTACTGTAGAAGTTGTGCTAGGACTAGTATCAGAAACAGCGTTTCCTAAAGCCCATTTAATTTGACCACTGCCTTCATTAGCAACAGTCCATCCATTAGCAGCAAATGTTGAACCAGTACTAAAAGTACCATCCGCAACACTAGAACCTCCAATAGAATTTCCAATCCGTGTGGTTTGTGCTTGTATGCCAGTTACAGCAAACAACAACATCAAAACCACTGACACAAAACTCGTTGGTTTTGCTTTTAGTCCATCATGCCTTACGGATAAAACCGAAGGATGCCACAAAGAACTTTTTAAAGTGTAATTGATAAACATAATTAAATTGTGTTAGTTAATAATTTTTTATGAGGATGTAAAAATATATTTAATCACTATACCATATATAGTATATACTTTCTAATTTATTGAATTTTAAAAGAATTTATGGACTTTAATTCATTCTAAAAGTCAAGCTACATAAGGAAAGTTATGAAATATTAGTTATTATTCGTCATTTTTTTTATTGTTAAAAATTTGGTAAAAAAAACATACAAATTGGAACGAAAACGTTTTCTTTTATTTGAAAAAGCATTTAAATTAAAGAATTTAGAAAAGGCTATAATTATAAAATAACTTACAGTTAAACTGTTTATCAAAGGGTTGCGTTAAATTGATACTCCATAACTATACATAACATTTACGACACCAAAACTATTAAATAGTTAATGATAGGATTGGCTTATAGTTTACAAATCGTAAAATAAATGACTCAAATTTTATACTTTATTTAACCACACAAATCTGTCTGCCTACAGGCAAAAACATAGAAAGAAAGACTAGGATAGCCTATTAGCTGTTTTTTGCTGAGATTCCTCTTTCGTCCCAAAAGACGAGACGGAATGACAAGAATATGAAAATTATTTCTCAACTTAATGACATTGATTGCTTGGGTCTTGGGTTGATATAGCTATGGAATTCTCAAATTAAGTGAAACGTCTTTCATAATTTACAAAACCTATGTTCCTATGTGGTTAAGTTTTTTTTTATAAATTACACCCAAAGGGTTTAAATTAAACTCAATTAAAAAAAATAAAAAAACCACCAACTTTCGTTGATGGTTTCTTGCATTAATCTGAAAATCCCAATTCAAATCAAAAAAACTACTCTTTCTTAACCACTTTTATAATTTTAGATTTAGCATCAGCTTCTACTCTAATTAAATAAGTTGCTGATGGATATGATGATAAATCAACCGTTACTTGTAATTCGTTTGATTTATTTTCTTGAAGTACTTGACCCAATAAATTCATAACCGTAACTTTAGTTATAGCGTTTGAATATGCAATGTTAACTATACTAGAAGTAGGGTTTGGATAAAACCTGAAATTCTCATTATTAAATCCATCAATACCAAGCGCCACAGTAACGGTTACCCCAAATGGTGTGCTACGACATCCTCCTGTTACATTTACAGCCCAATAAGTTGTTCCATCTGTTAGTACTGTTGTAGAAGGCAATTCATTTGTTCCTGCTTGAGCATCGGATAAAGAGCCATACCATAAAACAGCTGCTGGACTCACCACTAGATTAGCAATAGTAGCATCATTCAAGTTGACAACATTAAATGTTTGTGTTGCACTTCCTGTTGGTGTAGGAGATGTATTTACCGTTAAATTCAACGTAGCTGTATTACAACCTGTAACAACAGTTACACCAGATTGCGCTGTAGTATAGGTTATACCATTCGCTGGCCATGTGTATGAGTCACCTTGACAAATAGAAGTTGTAACGCTTCCGTTTGTAGTTGCTGGATTGATGGTTAAATTCAACGTAGCTGTATTACAACCAGTAACAACAGTTACACCAGATTGCGCTGTAGTATACGTTACTCCATTCGCTGGCCATGTATATGAATCACCTTGACATATTGAAGTTGTCACACTTCCGTTTGTAGTTGCAGGATTGATGGTTAAAACCCCGCTGTTATTTGAAGTACCATTCCAAAATCCATTGTTGGTTCCTCCATATTGCCATTCAGTACAAGCACTTAGTTTATATCTGAAAGTGTAGTAATATGTTCCAGCAACCAATGAATTACTAGTAGTAAATTGGTACTCATCATTATTTCCTACTTGAACATTGAATGTAGCTGGTGACCAGTTTGTCCATGTATTAGGATTTGTATTGGCAGGATTTAAACCAAACTCAACAGTAATTCCTGCACCTTGCCCAGCTGCTTCTGTTATTCCTTGTTCATACACTTGTCCGTAGGCAGTCATTGTTCCTCCTTGACAAATAGTTTCAGTAGCTGGGAATTGAAGATTAGCAAAATCAATAGCATTAACTGTAATAGTCATTGTAGCATTACCAATACATTGCCCTGCAACTGGAGTTGGCGTAAATGTATAGGTAGTAGTAGCTGTATTATTCAAAGCAGGAGACCATGTACCGGCAATTCCATTGTTAGACGTAGTTGGTAAAGGACTTAATGTTCCTCCACTACAAATTGGGTCAACTTGTGTAAAAGTTGGAACTGTAAGTGGTGTAACTGGAACATTTACTGCCTGTAAAGTTGAACAACCAGTTAGTGTATTTGTTACAGTAACAGAGAAGTTAGTATCTACATTTAATACTCCCGTATTAGTTGTTTGGGTTAATGAACCATTTGACCAAACATAGGATAAAGGTGGTGCAGGTGAAAGTGTAACTGCAACTTCATTTGCCGTCATGGAAGCTATAAGTGCCAAACCGTCGGCTTGTGTAATACCATAAACAGGAATTGTAACTCCGGGTGCAGCTCCACCTATATTTAATGCACCAGTAGTATTATTATAAATGATTACACCAATAGCACCTGCATCTTGTGCATTTTGAGCTTTTATGGCAAAGGAACAAGTGCCTCTTTGAATCAAAGCTATTTTACCTGCAAATAAACCAGGGGTAAAAGCGGCACAAGCATTGTTAGGTGCAAGAGCTAATATACCACTTAAAGGACTTGTTACTGGCACACCAAAGGCAGCAACTGTCATGTTTAAACTTTGACTAACCGCACTTGCGTTAACAAAATTAACCGTTGGTGTAAAATTAGTAACTAGAGCTGTTAAAACGGTACTAGTTCCAACACAAACTGGGAAAGGATTAGCGCCAAAAGTAACTATTGGATTTGGGTTTACCACAATAGTCATAGTGGCTGTAGTGGCACACTGACCAGAATCTGGTGTGAAAGTATAGGTAGTTGTCACTGTATTGTCTAATGCTGGTGACCAAGTACCTGTAATACCATTATTTGAAATAGTAGGCAATGCACTTAATGTACTTCCGCTACAAATTGGAGCTACTTGTGTAAATGTTGGTGTAACATTTGGATTTACTGTTAAAACACCGCTGTTATTTGAAATACCATTCCAAAATCCATTGTTTGTTCCTCCATATTGCCACGCAGTACATGAACTTAGTTTGTATCTAAATGTATAATAATAGGTTCCAGCTACTAATGTATTACTAGTAGTAAATTGATACTCATCATTATTTCCTACTTGTACGTTGAATGTAGCTGGTGACCAGTTTGTCCATGTATTAGGATTAGTATTGGTAGTGTTTAAACCAAATTCAACATCTATACCTACTCCTTGCCCTGCGGCTTCTGTAATTCCCTGCTCATAAACTTGTCCATAAGCAGTTAACGTTCCACCTTGACATATAGCTGCCGTAGTTGGGAATTGAAGATTTGCAAAATCAATACCATTAACCGTTAAATTTAATGTAGCCGTATTACATCCAGTAACAACAGTTACACCAGACTGTGCTGTAGTATAGGTTACTCCATTAGCTGGCCATGTATATGATTCTCCTTGACAAATTGAAGTAGTTACACTTCCGTTTGTGGTTAGTGGTGTAACCGTTAAATTCAACGTAGCAGTATTACAACCTGTTACTACAGTTACTCCCGATTGCTCAGTAGTATAGGTTACACCATTAGCTGGCCATGTATATGAGTCACCCTGACAAATTGAAGTAGTAACACTTCCGTTAGTAGTTAATGGAGTAACCGTTAAGTTCAAAGTAGCCGTATTACAACCAGTAACAACGGTTAGACCTGACTGTGATGTGGTGTAAGTTATGCCATTGGCTGGCCAAGTATAAGAGTCACCTTGACATATAGAAGTAGTTACACTGCCATTTGTAGTTGCAGGTGTTATTGTTAAATCCAAAGTTTCATTGACAGTACATCCACTTCCATTAGTAGAAGTACCAGTATAAATTCCACCAACTGTATAGGTCAAACCTGTTACAGACCAAGTGTAGCTGCCGCAAGCTGAAATAGTGGTTGTGTTAGTTAATGCTGAAGTTGGCCCGCCAATAGTAAAAGGAACTGTAACATCAGGACATCCTGCGTTTGAAACAACTACTGAATAAGTTCCAGCAGCCAAACCTGTGATCGTAAATTCACCAGCCACTAAAGTAGCTGACTGTGAAGTACCACCATTAATAGTATAAGTTATGGCAGCAACACTAGGTGTTAATGCAGACATTGTAATCTTAGCAGAACCATCATTACCTCCAAAACAAGTTACTGGTGTAGTAGTAGCTGAGCCAATTGTAGCACAGTCTTGTGTTCCAGCATTTAAAGGTAAAGATAATGGACTAGCTGATGTAAAACCTAATACTAATGCTCCTGCTATTGGCGCAGTTGTTGTGTAAGTAGTTGCCGGAGTAGTCGCCCCGTATGGATAACCAAATACAGCTGAATTTGTTTTCCCTGTTGCTAATACATTTTGCAGCCATAAACTAGCATTACTACCAGTAGCCCATGCAACAGTATTAGTAATCTTATAAGTTCCAAGAATAAATGTAGTTCCTTGTATCATGTCTACCCCATTTGCTCCTGACAGAGCTTGTAAAGACAATCGGACATGTCCAGGTGTCGCAACTCCGGGTGTTGGAATAACCATAGCAGCTAATTCAGGACTCTTAGAATTTGGAACATAAGCTGCAGAAATAGTACCTCCATTTAAAATAGCAGTATCAAAATTAATTCCCGCTTGATAACCTCCAAATCTCTCACCACTAGAACTAGATGCTGTAATCGTTAACGTGACATCTATAGTTCTGTCTGTTGGAGCCGTTGCAGTCATGCCCATGGTAAATTTAGTTTGAGCAAATCCTGTTAAGGACAACACAAACAAAAGAAGGGTTAGCATTTTTTTGTTTAAAGTACTTTTTTTCATATTTTAAGGATTGTATTAATTTAGGTTAGAAATAATCTTGTGAAACTCATTAACAAAAGTACATCGTTTTATTTATGAACTACATAAAAAGTAAAAAATAATATCTTTTAGTATGCATGATCCACTGAATAGATGAACATACTAATGATTAAAGCAAAATAATTTTAATAAACAAAAGTAATATTATAAATTTTTTCAACGAAAAAATGTATTTAAAAATTACTGAATTTCAATAAGCTTTTGCGACACTATAATAGGAATTTTAAAACCTTAGTCAAATTGTATCTTTACTATTTAACCAGCTGTGAGTAAATAAATAAACTGTTCTAAAAATCATTTTTTAGATTAAAAAGGAATACGATACTAGCAAAATGTTAGCCTTTTTAAAATCTTCGGGAATAGAAGATGTTTTTTTAATCTAGATAGACTACGCTGAATTAAGGGATAACTGGATATGACAAATTGCTAATAATTAAGTACAAAATTACTCCTACTAGTTTAAAATTAGTTTATACGTACTCAAAATTAGATTTATAATGAAAATAATTTCATTTAGTCATTATGCATTCTATAAAGATATACATATTTTAAATTAAAGATGTATAGAATTTTATAAAAAGATATACATTAATTGCAAATTATTTGTACATCTTTTTATATATTTGTCATTATTAAATTATTTTTATGTCAGTACAATTTAAAATGATACCCAAACAAAATAGTTTAGTGTCACCACCAGAAATAAAATATTATCCATGCGCAGTTAATAAAGGTGAAGCAACATTGAATGACTTAGCTAAAATCATAGCAAGTCGTTCTACTATCAGCAAAGCGGATTGCTATGGGGTAATTATTGGTCTGAGTGAAGTGATTAGTGAAGCTTTAGCTGATGGAAAAATAGTGCGAATTGATAATTTGGGGTCATTTCAACTTAGACTTCATGGTATTGCAGCGGAAACAGAAGAAGTTTTAGGCAAGAGCAACATTAAAGAAGCAAAAATAAGCTATAAACCATCAAAAGAGTTAAAACAAAAACTAAGACATATCAACTATAAGAGAATACGATAACGAATAAAATATCTTAATTTGCTTATTTGTCTTTTTTGAAACAGAAGCCTATCTACAATCTTTCTGTAAAATCGTTATTTATTAATTAAATATATTCCAAAGTTCGTTCCAAAGCCATTCCTCGAGAACCTTTTATAAGAAGTGTTTTATGCTCTAATTTAACTAATGAGAGGTACTTGGCGAAATCTTCAAAACTATTATAGAAATGAAAATTATCGTTTTGAATGCTGTTAGCAAAAAAATCTTTGCCTACAAAATGACATTCAAAACTGTTGTTTTTATTTAAAAAATCAACTATTAACTTATGTTCTGTCAAACTTTCTTCACCAAGTTCATACATATCACCAATAATAACCACTTTATTACTTTTATCTAATTGTATAAAGTTTTCCAAGGCTACCTTCATACTGCTGGGATTGGCATTGTAAGCATCCAAAATAATTTCGTTAGTTCCTTTAGTTAATAACTGTGAGCGATTGTTTTCGGGCACATAGCTTTCAATGGCTGTTTTAATATCGTTTGGTAACACATCAAAATGATTTCCAATTGTGATTGCTGCATTGATGTTAGTTGCATTATACAAACCTATTAAATGAGAATTGATTTCTACTCCCATTGTTTTAATTTTCACAAATGGATTTGCCGTAACGTTTTCAATAAAAACAGTAGCGTCTTTATCTTTCTGACTAAACGTAATTCTTTTAAATTCAGAAGTTTTTGTATTTTGAATTTCATCATCTAGATTTACAAAAACAGACTTATTATTTTCTTTTAGAAAAGTGTACATTTCACTTTTCCCCTTAATTACGCCTTCCACTCCACCAAATCCTTCAAGATGTGCTTTACCAAAATTAGTTATATAACCATAATCGGGTTGCGCAATTTCACATAAAAACTCAATCTCTTTTTGATGATTGGCGCCCATTTCTACAATTCCAATTTCAGTTTGGTCTGTAAAAGACAATAAAGTTAAAGGAACACCTATGTGGTTATTGAGATTGCCAATTGTTGCTTTCGTTTTATACTTTTTGGATAAAACTACATTGATGAGTTCTTTGGTAGTGGTTTTACCATTACTTCCTGTCAATGCTATTATGGGTAACTTTAAGTAGTTCCTATGAAATTTAGCCAAACTTTGAAGGGTAACCAAGCTGTTCTCTACTAAAATTGTTCTTTCATCTATATAATAGTCTGGATTATCAATTACAACATAACTAGCTCCTTTTTCTAATGCCTCTTTGGCAAAAGTATTGGCATCAAAACGATCACCTTTTATGGCTACAAAAAAAGAGTTATTCTCAATATTTCTGGTGTCAATTGAAACTTTAGTACAAGTTAAAAACAACTTATGTATGTTTTGAATGGTCATATCAAAATAATTTATAATAAAAAAGCCCTTAAAAATAGGGCTTTTTTATTGGTATTCAAAAACTAAAATTAGTTTCTAGCTCTCTTCTTTTTATCTGCTTTAGGCCCTACTCTAGACATTGCACATCTGAAACCAATGAAATCTGTTGCGATGTCTTGAGGGAAATATCTTCTTTGTGCTGGATCTAACCAGTAAGCTCTATCTCTCCACGAACCTCCTTTATATACTCTAACATCGTCGTTTATCAAAGTGGTTCTTTTGTTTGACTTATCATATTTCTTAATCATATTCCCTAAACTATCGGTAGAAACGTTATGTTTTGGAGAATCATACATTCTTTGATCGTCTTTCATTTTACCTTTTTCATCTCCTTCTTCTGAAGAACCAAATTTGAAGTATCTTGTAGATTGTTTATCACCATCACGGTAATTTCTATTATCAGACTTATCAAAATTTTGTCTTAAATAAGTTTCTTTATCGTCAACTGGTACTTGTGCAATTTGACCTGGGAAGTTTCTTGATATGATTTTACCGTTAGATAAAGTATCAAATTGTTGTGTTTCGGCAGTAACTAATTCTACTTTACCATCTTCGCCTATTTTATCTTTCATATAAACGTTACCTCTGTAGTAGTTGAAATCATTTGCTTCATCATCAACCACTGGTCTGTATACGTCGGCAACCCATTCAGCTACATTTCCTGCCATATCATACAATCCAAAATCATTTGGAGGATATGATTTTACTTTATTTGTAATATCTGCACCATCGTCAGACCAACCAGCCAATCCACCATAATCTCCTTTACCTTGCTTAAAGTTGGCCAATTGATCACCACGAACTTGTCTTTTACCTGAACGTGTGTATGAACCTGACCAAGGATATTTCTTTTGTCCTTTATAAGCATTGTATTCTCTTTGTCCTACGTCAGCTGCAGCGGCGTATTCCCATTCTGCTTCTGTTGGTAATCTGTATTCTGGTAATATTAAACCAGATGTTCTTTGAGCATATACATTTTTAGCACTATTCCCAGCAGTATTATTTGCACCTGCTGCTGCGCCATTCTTACTTGGTTTTGCTGCTCCTCTTCCTTGTCCTTTTTGTAAAACAATTGCTTGGTCACCACCCATAGCGGTTGACGGTGAAGCTAAATAAGCCTCAGTACTGAAAACTTTATCAGCACTAACATCAGTAACTTTAGCATCTTTTTTCAAATAACGTTGCTCTTCAAGAATTTTTTCGTTTACACGATCTGTTCTCCATTTAGCAAATTCTGTTGCTTGAATCCAGTTAACTCCTACTACTGGATATTCAGCATAGGCTGGATGTCTCAAGTAATTATTAGTCATTGTTTCGTTGTAACCTAATCTATTTCTCCATACTAAAGTGTCTGGGGATGCACCTTCGTATATGTTTTTGTAATTTTCTTGATCTGGTGGAAAAACAGTTTTTAACCAATTTAAGTACTCCATGTACATCATATTAGTTACTTCTGTTTCGTCCATGTAAAAGGACATAACGTGTTGTTGATTTGGCGTATTGTTCCAATCATGCATTACATCGTCAGCAACTTTACCCATGGTGAAAGTTCCACCTTCAACCATAACTAAACCTGGACCAGTAGCTTGTTTTTTAAACTTAGAAGCGTATTGAAAACCACCTTTTTTATCATTGATTTTCCATCCAGTAGCTTTAGAACCACCTTTTGAGTCGGATTTTTTACTACAACTAGTAAAACCAACAATTATCACTAGGGATAGCAATAATTTAAGAGCAATAATTTTGTTTACTTTCATAATATTAGTAGGTATAATTTTAGCGGTGCAATATAATAATTTACCTTTAAACTGCAACATATTTTTTAAATTAATAGTAAATTTGGCCTTTTTACAGGCTTTAATACATAACGCAAAATTAATTCTTTTATTGTATTTTGACTTAAAAAAATATTTTTTTTGCCTTAATTATACTAATTTAACCAATTCTACGTTTAATGTTAACTATGAAAAAGATTTTTACTGTTATACTATTAGTATTAAACATTTCTTTGGCTATTTCTCAAGAGCAAGGAAGTGTTGTAATAAATTGGACAGACAAAAAAGAATTATCCTATGGTACTTATTCCTATTTAGTCCCGCAATTTAATGTTGAACATTATCAGTTCGACACCTACAGTAAAACTTTAAAATATTCTTTACAAATTAAACTAAACAATTTAGTAAATGAAAACGGACTTCAGATAAGTAATATTGTTTTTGAACCTATTTCTGAAAACCAATTGGGAGATTTATCCATAAAAAACATCCCAACTGAGCTAAAATACTCGTTAAAAAATTCAATTGCTCGTGATTTATATTATGGACAAATAACTATTTCTCCCATCATAAAAGAAGGGAATACTTTTAAAAAACTAGTTTCTTTTAGTTATTCTATCGAGCAAAATATAGCTAATAGAAATCAGGCATTATCAAATAATAATGTAACTGCTGTTGAAAATTCCGTTTTGAGTTCTGGAAATTGGTATCGTTTTTACGTGGAGAAATCTGGTGTTTATAAAATATCTAAAAGTTTTCTTCAGAGTTTGGGATTAGAAACTAACGTTGATCCCAGAAAAATTAAAATTTATGGCAATGGTGGCAGAATGGTTCCACTTTTAAACTCAACGCCATATCCAATGGATTTAGAAGAAAACGCCATTCAATTCATTGGAGAAAACGATGGTGTTTTTGATAGCCAAGATTATATTCTTTTTTATGCTGAAGGTGTTGACAATTGGAACGAAGAAAACAAAACCAATATAAATCTTTACGCCAACAAATCGTATTATTATGTAACCGCAGCAGGAAATACTGGAAAGAGAATAACTGATATGGTTCAACCAACAGGAAGTGCCACAACAACATTTACTACATTTGATGATTATCAGTTTAACGAAGTTGACGAAGTTAACATAGCAAAATTAGGTAGAGTTTGGTTTGGAGAACAATTTAGTTTTGATAATGAGCAAGAATTCAAATTTAAATTTCCAAATATTGTAACTACATCTCCTATTCAAGTTTCGGTGCATGCTGCTGCTAGTGCCTTTGCGCAAACCAATCTTAAAATTGAAGCCAACAGCCAATTAGTAGGCAATATTGCTTTTAATGCATTATCAGTAAATGGTGGTTATCTTGCCTTTGATGGCTCTTTGACTGCAACTGCTAATATCTCCTCAGAAGATGTGACTATCAAAGTTACTTATGACAATGGCGGTGTTCCCAATTCTAAGGGATATCTTGATTATATCAACATCAAAGCAAAAAGAAATCTTCAAGGCTACAACAAGCAATTTAGATTTCAAAACGATCAAACTAATTCATTAATAGGTATTGGAGAATACCAATTATCGAATGCATCCTCTATAAATCAGGTTTGGGACATCACCGATATATATAATGTAACCAAGGTTGAAAATACAAATCAGAATACTTTTTCTTTTAAATCAACTCTAGGTGAAGTTAGAAAATACATTGCTGTTGCCAATACCGATTATTTTTCTCCCTTAAAAGAATCCAAATCAAAAGTGGAAAATCAAAACCTTAAAGGGACAATTTTTAGCAATGCGCAAGGACAATTTCAAGATGTAGATTACTTAATTATAACTCCAAAATCACTCAACACTCAAGCCGAAAAACTTGCCAACTTTCATCGAAATTATTCTGGCTTAGTGGTGAAAGTGGTGAATTTAGAAACTATTTATCCTGAATTTTCATCAGGAAAACAAGATATTGGCGCCATCAGAAACTTTGTAAAATATGTTTATTCCAATGCTTCTTCAGAAAATAAACGAGTGAAGTATCTTAACCTCTTTGGCGATGCGTCTTATGATTTTAAAGATAGAATTGCAGACAACACTAATATAGTTCCTATTTATCAAGCTTTAAATAGTTATTCTGAAGGAGAAACCTCATTTGCCACAGATGATTTCTATGGATTGATGGATGCTAATGAAGGAAGAATAGACTCGGCTACTTATCCGGCAAATGGTAGCGCTAATTTCTCTTATAATTTTAGTGGAGTTGACATAGCAATTGGAAGAATGATCGTAACATCTTCTCAACAAGCGGAAGAAATGATAAATAAAGTGATTGAATATCACGATATAAAATCATACGGAAGTTGGAGAAACAATTATGTGTGTATTGGTGATGATCCTAATCCAGAAAAACCAAGTGACAATCAATTACAGTATTACCAAAATAGACTGGCAGACAGAATAAATTTAGAAAAGCCATTTATTAATATTGAAAAAATACTTACAGACTCGTTTGTACAAGTAACTGCAGCTGGAGGAAAACGATACCCAACAGTTCGAGAAGAAATCATAGCTTCATTTGAAAAAGGCGCATTAGTATTTAATTACTTAGGTCATGGTGGTGAAGATGGATTAGCAGAAGAACGCATTTGGGAAAAATCAGACGGTCAAAATTTGAGTAATCGATATAAATACCCTTTATTCATAACTATAACTTGTGACTTTTCACGATTTGACAACCCTTTTAGACCTACGGCCGGAGAATTTGCCTATTTAAACCCTAAAGGTGGCGCTATTTCAATGATTACTACTGTTCGTTCAATAGGCCAATCCACTGCGCAATACTTTAACGATGATCTAGCCGAAAAACTTTTTTCGTATGGAAGTGACACCTATTTTTCAATTGCAGAGTCTTTACGATTAGCTAAAAATTTAGGTCCAAATTCTGCTACAAACATTGTTGTTTGTTTAGGTGATCCAGCATTAATGCTTGCCATTCCAAAGCCAAAAATTGTATTGACAAAAGTGAATGATGCTCCAATTACAGGGCCAATAGAAGATTTTCAATCACTTGATTTGGTAAAGCTGACTGGAGAAATACTCGATTCAAACAATAATATAATGCCTAGCTACAATGGAGAATTGTCTGTAAATATTTTTGATAAAAATGTTATTGTGAATACGCTGAGAAACGATAATGCTGATGCAGTTATTAATGATCAATTACAAACTGCGCCAACTATGAGTTTTACAAAGTTAGGTGAAACCATTTTTAGAGGAAACGCTTCTGTAATCAACGGTAGATTTGAATTTAGTTTTGTGGTTCCTAGAGATATTAGAATTCCTGTTGGCAATGGACGTATCAGTTTTTATACCAAAAGAAACCAACTGCTTTTAGACAAAACAGGATACAACACTGACATTAAAATAGGAGGAATAAATACTACGGCTGTAGCAGATAATATTGGTCCTACCGTAAAACTATATATGAATGACGAAACCTTTGTCAATGGTGGTATAACTAATGAGTCTCCATTCTTTCTTGCGGTACTTGAAGACGAAAACGGTATAAATACTGCAAGTGGTATTGGGCATGATATTTTAGGTATTCTTGATGGCGACGAAAGTAATCCCTACATCATGAATGATTATTATGAAACTGAATTAGATGATTATACCAAAGGAAGAGTATATTTTCCGTTTAGGAATTTAGCACCAGGATTGCACACCATTACATTCAAAGCATGGGATGTTTACAACAATCCTATCACTGCCGAAATCCAATTTGTGGTTGTTGGCGATGAAAGCGTAACGCTAAAAAATGTTTTGAATTATCCAAATCCATTTGTGAGCTACACCGAATTTTGGTTCTCTCACAACAGACCATTTGAACCCTTAGAAGTTCAAGTACAAGTTATGACTATTACAGGTAAAATTGTTTGGACCAAAAACCAAACCGTAACAACTGAAGGTTTTCTTTCAAGAGAAATTACTTGGGATGGTAAAGATGATTTTGGCGACCGAATTGGAAAAGGAGTTTATGTGTATAAATTGACTGTAAAGTCCACTTTAACGAATAAAAAAGCAGAAAAAATAGAAAAACTTGTAATCCTTTAGGAAAATACTATATTTGTTAACTTTTATAAAATTGAATATGAAGAAAATTGCATTATTGTTTTTATTATCTACTACTATACAATCTCTATATTCCCAAGAAGATAGCCGTGTTATTACCACAGGAGTTCCTTTTTTATTGGTTGCAGCCGATGCACGTTCTGGAGGTTTAGGCGATCAAGGTGTTGCCACAACTACCGATGCATTCTCGCAACAATGGAATCCAGCAAAATATGCTTTTGCTATTGACAAACAAGGATTTACCGCAAGTTATACTCCCTATTTAACGGATTTGGTGAATGATATTTCTTTAGGTCAAGCTACTTATTACAACAGAATAAATGAAAGAAGTGCCTTTGCAGGAAGTTTACGCTTTTTTGGTTTAGGTGAAATTGAATTAAGACAAAATGCAGATGATCCTGCTGTAGTTGTTCAACCAAGTGAAATGGCATTAGATGCATCCTATTCATTAAAATTGAGTGAGCGATTTGCCATGGCAGTTGCCGGAAGATATATTCGCTCTGCCTTAAGAATTCCAACTGGCGAAGGAGATGCAACTCCAGCGAGTTCATTTGCGGTTGATATTGCAGGTTTTTATCAAGGAGAAGAAACAGCTTATTCTGATTTTAACGGGCGATTACGACTTGGATTTAATTTCCAAAATATGGGTCCAAAAATCAATTACGATGCTGGTGCTTCAGATGATAACAGTGCCAACTTCCTTCCTGCTACAATGAGATTGGGCGGTGCTTACGACTTTATTTTTGATGATTACAACAAAATTTCTTTGAATGTTGAATTTGCTAAACTAATGGTGCCGACACCACAAAGCTCCGATTTGAATGGAGACGGTTTAATTACCACACCGGAAGAAATTGAATTAAGACAGCAAAACAATATTGAGTACAATAAAATTAACTGGGTAGCAGGAATGTTCCAATCCTTTACTGACGCACCAGATGGATTCAGCGAAGAATTAAAAGAAATTACATACTCTGTAAGTACAGAATATACCTATCAAGACGCTTTTGCACTACGTTTAGGCTATTTCCACGAAAGTCCAGATAAAGGCGCTAGAAAATTTTTTACTCTTGGAGCAGGATTTAAGTACAATGTTGTTAAAGTAGATGTGTCTTACTTATTCTCAGCATCACAAGTTAAAAATCCTCTAGAAAACACACTTCGCTTCTCGTTAACGTTTAGCTTTGGTGATAAATATGATGATTATTAATCCCTATCAAAAAACAAAAATAACATCCAAATTTCAAATCAGAAATTTGGATTTTTTTTCCTTAATAATGAAACATCCCTTCGAATGAAAGAAATAAATATTAACGCTTCATTCTCTGTTTATAGTTCTATTGATGAACTACCAGAAGAAATTCAGTCTTTAATGCTTCAAGCTATTGCCATAAGAAAAAAAGCTTACGCACCTTATTCTAAATTTAGAGTTGGAGCTGCTTTACTTTTAGACAATGAAAAAATAGTTTTAGGTTCAAATCAGGAGAACGCAGCTTATCCTTCTGGTCTTTGCGCAGAAAGAGTAGCCATTTTTCAATCTGGAGCCATTTATCCAGAAGCTAAAATTTTAAAAATGGCCATAACGGCGGCTTCAGATTCAAATGAAACAAAATCGCCAATACCTCCATGTGGCGCTTGCAGACAATCTATCTCGGAATATGAATTTAAGCAAAACACTCCTATCGAAATCTATTTTATGGGCGAAAGTGGCGAAGTTTACAAATCAGATTCAATCAAAAATTTACTACCACTAAGTTTCGATAAAAACTTCTTGTAGATTTGATATTAAGAGGAGAATGTCCAGTGGACATTCGGTAATTTTTTACTCATTTTAGGGTAAAGTAATATTTTTTTTAGCGATAGGTGCAAAGTCAAGATAATAGTTAAAAAATTACTGTTTTAAATTTTACTTCTTACTTGGAATGTTTTACTTTTGCTCTTCGCAAATTTGTGAGTGAGTGAACTATTTTGCGTTGAATGATAATTTACAACTTAATAACGCTTTATTAAAAGTAACAAATGAAAGAAGTAACAAAAGAAGTTTATTTAAAGTGGTATGAAGACATGCTACTTTGGAGAAAATTTGAAGACAAATTGGCAGCACTTTATATTCAACAAAAGGTTAGAGGTTTTCTTCACTTATATAATGGCCAAGAAGCGGTTTTAGCAGGTGCTTTACACGTAATGAACTTGGGCGGAAAAGACAAAATGATTACTGCCTATCGTAATCACGTTCAACCTATTGGAATGGGTGTTGACCCAAGAAAAGTAATGGCTGAACTTTTAGGAAAAGTAACAGGAACTTCCAAAGGAATGGGTGGTTCTATGCATATTTTTTCCAAAGAACACGGATTTTATGGAGGTCATGGTATCGTTGGAGCACAAATTCCAGTAGGTGCAGGAATGGCTTTCGCCGATAAATATTTTGAAACTGGTGGTGTAACTTTAACCTATTTTGGTGATGGTGCAGCACGTCAAGGTTCATTACATGAAGCTTTTAATATGGCGATGCTTTGGAAACTTCCAGTAGTTTTCATTTGTGAAAACAACGGATATGCTATGGGAACATCTGTTGAAAGAACAGCCAATCACACTGACATTTGGAAACTAGGTTTAGGATATGAAATGCCTTGTGGTCCTGTAGACGGAATGAATCCTGTAAAAGTAGCCGAAGCGATGCACGAAGCTATGGAAAGAGCACGTCGCGGAGACGGACCAACTTTCTTAGAAATGAAAACTTATCGTTACAGAGGACATTCTATGTCTGATGCACAATTATACCGTACTAAAGACGAAGTAGAAGAATACAAAAAAATTGACCCAATCACTCAAGTTTTGGATGTCATCAAAGAAAATAAATATGCTACCGACTCAGAAATTGAAGCAATTGACGAAAGAGTAAAAGATTTGGTAGAAGAATGTGCAACATTTGCCGAAGAATCTCCTTTCCCTGAAGCTCAACAATTGTACGATGTAGTATACGAACAAGAAAATTATCCTTTCATTCCTCACAGACTTTAATTATGGCAACAAAAATAACAATGCCGCGTTTGAGCGATACAATGACGGAAGGAACTGTAGCTACTTGGTTAAAAAAAGTAGGCGACAAAATTTCCGAAGGAGATATTTTAGCGGAAATTGAAACTGATAAAGCTACTATGGAATTTGAATCTTTCAATTCAGGTACTTTACTTTACATAGGTATTCCAGAAGGTGAAACAGCTCCTGTAGATTCTCTTCTAGCAATTATTGGAAAAGAAGGTGAAGATATTTCAGGATTAATTTCTGGTGGCGATGCAACAGCAGCAGTTTCAGAAACAAAAGTTGAAGTTTCATCTGAACCACAAACTACAAACGAAAAACCACAAACTAAAGAACTGCCAAAAGGAGTTATAGTAGTAACCATGCCACGACTAAGTGATACGATGACCGAAGGAACTGTAGCCACTTGGTTGAAAAAAGTAGGTGATGAAGTAAAAGAAGGAGATATTTTAGCCGAAATCGAAACCGATAAAGCTACTATGGAATTCGAGTCTTTCAATGCAGGAACACTTTTGTTTATTGGAATTAACGAAGGACAATCAGCTCCAGTTGATAGTGTTTTAGCCATCATCGGTCCAGCAGGAACTGACATAACAGGCATAGCCGAAAATTATAAAAAAGGCGGTGTTGCTCCGTCAGCTGCACCAGTAGCAACAGAACAAGCAGCAACTAATACTCCTGCAGCCGAATCAACAACATCAACTGATGGAAGTAGAATTTTCGCTTCTCCATTAGCCAAACAAATTGCTAAGGATAAAGGAATAAACCTATCACAAATAAAAGGTTCTGGCGAAAACGGACGTATTACAAAAAGCGATGTTGAAAACTTTACTCCATCAGCAAGTGTTTCAACTACAGTAACTCAACCACAAACTATAAACAACGAACCACAAACAACAACAGTAAAACCATTCGTTCCAGCTGGCGAAACCTTCTCAGAAGAAATCAAGAACTCGCAAATGCGTAAAACCATTGCAAAACGTCTTTCAGAGTCTATATTCACAGCTCCACATTTCTATTTAACTATTGAAGTGGGCATGGACGAAGCAATGAAATCTCGTGCAACTATCAATACCATTCCAGATACCAAAGTATCGTTCAACGATATGGTTATCAAAGCTTGTGCAATGGCATTGAAAAAACATCCAAAAGTAAACTCTCAATGGAGAGAAGACGCAATAACAATCAACTACCATGTTAATGTTGGTGTAGCCGTTGCCGTTGAAGACGGATTAGTAGTACCAGTTTTGAAATTTACTGACCAAATGAGCTTAACTCAAATAGGTGGTAACGTAAAAGACTTGGCTGGAAAAGCAAAAAGCAAAAAACTACAACCAGCCGAAATGGAAGGAAGCACATTCACAGTGTCCAACCTAGGCATGTTTGGCATTCAATCCTTTACATCAATCATCAACCAACCAAACTCTGCCATTCTCTCCGTTGGAGCCATCGAAGAAAAACCAGTAGTAAGAAACGGTCAGATAGTAGTAGGAAACACCATGACATTAACGTTAGCTTGCGACCACAGAACGGTCGATGGAGCAACAGGAGCACAATTCCTGCAAACACTAAGACAGTATTTAGAAAATCCTGTTACGATGTTGGCGTAAATAGAATTGAAATTATCTAATATAAAAATACCATTCTAATCAGAATGGTTTTTTTATACACACCTTTGTCATTGCAAGGCACGAAGCAATCGCTATCCACTAATAAGCAAACAACACTATATAAAAAACCCGATCGCGCTGATTTGCAATCGGTGCCGAATCCACAATCATAACGCTTTAGAAATATGCCACGTCAATTTAAATATATCTCATACTGATTTAGATTTACACCATGACGGTTTAGATATATTTAATGTCAATTTAGACATATACCATGACAGTTTAGATTTATGTCATACCAGTTTAGATATATGTCAGACCCGTTTAGATATATATCATGACGGTTTAGATATATTAT
>NZ_JBPTTL010000012.1:0-29045 GCF_051547085.1 Flavobacterium sp. RSB2_4_14
CGTTAAGACGTTGAGAGTGGTGAAACGATAGATTTATTTAAGATTAAGGAATTAGGAATTAGGATTTTCAATTCTGCTTAGTAAAGAAGTCCCTGTCTTGTGTTAAAGCAAGATGGGGATTTTTTTTGCATTCAGTTTTCAGTCGCAGTTTTCAAGTTTAGATTTGGAACGCTGATGAAACGGATTTTCAAGCGCGGATTAGACTGATTTAGGCAAGCAAAGTATAGTAATAAACCATTAAGGGATTAGGATGGATTGAGAAGTTGATTTTTTGGAACACAGATTAGAGAAATTAGAAAAATTTTCACTGATTTTATGGTAGGTATGTTTGAGGTGACTATTTTTTAGTTGGAACGCTGATAAAACGGATTTTCAAGCGCGGATTAGACTGATTATTTGTGCAAATGCGCCAAGGTTTTAAACCATTAAGGGATTGAAGTGCATTAAGAAGTTGTTTTTTTGGAACACGGATTAGAGAAATTTGAGAAATTTTATGGGGTTCACAAAGTTTCACAAGAGTTTCACTAAGTCACACGAAGTATTTAATTGCAAAGTACTCAAAGTTTTTTTGTTATGAAGGTACTAGAGGTACTAAGATTTACACGAAGGACACGAAGCTTTTTTTATAAAAGTTACAGTAAGGTTCATAAGGCATTTTTTTATTGATGGGAATTCTAAAAAAAAAGCTACTGAAACTGTTAATTCTATGCAAATTTATTAACATTTATTGCAAACCGCTGATTATTTAGTACCTTAGCAGTCAGATATTTGTAGATATGTTATTCGTTCTGTACGATTTTACACTTTATAAATGTAGGCGTATGGTTTTTAATGGCTATTACTTATCGGCTGAAATCCTTGAAAAGGGTTTATTTGTCGGTGCTTTATGTATTTTATCGATAACTGTAGTTAATGTTATGCTATAGTAATTAAAATGTTTTTTTTTTGACGTAGTTTAGCGTCCTTAATTTGGTTACCTTTTAGTGTTCTTTACTTTTTTAAAAAATAATATGAGAAAAAAATTACTATCCCAATTCTTGAACAGCCCTGCTGTGTTGTTTTGTTCTTTGATCAAACCATCCTTGCTGATTTTGTTTCTATTTTCTTTTTTTAACGGACAATCACAAGGATTATTTTCGAATTATACTTGCACACAAGGACTAATTTCGTCTCCATATACTCCGCTGTCGACCAAAACAAATTTGATTACAGGAGCATGGGATGATGCTGTTACTCCAGCGGTGAGTTTAACCACTTCCAATCCGCTCATGGGTGCGAATAATTTTGACTTTAAGTTTAACAATGTTAACCAAACCTCTTTTTTTGTTTCTTCCAACGGTTTTATCACTTTTGGCACAGCACCTTCTCCAACAACCTATGCACCTTTAAACACCACGAATGGTTCAGGAGGTGCGATAGCTGTATATGCCACTAATTTGAGTGTTGCTAGTGGTACTGCTAATAATACCGTTTCTTACACGGTTACTGGTTCATGGCCTAACCGAATATTAATTGTTGAATGGGGAGATTTTAGACGTCTTCCAACTGAAACCATTGTTATGAATATGCAATTGTGGTTGTATGAAACCACCAATGTAGTTGAAATGCGTTTTGGGATTCAAGCGGCTGTTTTTACTGCGGGTAATGCATTAGGTCAAATTGGATTGCGTGGTGGTGGAGGTGTCGTTGGTGACGCAACTGATGCCAGTGCGTTGGTTCGAGGTCTTACAAGTGTTTGGCCTACGACGCCTATGACAGTTAGTGGTACAACCACTAATACTGTGAGAACTGCCAATTCGGTTGTACAAATTGCTTCTGGTTCTAACAGGCAGTTCACTTGGACTCCTGTAGTAGTGGCTTGTCCAGCACCAACAGTTACGGTAACCGGCATTACGGCGACTACTGCCACTGCTAATTTAGCCGGTGCTACTAATTATGAATATGTAGTGTCTAACTCGGCTGTTGCGCCTAGTGGTTCGGGAACACCGCTTACTGCTCCGGGTGCCACTTTTAACATTACAGGATTAACGCCTAATACTTCTAACAATTATTTTTGGCTCAGAGCCAATTGTGGTGGTAGTGGTTTTAGTACTTGGGTATCGGCTGGTCCGTTTACTACTTTGTGTAATCCTGCTACGGTTCCTTATGTGCAAAATTTTTCAGCTACTGCCAATGGTGCGATACCTGCTTGTACTGCCCGACAAATTGTGAGTGGTCCTAACCAATGGGGTGTTGCCAATCCGCTAGTAGCCGAATCAGGCTATTCAACGCCACACCTTGTTTACTTGCAAAGTGGTACTCAAGCTGCCAATACTTGGTTTTATACTGAGGGTATTTCATTAACCGCAGGACAAACTTATCGATTGACCTATAATTATGGTGGGACACCAGGTTCGACAATTATTAATAAAATGGAGGTTAAGTATGGATTGTTACCTACTGCCACTAGCATGACTCTTCCTTTAGATGATCATCCGGATATTAAAGGAGTAGGAAGTTCCAACGTGGTGCTTTTTATAGCGCCTAGTACGCAGGTGTATTATTTTGGGTTTAGAGCTTATTCTATTGCTGCACAAGGTAACATCTATTTGGATGATATTACTATCAATACGTCTGATTGTGTTAGACCTACTACTGTATCGGCTAATTCTATTACGGGTACTTCTGCTTCTGTTACTTGGGGTCAGGTGCCTTCACCGCCACTGCCAACTACACCAGGATATTCTTATTATATTACTTCTGCTGCTGCCAACGCAGGAACTTTTGCTGTAGGCACACCTTATCAAATTGCCTTTGTTGGTTCCACAGATTTTACTACCGTAGGGGCAACATCAAGTGCTGTTGTTACCGCTTCTATCAGTGGTACTACCATGACTGTAACTGGAGTTACTAGTGGAACATTGGCCGTTGGACAAGCTTTATGGTGTACGGGTATTGCACCGGGTACTACTATAACTGCTTTTGGAACGGGAAGTGGAGGAACAGGAACTTATGTTGTTAGTCTTACTCAAACCCTAGGATCACAAACATTTAAATCGTTTACCCTTGGAACACCTTTTACAGCTACAGCTGTAGGAACGGGTAGTGGTATTGCTAATATTGCTGCTTCAGTTCCGTTAGTAACGGCGGGTAATTTTGTGATAGGTACCCAATATGAAATTGTTAGTTTAGGAACAACGAATTTTACTTTACTAGGAGCGAGCAGTAATACCGTGGGAACTTATTTTGTTGCTACAGGAACAGGAACAGGAACAGGAACAGCAGCTGTTGTTCTTCCCAATGGACTTCCGCCATCAGCTACACTAGCAGGTGGTATAAACGGGGTTAATTTAACTGGTTTAGCGCCTAACACTACCTATTATTTTTGGGTACGAAGTGCTTGTGGTGCCGGAGAGTCAAGTTTGTGGAGTCAGTATTTTTCGTTTACAACACTTAATACCGCAGGGTATTGTACCCCTACCGGAAATTCTGCAGCCAGTTACCTTTCTAATTTTAGAACTACAGGTGGTTTGACTAATATCAATAATCCATCACTTTATGCTACGCCTTCGGGTTATGCCAATTATACTAGTCAGTCGGTTACGCAAGTAGCTGGAGGAAGTTTTGGATTTTCTACATTAATAGCAGGCCCAACAGTAGGTGTTGCTATATGGATTGATTGGAATAATGATAATGTATTCAATAATTTAGCTTATCCAGCAGGAGAGCGTATGTTTAATACGGCTGCTTATGTATCTGCGGCATCAGGTTCTATTACAGTTCCAGTAGGAACGACTATCGGTAATTATAGAATTCGTGTTGCCATTGATTATTGGGCGACCAGTCCAAATCCTTGTTCTATTTTTAATCAATCGGGAACGAGAAGAGGAGAAGTAGAAGATTATAACTTATATGTATCGGCACCACCAGCGCCCTTAACTTTGTCGCTTTCCACTAGTACGCAATGTATCAGTGCTAATTCGCCAGTGGTAACCTTAACCGCAGGAGCCGCTAGTTATGATACGTTTACTTGGACACCAGCTACAGGAGTAACGGGTGATCAAATCACTGGTTGGGTATTTAATAATCCTACCACCACCACTTATACTTTAAATGCTATAAAAACCACTCCTTTCTCTGTGAATAGTGCTACGTTTACCTATGTGGCTTCGCCACCACCATCAGCCGTAACGATTACTCCTGCTAGTGCGGAAGTTTGTCCAAATGGACCAGCGGTATTGCTCACAGCCGGTGGAGGTATTGTAAATAATAGTGTAGCGCTTTCAGAAGATTTTGAAGCAGGTGCGACTTCATGGACTATATCTAATTTTTCAGGACCTTCGAATCCTGTAACTACTAGTCCGGCACCACAACCTTTATGGACGATTAGACCTAATAATTACAACCGACCACCACAGTTTAATAGTAATGATAATTCCAAATTCATTCTTTCCGACTCAGATGCTCAAGGATCAGGAACTACTACTAGTGTTACTTTAGAGTCACCAGTGTTTAGTTTGTCGAATTTTTCAACCGCTACTTTAAGTTATTGGCATTACTACAGAAACTGGTCTTCTTCTACTGCACTAGTTGAAATTTCAACTAATGGAGGAGGAACGTATACTACATTGCGTACTTATACTACTGTTGCTGATGGAAGTCCAACAGCTTTTGCCAATGTAACTGTAGATTTGAGTGGTTATTTGGGACAAAGTAATTTAAAATTACGCTTTAAATATGATGCTAGTTGGGGTTACTATTGGGCATTGGATAATGTAGTAGTTAGTGGCGACAAACCCGCTCAATTTGTATGGTCACCACTTACTGATTTATATACGGATATAAACCATACTATACCTTATACTGGTACAGTAGCTAATGCGGTTTATACCTTTGCCACTGCCGATATAACGTATACTGCCACCGCCGCTAGTGTGGGAACTTGTACTACTACCAATACGGTAGCTGTTACTTATGTACCTTTAGTAGGAGGAACAGCTTCTAATAATCAAACCATTTGCGGAGGTGCACCTGCCAACTTGACTTTGTCGGGTAATGTAGGAACTGGTATTCAATGGCAAGTTTCCTCGGATAATGTTACTTTTACCGATATTACAGGCGCAACAACTGCCACATTACTTTCCGCTCAAATGGGAAGTTTATCTACTACCACCTATTACAGAGCCAAAGTAACTAATAGTATTTGTACCACATATTCTACCGTTGTCACCATTACTATTTCAAAAACAATTTGGAATGGTTCTTCTTGGTCAAGTGGCGTACCTAATAGTACTGTGGCCGCTGAATTCCAAGGTAATTTTACTTCCTCGGTACATGCGCCTAACACTGTTACGGGTGATTTATCTGCTTGTACTGTTATTGTTACTGGAGGTACTGTATTGTTTGATATCGGTACGCTTACTGTTCAAAATCTAGTTAATGTAACTTCTGGAGCTTTGAATTTTGGAGATAAAGCTAGTTTGTACCAAGTTGCCGATGTGACTAATGCACCGCTAGTGTATTCAGGTGGCAATTCGGGTAATATCAACTACACTAGGGTTACTACACCACTTTTCCGATTTGATTATACCTATTGGTCTAGTCCAGTATATCCACAAAATTTATTGGCAGTTTCACCACAAACTCCATTCAGTTTGTTTTATGAATACAATGCTAGTATTAATAACTGGCAGTATGTTAATCCACTTTCTACTACTATGACACCTTCCAAGGGTTATATTTTTAGAGCACCAAATAGTTTCCCTCCAGGTCTTCCTGATGTTACACCACCACAACCTTACACCGCTACTTTTACTGGTGTTCCTAATAATGGTACCATTACTTTACCTGTGTTTGGAGGAGCAAGTCAGTTGAACTTATTGGGTAATCCTTATCCTAGTGCCTTGTCTGCTGATGCATTTTTAGTTGACCCTGCCAATGCGGCTACTTTGAGTGGCACTATTTACTTGTGGACACACAATACTCCAATTACCAATAATAATTACTCGGGTAGTGATTATGCGATATACAATTATTTGGGAGGAACAGTAGGAGGAGTGCCAACAGGTCCTGCTACCAATCCGGGATTGAATACTTCGATGCCTAATGGTAAAATTGCCTCAGGACAAGGATTTTTTATTAAAGGACTTTCTAGTGGCGTGGCTACCTTCAAAAACAGTATGCGTATTGCGGGTAATAATGATCAGTTTTTTAGAATGTCTTCTAATGCGACTACCACTTCAACCCCAGAGAAAAATCGCTATTGGATAGAAATTGCCAATACTGAAGGGGCATTTAAGCAAGCCTTAGTGGGCTATGTTTCAGACGCTACTCTAGGTCTTGATCGTTTGTATGATGGAGAGATGGTAGATGTGGGTAATGTTATTACACTCTACACTATGGCTGCTGATACGAAACTTTCTATTCAAGGTCGACCAACGTTTACTATTGCTGATACTGTTCCTTTGGGTTATAAATCAACCATTTCTGGAAATTATACCATTCGTCTTTCTATGTTTGACGGTTTGTTTGAAACCCAAGATGTATATTTAGAAGATGTCCAACTGGGGGTTATTCATAACTTAAAAGAATCGGATTATACCTTTGCTACGGTAAATGGTACTTTTGAAAACCGATTTGTGTTACGCTATACTTCGGAAGCTTTGGGAGTTTCTAATCCACTATTTGATAGTAATAGCGTTGTGGTGTATAAAAATAATCAAGCGTTGCACATTAATACAGGTTCGGTAATGATGAAGACCGTAACTATATTTGATATTAGAGGACGCGAAATTGCTACACAAAAACAAATAGGTACTACCGAAACGGTCTTTACCACATTACCTACTACCCAGCAAGTTCTTTTAGTGCGAATTGAAGCAGAAAATGGTGAGGTAGTTACCAAAAAAGTAGTCTATTAAACAGTTAAAAGTTAGTTTGCCATTGCTAGAAGTACGTTACCCGTATTTTTAGCAATGATGGACCGGCTTTTTTTATTTTTTTATTTTAAGTTTTGTTTAACGTTTAGACCAAAAATTATTGCCTTTTTTTTATTTTACACTGTTTTGAAAAGGTGTTTTGGTCTCATTTATAAGCTATAAGTTTTTTACGTACAAATTTATAGGTTTAGTTTTTTTTTTGACAAACAATAAGTTGTTTGTCGGTTTATTGTGTTTTTAATCGATTTTAGGATTTTTTATTTTACATTATTTTAACAATATTTCTATATTAACCGTCTTATTTAACCCAATTTTTTTATATTTATGGAAAATTATTACAATTCTTTGAACAGCGGTATGGTTACTTGGTTCAAAAAAACTTCAACAACATTGTTTGGTACTTCTACATTAGACAAGACCGTTGTTTCAACTTTTCGTAATAGTTATACACCAATTTTGTTTGTGCTCTTGCTTGTTGCTTCATTGTTTGGAGGGCAGCGATTAGGTGCGCAAACTTTAGCCAATTACACTTATGCTACTGGAACTAATGGTTCTTTAGAGGATCTTTCTACAGGGGCCACGGAAATCATGACTGGTCGTAATGACGACGTAGGTGGAACCGTTACTCCAATTGGATTTGTTTTCCCTTTTATGGGGCAAGGTTATACACACTTTAGCGCAAACTCCAATGGACAGATGATGTTACACACATCGGCTGGAGCTACTGCCGCCGCTTCACAACAATCATCACCAAGTGCTGGTTTAGCTATTTTAGCCCCAATGACCGGTGATAATGAGGTTGGTAATGGTATTCGGATCCGGGTATTTGGTTCTGCTCCCAACCGTAAATTGGTTGTAGAATGGAATCAGTTCAATGTCAATTTCGTAAACACTACCAATGCGGGTAATATGCAGGTTTGGATTGAAGAGTCTACAGGTATTGTTACTTATATGTATGGTGAATTGTATAATTCATCTGCTTCATCTCAAACCAGATCTATTTTTATTGCTTCTAGTAACACTGCTACTACTGCTGGTTCAATTACAATTAGTGATACACCGACTTTTGCTCTAGGTTCAACTTTAGCAACTAATACAATTGCTGGTGGTAATGGTTTAGAAGTTGCTTCGCCACTAGTAGCTAATTTAGGTTCTGCTTCTCAAGGAAGTAGAAGATTTTTTACTTTTACTCCAATATTGACACCAATAGGTGATGCAAATACTTTAACATTTTCGGCTGTTACTTTTACAACCACAACTCCTACGTGGGTTGATAATTCAACAAACGAAACTTCGTTTGTGGTAACAAGAGCTTTAGATGCTGGTTTTACAACTGGTCTCTCAGTTTCTACCGTAACTTCGACTACTAGTGCTGGAACAGGTGCTTCTTATAGTTTGGCTCAAACAGGATTAGTTCCTGGTGCAACCTATTTTTACAAAATTCAAGCGATTACTGAAGGCATTTTGTCTACCGGGATAACCGGTTCTCAAGCTACTGTTGCCGCTCCTACTTATTATTGGGTTGGTGCTTCGGGTTCCGCCTGGCAGAGTCCCAACAGTTGGAATACCCTTGCTGATGGAACAGGTAGTCCAAGAACACAACCTGCTACAGTTGATGTGCTTATTTTTGACGGAGCAGGAACAACGCCTGGAGCTGCTACTACTGTAGTGCTACAAGCATCTCAAACTATAGGAACTTTACAAATTACTAATAATACAGCAGTAAGTATTGATGGCTATAGTGCAACAACTGCAACCATAACTATATCTGGTGGTCTTGGTGATGATTTGAGTATTCCCGCAGGAAGTAGTTTAACTTTAAATCATGCCACGTTTCCTGTAGGTATTGCTTTCACTGGAACAGGTAATACTGGTCTTATTGCTGGGACACTGAACATGGGTGGTTCAGGTTCTAATGCCTTATCCTCTACCGGTGGAACAGGAACTTTAGTTACTGTAAGTGGAACTATCAATAATGGAGGAACAATTTCTACTACTGCTCATATTACAGGTTCTGTTGCTACTTTAGTATTTACTGCAACGGGTATCTATAATCATACTTATACGCTAGGAGGAGGAGTACCAACCGCTACTTGGAATGTAGCTTCTAATGTTAATTTCACTGGTTTGACTTCTGCCGCTACTGCTGTAACGGGAGTTAGTGGACAGACTTTTGGTAATGTCACTTGGAATCCTACTGCTCAAGGTGCTGCGGTAATTACTTGGGGAATATCGGGTACTACAACTATTGCTGGTAATCTTACTGTTTCAACTACTGGATCAGGCGCTATTACTTTGACTACTAGTGGTACTTTGAATGTTACGGGTAATTATGTTCAAAATGCGGGCTATGTTTTCCTTGCTAGTAGTACAGGTACTTTAGCCGTTACTGGAAATACAACCATTGCTTCGGGTGCTACTTTTGATATGACTTCTGGTTCAAGCAATGCTACTTTTAGAGTTGCAGGTGCTTTTACCAACAATGGTACGTTAACAGAGTCAGGTACATCGACTGCTTCTACCTTAGAGTTCAATGGAACTGTAGCGCAAGCCGTTACTACTGGAACGGTTAACAACAATATTACTTATCGTATCAATAACAACGCAGGAATTAATTTAACGGATACTATTTTTATTGCAAATGGTTCTAGTTTAATTATTTCTTCTACGGCAGCTACCCCAATTAATGGAGGTATGTTGACGTATGCGCCATCAGGTACGACATTACTATATAATTCAAGTACGGGTAACCAAACGGTTACGGCCAATGAATGGAAGAGTAGTGGAGGTCCTTTTAATGTCACTATCAATAATACTACTACAGCTCCTAATAACCGAGTTTTCTTAGGTAGCATTGGGAATAGAACCATTTCAGGTGGTACTTTTTCACAATCAGCCGGGGTTACTATTTTAGGTTCTTCTAACTTAACCATAGGAGCTACTGCTATACTTACTGGTACGGCTAATGCGACCAATTTTATTGCCAACACTGGTACCGGTCGATTATTTGCCGTTTATTCTGGTTCTGTTCTTTCTAGAACTTTCCCATTGGGAGATATCACAGGAACAGAAGAAGCTTCCCCTGTGACCTTAGCTTATACTTTCTTGACGGGAGTATCTACAGTAGGGGTTGGGGTGACTGATGCCCAACATCCTAATGATGCTTCAACGACCAATTTCTTGAGTCGTTACTTTAGCTTTACGGAAGCGGGAGCAACAGATTATACTTATACTTTAACCTTAAATTATCCAACTGGTGAAATTTCAGGTTTTACTAATTTAACACGATTAAGTCGTTGGAATGGTGTTGCTTGGAATACTACTAACACTGTAATTAATCCAAGTGCCACTAGTGTTTCGGTAAGCGGCATTACTTTTGCTACCAATCCTTTAAATAATTCTGATTTTACTTTACGTCCCTTCCAAGACACTTACACCTGGAAAGGTGGGGTTAGTGGTTCCTTTGCCACAGCTTCTAACTGGACGCCTAGTAGAACCACTCCAACTGCTACGGATGTTTTAGTTTTTAATGGTGCCAATATTGACGGTTTAGGCGGAACGGGTGCTGTTACTGCTACTTCGGTAGCTACACAAACTATTGGTAAATTCTTATTGACTAATAATGCCAATGTTAGTTTACTTTCCAATGCTGCTGCTACTATTACTATTAATGGTAGTGAAGGTGTTGATTTTGAAATTCCAGCAGGAAGTGCCTTAACTTTAACTGGTTCTCAAGCGGTTTCGTTTAATCATACTTCAAATGCTTCACCAAATGCCAACACGGCTACTATTGCGGGTACTTTGAATTTGAATAGTACTACTGCTAGTAATTATAGCGCCACCAATTCGACAACTACTGTAACTGGTACCGTTAATAATACTTCTGGTTCTTTTACAAGTTCCTCTAGTACTTTAATCTTTGATGCAGGTTCTAATTATAATCACTTATTCCCTACTGGGGGTGCTGTACCAACAGCTGCTTGGAATGTGACTTCAAATCTTAACTTCCCTGGTCCTAATAGTGGTGCTTCTGCTATCACGGGTATTAGTGGACAAACGTTTGGTAACTTTAACTGGAATCCAACAGCGCAAGGAACGGCAAGTATCAATTTAGGATTGACTTCAGCCACTACTATTGCGGGTAATCTAACTATTAGTAGCACGGGTTCAAGCCCATCGGCTACACAATCCAACTTTGGGTTATTTACTACAACTTCTTCAATAACTTTAACCGTTACGGGTAATTTTAACTTAAATGCTGGTTATTTAGTAGGCGCAACAACAGGTACTGGTTCTTCCTTATTTGTTAGAGGGAATGCTACTATAGCATCGGGCACTACTTTTGATTTGGCGACTGGAGCTACAGGAACTGGTGTATTTAGATTTAATAATACTTTGACTAATAATGGTACTATAACTGTAACAGGTGCCGTAACAGGTACCATAATTTTTAACGGATCTACAAATCAAAATGTTACGATAGGTACTGTAACAGGTGCTATTAACTATTCTCATTTTAATGATGCGGGAGTTACTCTTACTGGAACTTTAGCAGTAGGTCCTTCTAGAACTTTACAAATAGGGACTAGTGCTAATCCACAATTTACTTCAGGAACTGTTACCTATGGTGCTGGGGCGTTTTTATCGTTTTCAGGTAGTTTAGGTAATATGTTCATTAACGATACTGTATTCCCAAATACCAACGGTCCAACTACATTAGTAATTAATAATGCTAATGCTTCTCCAAATAACAGAGTGTTTTTTAATACCACAGGAGATAGAACTATTGGAACTCTTACTAATACTACGGGTGTATTGGTTCTTGGAACTAATAGTTTAACTGCAAGTGCTTTTAGTGGTACCCCATCTGCTACTAATTTTGTAGCGACTAATGGTGCTGGTCAACTTCGCAATATTCATACTGCTACAGGTGCGATTACCTATCCATTAGGAGATATTACGGGAACAGATGAAGTATCCACCGTTGTACTTAATTACACTGTTCTTGGTGCTGCTTCTACTGTTGGCGTTCGCGCTATAGATGCACAGTCACCAAATGATCTTTCTTCCACTAATTATTTATCACGCTATTTTAGCTTTACTGAAACTGGTGGTGGTGCTTCTACTTATAGTTTAACACTTAATTACCCTAGCGGTGATGTGGTTGGAACTCTAGGTTCTACTAAATTAAACCGCTGGAATGGTGCCGCTTGGAATGAAGTAGCCGCTACAGCACCAACTTCAACTTCTGTTGCTGTTACGGGTGTTTCATTGACTACTAATGGATTGAATAATTCAGAGTTTACTTTACGTCCCGCTTCAAGAAATTATGTATGGACAGGGGCAACTTCTTCGGATTGGCAAGTAGCTACCAACTGGTCTCCAACGAGAACTACTGCAGATCCTGCTGACGAATTAACGTTTAATGGAAGTACCGTTGCTAGCCCAACAGTTACCAATGTACCGAATCAAACTATTGCACGTTTATTATTGACTAATAATGCCAATGTTACTTTACAATCTGGTGCTGCAGCTTTACTTACAATAGCTGGTGCAGCAGGAACTGATTTAGATATTCCGGCTGGTTCCACTTTAAGTTTAACTAACCCAGTTGCGGGTATTTCGGTTATATTTACAGGTACAGGAAATACAGGAACTATTGCTGGTACCTTAAACTTGGGAGGTAATACTTCTAATGTTTTAACTACTACGGGAGGTACTGGAACTGTTGTAACCGTTACTGGTACTACCAATGTGGGAGCTGGCTCTGCTAGTAGTGCTCTTTTAGTAGGTAGTGCTGCTACACTTCTTTATACAGGAACCGCTACCTATAATCACAATTATGGTACTGGTGGAACCGTTCCAACTGCTACATGGGGAGCTACTACTAACTTGAATTTCCCTGGCGTAAATGATGGTACTACTGTTATTAGTGGTATTGGTAGTCAAACCTTTGGTAATTTCAATTGGAATCCAACTGCTCAAGGCGGACAAAATGTGAACCTTGCTTTAACTAGTGCGTTTACTGTTGCTGGAAATATGACTATTAGTGCTACCGGTACCACAGGATCGTTACGTTTTACAACCACTGGAACTAGTACTTATACTGTTACTGGTAATTATGTACAATCGAATGGAACGAATGTTGTTTTAGCTACTACTACTGGTACTCCAACATTGGCTATTGGTGGTTCGACTACTATAGGCGCTAGCGCTACTTTCGATTTGAGCTTTACAGGAAGTACAGGAACAGGAAGTATACTTCAAACCGCTGGCGATTTTACTAATAATGGTACTATTACTGAAACAGGTGGTTCTACTGCAAGTACTATCCGTTTTAATGGAACGGGTGCTCAAGCTGTTGCTATAGGAACAACTGCTAATACTTTATCTTATTCGTTAACTAACGCTTCGTCTATTAATTTAACAGGAACCATCACTATCACTCCTGGTGCTACATTTAATCATGGTAGTTCTGGAATTGTAAGCGGAACGGGTTTAGTGGTTTATTCAGGAACAGGGACTACAACGCTTACTTATACTGGTACCACTGCTAAGACACAAGGTCTAGAATGGCCAACTAATTTTATATCATCGGCACCTGCCATTGTTATTAATTTAACAGGTTCATCACCTAATAACCGATTGACTTTAACTGGTTCAAGAATTTTCTCTCCAACAACTGGTGCCTATACTATGACTAATGGGGTTACTATTTTAGGGAATAATAATCTTACCTTAGGAAGTGGGGTAACTTTTACTGGTTCATCTAGTAATACCAACTTTGTTGCTACTAACGGTACTGGACAATTCTTTAGAACGTTTGCTACTACGGGAACGTTCACTTTCCCAATTGGTGATATTGATGGTACTGAGGAAGCTTCTTATTTTGGGTTATCATATTCTGCTCTTACAGGACCTTCAACAGTAGGTTTAAGAGTTATAGATGCACCACACCCGAATGATACTAGTTTAGATAATTTTGTAACTCGCTATTTTAAAGTTACAGAAAGCGGCGCAACTGCTTACACCTATAATGCTACAATGAACTATCCATCCTCTGATTTTGTTGGTACTCCATCATTTGCTAGAATGTATCGATATACTGGTAGTAGTTTTGCACTTACCACAGGTTCAGTTGCTGGAATTCCTACTACAACTTCTACAAATAACAGTGGTAATTCTTTAGCTTCTGACCCTTTGAATGGTTCTGATTTCACTGTTAGACCTTATACTACTAATTATACATGGATTGGTGCATCAGGAGGAGACTGGACAGTAGGTTCTAACTGGTCACCTGCTAGACCAACAACAAGTGCAACGACAACAGATGTTTTAACATTTAATTCAACTGCTACTATAATTAATGTACCTACTCAAACCGTTGGTAAAATACTTTTAACAGGTTCGGCTGCTATTCAATTACAAGGTGTTGCAAGTGCTACTTTAACTATTGGCGGGGGTACTGGAACTGATTTAGACATTCCATCTGGGACTTCTTTAAGTTTGAATGGTGGAAATGCTATGACTTTAGCTTATGGAGTAGGTGCTACTGCTAACATTGCAGGTACTTTTACCCATGGAGGTGGTTCTGCTATTGTAACTCATAATGTTACTGGTGCGCAAGTAACTGTTAGCGGAACTTATAACAATACAGGTGCTGTAGTAAATGCCTTTACAGGATTTACTACAAGTACTTTTTTAATGAACGGTAACTTCAACTTGAATGTTTCTGGTGGTGTTTCCGCTATAGTGCCAGCAGGTACTTATAGCTTAGGCTCTACTACCACTATTGCTGCTTCAGGAGCTGTTTTAGCAACTCCTTCGATAACGGCTCAGAATTATGGAAACTTTGTTATTAATTGTTCAGGTTCTACTCTTGTTTCTTCTACTGGAGCTCCTATTATCAATGGAAATTTAACTGTTACTAGTACAGGTACTGGAAGTTATTCGTTTGGAACAGCTACTGTAACCGTTAATGGGTTAACAACCCTTACTGCAGGAACCTTGACAAGTGGTGGAAATACCTTTAACTTTAATGGTGGTTTGTCTCAAAACGGTGGTACTATTACTACTGCTTCTTCTGCTGTTACTATTAATGTTGGTAATGCTTCTACACCAGGTGTGTTTACACAAACTGCAGGAACTATAACTCATGCACTTTCTACTGCAAATGCTATTACTTTAAATTTATTTGGTGATGCTACTATTGCAGGTACTATTCAAGAAACTGCTGCAGCTACTGGATCAGTTGCTCTGAACTTTAGAAAAACAATAACTGGTGTTCAAAACATCAATACTACTGGAATGACTCAAACTGGGTCATTTACTATTACTTCATTTAATACTCCTGGTATTAATTTAACAGGTACTTTACTAGTGAATGGCAGTACCCCAGCTTCTACTTTTACCCATAGTGGTTTAGGAACTATTTCAGGAGGTACATTCACTTATGGAACATTTTTAAATGGTAATGCTTTATCATACGTTACCAATACAGGAAGTCAAACTGTTGGATCTGAATGGTCTGCTTCTACGCCTAGTGTTATTGTCAACAATACCACTACAGGGGTTAATAACAGGGTTTTCTTTAGTAATCTATCAGGTGATAGAACTATTACAAACCTAACGCAAACAGCTGGAATCTTGGTTTTGGGTGCTAATTCTTTAACTGTTTCTCAGTTATCAGGTGGAGGAGCCACTAGTTTTGTGGCCACTAATGGTTTAGGACAATTGCGATTTGCTTATCCTGCAGCTATTTCATCAGCTACCTTCCCCGTAGGTGATATTACAAACACTGACGAGTATTCACCAGTAACTTTAGCTTACACAACCACTAATCCAACTCCTTCCACTGTTGGAGTTAGAGTGATTGATGGTCAACATCCAAATGATGTGTCTGCTACGGATTATTTAGCTCGTTTTTATGCTATTTCTGAAAGTGGTGCTACTGCTGTATCTACTGCTACTTTAACTTTAACTTATCCTTCAGCCAATGTTGTTGGCAATAGTCTAAATACACGATTAAACAGATGGAATGGTGTTTCTTGGTCACAAGTAGGTAGTGCGGCTCCGTCTTCCACATCGGTAACGGTTGCTGGTATTGATTTCACTGCATTAAATGGAAGTGAATTTACCTTGCGTCCGGGTGCTACACAAACTTATGTGTGGACACCAGATCCTGTTGCCTCTTCGGCTTCTTATGCTGATCCAGTTCAATGGAATCCAGACCGTATTACGCCAGATCCATCGGATATACTTATTTTTGATGGTGCTGTAACCGCTAGTACAACTGTTCTTAATGTTCCTTCATCTCAAGCTGTTGGAAAAATAGTTTTACAAAATAATGCTAACGTTACCTTAACGACTAACGTAGCTACTTCAGCACTAACCCTTAATGGTGGAAGTGGTGACGATTTAGATATTCCAAGTGGAAGCACTTTAACTATTAAAGGTAGTAATCTTAATGCAATTACCTTGGCATATGCACCCAATACAACGGCAAACATAGCAGGTAGTTTTAATTTAGCAGATGCTATAGACGTTTCCCCTGCACATACTTATAACGCTTCAAATTGTGTTACCACTGTTACTGGAACGTTTACTAACAATAATGCTGCTGGTGGAGGAGTATCTAACACTTCAGCTACAAACTTTATTATCAACGGTACTTATGTTCATAATCCATCTGCTAGTTCAGCAGGAACCATACCAACGGCTACAGTTGCAGCTACTTCTACTTTAGATATTAGATCGGGTTCGAACACTGCAATTACTTTCCCTTCTACTAATGCTATTGGAAATTTAATTTTAAATAACATTGGTTCAGGTGCTGTTGCCCCTTCATTGGGACTTTCTACAGCTACTGTTCAAGGAAATTTAATCATCAACAGTACAGGAACTTCTACTGGAGGATTTGCTTTTGGTGCTACACCAACTGTTACCGTAAATGGTACCACAACTATTACTGCAGGTAAATTAGATTTGGCAAACAGTACAACCGCTGGTGGTACATTCAATGCCCTTGGCGCTGTAGTTATGAATGGTGGTTCTATAGGAAGTAATAATGCCACCACTGCCACCACTTTTAACGTTATGAACGTTGGAAATATTGGAACGCCTACTTCTATGACCATGAATACTGGTAGTAGTATTACTAGTGCTTCTACCACACCCAATGCTATGACCCTTAATTTATTTGGTGATTTCACCATGAATACTGGTAGTACTGTTACGGAAACTGCTGCAGGTGGTTCTATAGTAGTTAACTTTGCTAAAATACTTAGCGGTGTTCAAAACGTTGCCTTTGGCGGTACCGTTTCTAACTCTGTCTTGTTTAGACAAAGTAATACTACAGGGGTAAATTTAACAGGTACTTTAACGTTAGACGGTGCTGCTACACCAGCGGCCTCGTTTACACATGCTAGTACTGGAATTATTTCTGGATCAGGTGCTATTTCTTATAGTGGCGCTAATTCTCAATTGACTTATAACGGTTCGGTTACTCAAACTGCAGGTCTTGAATGGCCAGCTACGAATAGCCCAGCTAACGTTACTATTAACAATACAGGTGCAAGTGCTACTACTAATTTAGTGCTAGTACCTTTCAGCAGAACAATAGCAGGTGCGCTTACTATGACTGCGGGTAATATTGATTTAACATCCAATACTTTAACGATTGGAACTAGTGCTGCCGCCTCAGGAAGTTTAGTGTACACCTCAGGTTCTATTAGAGTTACCACAGGTTCATTAACTCGTTGGTTCGGTACTTCAGGGTTACCCACTACAGCTATTGTTACTGGTTTATATCCATTGGCTAGCGGTGTGAATAACCGTGCGGTTAATGTTTACTTTAGTGGTTCTACTATTACTGCTGGAGGAACTATCACTGCTTCTCATACAGATGCGACAGCTTTGGCTGATGTTAACTTTTTAGATGGTGCTTTTCAAATTGATAAAAGAACCAATGCATCTTGGACTTTTTCTCAAGGGAATGGTCTTGATCTTGGTGCTTCGACCGCTTCACTACAGTTGAAAACAGCAGGTAATGCTGCCTTTGCTGAGGTTTTAACTACTAATACTAATTTAAGAATTGTAAAAGCTACAGCTGCAGCTAGTGGTTTACATGCTAACAGTTCTGCTACATTGAGTCCAACCACCTTTAACGTTATTCGTACTGGATTAGCGGCAACGGAATTGAATTCAACTTATTATATTGGTGCTGGTACGGGAGATTTCCCTTCTACATTTACAGCCATTGCTTCATTAGATTGGACAGATAATGCTACATGGGATAAAGGATATCCACCAGGACCAACCGATACTGTTGTAATTCCATCTCCTTACGCTGTTGCTGTAACCACTCCAACTGGTGCAGTAGGAGGTATCGTAACTATTAATAGTGGTGCAAGTGTAGCTTCTTCAAGTACAGGTGTACTTACTTTAACAGGGTTGCTTACCAATAATGGAACCGTAACAAATCTTGGAACAATTAGTTCGACTAACAGTTTGACTAATGGTGCTACGGGAACGATTACGTCTAACGGAAATCTTGCTATAGCTTCCACATTTACTAATAATGGTACATTTACTATTAATTCTGGTACTGCCAATTTTACTACATCGGCTACTGCTGTTGCTGCTACAGGTATTACAAATAATACAGGAGCTTCATTTGTTGTGAATGGGGGTACAGTTTCACTAGGTATTTCTGATAATACTGTTGCTAACAGAACCTTTAATAATCTTGCAGGAACTTTAACTGTAAGTGGAGGTACTCTTAACGTATATGGTAATTTAATCAGTAATACCAATTCATTCTTTAACCAAAGTGGTGGTAACATTACTATCGATGGTAATGCAGGGGGTAACGCTACTAATTCTGTAGCATCCGGTACTGCATTATTGACATTCTTTAATCCAAATACCCGTATCAACTTAACTGGTGGTACTTTGACAATAGTTGACCCTCATACGGCTACCACTAATACGAATGGTTATGCTTTATTTTATTCCAATGCAGGCAACACTGCTGTAACGCCTTCGGCTAATCATACGATACGTTTTGGTAATACAACCTCAACTGATGCTGGTGGCCATTCTAATGGTTTTTATATTAATAACTTTTCTTCAAGTGCTATCTTCGGATTTGGTAGTCTTGTTGTCAATGGCCCTACAGGGACTAACAGAAATGTAACGTCAGTATCTCAAATTTATAATTCAGGAGATACTACTATTAACTCTGGAGGATTTGCTTCTATAAGTAACCTTTCCATAGCTAGAAACCTTACTGTTAATTTGGGTGGTACTTTATTGAATGACACCGCTTTATTTGCCAGACAGTTAAATTCAGATAAATCCACTGGTGCCACTAATAATGCACAAACCATCTCTAATCTTGGTACATTATCAAATTTAGCAAGTAGTCCAACAGCCAATTTGGCAAGTTTCACCACTAATAACATAAGTGCAGGTGGTATTACCTTAGCTTCACCATTGTCAATCAGTGGTACATTAACCATGACTAGTGGTGTTATCACTACTACCACAAGCAATTTGTTAACCTTAGGAACTGCCACAGCTGCAGGAACCTTATCGGTTACTCCAAGTGCTACTAACATGATTGTTGGTCCATTTGCCAGAACATTTGCAGCTAGTAGAACGGCTAGTGGCACTTATAATGCCTCTACTTTGTTCCCAGTTGGTAAAAATGGTGTTTCTTATTCATTACATATTGATCCAACTACTACGGCTGGTGGTTCGGTTGTATTTACAGGAGAAGCTTTTGATACTAATTCAGGTTCATTTAGTGCTCCAATAACAGCATTATCCTCAAGAAGATTTGAAGCGTTACCAAATGCTACAACAAACTTGACCAATGTTTTTGTACGATTATCAGATGCCACAGTTGGCGGTATTACTGCCACTTCTAAAATAGTTCAAGCTCCATCTGCTGCTGGTGCCTACACTGCTATACTTCCAGCTACTACTTCTGTAGTTGATACACGTGTTACCACAGCTACTCCTATTTTAGTGGCTAATTATACAGGGTATTTATCCTATGCTTCAGTTGGTGCTTGTAGTACTCCATTAAATCAAGCTACGGCATTAGTGGTTACTGTTAAAACTACCAACACTGTTTCCGCTAGTTTTACAGCGGCAGCGAGTGCCCCTACAGGTTATTTGGTTGTTCGTTATCCATCAGGAGGAACAGTAACCAATCCTGTTGACAATACGGTATACACTGCCGGTGCTTCTTTAGGTGCAGGAACTATAGTTTCTTATGGAACTACAGCAACATTTACTGCCTCTGGTTTGATACCGAGTACCACTTATGATTTTTATGTCTATAGTTATAATGACGGTAGTAACTGTACGGGACCAGTTTATTTAACGACTTCACCTTTATTCCAGTCTATTACTACTTGTGGTACTTCAGTTGGTGTACCAGGTACACCATCGGCTTCGGCTATATTGACTACAGGATTTACTGCTTCTTGGTCGGCTTCGTCCACTAGTGGTGTTACTTATGTTATTGATGTAGCAACTGATGCTGGCTTTACTTCTTTAGTAGCAGGAAATACTAATTTAAATGTGGGTAGTGTATTGACTTATCCTATCACTGGCTTAACAGGTAGTACTACTTATTATGTTCGTGTTAGAGCTGTTGATGGATTGGGTTGTACGAGTGTTAATTCGGGCACTTTGACTGCCAACACCGCTTGTATTGGTACGCCTAATGTAGCAGTAGCTACTATCACTTCTAGTTTAGGATGTGTTGGTGATGCCTTTACAGTATCGGCTACTGGTCTATCAACCAATACCGGCATATCAAATATTTGGCAATCTTCTCCAGACAATACGAATTGGACCGATATCAGTGGTGCTACTGGAACAAGTTACTTGGGAACAAGTACTGTTGCAGGTACCGTATTTTATAGATTAAAATCGACATGTATTAATGGAGGTTCATTTAGTACTTCTAATGTATTATCCTTCTTTGCAAGTGCTACATGTAATTCACTTCCAATCACAGGTTCTGTAACTTATGAATGTGGTAGTAACATGGTCTTGTTAGACTCTGGGGGATCAACAGGTAGTTATTCAAATAGTTCTACTGGTTTTGCCGTATTGAGCAATTCAGGTACTGGAACTATCTCGCTATCTGGTACATTTACTGGTCTTGAATCTTGTTGTGATAACATTAGAATTTATAGTGGTGTTGGTGTTGGTGGTACTTTATTGTATACCTACACAGGAACGGGTTCTATTACTCCGTTTACTTCACCAGTAGGAACAGCTATTACTGTTCAGTTAAATTCTGATACTTCAACAACCGGTGCAGGTTTTGCATTTAATGTGGTTTACGGAGGCACATGTGCCCCTTGTACTACTAATCCAACTGCTCCTGTTGCCACGACTATATTAGACACATCAGCTACTATATCCTGGACAGCTGCTCGTTTTGCCCCTACAACAGGGTATCAATATTTCTTCTCTACCAGTAACACACCTCCAGCTAATACAGGTGGCGCTACTGTAAGTGGTATTACCACTAATGGTACTACAACCACTGCTGAGTTAACAGGATTAACAATACTGACACCTTATTTTTATTGGGTTCGTTCTTATTGTAGTCCTACTGAATTCGGTTCATGGGTTGCAGGAACCTTTACAACATTGAATACATTGTGTTCAGGTTCTCCTGTAGCAGGTTCTATTAATCAGACCACTATTTCAGTATGTTCTGGAACTACCATTGCGCCTTTAGTATTGACAGGAGCTAATCCAGGCAATGCTGCTGGTATCAGCTATCAGTGGGAGCAATCTACTACTGGAGTTGGTGAAACCTGGAGTAATGCCGTTGGTGGTACAGGTGCTACAACCACTTCTTATACTCCACCAAATACTATTGGAGGAACACTATATTATAGATGTAAAGTAACTTGTTCAAATGGCCCAGCCGTTTCTTATAGTTCGAATACTTGTTCGGTGTCTATTATTTTATGTACATATAATACTGCATATACCCCTTCAGGTGTTGCTTATAATTCTATAATTTCAACTGGAACTGTTTATTCAGGATGGCAAGGTACTAGTGCTGATGATAACACTACTACTACAGTACCTTTGACCACTACTTTTGTTTATCAAGGAGTGCCAGTTACTGGTTTCCAAGCTTGTACCAATGGTTGGATGACATTTAATACTGCCAATACTTCTACTGCCTATTCCAATGGTATTGGTCTTACTACTCCAAATCAAATTTTAGCACCGTTTTGGGATGATTTGGTTTATACTGGTCAAAACTTTGCTAATCGCGATGCGAACATGCGCTATACTACCTCTAATTTGAATACAGGTAATGGAGTAATTACTATTGAATGGGCAGGTATGGAAAGACTAAGTGTTCCTGGTCCTAACTTGAATTTCCAAGTTAAACTCTATGAAAACGGAAACCGTATTGAGTTTATTTATGGTACGTTTGAAGGATTTGATGGTACGGTGACTAGCGCTTATTCTTACAGTGTTGGTTATAATGGCACAAGTCCTGGTACTGTCACACCAGCCGGACGTTTTGCTTTGCAAACGGCTAATGCCAACCATTTCTCAGCTACTTCAGATCCTGCTAACTTGATTGTTATGCCAGCGTGTAATTCTATGTATACCCTAACCCCTGGCACTTACACAGGTTTAACTACTGCGCCAGCCATAGCGGTACCTAGTAATGATGAAAGAATTGCGGCTATTAACCTAATTCCTACAGCTATTCCACCAACCAGTTTGTGTGGTTCTTATTATACCTCTAGAGGCGCTACTAATTCTAATGTAGGTCAATCGGGATGTACTACCACTGCGGGTAATGAAGATGATGATGTATGGTTTAGCTTTGCTGCAGTTGCAGGAAAGAATTACAATATTAAACTTAGAAGCGCACCAGTTTACGACGGGGTTTTACAATTGTTTGGTACAGACGGTACCACATCAATTGCCTGTGTTAATGCTACAGGAGCAGGTTCAATAGAAGATATAAATACATCAGGTTTAGCTACGGGAACTTACTTTATTAGAGTTTTCCACAATGGTACTACTATTGGTTCTAGTAGTGGAGAGTTTGCTATAACTGTTAATGAGTTAATTTCTCCTCCAACAAATGATGAGATAGTTAACGCTACTGATTTGACGGTTACCGCTTTGTGTAATCCGACAGCTAGTCAGTTCCCACAAACTACTGTGGCTACAGCTTCTACTACACTACCAGCTGCTTGTAATACGGCAGATGATGATGTTTGGTATTCGTTTACTGCTACTTCAACTTTGAATAAAATTACTGTTCAGTCTGGTACTGGTTATAATGCTTCGGTTCAGATTTTATCTTCCTCAGACGATACGGCCACAGGTACTTTAACTCAATTGGCCTGTATTAATGCCACTACTACCGCTGGTGTTGAGACGTATTCAGGACCGTTTGTATTGAATAAAAAATATTTTATTAGAGTCTATCATGCTCCAGTAGGTGCAGGTTCCGGTAATTTCACAATTTGTGTCACTAGACCAGTTCCTGCTTGTACTACCAACACAGCACCAGTTGATGCTATAGATACAGCTTCTGTAACTCCGACACTAACTTGGACGGCTGCTACTGATGCTACGAGTTATGATGTTTATTTATATCCTACGTCAGGTGCAGTGCCAACAACACCTTTTGCTACTACAACTTCAACTAGTTACACAGTGCCACTAGGTCTAATTTTGTCTGGATTAACTCAGTACACCTGGTTTGTGGTTCCAACGAATAGTAACGGAGCTGCTCCTTGTTCAGCGGTTAATGGTACAACATTTACTACAGTGAGTTCTTGTACGGCACCAACTGCTTTAACTATTGGTAATATTAACCCACTTGCTGGTACCGCTGATTTGTCTTGGACTGCACCAACAATAGGGGCTACTCAATCGTACCAATATATCCTTACCAATACTAATACAGCCCCTGTGAGTGGTACAGGTACTACAACAGTTACTGGAACTACTGTTCCGGGTTATGGTGGTTTGGTTCAAGGTACTACTTACTATTTATGGGTAAGAACTTACTGTGGAGGTACTGATTACAGTGCATGGGCTAGCTCATCGGCTGTGACTATCCCTGTTGTAGTTCCTTCACCATGGTTAGAAACTTTTGATGGTACTACAATAGCAGGTTTTAATGGCTATTCCTTTACCAATTCTTTTGTAGGTAATTTTGTTGGTGTCCCAGGTAACCCTGATAATACCATTACAGGACAGTTATTTGCGACTACTACAACCTATAATTTCCAAACGGTTAATGTAGGTCCTGTGGCAGCAAATCAAACCTTGTCATTTGATTATGGTTTGTTTGATACTGTAAATTCAACCATTCCACCAGCTAGTGGTTCTGGTAACTTTATTGTTCAAATCTCTACAGACTTTGGAGCGACTTACACCAACTTAGAAACCGTTTCTAATGATGGGGTATATGGCTTTAGAAAGAAAACATATCCACTTAATTTATATGGTGGCTCTATTATAAGAGTAAGAATTTTAGCAACCAGAACTTCAGGTAACTATATACTTTCTTTTGACAATTTAAGTGTACAATCTCCATGTTCAGGAACTCCTAATGGAGGTACTATCAACATTGCTACGCAATCGGTATGTACATTATTACCTCCTACGGCTTTAACGGTTACTGGTGCTTCTGTAGATGTTGGTATAACCTATGAATGGGAGCAATCAACCAATGGAGGTACTACATGGGTATCTGCCGTTGGCGGTTCTGGTGCGAATACAACCACTTATTCTCCTCCAATATATGCAGGAACACCTATACTATATAGAATGAAAACTACTTGTGTTTCTAACTCTTCCTATACTAGTAACACATCGTTAGTCACTGGTGCGCCAAGAGCGGTACCATTTACTGAGCCATTCGACTCATTGGCTAGTGTTGCAGGATGGAATGCTCCAAGTTGGGATTATTTCTCTAACCCAGCTGCTTTAGGAAATACAGGTGGTACTACTAGTGGTAATGCCAATATTATTTTATATAGTTTGAATACTACGGCTAATTTGTCTACAGCTCCTTATGGACCAATTGTATCAGGACAAATCCTTACGTTAGATTACAGTGTTTCAAATTCAGATACTCCTTATGCTCCGCCAGCTAATGGTTCAGGTAGTTTCCAAGTGTTAATCAGTACCGATTGTGGTGCTAATTATGTAGCATTGGCAACTGTTACCAATGATGGTGTAGCTGGATATCGCACCTTAACCTATCCATTGTCTAGTATCTATGAAGGACAAAATGTATTGGTAAAAATTGCTGCTACATGGGTATCGGGTACTTATACATTATCTATTGATAATTTAGGAATCATTACACCGCCACCTACGATTGCTTCATTTGCTCCTACATCAATTTGTGCAGGTACAGCAGGAACAATAGTAGTGACAGGTACTAATTTTAATACTGTTAATAAGGTTGAAATTGGAACTACTGAAATCACAACCTATACCATTGATAGTTCAACTCAGATTACTATAACTTTACCACAGGGTAATACTTTACAATCGGGTGTGATTACATTAACTAATACAGCAGGTGGTAGGGTTAATACTCCAAGTAACTTTACTATAAAACCTTTCCCAACTCCATTTACAGTAGTTGGTACACCAAATACACTTTGTGGTGATGGATTGTCTACTACTCAGTTGGGTATTGTGGGTAATGTTATCTCAGGTAATGCTTGGACAACAAGTAATGCAACAGTGGCTTCGGTAGATGGTGATGGTTTAGTGACTGGATTGACACCAGGTACCGCTGTTATTGGATTCTCTATAACAAACAACGGTTGTCAAACTTTCAATACCAATACTTATACTGTAACTGTACAAGAGAAAATTACTATTACACAGCAACCAGTTAATGCAATTGCTGTGGTAGGTAATACTAGAACGTTTACTGTTGCTGCAACAGGAGCAGGTACTTTATCTTATCAATGGTATTATTATAATGAAAATGGAGATGGTCCATTCCAAGCATCTAATGGTGCTATTAATGGTTCTGTTAGTACAGGAACTTCATTTAGTGGTGCGACTACTAATCAATTGACTGTAGCTAACATTCAAGCAGATTTTGATACCTATGAATTCTATTGTGAAGTTTCAACAAGTACAGTTTGTACATCTGTTAATTCTAACAGTGGCTTCATTAATATCAGTCCTGTTGGAATAGATACTAATCCAGTAAGTGTAAATCAATGTGGTATGAATTCAGCTCAATTTACAGTTGCTGCAAGTCCATCTAATCTTATAGTAGGATATCAATGGAGAGTTTCTACTGTTTCTGGTTATGTTGACCTATCAAATACAGGTATTTATTCAGGAGTAACTACTAATCAATTAACAGTTAGTCCTACTGATGCACTAAATGAGATTTATCAAGTTAGAGTATTTTATTCACCTTCATCACCAACTAATTTTGTTGATAGTGCTCCAGCTACCTTCTCAGCTCAAATAGCTCCAAGTGTTGTTTCACAATCAGGTAATTTAACCGCATGTAAAGTAAATGGAACTAAAGAATTCACAATTACAACGGCTGGTGGTGTCTCTTCTATTCAATGGCAACAATCAGCGACAGGTACAGGTGGTTGGTCAAACATAGGAACGAATTCACCATCATTGTCAGTTGCAGTAACCACTGCTTCTCCAGTAGGAGTTACCTATTACAGAGCATTAGTAAATGGTTTTGGTACTTGTCCACAAGTTACATCTAACGTTGCTTCGTTAACTATATCACAACCAACGGTTAGTGTTTCACCGCTAACAGCTTCGTATTGTACTCCAACAGGAACTCCAGTTACTTTGACAGCTTCTGGAACTGCAGCTACTTATTCGTGGACTGGCGGAATTGTTGCCTTACCTAACGGTACTTCTGTTAGTGTCACTCCACCAGTTACTACTACTTATACAGTAACTGCAACGGATGCTAATAATTGTACTAACACTGCAACTGCAACTATTACAGTTGGAAATGCATTCACAGTAGCTGTTAACAGTGCTTCAACAACAACTTGTGCAGGCGCTCCAGTTTCCTTAACTAGTACGGTAGCTCTAGTAGACCCTACTAATGTACCTTCAATAAATGGTTATACTTTTGAAAATACAACTTCAACATATACTTCTATTGTTGGTGGTATAGGTACTACTGCTTTAACTCTATCGGGTGAAGATTCTATTTCTGATGCACAAACGTTACCGTTTAGCTTTACTTTTGGAAACAATCCTTTTACTGGATTTAAAGTGAGTTCTAATGGTTGGTTAACTTTTGATACTAGTGCTACTGCGACAACTAATTACACTCCTTTATCTGGAACGGTTAATAATGTTATTGCAGCATTTAGTAGAGATTTGAGTAGTAATAATGCCTTTAACGCTACTTATTTTGTGCAGACTTCAGGCGTTTCGCCTAATAGAATTACAAAAGTGGAATGGGCAAACTTTAAAAATTTCGCCGCAGCAAGTAATCCAGAAACTGGTAATGTTCAAATATGGTTGTATGAAGGAAGTAACAAAATAGAAATTCGTTATGGTGATTTTACAACTGCTTCTGCCAGAACTTCACTTGTTTCATGTCAAGTAGGTATAAGAGGTGCGAGCACTTCTGTTGATGATGTGAAATCCCTTAGTAATACGGGGGCATGGTCTTCACCTACTGTTAGTAATAGTAGTGCCGCAACGGTTGATTTAGGAACTTTTACAACTCCTTTATTACCTGATAATGGTAGAGTGTATGCTTTCTTACCGAAATTAGCACCACCTGCTAATACTTACACTTACTCTTGGACATCAACTCCAGCTGGACTTGTTTCAAATGCTACAGGAGCCAATGTAAGCCCAACTGTTACTACGACTTATAATTTAACAGTTACTGCTCAAACAGGATGTTCCGTTACTACTTCAAGAACTATTACGGTTAATCCATTACCTCAAGGTTCTTTAACCGCAAACGGTCCATTCTGTGTATCTGGTTCAGGACAATTGACCTTTACTGCTACTGCAGGAACAGGGCCATATACCGTGGTTTATAATGATGGTGTAGCTAATAGAACAGCAACCAATGTTGTAAGTGGCACTCCATTTACGGTGTTTACTTCACCAGTAACTGCTACGACTACCTACACTTTAGTGTCTGTTACCTCAGCTAGTTCATGTTCAAGATCTACCGGATTTACTGGAGGTACTGCAACTATTACGGTTAATCCACTCCCACAAGGTTCATTAACGGCTAATGGTCCATTCTGTGCTACAGGTGTTGGACAATTAACTTTCACCGCTACTGCTGGAACGGGTCCTTATACCGTGGTTTACAATGATGGTACTGCCGATAGAACAGCTACGAATGTTGTAAGTGGTACACCGTTTACTGTATTTACTTCACCAGTAACGGCGACGACTACCTATACTTTAGTGTCTGTAATTGGCGCTAATGCATGTGAAAGAACTACAGGATTTACTGGAGATACCGCAACTATAACGGTTAATTCCCTTCCACAAGGTTCATTAACGGCTAATGGTCCATTCTGTGCTACAGGTGTTGGACAATTAACCTTCACGGCTACTTCTGGAACAGGTCCTTATACTGTGGTTTACAATGATGGTACTGCCAATAGAACAGCTACTAACGTTGTAAGTGGTACTCCATTTACGGTGTTTACTTCGCCAGTAACGACTACGACTACTTATACTTTAGTGTCTGTAACCACTGCAACAGCATGTGTAAGAACTTCAGGATTTACAGTAAGTACGGCAACTATAACGGTATCACCAAACTCCACTCCAACAGTTACTTTAACTAGCAGCGATGGTGATAACACCTTTGCTTATGGCACGCCAGTAACCTTTACTGCTACTGCAGGAAGTTTAGCAGGTGGTTCTGTAGCTATTTATGATTTCAGAGTGAATGGATCATCAGTACAAAATGGAGCTTCCAATACATATGCTGTTAGCAACTTAACTAACGGTAATCAAGTGAGCGTTGTTATTACAGTAACGGGAGGTACGTGTTTAACCACAAGTACGGTTACTAGTAACACGATTACCAATACCGTA
>NZ_JBPTTL010000013.1:0-7051 GCF_051547085.1 Flavobacterium sp. RSB2_4_14
CTGATTAATTACCGCAAATGCGCGAAGATTTTAAACCATTACCGGATTAAGATGCATTAAGAAGTTGGCTTTCTAACAGCATTTTTTCTTTTTGGAACACGGATTAGAGAAATTAGAAAAATTTTCACTGATTTTATGGTAGGTATGTTTGTGGTGACTATTTTTTAGTTGGAACGCTGATAAAACGGATTTTCAAGCGCGGATTAAACTGATTTAGGCAAGCAAAGTACAGTAAGTTTTTAAACCATTAAGGGGATTAAGGTGCATTAAGAAGTTATTTTTTTGGAACACGGATTGGAGAAATTGGAGAAATTTTATGTGGTTCACAAAGTTTCACAAGGGTTTCATAAAGTCACACGAAGTTATTAAACCATTACCGGATTAAGATGCATTAAGAAGTTGGCTTTCTAAAAGCATTTTCTCTATTTGCTTTTTTGGAACACCCATTTTAGAAATTGGAGTAATTTTCACAGATTTATAGGTAGATATGTCCGTGTACTACTATTTATTTTAACTACAGAGGATAAAAAAAAATTATACAGAAGAAACAAAGTATTTTTGTGAAGTTTGTTCAAGGATTTTACAAAGTATTTTGAAGTTTTTTATCAAAAATAGCATACAGGAATTTCAATTTGGTATAGGTAATAGTTTGGTTAATGAGTTGCTTAGAAAGGACTTTATTTTTAATTTTATTGAGGGGAACCAATTTTTAGGCCTTTTTAATTGTATAATGTACAATTTTATTTATTAATAAATAAGAAATATATATTATATTGCCTTTACATTACCTCTACAATTATTATTTGTATGAGGTGGCAGTTATTTTGATTATTGATGCTAAGCTATTCAAGTATAGTAAAATATTGCTGTTTGAACAGTTGTTAAAGAAAAATATTTCACACTACTTTGTATAGTTATTTTATATACTCTATTTGATTATTTTTACTATAACTTTATTATATTACACGATTGGAATTATTATTTCCTGATTTTACTTTGCGAAGTACACAAAACCTTTACATTACTATTTTACAACAATAAATACCACCGTTATGAAATCATTTTTAGTATCCCTTTTCCTTTTGTTTTTGACTTGTAGTTTAACGGCACAAGTGGGTATTGGGACAACATCTCCCAATGGATCGTTGGATGTAGTATCGACAGACGATGGATTATTAATTCCAAGAGTTGCCTTAACGGCTACCAATGTTTCGACTGTGATTACGCCTACCGTTTCTGAGTTGGTTTATAATACTGCTACATCCGCTGTAGGACCCAATCAAGTTACGCCGGGTTATTATTATTGGGATGGCAGTTTGTGGATTAGACTTGCTACAGGAAACTCTAGTAATGCATGGGCTTTATTAGGGAATGCCAGTACTTCGGCCGCTACTAATTTTCTAGGGACTACTGATAATATCGATTTGGTTTTTAGAAGGAATAATATAAGAGCTGGTTTTATTGGGGATCCAATTTATAATTTGTCAACTTTCGATTCAAATAATGGGAATACTTCTTTTGGAGCAAATTCTTTATTAAATCCAACGATTAACGTAGGTACCCAAACAGGGGTAAGGAATACAGTATTTGGAGCAAATGTGATGCCTGGATTAACCACTGGACAACGCAATACCGGAATTGGAGATTTGTCATTATTTTCAAATACATCAGGAAGTGAAAATATTGCTGTTGGTACTGGAGCTTTATATTCTAATACTATTTCCTCTGGGCATGTTGCCATTGGGAGAAGTGCTTTAACATCTTATAATGGGCCAGCCACAGCTGATATTGGTAATACAGCTGTAGGGTTTACTTCCTTAAGAGATAACGTTGTTGGAACTGGGAATAGCGCACTTGGGTATAGAGCATTAAGAGCAAGTACGGGTTCCAATAACACAGCCCTAGGTTTTGACTCAGGTCTTGCCTTAACAACAGGTTCTAATAACATTATGATAGGAGCCAATACTGTCGCACCTGTTGCTGCGGGAAGTGACCAATTGAATATTGGAAATACAATATTTGGTACTATGGCTGGTGCACTCACTTCAGGTGTAAACACTACAAGAACTATAGGTATAAATGTTACAGCACCACAAGGTGCTTTGGATATTGTTTCATCTAATAATGGTTTGCTTATTCCGAGAATAAATTTAACATTTGGGGCAAATTTACCACAACCACTTCCTGCTCCAGCAGATTCTGAAATGATTTATGTTCTTAATTCTGTTGGTGCAGGTGTTAACGCAGTTACGCCCGGTTTCTATCACTGGAATTCAGCCTCTGCAAGATGGGTTCGATTTAATACAGGTGCCTCAACGGGTTGGCTAACCACTGGAAATACCGGAATTATAGATGGTACCAATTTTATTGGTACAGCTGCTGCTACAGATGTAGATGTTGCTTTTAGAAGAAATAATTTGGCTGCAGGAAAGATTGCAAGTACTAGCACTTCCTTTGGACTTAATGCCTTGACAGTTGGTGCGACTACTAACGGAACCGCATTTGGAGTAAATGCTTTGGCGGCTAATACCGCAGCTAATAATACTGCCTTTGGAACAAACGCTCTGGCTGCGAATACCACCTCTGCCAACAATACTGCTTTTGGATTTAATGCCTTAGCGATAAACACACCTGGTAGTGATACGGGGGCTTTGAACACCGCTGTTGGTAGTGGAGCGTTAGCCAATCTCAATGGAGGAAACAATAATACTGCTGTTGGCTATAATGCTCTAACCAATGTACCCACTACTACCCGTTTTAATACAGCTGTTGGTAGCAATGCCTTATCCGGTGTTAATTCAGCTGCCTCTATAAATAATGTGGCTGTAGGTTATAATACCATGACAGGAACTGGAGTTATCACAGAGTCTGTTGCGGTAGGTTCTGGTGCTTTAAGTGCTGCTAGTAATGGTTCCACAAGGAATACCGCTATAGGTTTTCAAGCTGGTTCTGCCACCACTTCTGGAACTGATAATGTTTTTATAGGTTATGCAGCGGGAAGTTCAGAAGCAGTAACGAGTAGCAATAAGTTGTATATTGAAAACACTAATGCTAATGCTAATAATGCTTTGATTTATGGTGATTTTTTCACTAATATCCTTAGAGTTAATGGAACATTGCAAGTTAATACTCCTGGCGTTAACGGTTATGCTTTACCAAATGTACCTGGAGCCGCTGGACAAATACTACAAACCAATGGTGCTGGAGCAACGAGTTGGGTTTCGGCTGCTACTGTTGAAACTGACCCGCAGGTCTCGTCTGCTACTGTAAATAGAATGCCTAAATGGAATGGTACTACGCTTGTTGATGGTATCGTTACCGATAACGGAACTACGGTTACTGTTGCTGGTACCACTTCGACAACTAATTTTCAAATGACTGCTGGCGCAACTGCTAATTATATCCTTCAAAGTGATGGTGTTGGTAATGGAAGTTGGGCCAATCCTACTGTAAAGCCTTATGTTAACACAGGTGCCGCTACTGGGGTTTATACTGTTTCTTTAGCAGAATATACAGTTAGAGTATTTAATGCTGTTTCAGAAATAAGATTACCGAATGCTGCTGGGAATACTGGCAAAGTATATGTGATTATAGGTAGTAACACTATTGGACCAAAAATATTTTCTACTGCTGGTGGTGCAATTTATAACGATGTTGGCAATGTCTTTATTAACACGTTAAATGCCAATACACGTTATACTGTTCAAAGTGATGGTGTAGATTGGATTGTTATTGGGCAATAATTAGACAATTTTATATAAGTATGCCTATTGGTAAGCAGGGCTCATAAAGTTTTTTTACTATTCTACTATTTTTGGAACACAGATTGGGGAAATTGGAGAAATTTTCAGTCATAGTTTTCGGTTTTCTGTTATCAGTTTTCAGTATTGAACGCTGATGGTACTTATTTTTTCTTTTTATGCAATGATTTATTATGTTTGGAACACAGATTGGAGAAATTGGAGAAATTGGAGAAATTTTCAGTCATAGTTTTCGGTTTTCAGTTGTTGGTTCCCGTTTAGTGGCAAAATAATTTTCTTTTCCCCAGCCCAAAGGGTGGAAAATTATTTAGGGTTGTTGGTTTTCAGTTGTCGGTTTCAGTTTTTTTACGGCAAATTCACAAATTTATTATTTTTGATTTGGTTGTTGGTTTCTCACTAATTAGATTTTTTAGCAATCCGTGTAAACAGCGGTTTTACTGTAAAGACTGTAATTTATTGTGGTTTTCATTACTGTATTACAAACAAGAACATAATGTGCTAACTCAAGGCTATATTTTATGAAATAGTGCAGTTACACATCACCTGATATTGAGTTTCAATAAAGGCCTCTTTTTTATTAAATATTTAAAATAATTAAATTATTTTTTTGGTTAGTGTTTTTTTTTCGTAAAAAAAATTAGAATACTACATAAACCATACTTCTATTTAGGCATTTTTTCACTCAAAAACTATACTATAAAACACAACATTAACACAACATTTTCATTACAGTCACCTAAAATAATGGTTAAATTATTAGTAGCATACGGTTTTTACAGCACTACAACGTTTGCGTTTATTGATTTTATGGTGATTTTTCTATTTTCTATTATTTTGTATAGTTTTTATATGATGCCCGTTTCTTAGAATGTAACTCCTTCTTGACTATATTTGAAAGTCAACTTTATAACACTATAATTATGAAAAAATTATTCTTACTCTTTTTCCTTATGACTTTTTCATTAGGACAATCTCAAGCCACCTTGTTAGGATTCGAAACTGGAGAATCTGGAGGTTTTACTTCTGTTTTTGGAGGCATGGCTAATCCTGTAGTCGAAACTGGGACAGGAACGAACACCTCTAAAGTACTCAAAATAGTTACGAATACTACACAACAAGTTTGGCAAGGAGCAAATTTTAATTTGACAAATGCTGTAACACTAACAACGAACAAAACAATGACTATTGATGTGCTTGCATCTGGGCCAATGTTTTTTTTAGTAAAAGTAAATGGAGGATTATCTGGCGCTCTAGAAGCTGCTGCAGTTGTTAGCTACACCGGTACTAATACATGGCAGACATGTTCTTTTACGTTCAATTCCGTCCGTGATGGTAAAGCTGCTCAGGCAAATGGTGTTTATCAAAGTTTTGTTATTCACCCCTATTGGGAGTCTGCAGCTCAAGTAAATTTTGGAACACTTAAACCTGCAAGAACACTTTATGTAGATAATATCAGTGATCCTACTTCACTTCCTTTTGCAACAGTTGGTACGTTTACTGTACCTAGTAAATTTGTAGGTGATGCTACTTTTACATTAACACCTCCAACTTCAAACAATACAAGTCCTTTCACGTATTCAAGTAGTAATTCTACTGTAGCCACTATTGTTAGCGGGAACCAGATACAAGTGGGTGCTGCTGGGTCTTCAACTATTACTGCTTCACAAGTTTCTGATGGAACATATGCCGCAACTTCTAGGACAGCCACTTTTAATGTAACTCCTTCTGCAGCACCTATTCCTCCTGTAAGAAACTCCTGGGATGTTGTATCGTTATATAGTGAATCTTATGCCACTACAGCCGGAGCGACATGGCAAAACGGAGTAGATGTTTCGATTGGTGGAAATAACGCCAGATTTTTTAATGGTTTTACATTGGCTAGGTTAGCTTTTGCTGCTAGAAGTATAGCTACTATGACAACCTTACACATCGATGTTTATACGTTAAATCAAAATCAACTATGGTTTGAAATCAATGGGAATAGAAAAGTAGTTTCGAGCATTCCCTTAAATGGTTGGGCCAGTTTTGATATTCCATTATCTGATTATATAGGGTTAAATTTGGCAAATGTTAGTTTTTTTGATTTAAACAATCCTACAGGAGCTACTGCACCAGTAAAGGTAGTCTATTTGGACAACATCTATTTTTACAGAGCCGCTTCTGCTATACCTCCAACTGTTGGAGCATTAACCGTTCCAAGTCCTAAAGTGCTAGGCGATGCTCCTTTTGTATTAACCAATCCGTCTTCTAACAGTACTGGTGCTTGGACCTACAGTGCAAGTCCTACAGGTGTAGTAACCTTTGACGGTAATACTGTAACTATTGTTGGTGGTGGTACTACTACTATAACAGCTACTCAAGCAGAAGTTCCGGGAGTTTACGGTCCTGGTACTGCTACGGCATCATTAGTAGTTAATTTTCCTGATCCTACTCCATCGCCTTCACTTCCAGCAAGAGATCCAGCAAGAGTAATTTCTATGTATACAGGTACACCACCTGTCTATACCAATGCTCCTAACTATAATTTGGTTAGGGCATCTTGGACAGGAGGCACAACCTCTAACTTTAATTTTCCGAATGGAACTAATACATGTATTGAAGTTAATAACTTAGGATTTATTGGTTTAGTTGATCAAACAGAGAGACGTTTGAACCTTGTAGGAACTGGAATGTCACATTTAAATATTGATATTTATTTAGATGCCCCTAGACCTAATTTATTTTTAGTACTGTTAGCGCCTAGTGATAGACTTTATAATACTGGTGCACTTGTGGCAGGATGGAACAGGTTAAGAGTTCCTTTAACAGCTTATCCTGGAGCCTTGAATGATATTTACGGGTTAAAAGTTGAGCAGAATTATACAGCACCATTCCGATTGTTTTTAGATAATATCTATTTCAGTAATGACTTATTTACTTTCTATGCAGATTCAGATGGAGATGGATTTGGAAACTTGGCTGTACCGGTATTAGCTGAAACAGCACCTGTTGGATATGTAACTAATAGTACGGATTGTGATGATACCAACAATGCTGTATGGCAATCAGGGAATTTCTATATTGATTTTGATGTGGATGGTTATAGTTTTGATAATGTGTTGTATCCCGTTTGTTATGGTGCAACCTTAGATTCCTATTATAACTTGACTTCATTGGGGCTTGATTGTGATGATTTTAATCCATTGTTAAATTTACCATTAACCCCAACAGTAACTTTAACCAGTAGCGACGGTGATAACACTTTTGCTTATGGCACTCCAGTAACGTTTACAGCTACTGAAGCGAATATT
>NZ_JBPTTL010000014.1:0-6518 GCF_051547085.1 Flavobacterium sp. RSB2_4_14
TATATACAACGTATCGATAGAGTTGACTTCTTATGGAGTAGGACCTATAGGTAAAGATTGTACGATCAAAGCACCAGCGGCATCACAAGCTAAACCAGTTGCTTTATCGTTTAGTGCTATGGCGTTGCCAAATCCATTTGCGAATAATTTCATGATTAGTGTTACGACCACGGCTAAGGAAAGCATCAACATCACGGTGTATGATATGGTAGGACGACTTATTGAGCAACAAGAGGTTAGTGCTAAGACATTGGAGAGTTTACCATTAGGGGAACGTTATCCAAGTGGGGTGTATAACATTGTGGTGACACAAGGCGAGGATGTGAAAACGCTTCGTGTAGTGAAACGATAGGTTGAGTAGGAGGTACGAGGTACGAAATATGAGGTTTGAAGTATTAAGACTGAAGTATTAAGACTGAAGTATTAAGTATTAAGACTAGAGTATTACCTATTGAGACTACAATTGAAGTTTCCGTTTTGACGGGAATGATATAAGATAGAAATCCCTGTTTCGTTTGAGGACGAGACGGGGATTTTTTTGTTAAACCGCAAAGCACGCGAAGTTTTTTTTGCTACGAAGGGACTAGGTTGCGAAGGTTTTAAACCATTACCGGATTAAGATGTAGTAAGAAGTTTTTTTTTGGAACACAGATTGGAGAAATTAGAGAAATTTTTATAAGGTTCACTAAGTGACACAATATTTTTTTTAACCACGAAGGACATGAAGTTTCTAACGCAAAGTATGCAAAGAGAAGTTGTCGGTTGTTGGTTCCTATTTAGTGGTCAAATAATTTTCTTTTCCCCGGCCCTAAAGGGTGGAAAATTATTTTGGGGTTATCGGTTTTAGGTTATCGTTTATGGGGTTAATTGGTTAAATAATTTTCTTTTCCCCGGCCCTAAAGGGTGAAAAATTATTTTGGGGTTATCTGTTATTGATTTTTGGTTATCATTTTTAACTGTTTATTCTTTATACGCTATTTCTTGTATTTTAAATTTTTTACTTTTCCAACTAATCCTACTTGTTATTTCTTGTGCAGTGTTTTAGCATCGATGAACTACATAAAAAACCGATTAAATAACTATTGACAATTGGTTAACAATTACTTAATGTTTTTTTATGTATTAACTTTAATAATTATGTAGTTTTGTTTCCGTTTTAAAAATATATCAATATGAAAAATACTTTACTTTTTAGAAAATCTTTTCTGTTTTTGAGTTTTACTTTGTTGATTTTGCTGAATACTCAGGTGAGTTGGGGGCAGTTTAGCATTACTGGTACTGGTTCAGGGAATACTTATACTCAGAATTTTGATTCTTTTGCGGGAACATCAGTCTCAGTACCTTCAAATTGGGCTTGGACTTATAGCGATTATACTCCTGGCGGTTTTTATAACAGGAATGTTGCTTACTCTAATAGTAACTCAACTTTTGGATTAAGAGACAATTCAAGCTCAACTGATATCGCTTTTGGATCTAAACAGGATGGTGCAGCTTATACATTGACATTTTCTGTGGTTAATAATACAGGTGCTATTATAAATGGATTTGAGTTAACTTGGAATATTGAACAATATTCACAATGTTCTAACGCAACACCAGTTGCTTTTGCATATAGGTTAAATGCTGGAGCTTATGGTTTAACAAGTGCGACTGGAACAGGTACAACAGCATTTAACGCATCAATTGGCACTTGTGCTAATTTAGCATCGATAGCAGTAACTTCAAAAGGATTGTCAATTACCGGTTTAAGTTTAGCGGTTGGAGGAACTGCTAATTTTAGATTTACAATTGGTAATACTACTGCTAACAATGCTCATGTTGGAATTGATGATTTCACCATGTATGCGACAGCAGTTCCACCTTGTACCCCTCAAACCATAAACCCAATTACCGCATCGGTTACCAAAAGTTTTGGTGAATCACATAGTATTGCTACTACTGCTACTTCGGGATTGGCTGTAGCGTATAGTTCAAGTAACAATAGTGTTGCTTCTGTTGACCCAATTACTGGTATAGTTACTATTGTAGGTGTAGGTGGTCCAATTACTTTAACTGCTTCTCAAGCTGGTAATGGCACTACAGTTTGTGCGGCTACTTCTGTTACCCAATCGTTTACTGTAACCAAAGCTACACCAACTATTAGTGTTGCACCTTCAGCTTCGGGGATTACCTATGGACAAACTTTAGCCTCTTCTACTTTAACAGGAGGGACCGCTAGTACAACCGGAACTTTTGCCTTTACATCACCAAGTACAGTTCCTAATGCAGGTACTGCTAATCAAGGAATTACTTTTACACCTGATGATGCTTCTTTTTACAATACTGCAACTGATGTTGCTAGTGTTTTTGTAGACACCAAAGCTCTTTCGATAACCGCAAACAATGTTAGTAAAGCCAATGGCGATACCTTATCAGGTGGCGCGGGTTCTACTGCATTTACCAGTAGTGGTTTAGTATCACCTCAAACTATTGGCTCCGTTACCATTACTTATGGTACGGGTGCAGCAGCTGGTGATCCTGATGGTACTTATGCAGGTCAAGTTTTTCCTTCGAATGCTACTGGAGGAGATTTTAATCCATCAAATTATCTTATTACTTATATCCCTGGAGATATTACGGTTACTTCTACACCCACTCTTACTCCCGCAACAACTACACTAACTGCTTTTACTACTACTTATGGTACTGCTTCTACAGCACAATCGGTAGTTTTCGCAGCTACTTCACTACCAGGTACTATTACCACTTCTACTGCTCCAACAGGATATGAAGTATCTAGTGATGGTATTACTTATGGCAGTACGGCTACTTTATCTTCAACAGGAGGTACTTTGTATGTGCGTTTAAGTGCTACGGCTACTGTTTTAGGATCCTATAATTCACAGGTGATAACATTAACTAGTGGAGCAACTTCTGCAACCATTACCACTGCAGCTTCAGGAAATACTGTCAGCAAAGCAACTCCGACAATTAGTGTGGCTCCAACGGCTTCGAATATTACTTATGGAGAAACTTTGGCTTTATCTACTTTAACAGGAGGAACGGCTAGTGTAGTCGGTACTTTTGCGTTTACAAATTTAGCAACAGCTCCTAATGCAGGAACTGCTAATCAAGGGGTAACTTTTACACCAACAGATACGGATAATTATAACACAGCTACTACTACAACTAGTGTAACAGTAGATAAAGCTCTAACCACTATTAGTGAAGCGCCAACAGCTTCTTCTATCACTTACGGGCAAACTTTAGCTTCTTCTATCTTAACGGGAGGTACCGCTAGTGTTCCCGGAAGTTTTGCGTTTACTACACCAAGTACAGCACCCAATGTTGGAACTGCTAATCAGGGAATTACTTTTACTCCAACAGATTTTAACAATTATAACACAGCTACTACTACGACAAGTGTAACAGTAGATAAAGCTAATCAAACGATAGCAGCTATAGCACCAGCCACAATTATAAAGGCAATAGGCGATGCTCCTTATAGTGCTGCTACCACAGCTTCTTCTGGTTTAACCGTTACTTATAGTCTTGTTAGCGTACCTTCATCTGGTGTTGCTACCATAGCTTCAGATGGAACAGTAACCATACTAGGCATAGGTACTGCTACAATTACTGCTTCGCAAGCGGGAGATGGAAATTATAATGCTGCTACTTCGGTTACTCAAGCTTTGACCGTTGGTTATCCTGTTTTGGCGGGATGGGATTTTAATTCAGTTCTCAATGCGGGTGTTGCGACATTTGCGGCTACAACTTTTAATACAAATTTAGTGAGTACTTCATCGGCAAGTAATATTACTCGTGGACCTGGTGCTGCTCTAAGTTCTGGAGCTAGTTCATTTAGAACAGTAGGATTTCAAAACAATGGAATCTCTACTGCTAATACTGACTTTTTCCAAACAACTTTAACGGCTACAAACGGAAATATATTAAGTTTGGCCACAATCACTGCTAATCTTGTGGGCACATCTACATTTGCTGCATCACCAGGTGTAAGCTCACAATTTGCCTATAGTTTGAATGGTACTACTTTTACACTGATTGGTTCTCCAATTGTAACCATTGGTACACCAGCTTCTTTATCCATAGACGTTTCAGGAATTTCAGCTTTACAAAATGTACCTGCTGGCACAACAGTAACATTCCGTTATTATGCGAGTGGTCAAACAACAACAGGAGGTTGGGGATTTAATTCTCCTACAGCAGGTACAAACGGACTTGCTTATACTGGTTTTTTTACCAAAACACCACCAACCGTTACTACCAACGCAGCTACGGTTACATCATCCACAGCAGCTACCTTAAATGGTACTGTTAATGCTAATGGAAATGCTACCACAGTTAGTTTTGATTATGGGACTTTAGCTACAGCTACAACTCCGGCGTCAGGTGCGGTTACAGGCACTTCAAACACGGCTACTTCGGTTACTGTTGCAGGATTATCTCCTAATACGCAATATACTTACAAAGCAATAGCTTCTGGTGGTTTAGGCGGTACCGTGAATGGCTCAGATGTTTCTTTTTATACTTTTGCTAATGCGCCTTTGGCTCCAACTTTATCAAATGCTACTGAAACTACTATTGATGTGGCTATAGGTAGCGGTGATGGTAATCCGATAGGTACTTTATATTCTATTCAGCTTAATGGTGGTAGTTATATTCAAGTAGGTGGTGCTACTTTAGGTACTGCAGTTTGGCAAACCGCTGCGGCATGGGCTTCGACTACGGTTTCTAATTTGAGCTGTGGTGCCAATCAAACTTTTACTGTTCATGCCAAAAATGGTGCTGATGTAGTTACCATTGGTACTTCTGCTAGTTTATCCACAACAGCTTGTACTAATCCAAGTTTACAAGCTGGTGTTTTACCATCTTTTAATGGGGTATGTATTTCTAGTAACTTGATCAATAATTTTTCTTTAGTTGGTTCAAACTTGACTGGTAATGTTACCGTAAATGCTTTGTCAGGATTTTATTTTTCTACTGATAATGGTAATTTTTTCCCTTCCTTGACTTTGGTTCCAAATTCTGGAGCTATTTCACAGACTATTTATGTACAGTTTTTACCTACTCTGGTTCAATCTTATGACGGAAACATCCTTATCAGTGGTGGAGGTGCGACTTCTATAAATGTTGCGGCATCGGGTAGTGGTATTAATACGGCTCCATCGGTAGTAACAGGAAACTCTAGTGCCGTAACACAAGTTGGTGCAACGGTAGCAGGGACTATTTCTGTTTTCGGTTGTTCCAATCTAAGTGCTTATGGTATTGAATTTAGTACTACTAATGGTTTTGCTGATGGCACTGGAACCCAACTTGCTACTACTAATTTATCGGGTGTTTCGTTTTCTGCTGCATTAACTGGGTTAAGTCCTAATACTGTTTATTACTACAAAGCGTATGCTACTAATGGAGGCGGAACAGCTTATGGCACACAAGGTACTTTTACTACTTTAGGTCTTGAAGCTCCACTGGCTACAGCGGCTACTGCTATTACCGCTACTAGTTTTACGGCTAATTGGGGAACAGTTCTTGGCGCTGACAATTATAGATTGGACGTGAGTACTTTTCCAACTTTTGGTATCTCATCATCTAATCCAAATATTACTATTCTAACTAATTCAGGTACAATAGGTGCTTCCAATTGGATAGAAACTGATATCACTCAGCAAGGTGGAACTTCTCCATATCTTGGGTTTTTGTCACCAACTTCTACTTCTGTTTCTCCAGCTCTTAATTTATCTAATTTCTCGAATATTAGTTTAACTTTTAAAGCAAGAACATTTGGAGGCCCTTCTGCCGCTCAAGCTGCTATTACTGTTTCAGTTTCGACTGATGGGGTGAATTGGACTCCGCTAGGGGTGAGTACTCCAATATCAACTTCATTAACAAATCCTTCTAATACTTTTACATATAGCTTAAATAGCTCAACCGTAAGAGTGCGTTTTCAAACGTTAAGTGCTACTGGTTCTGCTGGAGTTGGTATTGATGATATAATTGTTAAGGGAGATGAAACTATTTTTACTCCTTCTTTCATTGTTGAAAATTTACAAGTTGCTAGTTCACCTTCACCAGTAACTGGGTTGACGGCTAGTACTGCTTATTATTATAGAGTTAGAGCTACAAGTACCAACAGTACTTCTGCTAATTCTAATTCCATTACGGTTACTACCTGTGCTAATGCTCCCGTAATTACCGGCAGCTATTGTTCGGGCACTACTACTGTTAGTGGTTCGAGTTCAGAAGCTAACGGAACCACTATTAGAGTATATAGTGGGTCCACCCTAATTGGTACCACTACTGTTGCTAATGGTACTTGGTCGGCTACCGTTATAGCTTTAGCTCCGAATGCTGTTTTGACTGCTACGGCTCAAGTGGGGTCGAATTGTGAGAGTGTAGCTTCGGCAAGTCTAATCGTTACACCGAGCGCTACCCCAACAGTCACTTTAACTAGCAGCGATGGTGACAATACCTTTGCTTATGGCACACCAGTAACGTTTACAGCTACTGAAGCGAATATA
>NZ_JBPTTL010000015.1:0-6137 GCF_051547085.1 Flavobacterium sp. RSB2_4_14
TAGTTGGAGCGGTAACTCCTGTTACATTGTTTTTTACTTTAAATCTATACCCTAAGGTACCTACAACACCACTTGGAACTGAACAACCAATACCACTATTGATAAATGGTAACGTTTGTCCACAATAGGTGGTAATGCTAGTTAAAAAGGCGCCCGTTACCGTATTGGTAATCGTGTTACTAGCAGCAGTGCTAGTAGTCAAACACGTACCGCCAGTTATCGTGATAACAACGCCCACTTGATTACCATTGGCTAAGTTGCTAACAGCATACGTATTGGAAGCTCCATTTTGTACCGAAGTACCATTCACTCTGAAATCATAACTAACCGTACCACCTGCTATATTAGCTTCAGTAGCAGTAAACGTTACTGGAGTACCATAGGCAAAAGTGTTATCACCGTCGGTACTGGTTAAAGTGACTGTTGGGGTGGAATTTGGTGTTTCTGTTACACTTACCGTGCTACTTGCCGAGCAACCCGTTGCATTTGTTACTTTAACCAAGTAAGTGCCTGCCACATTTACTGTAAAATTGTTGGAAGTGCTTTCACATGGAATATCAAATTTCATCACTGTGGTTTTACCTCCATTTGCACCATCGCTATATGCGACATAAGGTATGCCTCCATAAAAGGCCAAACTTTGACTAGATGAACTACCAGCTGAGAAACCGGCTGAACCAACATTCACCCAATTACTACCATTAAATTTCTTCACTGTGGTCTTTCCCCCATTTGCATTATCTTGATAAGCTATATATGGAATGCCTCCATCGCACACTATACTTTGAGAATATACACTGTCTGCTGAAAAGCCAGCAGAACCTACATTTACCCAAGTGCTGCCATTAAATTTCATTACCGTAGTTCTGTTTCCAAAAGCACCATCTTGAAATGCCACATAAGGAGTGCTTCCATCAAAAGCTAAACTTTGATAATATGAACTGCCTGCCGAAAATCCTGCTGAACCTACATTTACCCAATTAGTACCGTTAAATTTCATCACAGTGGCTCTACGTCCAACGGAGTAATCTGCATATGCCACATAAGGAGTATTACCATAGAATGCCAAAATTTGACATTCTGCACCACCATTTGCCGAGAACCCAGCGACTCCAACAACCACCCAATTAATACCATCAAATTTCATCACCGTGGTTCTGTATCCATTTGCGTCATCTCTATAAGCAACATAAGGAGTTCCAGCATTAATGGCTAAACTTGAATAGTAAATTTGACCTGCCGAAAAACCTACTGTTCCCACAGTTACCCAATTACTACCATCAAATTTCTTTACGGTGACTTTACCTCCATTTGCTTCATCGCGATAAGCAACATAAGGAGTGCTACCATCGAAAGCTAAGCTTTGATATGCTGCACTTCCTGCAGAGAATCCCACTGATCCTACATTTACCCAGCTACCTCCATCAAATTTCTTCACTGTAGTTTTATTCCCATTTGCGCCATCGCTATATGCGACATATGGGGTGCCATTACTTAAGGCAAGACTTTGATAAGCAGCACCGCCTGCTGAGAAACCCGCTAATCCTACATTTTGCCAAACTAATGGAGTGGTTACGTTTTGCCAGCAATAAGTTAACCCCGCTCCTGTTGGTGCACTTAGCGTAGTGGAACTACCGACACAAAATGTTAGATTGCCCGTGATAGTGGCTGTAGGGGATGCATTAACTGTAATTGTGCCGATTGCATTTACTGAAGCGCATCCACCTGTTAATGGAATACTATAATTAAAAGTGCCGGTTGCTGTTGGTGTTCCACTTATTGTAATAGTGTTGCTTACCCAAGAAGCTGTTAAACCTGGAGGTAATCCCGTTGGTGTTCCAATTCCAATCGCTCCTATTGTGCTATGCATTATTGCTGCTAATGGGGTGTTAATACAAAGTGTTGGAGTGGATGAAGCTGCACTTACAATGTGGTCAACTATAATAGTTCCGGTTGCATTTACTATACCACAACCACCTGTTAATGGAATACTATAATTAAATATTCCACTTACTATGGGTGTACCAGATATAGTTATTGTATTGCTTGCCCAAGAAGCAGTAACGCCTGTTGGCAATCCTATTGGTGTACCAATGCCTGATGCTCCAGTTGTGGTATGGGTAATGGCTGTTAATACTGTATTTGAGCAAAGGAATGGAGAAGATGATGCTGTACTTACTGTATTATCGGGAGTTATTGTAACATTTACCGGTGTACTTGTAGCAGAACATCCAGCCGCATTCGAAACAGTTACAACATAGGTTCCAGCTGTGTTTACTATTTTATTACTTGATGTTGCTTCACACGGTGGTACATCAAATTTCATCACTGTGGTTTTACTTCCATTTCCACCATCGCTATATGCAACATAAGGTATGCCTCCATAAAAGGCCAAACTTTGACTAGATGAACCACCAGCTGAGAAGCCGGCTGAACCAACATTTACCCAAGCACTACCATTAAATTTCTTCACAGTGGTCTTTCCCCCATTGGCATTATCTTGATAAGCTACGTATGGAATACCTCCATCGCACACTATACTTTGATATGCTGCACTACCCGCTGATAAGCCAGCTGAACCTACATTTACCCAAGCGCTGCCATTAAACTTCATTACAGTAGTCTTTTCCCCATTATAATAATCTTTGAAAGCTACATAAGGAGTGCTGCCATCAAAAGCTAAACTTTGAAAATATGAACTGCCTGCCGAAAATCCAGGAGAACCCACATTTACCCAATTAGTACCATTAAATTTCATCACAGTGGTTCCGTAACTTCCAACGGAATAATCTCTAAATGCAACATAAGGAGTACTACCATAGAATGCCAAACTTGAACATTCTGTAGTACTTGCAGAGAATCCTGCTGTGCCGACACTTACCCATGTGCTTCCATCGTATTTCATTACCGTTGTTCTACCTGCATTTACATAATCATAATATGCCACATAAGGAGTACCAGCATTTATGGCTAAACTTATCCAATATGCTTCACCAAGTGACAATCCATCTATTCCTACAGTTACCCAATTACTACCGTCAAATTTTTTCACGGTGGTTTTTCCCCCATTTGCTTGATCTCTATAAGCAACATAAGGAGTGCCTCCATCGAAAGCTAAACTTTGATATGCTGCACCTCCTGCCGAGAAGCCTGCTGCTCCCACAGTTACCCAGCTACCTCCATCAAATTTTTTCACAGTGGTTTTATTCCCATTTGCACCATCGCTATATGCGACATAAGGAGAGCCATTACTAAAGGCTAGACTTTGATTAGTAGCAGTGCCTGCTGAGAAACCCGCTAATCCTACATTTTGCCAAACTAATGGAGTGGTTACGTTTTGCCAGCAATAAGTTAGCCCTGCTCCTGTTGGTGCACTTAGCGTAGTGGAACTGCCAGCACAAAATGTTGGACTGCCCGTGATGGTGGCTAAGGGTGGTGCATTAACAGTAAATGTACTACTACTTGTAGCACTACCATCAGGGGTTGTTACCGTAATGCTACCTGTAGTGCCGCTTGCCACAGTTGCTGTAATTTGAGTTGCCGAATCTACTGTATAGCTTAGCGCATTGCTACCTCCGAATGTTACCGCGTTTGCACCTGTAAAATTAGTACCGGTAATTACCACCGATGCGGTATTGGCACAACCTGAGGTTGGGCTGAATGACGAAATGGTGGGATGTGAAATTTGTCTGTAGACCGATACGCTGTTGTTATCACCCGTAGCCACAGACAAATCGGGTTTTCCATCGCCATCTAAATCGCCTATACCTACTAAATTTGGACTATCGCTAGTTGCGAAATCTACGTTTGTTGCAAAATTCACTGTGCCTATTGTAGAGGTGTTTCGTAATACCGATATAGTGTCGCCCCAATAATTTACCACAGCCAAATCAAGTTTGCCATCACCATTTATATCTCCTATGCCAATAGAATAAAGTCTAAGAGATATTGTGCCTAATGCGAAATCTACCTTTGTTGCAAAATTTACGGTGCCTAATGTGGATGTGTTACGCAATACCGAGACGGTTCCATCTGCAAAATTAGCAGTAGCCAAATCGGGTTTGCCATCACCATCTAAATCGCCTATACTTATTGAAATTGGACTATTACTAGTTGCGAAATCTACCTTTGTTTCAAAGCTGATTGTACCCATGGTGGAAGTATTGCGCAAGACCGATACACTGCTGCTATTACTATTTGTCACAGCTAAATCGGGTTTGCTATCGCCATCAATGTCTCCTATACATACTGAATAATGGTAATCACCAGTCAATAAATCTACCTTGGTTTCAAAATTTACGATGCCTGGTGTCGATGTGTTACGCAATACCGAGACGGTGTTGCTATTGAGATTAGTCACAACCAAATCGGGCTTGCCATCGCCATCTATATCGCCAATACTTACTGATTGAGGTTCTATGCCTGTTGCGAAATCTGAAATGGCAGCAAAACTAAGGGTACCAAAAGTGGAGGTATTGCGCAGTACAGATACTGTGTGGCTGCCTCTATTTACAACAACCAAATCGGGTTTGCCATCGCCATCTATATCTCTTACATTTAATGAAATTGGAACATAGCTGGTTGCAAAATCTACCTTTGTTGCAAAACTCACATTGCCAATTGTGGAGGTGTTGCGTAATACCGATATGGTGTTGCTAGGTGGATTAGTTACAGCCAAATCGGATTTACCATCGCCATCTAAATCACCTATACTTACTGATTGAGGGTTTGTGCCTGTTGCAAATTCAACCTTGTTAGCAAAGGCAATAGTACCAGCCAAGGTAACAATAAAAGGTTTGGCTGAATATGCCGTTAAATTAACAGCAAGGTTAGTAACAGAAAGGTACTGATACGTTGCCCCTAAAGGCACCGTTACTGTTAAACTGTTGGATGTTGCAGCAGTTACCGTTGCCTGGGTAGCACCAAAGAAAACAATGTTTTGTGCTGCCGTGGTGTTAAAACCCGTACCGGTAATGGTTACACTGCTACCAATTGCACCGCTCTCTGGAGTAAAGGTGGTGATTACTGGTTGAGCACATACAGCTACTGTAAAAAGCAGTTGCATAAAAAATAATACTTTTTTCATAATATCATCATTTAAATCCCCTACTCTGTTTAAGATTTTCGGTTGCCTCTTTTTGACTGTCCGTGTGAATTTGGTTTACTTATAACAAGCCAAAACACATAATAAAATTATAATCAATTTCAAGAAATTCCCATGATATTTATCATGTTTTGGAGTTGCTTAAAAAGAAAAATCCACAACATTACATTGTGGAATTCCTAATATCATAAGGATAAATTTTTCTAAAATAAAGCAAAATCAATATCAAAAAAACTACATTATTTGCGTCCCGAGACTTCAGGATGTGATTAAAAAACATTACATAAAAACAATCCGTGAAAATTTCTTCAATTTCTCCAATCTGTGTTCCAAAAAAACAACTCCTTAATCCATCTTAATCCCTTAATGGTTTAATAACTTCGCGTTACTTTGTGTAACCCTTGTGAAACTTTGTGAACCCCATAAAAATTTCTCCAATTTCTCCAATCCGTGTTCCAAAAAAATAACTTCTTAATGCACCTTAATCCCTTAATGGTTTAAAAACTTCGTGTGAATTTGTGAAACCCTTGCGAAACTTAGTGAACCCCATAAAAATTTCTCCAATTTCTCCAATCCATGTTCCAAAAAAATAACTTCTTAACACATCTTAATCCCTTAATGGTTTAATAACTTCGTGTGACTTTGTGAAACCCTTGCGAAACTTAGTGAACCTCATAAAATTCCTCCAATTTCTCCAATCTGTGTTCCAAAAAAACAACTCCTTAATCCATCTTAATCCCTTAATGGTTTAAAAACTTCGCGTGACTTTGTGAAACCCTTGCGAAACTTAGTGAACCTCATAAAATTTCTCCAATCCGTGTTCCAAAAAAATAACTTCTTAATGCACCTTAATCCCTTAATGGTTTAAAAACTTCGTGTGAATTTGTGAAACCCTTGCGAAACTTAGTGAACCTCATAAAATTTCTCCAATCCGTGTTCCAAAAAGAAAAAATGCTGTTAGAAAGCCAACTTCTTAATGCATCTTAATCCGGTAATGGTTTAAAATCTTGGCGCATTTGCGGTAATTAATCAC
>NZ_JBPTTL010000016.1:0-2500 GCF_051547085.1 Flavobacterium sp. RSB2_4_14
AAAAGAATTAAAAAAGGCTTTAAAAAATTTGGAATATGGGTTAAAAGGTTTTTATATTTGCACCCCGCAACGGGATAAGTTCTGGAAAAAAACTGTGAATTGGTTGATTTAAAATAAATTCAAAAATAATTTTAAAAAGACTTGTTAGTTTAAAAAGAATGGTTACTTTTGCACCCGCTTTGAGAATGAAAGTGGTAAAAAGATATAAGAATACGTTCATAGACATATTGAATTGACAGCCGTTCCGATAGAGATATCGGGACAAATAAAGAGAGTAAGATAATCGGAAGATTAGAGAAGACTAGCCTTTGTCTACAATACGATGCAGAATTAAATTTCAGCATAACAATATACGATGAAGAGTTTGATCCTGGCTCAGGATGAACGCTAGCGGCAGGCTTAACACATGCAAGTCGAGGGGTATAGGTTTTCGGACCTAGAGACCGGCGCACGGGTGCGTAACGCGTATGCAATCTACCTTTTACAGAGGGATAGCCCAGAGAAATTTGGATTAATACCTCATAGTATAGTTACTTCGCATGAAGTTACTATTAAAGTTCCAACGGTAAAAGATGAGCATGCGTCCTATTAGCTAGTTGGTGTGGTAACGGCACACCAAGGCTACGATAGGTAGGGGTCCTGAGAGGGAGATCCCCCACACTGGTACTGAGACACGGACCAGACTCCTACGGGAGGCAGCAGTGAGGAATATTGGACAATGGGCGCAAGCCTGATCCAGCCATGCCGCGTGCAGGAAGACGCATCTATGGTGTGTAAACTGCTTTTGTACGGGAAGAAACACTCCTACGTGTAGGAGCTTGACGGTACCGTAAGAATAAGGATCGGCTAACTCCGTGCCAGCAGCCGCGGTAATACGGAGGATCCAAGCGTTATCCGGAATCATTGGGTTTAAAGGGTCCGTAGGCGGTTTGATAAGTCAGTGGTGAAAGCCCATCGCTCAACGATGGAACGGCCATTGATACTGTCAGACTTGAATTACTAGGAAGTAACTAGAATATGTAGTGTAGCGGTGAAATGCTTAGATATTACATGGAATACCAATTGCGAAGGCAGGTTACTACTAGTGGATTGACGCTGATGGACGAAAGCGTGGGGAGCGAACAGGATTAGATACCCTGGTAGTCCACGCCGTAAACGATGGATACTAGCTGTTCGGAGCAATCTGAGTGGCTAAGCGAAAGTGATAAGTATCCCACCTGGGGAGTACGTTCGCAAGAATGAAACTCAAAGGAATTGACGGGGGCCCGCACAAGCGGTGGAGCATGTGGTTTAATTCGATGATACGCGAGGAACCTTACCAAGGCTTAAATGTAGATTGACCGGTTTGGAAACAGACTTTTCGCAAGACAATTTACAAGGTGCTGCATGGTTGTCGTCAGCTCGTGCCGTGAGGTGTCAGGTTAAGTCCTATAACGAGCGCAACCCCTGTTGTTAGTTGCCAGCGAGTAGTGTCGGGAACTCTAACAAGACTGCCAGTGTAAACTGTGAGGAAGGTGGGGATGACGTCAAATCATCACGGCCCTTACGCCTTGGGCTACACACGTGCTACAATGGACGGTACAGAGAGCAGCCACTGGGTGACCAGGAGCGAATCTACAAAACCGTTCTCAGTTCGGATCGGAGTCTGCAACTCGACTCCGTGAAGCTGGAATCGCTAGTAATCGGATATCAGCCATGATCCGGTGAATACGTTCCCGGGCCTTGTACACACCGCCCGTCAAGCCATGGAAGCTGGGGGTGCCTGAAGTCGGTGACCGCAAGGAGCTGCCTAGGGTAAAACTGGTAACTAGGGCTAAGTCGTAACAAGGTAGCCGTACCGGAAGGTGCGGCTGGAACACCTCCTTTCTAGAGACGATAAAAGGATAAGAATTAAGATTAGACGTTTAGATTACTCTCGCTGTTAGTTCAAATATTATAATAAGCAAAAAAACAGAGTCTCGTAGCTCAGCTGGTTAGAGTACTACACTGATAATGTAGGGGTCCCCAGTTCGAGTCTGGGCGGGACTACTTTATTTTTATATAATAAATAAAACTGTAAGCTTAAGGAAATTTTAGAGGTTGAGTGAACCGTTTGAAGTAGTGTTAACTGATGACTGTTAACTAGCAACTAAAAAATGGGGGATTAGCTCAGCTGGCTAGAGCGCCTGCCTTGCACGCAGGAGGTCAACGGTTCGACTCCGTTATTCTCCACTATTCCGATTAATCGGAAAAAAGTTCATTGACATATTGAGATAAGAAAATATTTAAAAAGTAGAAAGAACACGTTCTATACAATTATGTATAGGGCAAAAGTACAATAAGCAAAATAAGGGCGTATGGGGGATGCCTAGGCTCTCAGAGGCGAAGAAGGACGTGATAAGCTGCGAAAAGCTACGGGGATTGGCACACACGAATTGATCCGTAGATATCCGAATGGGGCAACCCGGCATGTTGAAGACATGTCACATCGATAGATGAGCAAACCCGCTGAACTGAAACA
>NZ_JBPTTL010000017.1:0-3712 GCF_051547085.1 Flavobacterium sp. RSB2_4_14
GCTAGTAACCGTACTCGTGGTTAAACACGTACCACCAGTTACTGTAATAACTACGCTCACTTGATTGCCGTTGGCTAAGTTGCTAACAGCATATGTATTGGAAGCTCCATTTTGTACTGAAGTACCATTCACTCTGAAATCATAACTAACCGTACCACCTGCTATATTAGCTTCAGTAGCAGTAAACGTTACTGGAGTACCATAAGCAAAAGTGTTATCACCATCACTGCTGGTTAATGTTACTGTTGGGGTGGTATTTGGGTTAACAGTAATAGTAGCCAATGCTCCTGTAAAACCAGTGGTACGTATAGCGTTATTCGGATAACTTACAGAAACAAGGGTATAGGAAGTAGTACTAGTTACGGGATTGGTAAACACACTGAATGGAGTTCCACTCACAACACCCGTAGCCGTTCTGTCTGCCGTACCGTCATTATACACAACGGTAAAAGGACCTGTTCCTGAAGTAGCTTGAAAAATTAATTGACCAATTTCAGAGGTACAAAGAGCACCACTAGATAGTAAACTACCTTGAGGCAAATCTAGTTGCCTAAGTACCGAAACATAGAAACTGCTAACCGTAACTATATCGGGTTTTCCATCGCCATCTATATCTCCTATACTCCCCGAAAAAGGGCCTGAACTCACAGGAAAATCGACCTTAGTTGCAAAGGTAACAGTGCCCGAAGTAGAAGTATTACGAAATACCGACACGGTACTGACACTATAATTAAAAACCGCCAAATCAGGTTTGCCATCTCCATTTATATCTCCTAAAGATAAATCATACGCTGTACTTGCTGTAAAATCTACTTTTGCAGCAAAACTGATTATACCTGTTGTTGAAGTATTTCTTAAAATAGACGCTCCACCACCATTTCTGACAGCCAAATCGGGTTTTCCATCTCCATCTATATCTCCCATGGCAACAGAAAAAGCTGTTGCCCCTGTTACAAAATCAACTTTAACAGCAAAACTAAAAATAGCAATACTAGAAGTATTGCGTAATATGGATATAGTACTACTATTACTATTAACTATTGCCAAATCGGGTTTACCATCATTATCAATATCTCCAATGGCTACAGAATTAGGAGTTACACCTACGGAAAAATCAACTTTAACAGCAAAATTAACTATTCCAGAAGTTGAATTGTTTCGAAATAACGATACAGAGTCACTAAATCCATTTGTAACAGCTAAATCGGGTTTACCATCGCCATTTATATCAGCAATATAAACCGATGTTGGATTATCTCCTGTTATAAAATCATTTTTTGCAGCAAAATTAACGAGACCAATAGTAGAAGTATTCCTTAATACTGTTACCGTATCACTTGAGTCATTAACCAAAACTAAATCAGACTTACCGTCTCCATCTATATCTCCAATACGCACATTATTAGGACGGTCACCTGTTGCAAAATCAACTTTATTAGCGTAACTAACTGTGCCAGATGTTGAAGTGTTCCTATAAATAGATATTGTTGCGCTATTACGATTAGTCACCGCCAAATCAGCCTTACCATCGCCATCGATATCACCAATACTTACTGATTTGGAATTAGTGCCAGCAGCAAAATCTAATTTATTTGCAAAGGCAATATTACCATCAAGAGTAACTATAAAAGGCTTAGCAGAATACCCCGTTAAATTAACCGCCAAATTCGTAATAGATATATTTTGATACGTTGCTCCTAAAGGAACCATTACCGTTAAACTAGTAGCGGTGGCAGCAGTTACAGTAGCTTTTGTAGCACCAAAGTAAACGATGTTTTGTGCTGAAGTAGGGTCAAAACCTGTACCGGTTATGGTTACGCTGCTGCCAATAGCACCTGATGCTGGTGAAAAAGTCGTAACAGTAACAGGCGGAACTTGACCGATGATAGATACCGTATTGTTGCCTGCATTAGTCACTGCCAAATCGGGTTTGCCATCGCCATCTATATCTCCTATAGATACTGAATTGGGGGTTGAACCTGTTGTATAACCCACATTAGCTGCAAAACTTGCAGTACCTGAGATGGAGGTATTGCGCATTACGGATATAGTGTTGATGCCTTGATTAGTCACAGCCAAATCAGGTTTGCCATCGCCATCTATATCGCCTATGGTTACTGATGTTGGGAGAGAACCTGTTGCGAAATCAACCTTGACAGCAAAACTCACTGTACCCGATACAGAGGTGTTACGCAATACAGATACAGTATTGCTGCTTACATTAGTCAGAGCCAAATCGGGTTTACCATCGCCATCTATGTCTCCTAAACTTACTGAAGTAGGGTTTGTCCCTGTTGTAAAATCAACCTTAGTAGCAAAGCTCACTGTGCTTAAGGTAGAGGTGTTGCGTAAAACTGATACAGTGCTGCCACTACTATTAGCAGTAGCCAGATCAGGTTTTCCATTACCATCGATATCACCAATACTCACTGAATTTGGTCCTGATCCTGTTGCAAAATCTACCTTGGTTGCAAAACTTACTCCGCCTACTGTAGACGTGTTACGCAATAAAGATATAATGCTGTTAAGCCCACTTACAACAGCAAGATCAGGTTTGCCATCACCATTTATATCGCCAATACTTACATCACTTGGGAAAGAGGCTGTTGGCCATTTACCTATAGCAGAAAAACTCACAATACCTATAGTAGATGTATTGATAAATATTGAAACTCCATAACCATAATAAGAATCACCATTAGTCACTGCCAGATCGAGTTTACCATCTCCATTTATATCGCCAAGACATACTGAACTTAAATTAAAGCCTATAAATGGTAAATCAAACTTTGTTGCAAAACTTGTTGCGCTTGTGGAAGATATGTTGAGTAAAATCGATACGGTATTGCTGCCATTATCAGCTACCACAATTTCAGGTTTACCATCACCGTCTACATCTCCTATACTCACTGATTTTGGACTTGAGCCTACAGCGAAATCAACCTTGGGTACAAATTTAGTACTACCAACTAGTGTTACTATAAATGGTTTTAAAGAATACCCTGTTAAATTAACTGCTAAATTGGTAACTGATATATTTTTATAGGTAGCTCCTAATGGAACCATAACAGTCAAACTAGTACTACTAGCTGAAGTTACAGTAGCTCTTGTAGCGCCAAAAAAAACAATGTTTTGGGCTGCAGTAGTATTAAAACCTGTACCAGTAATAATTACACTGCTGCCAATGGCACCAGTTGCTGGTGAAAAGGTGGTGATTACAGGTTGCGCTGATACTAATACTGTAAAAAATAGCGTCAATAAAAAGTAATACTTTTTCATAATTACATAATAAAATTTTGCCTACACTTTACGGTTTTCGGCTAGCCCGTTTATTATACCATAGCTTTTTTTAGGACTATCGTTCGGAAAAGAAAGGAAAAACAATATCTGCACCTTTATTTTATAGTGCCTGTTTTGTTTAAGAAAGTCTAGAATAAATAAATGCAGCATTTATTTATATTTTCCAAAGATAAACATTAGCAACAAAGTCCATAACAAAAGCGTTAATAAACCATTAAATCCTTTTAAAAGTAATATTTCAGGAAGGAATATTTTTTAGGTGTCCTTTTTTCTCTTTTTATATCGTTTTTTGTTATTTTAATATTCAAAAAAAGGCTAAACAAAAAAAAGGGGCAATAATTAAATATTGCCCCTTTCAATTTTATTATAAAAAGTTAAAAATTATCGTTTCACAACTCTCAACGTCTTAACG
>NZ_JBPTTL010000018.1:0-2729 GCF_051547085.1 Flavobacterium sp. RSB2_4_14
TGTGAAAACGCTTCGCGTGGTGAAACGTTAGATTTATTTAAGATTAAGGAATTAGGATTTAGGATTTTCAATTCTGCTTAGTAAAGAAGTCCCTGTCTTGTGTTAAAGCAAGATGGGGATTTTTTTTGCTTTCAGTTTTCAGTCGCAGTTTTCAAGTTTAGATTTGGAACGCTGATGAAACTGATTTTCAAGCGCGGATTGTAGTGATTAATTACCGCAAATACGTCAAGATTTTAAACCAGTAAGGTGTTAAGATGGATTAAGAAGTTGTTTTGTTTTTTTGGAACATATATTAACCACCCCGCCTTTCAGGCACCCCTCCAAAGGAGGGGAATTTAATTTTTTGATATTTTTTCTTTAACTGCAAATGGTGCGAAGTTTTTAAACCATTAAGGGATTAAGATACATTAGTTTCCTTATCATCTGTATTCCTTTTTTTAAGTGGATAGGTCTGTCGTTAAATAAAGCAAAGTACTATGGTTTTATGGGTTAATAGTTTCCTTTGGAATGTACTAATTATATTGTTTAGCGTTTCGATTTTGTGTGTTGTTGATTTCTTTGAAGAAAAAGTTTATGAATCTGTTAATTATGAAGTTGCTAATTTTGATGCAGTTTCTTTATTAATTATGAATAATAGTTCTTAAAAATCAATAATTTATCAACACGCAAACGTTGTAGTATGTTTGTAATTCAATATTTTTTTTTTAAATCTTGTTATTTAATTACTTTTATACTGGCTATTACTGTATTTGAAAAATGCGTTATTACTGCTTTATACAATTTTAGTTAAAAAAAATATTAATTAAATAATTATATTATGAAAAAAAATTTACTTTTATTTTTGCTACTTTCCTTTACTTCTTATTCTCAACAGGATGTGTTCAGTAGATCTGAGGTTAGCACGGGAAATTGGTGGGATGGTGCTAATCCATGGTTTTATGCTACTTGGAACAATAGCCAACAGCGTCCTGATTTAAACAGCCCGGCTAGGAATTTTGTTAAAATTGGTCACAATAACAATTTAACTATGACCACTAATGGTGCTTTTTTTACTATTGGTAGTTTAGATTTTCAAGCAGGAGCTTCTTCAGTCAGAACAATAAATTCAGGCGGCGATGGTACTGGGATTGGTTTGACTTTGGGCATCTATAATGCTTCTTCAGCAACACATGTACTGAATACCGATATTGGCGTTGATGCTTCTACTGTTCAATTTCAAGCCAATGGTTCAGGAGGATTATCATTTGGGAATACCATTTTCATTAATAACAATACAGCTGAATTTGGAGGTGTGAGTAATATTTCTGTTAGTGGAAAGTTAACTGGATCTGGAGGGAAACTCACTAAGGTTGGTTCAGGAATCTTAACTATATCAAATGCTTCAAATGATTACACTGGTGCTACCACTGTAACTTCAGGCACGTTATCAGTACAAAAAGGCGGGCATACGGCTAATATTACTAGTACAGCTATAGCTTTTGTTTTTGCCTCTCCTTCTCAAGCTGCGGGAAATTATAATTTCTTGCCTGGACAACTTGCCGGTAGTACCTCTAGAACTTTGACTAGTAATTTGGTGGCGGGAAAAACGGTTACTTTTAATTATACTACGGGTAGTGTCACTATTTGTGATAATGTAGGGCTTGCCTCTGCAACAGCTACTGCTACTCCAATTTGTACTAATGCTACTACTACTTTAACTTATACTGGATTGACAGGAACAGGTGCTTTAGTTTCCTGGACTGCAAATTCAAATGGAACAGGTGCTACATATGGAACAGGTACTCCATCTAGTGCTGTTGGTCCAGGTACTTATTATGCTTATGCTACGGGTAGCTGTGGAAGTCCAGTGTCATTACAAGTTATTGTGGGAGAAAAAGCTTTACCAACTGTATCCGTTGGTAATGTTAGTGGTTGTCCAGATTCAAGCATTTCATTGATTAATGTTGTTTCTCCTCCAGGTGGAACAGGTTCTTACAGTGTTCCTCTTCCTTACAGTGGTGGAAATACGACTTATACTTATACGTATACCGCTCCAAATGGTTGTACAGCAACAAGTGATCCAGGTACTATTACTATTGTTCCTAATATCACCCCTACAGTTGGATTAACCAGCAGCGATGGTGATAACACCTTTGTCTATGGTACTCCAGTAACGTTTACTGCTGTGGGTGCTTCTTTAGGAGGAGGTTCAGTTTCTAACTATGATTTCAAAGTAAATGGTACAACGGTTCAGACAGGTGTTTCCAATACTTATACTGTAAGTAATTTAGCCAACGGCAATCAAGTAAGCGTAGTTATCACGATAACGGGTGGTACGTGTTTAACTACGAGCGCTGCTACTAGTAACACGATTACCAATACGGTAACAGGCGCCTTTTTAACGAGCATCACCAACTATTGTGGACAAACGTTACCATTTATCAATAGTGGTATCGGTTGTTCAGTTCCAAGTGGTGTTGTAGGTACCTTAGTGTATAGATTTAAAGTGAAAAACAATGTAACAGGAGTGACCGCTCCAACTATAGATCGTTCCGTACCGAACTTTAATTTAACGATGACTAGTGTTTATACTTATAGCACGAGCTTTGATGTTCAGGTTGCTGCGATAGTTAATGGCGTAGAACAGCCTTATAGTGCTGTATGTGTTATTACCTCACCAGCACCACCTTCCAATGCCGTAGGCCCATGTACCCAAACCTTAGCGGCATTGAATAGTAGAATCTTTGTAA
>NZ_JBPTTL010000019.1:0-1544 GCF_051547085.1 Flavobacterium sp. RSB2_4_14
CGGGTCTGGTACAGTAACTGATGGTAGTGGGTTGACTACTAAATTAAAGGAACTTACCGTATTACATCCGGTTGTATTGTTGCGGATGTTGATCCAGATTTGTTGTGGGTTACTGGTGTTGGAATATAAATTGGGTAATGCATTGGTTTGACTTGTCGCATCGCCTTGGCTTGCATAGTAGCTTACTGTTACATTGGCTTGTCCATTAGCAATTTCTGCGGTTTTTGTATTTAAAGTAAATTGCTCTGTATTATCTCCTGGCGTGGTATAGTCACACAATTCATAATTAGTAATAACTGGATTGGCTAGTGGTAATGGGTTGACTATTAAATTCAAAGTGGTAGTGGAATAACATGCTGGTGAACCAAGTGTGTAGGCTCTTATATAAAGGATTTGTGTGCCTGGGAAGATGTTACAATAATCTACATTTAATGGTAATGGAAAAGTACTAGTATCTGTTTCATAAAACTCAACTACTATGTTTGGATTACCTCCTGTTATCTCATTAATTTTTGAGGTTAAATCAAAACCACAATAAAATCCATCGTTGTTGTTACTGTCATCACATACCACATAATTAGATGGCGTGAATATCGTTGGGGAAGTGTTTACTGTAATAGTGGCAATACTAATATCTGTAATACAAGGCGCAACGCCTACTAAAGTATAGGTAAAAGTAGAAGTTGTAGCGCCAACGGCTGGTGTGAATGTTCCTGCTCCTGCATTGAATACTCCGCCAGTTCCTGAAGTACGTGTCCAAGTTCCTCCTGTTTGTTCTCCAGTAATTAAACTAAATAAATCAATAGCTGCAATACTAGTTTCGCAAATTGTAGTAGCGCCATCGGTTCCTGCGTTAGGTTGTGAATTTATTGTTATTGTAGCAAGACTTGTAGCATTTATACAAGGCGCAACACCTACTAAAGTATAATTAAAAGTAGAAGTTGTAGCACCAACGGCTGGCGTGAAAGTTCCAGTTCCTGCATTGAATACTCCGCCAGTTCCCGAAGTACGTGTCCAAGTTCCTCCTGTTTGTTCTCCAGTGATTAAACTAAATAAGTCAATGGTAGCTGAACTGGTTTCGCACACTATGGTAGTGCCATCGGTTCCTGCGTTAGGCTGTGAATTTATTGTTATTGTAGCAAGGCTTGTAGCATTTATACACGGAGCTACACCTACTAAAGTATAAGTAAAAGTAGAAGTTGTAGCACCAATGGCTGGTGTGAAAGTTCCTGTTCCTGCATTGAATACTCCGCCTGTTCCTGAAGTGCGTGTCCAAATTCCTCCTGTTTGTTCTCCAGTAATTAAACTAAATAAATCAATGGTAGCTGAACTAGTTTCGCAAATTGTAGTAGCGCCATCGGTTCCTGCATCAGGCTGTGAATTTATTGTTATTGCAGCAAGGCTTGTAGCATTTATACAAGGTGCAACGCCTAATAAAGTATAAGTAAACGTTGAAGTTGTAGCGCCAACGGCTGGTGTGAAAGTTCCTGCTCCTGCATTGAATACTCCGCCAGTTCCTGAAGTGCGTGTCCAAACGCCTCCTA
>NZ_JBPTTL010000002.1:0-381278 GCF_051547085.1 Flavobacterium sp. RSB2_4_14
AGGTATCACTTAGTGTTTTACTATGAAAAGCTGTGCGTTTAGTTTGCCGAGAGGTAACTTGGAGCTAGACGCAACGCGTTTACCATCCCGCAAGGTGATTTGAAGCTAGACGCAGCGCATCTAACTTCCCGCGAAGTAAATTAGAGCAAGACGCAACGCGTTTACCTTCCCGCAAAGTAAATTGAAGCTAGACGCAGCGCGTTTACCTTCCCGAGAGGTGGATTGGGGCTGAAAACTCAGTATTTAAGATTTCTATACTTTGTGTTTAATAACTTGGTTGATGCGGAAAATTATTTTTATATATTTGAAAAATAAAGCGAAACAAAACTTCGCCTATACACCCAAATAGGGGTAGATTGGCGAAGTTTTATATCGCCTATATACAAGTTATCTACAACTTTTCATTCAACCCTCCCATTTGCACTTAAAGTGTTGTATTCATTGACTTTATAAAAATGAACAATGCAATTTTAAGCAACAAAAAGCAACGAAATACTTGTTTTGTTGTACCCAATGTTGTACCTTCGTATCACGATGCACCCAATTGAAAACCCTTTATTTACAATACTTTCACTCGTTTGCATTAATTTACAAAAGTAGTATAACATTTCTAAATTCCTATTATTATGGCATCAGTAAAACTAATTTTAAGAACGCATCAGGTAGACCAAACCGGACACAGCCCTTTGTATATCCGAATTATAAAAGATAGAAAAACGAAATTTATCACTGCTGGAGTGAAGCTTAAAGAGAACGAGTGGGATGAAGTAAAGCAGAAAGTAAAAAAGAACCATTCCAATAGTGCCAGGATGAATGCTGCATTATCTCAAAAGATTGCAGATGCTGAAGGTCAGGTTGCAGATATGGAACGTAAAATCAAAACCGTGTCCGTTAAAAAGCTCAAAGAAGCCATAAAGGGAAAAGAAGTGCCAAACTTTTTTGAATATGCCAGAAAGAGATTAGAGAAAATCAAAAGTACTGTTTCTTATTCCACTTACAGAGCATACACCTCTCAGGTTGATAAATTTGAAAAATATATGGGAACAAAGGATGTGTATTTTGATGAAATTACGGTAGCACTATTAAACGACTATAAATTTCATTTAGGAGATACTTTAGGCAACGGAGATACAACGCAACGCCTTTCCATAATTGTGCTCGGAACCATATTCAGGGATGCAATTCGTGAAGAAGTAATTCCTGAAACTATGTTTCCTTTTAGCAAAATAACCCTCAAAATCAGCTCTTCTAAAAGATTATTTCTTAATAAAGTACAGATAGATAATTTAACCCAATTAAAGCTCATAGAAGGCAAAAAAGCGATGATGTGGAGAGATTTATTTCTTTTCTCTATTTATGCCGGAGGATTGCGTTTTAGTGATGTTATCGAAATGCAATATTCCAATTACAATGAAGCTGAACATAAAATCAACAAACACATTCGTAAAACTGGAAGAGTACACCAGTTCAAAATTGGAAAAGTGGCTATAGATATTCTAGAAAAATACAAAAAAGTAAATGCTAATCACGATGATTTTATCTTTCCGATTATTATGGACAAAGAAGGCTATTTGAGCAGCGAAGCAAAACGTTATTTTCAAACAGCAGCTTTCAATAAATTGGCAAATTGGCATCTTAAAAAAATGGGTACAAAAATAAATTTACCATTCGACCTTTCTTTCCATTTGTCAAGACACAGTTTTGCAACCAATGCGTTAAATAATGGTATGAGAATTGAGCACGTTTCTAAACTTATGGACCACCGTGACATCAGCACTACACAAGTATATGCCAAAATCATCAGCGAAGAACTGGACAAAGCTGTAGACAACTATATTTTTTAAATAACGTGTTAAGTGTCTATTTTATTGACATTAAACAATTGTTAATAACTTCAACTAAAATCCTTTAACAAGGATTTTTTTTATTTTATAACTTTACATCAGAGTAAACAAGTAATTTTTAAAGCATTCGAAACGAGTGATAAACGAACACTAGTTGAAAACACTAGGACTTCCAAAAAGCAACCAATTTAAAACCGCTTTTAATTACCTTTAAATACTAAATGAATACCAAAAAAAACATATTAAAATTTGAATACAAAGGATCAAAATATGCAAACAGCTCCGTTTGTAGAATTATTGGCAGTGCCTGCGGCTCTAGCCAAAAATCCTTTATTTGATATAATCGTTGAAGACAAAATCAACATTCAAAACTATTGCAATGCCTTAATTGCAAAAATTCTAGAACTCAAACAATCTCAATTTCCTGCATTTATAGATTATCAATTCAACCAGGTGAAGAACCCGGAAGTATGGATATGCAAACTAGAAAAATTATTAGCCAATAATGAAGCCTTTTTCAGCTCCAAAACGGCTATGAGTAGATACAATAAATTGTATTTTTTAATCGAGAAAAAACGAACAGAGCTGCAATCTTCCAGAGTAAAAGAACCAGTTGCAAAAACTCCTAAAAAATTCATTAATGCTGAAAGTGAAGACCGTCATTTTTCATTTTATGAGTTAAAAAAGCAGTTGGATAATATCAATGATGACAATCAAAAAATATTGTTGCTAACCAAAGAAATGTTTGAATACCAACAAGCTAATATTGAGTTTATCAATCAAAAAACACCTTTTTATGATGCACAATGCACCAAAGAAATAGAGAATATTTATGCCTTACAAAAAATACAAGCGGCAATTGAACAAGCTAAAAATCACAACGCAGGCATTCAAATGCCATTCAAAAAAATGCAAATCAATTGCAATTTAAACCAGTTCATTGATATTCATTATCAGTTTTTAAGAGAATTATTTGTGGATGGAAAATCTATCCTTGATGGTTCGGTTAATGATATGGTGGCAATTATCGTAAATTCTTATCTTGACAAAGATGGAAAAGATATAAGTCCTGAAACAGTCAAAACAATACTAACTCCTTCACGAACCGAAAAACGTCCGAAACCCCATAAAAGAATAGACATCGACAAAATGCTCTAAAACAAAATAGTCCTGAAAGACCATTTCAGGACTTTTGGACTTTTTACAACTTCTCACATTTGCACCATAACAATTTAAAACTTTTAAAAATGGATGCAATTATCTTCACAAAAGACCAGTTCACAGATCTAATGAGCAAATTAGACACAATTCAAAGCCAAATCTCTATCAAGGCTGACCCGAAGAAAGAAACCTTTCTGGACAATCAAGAATTTTTATTACTGATGAAAATTTCAAAACGTACAGCGCAAACCTGGAGAGACGAAGGTAAAATTTCATTTAGCCAAGTGGGAAACAAAATCTATTACAAACTTTCTGATGTTGAAAAACTCCTTACGGAGCATTACAACAAATCTTTTAAAGGAAGATAGTATGAGCAGCTGCAACGGAACTTGTGAGTTTTGCGATTGCAAAACTCACACAAACGAGAACCAACAACCGCCAACTATTAACCACTAAATTAAAACTATGGTAACCATTTTCAAGAATTTCAATGAGGTTGTAGAACACAAAACAATTTCAACAATTTTAGAAGAAATCAAAACAGGAAAGTACAGACCAGGTATCATTTACTTGCGTAAATCATTGGCAGAAAAGAAAGAAGAAGCATATAATAAAGCTAAAAAATCACTTCCAGCATTTACACCTTCAGGTAAATTTGTTGGTGGTCGTAAATTAGAATTCCTAACAGAATATTCAAAGTTTATAATCTTAGATATTGACAAATTAAGTACAAACGATTTACAAAAATCAAAAAGTATAGCTGCACAAAGTGAGTTTACTTATGCGTGTTTTATAAGTCCTTCTGGAAACGGCTTAAAAATTCTAGTCAAAATCGATACACCAAAAACCGAACACAAAGAAACGTTCCTAAAGGTTCAAGCTTATTACGAGAATATTTTAAAACTAGAAATTGACAAATCAGGCAAAGATTTAACGAGGTTGTGCTTTTATTCCTGGGATGAAAATTTATACCTAAACGAAAACGCTTCTGTCTTTGCGAGTGAAACGAAGCAATCTTGTCAAACTGAACTCGTTTCAGTTTCCCCACTGCCAACCGCGACTGTGACTGCCACTGATTACGACGCTATCTACAACCACTGCATAAAATTCACTGAAAAAAAAGTGCAATTCGTGAATGGTAGTCGCAACGTATTCGTTCATCAACTAGCTTGTAACCTAAACCGAAAAGGAGTTGCGTTACAACAAGCACTAGGATATATTTTAACCGATTTTGGCTATGATGAAAAAGAAGTAACACAAGCAGTCAACAGCGCCTACGGAAACATCCACGAGTTTGGCAAAAATGAGAAATTTGAACAACCAAATAAAACAAAAAAGAAAGATAACTTTTCAATAACAGATACTACTGAAGACGACGACGAAGACAAACCAAAACCAACACAAATAGACCGATTAGAGCTGTTTTTGACACAACGATTTACGTTCCGGCACAATGTTGTTTCTGGAAAATTGGAATTCAAAATCAACAAAGGATTTTCTTTCACCTCCCCTTCGGGGAGGCCGGGTGGGGCTTGGAATGTAATGAATGATTTTATTGAAAATTCAATGCTTCGAGAATGTTTAAAAGGTCGGATTAAAACAAACTTATCTTCATTACGAAATTTATTGTATTCTGATTTTTGTGTACTATTCAATCCATTTGAAGATTATTTTTTCAATTTACCTTCTTATGATGAAAAGACCGATTACATTACCGAATTAGCCAATACAATCACGACTACAAAACAAGACCTTTGGCAGCAATGTTTTAAAAAGTGGTTAGTAGCTATGGTCGGTTGTGTATTGGATGACAAAGTAATAAATCATACGGTTATTGTCTTTAGCGGCAAACAAGGATTAGGTAAAACAACTTGGGTGGAGAAACTCGTTCCGAAACCTTTGAAAGAATATCTATTTTCCGGAACCATAAACCCAAACAACAAAGATACATTGGTACAGCTTTCAGAATGTATGTTAATCAACTTGGACGAACTCGAAAATTTAAACCGTTCCGAAATTGGATCACTCAAAGAAATCATAACAAAAACCCAAATCAGAATGAGAAAAGCCTATGGACACAACAACGAAACAATGCCCCGAAGGGCATCGTTTGCTGGTAGCGTCAATACAGCACAGTTCTTGAACGACAGTACAGGTAGCCGTAGGTTTCTTTGTTTTGAATTAGAAGGCATCAAATACCAACACAATGTAGATATTAATATGGCATTTTCACAAGCATTGTTTCTTTTTAAAAGTGGTTTTAGATATTGGTTCGACCAAGAAGAAATCAAAAACATCACCGAAAATAACGAACAATACCAACTCCACAGCCCAGAGGAAGAATTGCTTTTAACGTGGTTTGAACCTTGCGAAAGAGAAAAGGCTAATGTTTTTCTCAATGCTTCTCAAATAGCAGCTAAACTGGCTGAAAAAGCTAAAATAAATATAACTGATGGTACAATAAACAAGTTAGGCAAAGCATTAAAAAAACACAACTTCATTAGATTAAAAAAGAATGGAATAGCAGTGTACGCTTTAATAGAAAATACTTGGGAAGACGTTGATAACAGAAACAAAGTGGTTGAAGAATAAACAACAACAAATAATCATTTTTAAAGTGGAAAACTAGCGTTTCCACTTTTTTTGTGTTCTCTTCTTTGCATTACTTCATTTTACATCATTTTCACAGGGCAGGCAGGGTAACCAAAAAACGCAACAAACATTTTTTATTTTTTTTCTTCTAAAACAATCGGGTAACATAAGACCATATCAGTGTAAAATAATAAAGTAGTCGTTTCATTTTGCACTCAAACAGCCACTTAAAACCGTTTTTTATTTTATAAAAAAATTAAATATCTTTTATCCCAAATTACCTTACCCTCCTTACCCTAAATTTATTTTCACTTTTTTACACTATTTTTCCTCGTTTTACGGTTTCCCTCAAAGAACTTTCAATTGCTTTTTTGTAATATTGTAGATAATATGTTTAAATCAACATAATACTTCAAGTATGTCGAAAATTTTATCTTCTGAAATAGTTTCTTTAGTACATCACGTCAAGCTTAATGAAAGTGGTTGGTGGGAAAAAGCAATACAAAACATCATTATTTCTACATTTGGAATTAATAACAATGCTCCTATTTCCGAAAAAGAAATATATGAAAATTTACATAATGAAATAAAAACGGAAATTGATATTGCTAGGCTTTCAAAACAATTTGATGTATTGAAAAGTAAAAGAATAATCATTTCTACAGCAGATAATCTTTATTTATTATCTGATGAAACCTATAATGACTTCAATAGTTCATTCACTATCCAAAAGGAGATTGAATTTGAAGCAGAGAATCGATTTGAGGAATTATGTGTTCAATTATGTCCCGATATCGATTCAAAAAAACTCTGGAATGAATTAAATGAACATTTAATAATTCCTTTGATTAAGGAAATTGGAGCAAAGACATATGAACTTATTAGTGGTGTAGATTCAATGAATATTGAACAATATGGACAGTTCCAATTATTCTTAACCCGTTATAATGGTGTCAAAGCAAGAGTACAAGCCCTGTTGCTTAAATACTTTGATTTTACAAATGAATTTGTAAAAAAATATATACTTCATCAATTAAACGCATACTTTTTCATTGAGGCAACTAATCTGAATCAACAAACAGTTGAAAAAGTATATGAACTTTCTAAATCACAATCAAATCTAAAGATCTTTGTTGACACCAATTTTTTACTTACACTTTTAGATCTTCACGACAATCCTTCTAATGATGCAACTTCTGCTCTTTTAGAATTGATAGAGGAAATCAAAAACAAAGTAATTATAAAGTTTTATGTACTACCAAAAACAGTTGAAGAGTTTCAGTATTTAATTAAAAAATTTAAAAGTCATCTTAAAAAACTAAAACCAACGCTCAATCAAGCTATAGCAGCTGAGGGTACTGAGGAGTTTACAGGAATAGTAAAAAAATATTTCCACAAGTGTTATGAGAAAAATTCTATCTTAGATTTAGATGATTATTTTGATCCATATTTAGATAATTTTTCAGTTAATATTAGAAAAAAAGGTGTTGAAATTCAACAAGATAATATGGATAAATATGCTACTGATTCTAGGGTTGTAGATGATTTACTAGAACAGGTTGAATACAGGTATGATAAATATTTTAAAGCGGGTAAATTTCAAGGTTTAACTGTGGAAGAAAAGCAGGAAAGAAAAAATAGTATTTATGACAAGTTTAATCACGATTGCCAGATATGGTATTATGTGAAAGATAAAAGACCAGCTTATATTGATTCAACAAAAGATGTTTCAAATTGGATATTAACCTTGGATTTTAGCTTTTTGGAATATGATAAATTCAAACAGTACAATGATACAAATACAAAAATTAGTATTTGCCTTCATCCAAATGAATTTATTTCAATGTTACAGTTTTGGGTTCCTAGAACAGAGAAATTTGAAAATGCTATACTAGGCAGTTTCAGGTTACCATTCTTTTTCAAAGAAGTTGATTCTGATTCTGAAAAGATAAGTATGGATATTTTAAGGGCACTAACACAATATGAAGACAATGAAAAGTTTAGTAGTGAATTGGTAACTGAAATTCTGACCAACAAAGCATTAAGACAGAAAATTAAACCAAACAATTCTGTTGAACAAAATGCACAATTGCTTAAAGAAGAAATTTTTATACAATATGAGGAGACCAATCGACATTTAAAAGAAGAAACAATTCAAAAAAAGGAATTGGCAGAAGAACTCTCAACTGTAAAAACAGAATTACAATCATTAAGTCACAAAATTGATATACTTCAAGACAGTTCTAATAAAAAGATTGAAAAAGAATTAGATTTAATCCGTCAAAACAATATCCAAGAACTTCAAAATAAAAAAGAGGGATTAAACCAACAAAAAGCACAATTAGTAGAGAGAATTAACGACATTGAAGAACTCATTGAAAAAGCAGAAAAAGAGTCTGTCTTACTGATTAATTCCTTTGGTAACCAGCTCAAATCTTTTTTTATTGGCAAATCTATAGTAGAAGAAGATATAAGAACTACAACTCATAATAAATTCTACGACAAGTCTAAATTAGAAGGCTTAAAGACAGAACTTGAAGCAATTAACAGTCAATATGATCAATTAATTATTCCTTCTACTGAAGGGAAAATTATTATTTATTGCGAAAATCAAAATTCTATATTTTTTAATAATTTAAAGTTTGAAAACATCCACTTTATACCGGAAAATAACAGCGCCGGTGTTTACATTAAGGTGGTTGCAAATCCTACACATTTTGGTATTAGAGATAGAGATTATCTTAGCGATAATGAAATCTTAAAATTAAAGAAACAATACAAGAATTATATAATTCTAGATTATTATTGTTTTGAAAATTACTTATTTCATCCCGAAAATTTAGCAGAATTAAATATTCCAGAATTTAGTACTGAATGGTACATTCAACAATTGATAAACCAGAAAAATAAAAAATATGATTCAATTGTGATGAAATTAGTCAATGCTAGAAATGGCTACCAAGAATTTAAGATACCTCACAACAAGATAAGAGAGAAAAATGAAGAGGTAATCTGTGAAAATCTTAAATCAGATGATGTTGAAATATTTTTAAAATCATACAGTTTGAAAACAGAATTTGATAAAAAAATAATTTCAAAATACCAATTAACTACCGATATGTTAATAGCAACAGATTGGTTTAGATCCAAAATAGAACAATTATTATCATTATAAAAAAATTAAATGAACCAAAAAGTCCACAATCAAATAGTTAGTTTTATTTGGAGTATTGCAGATGATGTATTGAGAGATGTATTTGTTAGAGGAAAATACAGAGATATAATTTTACCATTCACCGTTTTAAGGCGTTTAGATGCTTTGCTTGTACCTACTAAAGAAAAAGTTTTAGAAGCCAATGCATTTTTATTAGAACAGAATATTGATGATAAAAAAGCTTTGGAAAGCCAATCAGGCTATCCCTTCTGGAATATATCCCAATTTACATTTGAAACTTTGCTCAATGACTCCGATAACATTGACACTAATTTAGAAGCTTACTTGGACGGATATAGCCCCAATGTACAGGAAATAATTGGCAAGTTCAAGTTGAGAAATCAGTTGGAGACAATGAAAGAAGCAGGTGTAACCTACTTACTTATTGAAAAACTGGCCAACAAAGAAATAAACATAAGTCCTATTGAAACCAAAAACAGTAAAGGGATTGTATTACCGCCTTTGACTAATTTAGGGATGGGTTATGTATTTGAAGAACTGATTCGAAAATTCAACGAAGAGAATAACGAAGAAGCTGGAGAGCATTTTACACCTCGTGAAATCATCAAATTGATGACACATATTTTATTCACACCAGTAAAAGATAAAATTAAACAAGGAACCTATCTTATTTATGATCCTGCTTGCGGTAGTGGTGGAATGCTTACAGAAGCTGAACATTACGCTATGGAAATTACCAATAATAAAGCAGATTTTAAGCTTTATGGTCAGGAAGTAAATCCGGAAACTTATGCGATTTGCACCAGTGATATGTTGATCAAAGGAGAGAAATCAGAAAATATTGCCTTTGGCTCTACGCTATCGAAAGATGGTTTTTCACAATTGCAGTTTGATTTTATGCTTTCCAATCCGCCTTATGGTAAAACTTGGAAATTAGACGAGGAAGCTATTGTGGATGACAGAGGAAAAAAAGGAAGTCAGAAGATTAAAGATAATCGTTTTCAAATTGGCTTGCCTACTATTTCTGATGGTCAGCTATTGTTCTTGTCCAATATGGTGAGCAAGATGAAACACAATACCGAATTAGGAAGCCGTATTGCAACTGTTCATAATGGTTCCGCTTTGTTTACAGGTGATGCTGGCGGTGGCGAAAGTGAGATTAGAAAAAATATTATTGAAAATGATTGGCTGGAATGCATCATTGCATTACCCAAAAACATTTTCTACAACACAGGTATTCCAACATATATCTGGATTGTTTCCAATAAAAAGGAAGCCAAAAGAAAAGGAAAAGTACAATTGATTAATGCAATAGATTCATATGAAATATTACGGAAGAACTTAGGTCAGAAAAATTGCGAAATGAAATCTACCCAAATAGATTCTATAACCAAATTGTATATAGATTTTAAGGAAAGTGAAATATCTAAAATTTATCCTAATGAATATTTCGGTTACAATAAAATAACTATAGAGAGACCTTTAAGACTTTCTGCTCAATTATCAAAAGAAAGATTAGAATCATTACGTTACGAAAAAAGTGTGAAAAATGAAATGGAATGGGCATATTCACAATTTGGCAATGATTTATATGAAGAATTGGAAAAATATAAAGAAAGAATTGAAGTACACTTAAGCAAGAACGATATAAAATTAAAACCTGCTGAGAAGAGCAAATTACTTAGTGTAGAAAATTGGAAATCTCAATTAAAATTGTTGCATATTGCTCAGAAGATTGCTGATAATTTAGGTGACAAAAAATTTGACGATTATAACACTTTCTTGCCCTTGCTATACAAAACGATTAAGGAATTGAAGATAGACATTGATGCCAAAGGATTGAAAACAATTATTGATACTATTACTTGGAAAAACGAAGATGCTAAAAAAGTAATTAAAAAAATCGAAAAAGATGGAACTATTATTTATGAAGCCGACAGTGATTTAAGAGATACTGAAAATGTTCCTCTTGACCAAGATATTAGGGAGTTTTTTAAAAGAGAAGTACTACAGCATATTCCAGATACTTGGTTGAATGATAGTAAAACAGTAAAAGGATACGAGATACATTTCACCCGTTTCTTTTACAATTATAATCCCCCAAGACAAATTGATGTGTTAACTGAATTAATTTTGGAAATGAAAAAAGAAATAAAAACATTATTAACAGAAGCAATAGACATAGTATGAGTGAAAAATTAAATAAATACAAAATCTATTATCCTGTCAATTATGACTATTTAAGCCATCTACCAGCAGGATGGAACTTACTACCCAATATTGCAATTTTTGAAGAAAGAATTGAACGTGGCTACGAGGAAGAGGAGTTACTTTCAGTTACCATAGGTAGAGGGGTAATTAAGCAAAATGAATTAACAAAAAAGGATTCATCAACACTCGACAAATCAAAATATCTGCTGGTATATCCTGGCGACGTAGTTTACAGTATGCGTTTTAGGCAAGGTGCATCTGGCTATAGCAATTATAAAGGAATAGTTAGCCCTGCCTGTACAGTTCTTAAACCAAGAAAAGGTGTTATTATAAATCAAAAATATTTTCACTATTTATTTAGGACGGAATTTTATAAAAATTATGTTGAACGTTTTTCATACGGAATCGCTGATGGACAAATTCCATTAAGATATTCGGAATTTAAACGTATGTATACTATTGTTCCCCCTATTGAGGAGCAAAATAAAATTGTAAGCTATTTAGACAATAGAATTCATTCATTGAATAAAATAATGAAACTAGGCCAATCTCTCATTGGCAAAACATTTAAAGATGCGGGGCTTTTACAAGAATACAAACACCGTTTAATTACTGATGCGGTAATGGGTATAATTGATGTTTCTCATTTTGAGTTTAATTCTCAGATTGATTTAGAAAGTGAAGAATTTGTTGATGCGGATATTGATAACGAAGAAATAAATTAAAAATTAATGGTAGTTAAATTCACAGATACATCCGAAAGAGGTTTTCAAAAATTCATTACCAATTATTTGGTAACAGAACACAAGTTTATAGAAACTTCACCATCCGAGTTTGATCGTGATTTTTGCATTAATCCAAAACAAGTACTGGCTTTTATTGAAGCAACGCAACCAACAGTTTACGAAAGGATTAAAAAAAATGAGCGAAGTTTTTTAGTCCGTTTAGATGAAAAATTGAAAGAATTAGGAGTTATAGAAGTACTTCGTAAAGGCATTAAACACGTTACTGGAGAAACCATTGATTTATTTTACCATAAACCATCCTCCAACTACAATATTAAAGATGCAGCAAGATATGCAGCCAATGTTTTTTCGGTAACACAAGAATTAAAATACAGTTTAGAACACGAAAATCGTTTAGACTTAACCGTTTTTGTTAATGGCATTCCTGTCATCACTTGCGAGCTTAAAAATCCTTTGAGTGGTCAATATGTTCAAAATGGCATTCGCCAATATCAAGATGATCGTGAACCAAAAGAAAAGATATTTTCATTTGCCCGATGTATGGTTCACTTTGCCGCCGATACGGAAATGGTCTATATGTGTTCTGAATTAAAAAAGAAAGCATCCTTTTTTATTCCGTTCAACAAAGGCTTAAACGATGGGAAATCTTTACCTCCTTTTGGTGCCGGAAACCCTGTAAACCCTAACGGATTAAAAACCCATTATTTTTGGGAAGATATATTGAGCAAAGATGCTTTAAGCAACATCATAGACAAGTTTGCCCAAGTAATTGAGGAAACAGACGAAGACACAGGAAAGAAAAAAAGGAAAATGATTTTTCCTCGCTACCATCAGCTGACTTCCGTAAAACAAATACTTAATCACGCAAAACAAAACGGCATTGGTCATAAATACTTAATCCAGCATTCAGCAGGTTCAGGCAAATCCAAGTCTATCGCTTGGTTGTCACATCAGCTGCACGGATTGTTCGATGCAACTGGTGAAAACAATTTGTTCAATTCTGTTATCGTGGTTACTGACAGAACCGTTTTAGACAAACAATTGAGTGAGGAAATAAAACAATTTTCACCAAAAAAAGGAATAGTGGCTGCTATCACAAGTGATGGAGGTAGCAAAACTAGCAATCTTAGAGAAGCTATTGCCAACAAGAAAAAAGTCATCATTTGCACCATACAGACTTTCCCATTCTTGTTAAAAGAAATGGATGATTTAGGTTCAATGAGATTTGCCATTATCATAGACGAAGCGCACAGCAGTCAAAATGGGGAAACATCAGCCAAAATGAATGCAGCATTATCAGATAAATCAAAAAGTGAGGAAGAAGAAGGCGAAGAGGAAGAAGAACAATCATTTGAAGATAAAATCAATCAATTGATTGATAGTCGAAAGATGATTAAAAACGGTTCTTATTTTGCTTTCACGGCGACACCAAAAAACAAAACATTAGAAACTTTTGGAGTGCCAAGAAAATATTTGAAAGATGGAGAAGAAAAAACTGCATTTGATGCATTCCATTTATATTCAATGAAACAAGCGATTGAAGAGGAATTTATTTTAGATGTTTTAGAAAATTACACAACATTTAACTCGTTTTACAAACTAATAAAATCAGTAGAGCAAAATCCAGAATTTGACACCAAAGAAGCTCAGAAAAAATTGAAAGCCTATGTAGAGGGTCACGAATTCGCCATTAAGGAGAAAGCAAAGATTATGCTGGATCATTTTCATCGCGATGTAAAACACCTGATTAACGGGGAAGCAAAAACAATGGTAGTAACCAAAAGTATTTTATCGGCTATCAAATACAAAAAAGCTTTTGATGGGTACTTGAAAGAAATTAAATCACCCTATAAAGCCATTGTGGCTTTTTCAGGAAAGAAAACTTATAAAGGCATTGAGTACGATGAAACCTCGATGAACAGTTTTGAAAGTTTCAAAAATGACGTTCCAAAAAACTTCAAAAAAAACGAATACCGTTTTTTAATTGTGGCTAATAAATATCAGACTGGTTTTGACCAACCACTTTTACATACAATGTATGTAGATAAAAAATTAAGTGATGTTCAGGCAGTACAAACACTATCTAGATTAAACAGAGCTTACAAACCCTATAAAAAAGACACTTTTGTTTTGGACTTTCTCAATAAAGCCGAAGACATCCAAAAAGCTTTTGAACCTTATTACACCGCTACAATATTAAGTGAAGAAACAAATCCGAATAAACTCAATGACCTAGTCGACGCTTTAGAGAAGTTCGAAATTTACAACGAAGAAGTCGTTATTGATTTTTTTGAAAAATATGCGAATAAAGCGGACAGAAATATTTTAGACCCAATAGTTGACTCAGCAGCTCATATTTTTACACACAATTTGGATTTAGACAAAAAAATTGACTTTAAAATCAAGGTAAAAGCATTCTTAAGAACATATAGCTATTTAGCCAAGTTACTAGATTTTAACAATATCTATTGGGAACAATTATGGTGGTATTTAAAATATTTATTACCCAAATTAACAATTCCAAATGATGACGATTTTGCAAAGGGCATTATAGAAGCAGTTAATATGGATAGTTATCGCCCCTCTAAAATAGCCACTGAAAAAATTAATTTAGCTGAAGATCCTGGTTATTTAGCCCCAATCCCCGTAGATGTTGGCGGCGGTAAATTAGAAAATGAATTTGACACACTTGAAAATATTTTGCAAATATTCAATCACCGTTTTGGCGATGTCGATTGGACTGACAAGGATAAAGTCAATCAAATTTTAACCCAACAGATTCCAGCTGCAATGAAAGCAGACAAAAGGATAATGGATGCAATAACTACATCACCAGACAAACAAAATGCAAAGATTTCTTCTGATAACAAAGTAGAAGAACTAATGCAACAATATTTGTTCTCACAAACAGAAATTTTCAAGAAGTTCACAACCGATTTAGATTTCCAGAGACGCTATAAAGAATTTATTTTCGATAGTGTTTGGCAAACAAAAAATCAACCACCTATAAATCCTTAAACAGTTAAGCTATAATATTTAAAATAACTAATGACTATTATAAATTAACTTAAGAAATAAACTCAAAACAAAAATGAGCAAAGTAGCAAGTAAAATAGAAGCAAAAGATTACAGTATTTCGGATGTGTTGTCTAACAAAAAATACACCATTGATTATTTTCAACGTGAATTCAAATGGCAGCAAAGACACATTGAACAATTAATTGCGGATTTAGAAACCTCCTTTAATCTCAATTATGATGAAACACACGAGCGTCAGGAAGTAGCCAATTACAATTCCTATTATTTGGGACCAATTGTACTAAGCAACAAAGACGGTAAAAAATCTGTTATTGATGGTCAGCAAAGGCTTACATCTTTAACAATATTATTGATTTACCTCAATAATTTACAAAAAGAACAACCCCATAAAGTAAATCTAGATGCTTTAATTTATTCCGAAACCTACGGTCAAAAATCATTTAATCTCGATGTTCCGGAACGTAAACATTGTTTAGATGCCTTGTATAGCAATGGTAATTATGAAATTAAAGATAAAGACGACGAAACTGTAAAAAACATTACAGAAAGATATTTTGATATTGTTGAACTTTTTCCTGACGAACTAAAAGGAAAAGCACTACCCTTTTTCATAGACTGGTTAACACAAAATGTGGTTTTGGTTGTTATCACGGCTTATTCTGATGATAACGCTTATACGATATTCGAAACTATGAATGATCGAGGTTTGAATCTAACCCCAAGCGAAATGTTAAAAGGGTATTTACTTTCAAAAGTGAGAACCTCAGAGCAAAGAGATCAAATAAATGCAGTTTGGAAAAAAGAAATAAAAGGAATACACGAATTATGGAACGAAGCAGATATAAGTTTCTTTCAATCTTGGCTAAGAGCAAAATATGCACTAACAATCCGCCCCGGTAAAATAGGTGCTGCCAATGAAGATTTCGAAAAAATAGGTACTCGTTTTCATACTTGGGTAAAAGACAACAATGACAAAATAACCCTTCAAAACCCAAACGATTTTTATGAATTCGTAAATACCAATATGATTTTCTTTATGAAGGTGTTTACTAAAATTTATCAAGCAAGAGAATACTTCACCATTGGATTAGAACACCTTTATTATGCGCAACATTGGGGTTTTGCAAGTTCATTGGCTGACCCATTACTATTAGCGGCAATTGGTTTGAATGACAATGAGGAAACTATTGATAAAAAACTTAATCTAGTAGCTCGTTTTATAGAAACTTTTGCAGTCTATAGAGGGGCTAATTATCGAAACTTCTCTCAAAGTTCGATAAGATACACTATGTATAATTTAGTGCTGGAATTAAGAGATAAATCAGTTCAGGAAGTCGGAAATATATTAGCTCAGAAACTACAAGATATTGAAGAAAATCTAAATGGCCTTTTACGTTTAGGTATGCATATGCAAAACAAACATTTTATCAAGTTTCTTTTAAGCCGTATAACTTCTCATATCGAATTAAAATCAGGAAAATCGACCAATTTCGTAACCTACTTCCATAATCCGGGTGGTAAACCTTTCGAAATAGAACACATTTGGGCTGACAAAATGCAGTATCACGATGACGAATTCACTCAAGTACACGAATTCAACGAAATGCGAAACCGTTTAGGAGATTTAATTCTATTGCCAAGAGGAACAAATCAATCATTTGGTGCAGATCGTTATGAAAAAAAATTACCTCATTACATAAAAGAAAATTTATTAGCACAATCATTAAACACAGTTTGCTATGAGCGCAATCCAAATTTCCTAAATTATGTAAACCAATCTGGGTTGCCATTTAAAGCACACGACCAATACAAAAAAGAAGACCTTAACGAACGCCAAAATCTATACAAACAAATCAGCGAAGAAATTTGGAGTTTAGATTTTTTTAGAACCATAGATTAATAATTAAATTTTTTAGTAGTTGAGAGGTTAGGAATATTTACTATTTAAAATAATCAATGAAACAATTTAAAGCAGGTTATATCGTGGATGCCATCAGTAATCTTATTACTGAGAATTTCAAGTCATTTAATTATTTCAATGAAAATGAAAATGATGACATCAATAAAGTAAAAGGATTGCTTCAAAACCTTAGTGCCTTTAATGTTCAATTTCCATATACCCATTCTATTGATTATAACAATATACATCCTGTTTTAGCGACAATAAATAACATCATTACACGTGGTTTACCAACAAAAGCACCTCTTGCAATTGAAGAGACTTTTTTAGAAATTGGATTAACCAATAAAAATGAAAATGAAATTATTTTAGAATATTCAAAGACTGTTAAAAAATTGAGTTTTGAAACTGTTTTTGAGTTACTCCACATCATTGAACCAAATTTAAAGTTCAAAGATGAAAACTATATTGGAGAATTAGGAAGTCAATTAGAACTAAAATTTTTAGGAAACCATCAATTTATCAAACAACTTTTCCAATCACAAAGAGATTTTGCTACAATCACAAATGATTTACCAGGAGGTCGATCAGTCGATTTTAGTTTTACATCGCCATATTTGTATTGGAATAATAACAAAAATAGAACCGAATTTAAAACTAGAATTTTTGAAATAGATGGCCCACATCATTTATTAGACGAATACGTTTTCTATGATACAAATAGAGATTTAGCTGCAAAAACAGTGAATGCAGAAACTTTTCGTTTCACTCAAAATGAGATTAATGCAAATGAGATTCCTTATGCTAAATTATTTTCTGAAGATTTATATAAAATTTTCGAAAAAAACTTCAATAGGAAACATAATGAGTTTTTAGAGGAATACAGTTTAATTTTTATCCCTTTTGCTGTTGCTAGAATTCAAAAAGCAATAATTGAACATTTTATAGCAAAACCTGAATTTTTAAATAAGGAATCCTTACAAATAGCAATTATTGAAAGAGATTTGCCGTGTGGTGCTTTAGCGATTAAAAGTTTAGAAGATTTTTTCACAAACATAAATGCTTTGTTGGAAGATAAAGACAAACTACCATTGCCAAAAATTGAGTTAAGTATTTTTGAAAATGAAAAATGGGTAAATAATCAAAAATTACATTGTAATAACAAACCAAAAAATGAAACTTACTTTGGAGCAAATGATTTTGATATTATTATTGATCATTCCATTTTAAGACGTTCTCAAATCTATAAAGAAAAAGATTACTCGCTTCGTGAAGCCATACTAATTCGTTCATCACATTATTTTGACAATAGTATTGAAAGCAGTAAAAAAATTTACTGTGCCAATTTGTTACAATATAATGAATTAGTTCATAAAAATAATGATGGTTCTTATACTTCAAATGAAAAACTTGAAAAACACATTAATTTTTTCATTCAAAATATTTTTAGAAAATCTAGTTTTAGATCAGGTCAATTACCAATAATTTCTAGAGCATTACAGCAAAAACCAGTTATTGGTTTATTACCTACGGGTGGAGGTAAATCGTTAACGTATCAGTTACCGGTTTTTTTACAACCAGGTTTATGTTTGGTCGTTGATCCCATAAAATCATTAATGGAAGACCAAGTAAGAGTTTTAAACAATAATTGGATTGACTGTTGCGATTATATAAATTCCAATTTGGAGAGGACTGAAAAGCAAAAAAAGATAATTGATTTTAAGTTTGGAAAAACACAATTCCTTTTTGTGTCTCCAGAACGATTTGTAATGCAAGACTTTAGGAACATCATAATGTCTATTGATAATACTAAATATAAGTTAGCATTTTCATTTTGTATCATTGATGAAGTACATTGCTTATCTGAATGGGGACACGATTTCCGTTCAACCTATCTAATGTTAGGTAAAAATGCTCAAAAATTTATTAAAACGAGGAACGGCAAAGTGACTTTAGTAGGACTAACTGCAACAGCATCTTACGATGTTTTATCCGATATTGAAAGAGAGTTAGACATTGACCACAAAGACTCAGCAAATGCAGTAATTTCAATTGACAATACTATAAGAAAAGAATTATTTTTTGATTTTATAGAATGTAACGCTGATATCTCAGATCATAGTATAACAGATAGAGATATTAAAATACGAATTGGCACCATCAAAAGAGATAAATTAAATGAATATGTCAAAAGCAGTGTAAATAATTTAAAAACTATTGATGATAAAGTTATTGCAGATTCTCTTGAACAACATTATGAAGAATTTGAGGTTGCAGAATTTGAAGAAAATGAGAAGAATAATATAATTGAAATTGAATCACAGTCAATTAATAGTATTCCAAATAGTTTGACATTTGACACTACTACTTCAATAATTTTTTGTCCACATACCCAAGGAATATTAGGCGTTACAGGCAGAGTTCATAATGGATTACGTTCTTCTGAAATATTTGAAAACTTAGTAATAAATGAATCTAAAAAATCCTATTTCATAGGGAATGATGAGGCAGGAAGATTAAGCAAAGAAATTCATAACCATTTCAATAATTTTTTAGACGGCAAAACCAGTTATATGGTTTGTACAAAAGCATTTGGAATGGGAATCGACAAGGAAGATGTAAGAGCAGTTTATCATATTAACTATTCTTCTTCACCTGAAAGTTATATCCAAGAAGCAGGAAGGGCAGGTAGAGACAAGAAAAAGTCTTTATGTGTGAACTTGATTAATACAGAAGATTTCTATTTTTTAAACCCAAATTATATTAAACAATTCCCAAAAGAAGCAAGAATAAGATTAAGACATTTAGTTGAATCATTCAATGGAGAAAAATTCACATTAATTAGAAATTCAAATAAAGAAGCATTAATAAATGACATCAGATTAATTATTCTCAATTTCTCTGAGACATTTAACACTGTTATTAATAATGAAAATGAAGAACAAAAAACCATTTTAACCTATAATTTAGATGAAAGCACTCACGATTTCTTTCACAATAACAGTTTCAAAGGTATAGAAACAGAATTGTATCAATTAGAACGTTTTTTTACTAGAAAGGAAGAAATTAATAAAACAGTATTTAAACAAATTACAGATATTTATAATCTTGAAAACGATAGGGAAATAAAGTTTTACTTAACACCTGATGGGCCTTATCAAGGTAATATTTGGCTTAGAAATGAAGATAACCTTGTTTTTGGTAAAATAATTAATACTAGAGGTAATGGAAACTTAACTGTTGATTTTAACTTTGGTGCTGGTGGTGGTACTATGAACATTCCACTAACAAATAACATTTTCGATTTTATAACAAGTCAATGGGATAAAAACAGTCCAAATACCACACTTTATGAATATTTAAGTAAACCTGTTGAAAATGTTATTAATAATGGGCTATCGTTAAAAGATTTCTTTGAATTGGGAAGCAATAATTTAAAATTCATTGTGCCATTAGATCTAATCAAAGACAGTCTTTCTGAAAAACTAATTTTGGATTTTGAATTAGTTGCAACACCAAATATTCAAAATATTCAAAGCTATTTAGAAGCCTTACAAAAACAATCAACTGATTTTAGAGATTATATTCAGAGAGTAGAAGAAACTTGGGATATAGAAATTTTAAAGTCTGAAATGTATTCTAATAACAAAAAACAGTATAAAGAATTATATTATTCAAATATTAACCGACAGGATATATTACGGATTATTTATCGTTTATATAGTATTCAATTTATTTCGGATTACACTATCGATTACAATAAAGGCTTGGTAACAGTCAGTATTAATAAAAAAGAAAAAAACTTCTATATTCAAGCTACAAAAAATCATTTATTAAAATACCTATCCAAAGAAAAAACACAATTAAAGATTGACACCTTACAACAAACTTGTAACGATTTGAATGTATTTAATACAATTAAAAAATCGGTCAAAGTAATTTTGGAATTTACATATTCTGACATTGTAAAAAAAAGAAAAAGGGCAATTGAAGACATAAAAGAATTTATTACAGAAAGTATTAATCACAATAAAAAGACAGAACTAAAGTTCAAAAATTCAAAATACAATAGTCATTTCAAGCAGCTAATGTATTATTACTTCAATGCAAAATATGCAAAAAGTGAATTCAATGAAGATGGTGAAGACCGTTCATTAATAGATGATTTTAAAAAGAAAGAGTTAGATCACTGGGAAGTGTTAATAAAGTACACTAGAATATTAAATAATAAAGCATCTTTCATAAACGAATGTAAAATGATGCGTGGTTCTTGTAAAAGAATTTGGCGTTCCATAGCAGGTGAAGATTCTAAAGGGGAATATGTTTTAAAATTGATGTATGCTTATGCTAGTTTCGGGTTAAACAATCCATATTATTTTGAAGAGGCTGAAAAGCATTTTATGGAAGGATTTGAGAATTTCTATGACAAATGCAACAACTATAAAGATTTTGAAAATAAATTAAATCAATTTGAAGAAATCTTATCAGAAGAAGTAAAATTTGAAAATTCAAAAGAATTTATTAAAAGAGCAAAACACAGATTAATGCTTAGGATTAACACCAAATTCGTTCAAAATATTAACAACAGCTTAAAAGATTTATAATATGAATAATATAGACCAAATTTTATCTGATAATTACGAGCAATTAGATAAACTAAAATCAGAATTAAAACAAATTGAAAACTTAAAGGAAAGAATTCAAGAGTTAAAGGATAGTAATGAAAAATTACCTGAAGAATTTCAAAAGAGGTTTCAATTGATAATTGAACACGCAACCGAGTATAATAAAAACTTAGGGAATTCAGTAAAATTATTTATTGAGGGTAACAATGATCTATTAGTGAAAAATATAAATCAAATTGAGAATAATATTTCCCAATTTAAAAAAATTAATGATGATTTCAAAAATGAAATTAATCGTTTATCAAAAATAGATTTAGAAGAACATTTCAATAAACATCAAAACAAACTTTCAGAAGTATTTATCTCGGTTAATGGAATAAATGGCATACTAACAACCATTTCTCAAAACATCAATAAGATCATTCAAAACTTTGGTGAAATTGAACAAATACTTTCTAAAAACCAAAAGGAAATCATCAAATTTTTTGAATTAGCAACTGAAAATCAAGAGAGTATTAAAAAAGAACTATTGGCTAAAATTGAAGAATCAGACACTAAACTGAATTCAATTATTTCCCAAAATGAATTATTAAAAAAAGAACTAGATTTCAATAAAAAATTAAGTTTTGCTATCATAGCATTAGTAATTATTTCAATTGTTATAAAATTCTTATGAAGATATTTTTAATATATTTAGTTGTTGGAATTATATCTAATTTCATTGGTCCACTTGCCAAACATTTGGCCATTGAGGATAAACACTCTTTAAAAGAAAATAAAAACAAAAGTTGGTTTTACAGATACTCATTTATTATTTTGACGAGATCCTTTATGACCATTTTTTATCCTGTTTTTTATTTTAGTTATTATATACTTAAAAGAAAACCACAAGAACCAGTTTCATTCGAAGATAAGCTAAATACTAGTTTAGTAAAAAGACTTAGAAATATCGGCGAATTTAATAATACAGCACCAACAGAAAAAACTAATGATGAAAAGATTATTGAAATATACACTCTAATTTGTTCCTCATTCAGAAAAGCTAGCTCAGAGAAACAAGAACGTATACCTGCTGATAATTTGAATACAATAGCTATGAAATTCTTTAAAGTATATGAAGAATTTGGGGAAAATTTTATGCAGGAGCATTTAGAATACGAATTAAAAAAATATAAAAACGAAGGTTTAAGACCAGAATATCAGCGAGGAATTTCATTATTTTAAACCCTAATTTAAAAATGACACCAGAACAACTAAAATTAATAAAGCAACTTGCACAATTAGGCGATGTTACCATTGTAAAAAGAGGCACATCAAGTCTTATTAATGCTATTTCAGAAATGAATAGCAAAGCACTTGAATTAATTTTAGAAGATGACGTAAGTTATCAAGATACTACAAAGACAATTTTTCTCCAAAAACTGAAAGAAGTTTTCACAGATTTCCAAAAAGAAGACAGCAAACTTATTCCTTATGAGGGTAAATGTAATTCCGGTGAATGTACCAATAAAAATAAAAAAGGTATAGCCTTCGTTGGAAATAAATCAAATCGTTATATTAATTTCATTATTGAAGAAAAAGAAGACGGCACAGTAAAGGACATATACACTTGTTCGGTTTTTTGCACTAATGAGAATGTTATCAATGAAAATAAAAGAAAACTTGATATTACGGTTTATAATGATGAAAAGGTCAATTTTAAACCTTCATCTTCATATAACTATTTAAAAAATAAATCAATCACTGCTCTGAATGAAATAAAGCAACTCAATGACTGTGAAATTTCAAAAGATGAAATAATTACTTGGATTAAAAGCTATGAAGAATTATACAATTCTATGAATTGGATAAATAATTATTACAAGTATCATTATTCGTTTTATTGGCTTTATTATCATATCAATGAAATTTATAAATTCTTAATAATTGAAAATGAAGCTAAAATAGCGATTGATGAATTTAAATCTATTAATCTTGATAACGAAATAGATTTATTAAAATGGTTAGTAAAGTATGAACATTTATATAACGAATTAATATTATTATATGGTAATATTTTGCCTGAGGAAAGTTTACAAACAGGTAATTGTGTTTTACATAAAGACCATACTGTTTACTTCAAAATAGATATATTAAGAAACTGTATCGATTTGCAAGAACTACTTGAAAAGCATTATTACGAAAAATTGAATAAATACAATACACTATCTCCGGAAGAACAAGAAAATCAAATACCTTTTGATGATGATTACGAAAGAACTTCATCCTTAAAATATCATTTACAAACAAGAGGAATTATCTAATCATTATCTCATTCAGCTGCACAAAATCCTCGTTTAGTCCAAGTATTCCTAAACTCACATCTTTGTTTGCTTCATTTCGCTAATTTCATTTCCAATAACGAGAATATCTTTTTTCGTTCGGTGGTAAAATGGAAGTTTTACATTTCAGTAGTCACTCCTTTGCCAACGCTCCAAAAAAAATTACTGGCACGGTTTTTAGAAAAAACACGTACGCTTCGCAACTCGCGCCAGTATCGAAATACTCAAATAGTCATTACCTCATTCATCTGCACAAAACCCTCGTTTAGTCCAAGTATTCCTAAACTCACGTATTTGTTTGCTTCATTTCGTTAATAACTATTTTACACCGTTTTGCACTAAATGAAACTTTAGTTTTCTAATTTTGTTAAATGAAATTGAGAAACCTACACAATACAAACACATTAGAATTTTACATCCCGGATTATTCCACAGAATTACAATTGCCTCTATTTGACACAGGAATTAGTGCAGGATTTCCATCACCAGCAGATGATTTTATAGAGTTGTCAATTGATTTAAATAAGCATATAATTAAACATAAAGACACTACTTTCTTTGCAAAGGTAAAAGGTCATTCTATGAAAAATGTTGGAATTTTTGATGGTGATTTATTGGTCATTGATAAAAGCTTGGAGCCACAAGATGGTAGAATTGCAATCTGTCAAATTGATGGTGAGTTTACAATCAAACGTATTAAAAAAGAAGAAAACGTTATTTGGCTAATAGCTGAAAACGAAGACTATAAACCTATAAAAGTTACTCCCGAAAATGATTTTGTTATTTGGGGGATAGTAATAAATTCCATTAAATATTTTTAATGTTTGCATTAGTTGATTGTAATAATTTCTATGCTTCTTGTCAAAGAGTATTTGAACCTCATTTAAGAAATAAACCAGTGGTTATACTTTCTAATAATGATGGTTGTGTTATTGCACGTTCCAATGAAGCTAAAGCATTAGGTATTCCAATGGGTGCACCAGCATTTGAATATAAAAATATCTTTGAAGCCAATAATGTATTTGTTTATTCTTCAAATTATGCTCTATACGGTGATATGAGTTCAAGAGTAATGAATATCCTAACAAGATATTCACCAGAAATTGAAATTTACAGTATCGATGAAGCTTTCCTAAAATTCAAAGGTTTTGAATTATTTGATTTGCAAAAAATTGGTTTAGAAATGCAGCGAACAGTTACCAAAGGCACAGGCATTCCAGTAAGTATTGGTTTTGCACCAACGAAAGCACTCGCCAAAGTAGCTAATAAAATAGCAAAGAAGTACCCTGACAGAACCCAAAGTGTTTATACAATAGACAATGAGGAAAAGAGAATTAAAGCCCTCAAATGGACTAAAATAGAAGATGTTTGGGGTGTTGGAAGAAAACACGCTAAGCGATTACAAGCTAAAAATATCTTCAACGCATATCAATTTACTTTACTATCAGATGAATGGGTTCGTAAAGAAATGGCAGTAGTGGGATTAAGGCTAAAACACGAATTACAAGGAAAACCAACTTTAGATTTAGAGCAGCCAAAAAGTAAAAAAATGATTGCTACAACACGATCATTTGAAAAACCATTCACAAAATTCGAGGATATATCAGAAAGAGTGTCAACTTTTACAGCTTCCTGTTCAGAAAAATTAAGAAAGCAAAACAGCCATTGCAATATGATTATGATTTTCGTACATACTAACTATTTCCGCAAAGACCAACCACAATATTCAAGAAACATTATAATAAATACTGACTTCCCAACCAATTCTACAATAGAACTTAACCATTATGCTCAAATAGGACTAAAAGCCATTTTCAAAGAAGGTTTTCATTATAAAAAAGCAGGTGTTATTGTTATGGGATTAACTCCAAACAGCGAAACACAATTATCTTTATTCAATTTTTCAAACCCAAGACATCAACCTCTAATGAGCGTTATAGACAAAATGAATAAAAGCTTCGGTGCCAATAAAGTAAAGTTTGCAACTCAATCACACGGTAGACAATGGAAAATGAAACAAGAAAAACTTTCACCTTGTTACACGACTAGGATAGATGATGTCATAATTATTAATTAATAAAAAATTACTTTAAAATAAATTTATATTATGCAAAAAAATAAATGCCCCGAATTAGATAATTTCTTAACAACTGATGAAATACAAAGAGGACTATCTGTAGAATTTACAAATACTGAATGTATTAGAAATTATTTTTGGGGTGAATGTGGAGGTAGTTGTAATCAATATATTTTAGAAAATTCAGAATATCATTTATTAGAAGAAAATATTTCTCAATATGGATTTAAAAAATATACTACTAATAATTTTACTAATGCACAGGGAAATATAACTACAGTTCAAAATGTTGTGCAAGGTTTTTATATTGATGATAATAAATCTAGAGCAATTATTAGCAATGTTGCAAACGAGCAATATTTACCAAAGGAGATAATTGATCAATTAAGCGAATTAATATCAGTTGATTACATTTATGAAGGATATGAGTTTTTGTTAGTAAAAGTTAAAGAAGAAACATTTACTTTTAATATTCAATTTTATCAAAATATTAAAGAAATAATTAGAGATTTAAATTATCACATAAACTCTTCAATAGAAAAATATTATATAAACAAATCTGGAACAATATTAATTATTGACACTGGTGAAACTAAATTTTTAATTTCAGCCACTTTAATATCAGATACAGAAGAAATTGAAAGAGCTATATTAACTTCCAAATTAGCAGAAGCTAAACCATTTTTTGAATTTATTCCAGTAAATAAAGTTGATTGGAAAAAACTAAAAGATGATAAAGGGGATTATTTTGAAAAGCTAGTTGAAACTATATTACCATTGGAAAAAAATATTACAATTGTAGAAACTATCGGTAAAACAAGAGCAGGTGATAGAGGAAGAGATTTCATTGTTATTGAGGAAACTAATGATACATTTGGCACAAAATTGACCAAAAAATGGTTAGTTCAATGTAAATTTTCAGAAAATAGCATATCTCCACGAACAATTCCTGATTGGGTAACTAGAATAGTTGAACATAATGTTGATGGATATTGGCTAATAACTAATAATGACTTAACTCCAGATTTATATGATCAAATGCACGAAGTTCCAAAAAATGAAAAATATAAGTTTGAAACAAGAATTTGGCAAAGAAACACTTTTGATATTAAATTTTCAACTCATCCAGAAATTTTTAAAAAAGGACTTTTTTTTAACGAATAACTTCTTTAATAATAAATGTGTTTCCATTCCAAACAATCAAAAGCTGCAACTGAAGTCGAAAATAGATTTAATGCTAAAATCGACAATATTACTGTGTTTAAACCACGAGAAAGCATTAATGGTTTTGATTATCCATTAACTCCAATAATAATAGATGAAACACCACAAATCATTGCAAATTATGGTTGGGGCTTAATTCCTTCCTGGTCCAAAGATGATGAAATCAAAAAATTTACTCTAAATGCAAGAATAGAAACAGTTGTAGAAAAACCTTCGTTCAGAAATTCTGTAAACAAACGTTGTCTTGTTATTGCTAATGGTTTTTATGAATGGCAATGGCTTGATAGTAAAGGAAAAAATAAAAACAAATTTGCAATAGGAATTGGTAATGATGATCTATTTGCATTCGCAGGATTATACTCCCAATGGATTGATACTATAACTGGAGAAATAAAAAACACCTATACAATTGTTACTACAGAAGCCAATCGATTAATGGCAGAAATACACAACATCAAAAAACGTATGCCAATAATATTAAAACCAGAAGACGAAATAAAATGGTTAGAACATCACCCAATACAAGAATTTGCTTTTCCTTACGAAGTAAATTTGGTTGCTAAAAACCTAAATCAAAATTCTCTTTTCTAATGACCTAATTCGTTTAAAAGAAACCACTAAAAGTTCGGTGGTAAAAGAACGATTTGCATTTCAGAAGGCACACCTTTGCCATCGCTCCAAAAAAAATTACTGTCACGGTTTTTGGTACAAAAACACGTACGCTTCGCAACTCGCGCCAGTAATTTTTTTCCCCAAGCTGTGTTACATAATTGAGTATTATAGTTCATTACAAAGCTTTTATATTGTTTTTTTGGTTTTTGCAATGAAGCTATAATATCATTTATGTAAAACAGCCGCCACACCCAACGCGCAAGACAGTGGCTCCAGGACAGTCTTTTTTATTGCTTCCTCGCACCGGCCTGCAATAAAAAAGACCATCCTTCGCCACTGTCATTAACAACGTTCGCCATTTCATAAGAACTTTTACTGAACTACCTAGTTTCAAGGACGTTCACGGTCACTGTTTTTAGCAACTTGATGTTTAAAGCGGTAAGTTTTTGCATTGTTTTTGTGCGTGTCGCAAATTGCTTATCAACTCCATTTCTAACATTCACGACATAGGAATAAGCAATTTGCGTCACCCACAAAATCAAGAGAAGCCAGCAAGAGTGTGGTTATTTATTTGCCACAAAACAAGAATTAATTGCTTCAGCGGAAAAGCCGATGCCATACCGTTCCATAACATAATATCGACCAGCCTGAAGCATTGTCTTTCTTTCAAGTCTATGGCATCGACTTTTCCACTAAAGCAATCAGAAACACCCCAGTAAGCAAATAAAAAACCACACACTTGCTTGCGCTACTGCCCCATCGCACTAGGTATTATTTTTTCATTGTTTTTGTAAGTATTGAAAATCACTTGAAACTTTCGCATTATAATAGAAAAACCTCCGTAAAGTGATTTTCAATACCCACAAAATCAAGTCCAAGAAAGAGTGTGGATTTTCAAAACAGAAAAATAATTGGAATGGATTTAATATTTCTTTTTTCTGTTTTGAAAATCCACACCCTTTCCGATGACGACCCTCTTCCAAATCAACTCCCAATCCTTCAAACAAATTCCGATTATACGATGACTTTTGGTAAATGAAATCAAAACAAAAAATAAAAAAAAAGAGAGCAAAGGTAAGTTCCAGGTTTACAAAAAAGCAAGTTCAAGCCCTACGGGTTTTTGAAAAAATCTCCACCCATAACGGTTCGCAATAACATTCATTTCCGACTTCACGCCCACTCTTCCGCAGATGTATCGGGTAGTATTTTTTCAAAAAAACTTGCTTTTTTGAAACCTTCCACTTGAACGACTGGCTTTCTTTTTTTCTTTTTTTTCTTTTGAAAAATTTAATGGGCGGAGCGTAGCGAGGCACATTGGTCTTTCAACCGAAACCCTGCGGAAAATTGAAAATCTAACCCATTTTTAAAGCCGAATGTTATGCTAAATTTCATCATCAAGACCCACCGAAAAGACACCGTTTACACAAAACCCCATTTATTTGTACTTAACAAGGGGATGAACAGCGGAAAACCACAAAAAACGCCATTTACTAACAGTTTTGTTATCATTTTTCAAAACGAAGAGGACTGCGAAAGCCTTTTTTTCATTGCATATAGTTTATGGCAAACAAAATTCTGGCATCAGTATTTAGTAGGTTCGGTTATTTCGTTTTTGCGTCTTCCAGATTTCAAAAAACAATTCAATCCACAAGCCAGTTTAATGATGGTCGAACACGAGCAGCACCAAAAAAATGTTGCAGCTCTCAAACTTCTGGAGAAAAAAGAAAAACAGTACAAAGAGGATATGATGCTCATAAATGACATCCGCAAAGCCATTTTATACCGTTATTGCAGAAAATAAAACAATCCTGGTCCTTGCGGACTAGGATTGATTGCGCCTTATTCCCAAGCAAACCAACGCATAAGTGCAATATGATTGCACCACTTAAATAAATCGAAGAAAAGCAAAGCAATCTACTTTTATTGACTGCTAAAAACAAAAAAAGCTCCAATAAATGGAGCTTTCAACGTTGTTTTCAACCGTTTTTAAGGGTTTGTTTTCGGTTCTTCTTCCGATTTTACAGCAGTTTGAGAAACTACTGAAATAATACTACCACCCAGAACCAAGTAACCAGCAGCCGAAACTAATCCAACAGGTAAAGCAATAGGCGAAGCGATGATAATTCCGCCAACACTTGCCAAGGCAATTCCAACAGTGCGAAGAATTTTAAACCATTTTGGAGTTGGTGCCAAGGTTCTTTCTACTAAATTCATTTTATTATTTTTCATAATCTTGATTTTTATAAATTGATAATTCTAAATTGTGTACTCTTTTTTCGATGTATTCTACTTTCTGGTTCAGTAAGTCGTTCCCACTTTTGAACTCGGTTTTGATGATTAAAGCCATCGTTTTTACTTCAATCAAATCTTTCTCCATACTCTTAAAATCAGTGTGTAATTGCTTGATAAAATAAGCCACAATCGAGAGTAACAAGGTGATTAACGTTCCAAAAAGTGTAGCGATGATGTTGATATTTTCCATTTTTTGGACTTTTTAGAATTGAAAATTATTTTCAATGATCATTGCATTGTTTTCAACTTTTGCCAATGCTACCAATTTTGGATAAATCATTTTGTAAGCTGCAACACTTTGAGTAACTTGAAAATTGCCATCAACAAACTGGAAACCAAAACCACAAAGCGGACAACCGGCAGTTTCTTTGATAGTGTTTCCGGTATGGATATAAACAAAGCTGAAATTTGGTAAACCAGTAATTTCAATCATTCCTTGGTGCAGCTTTCCAAAAGCTTTTTTGTAATCCACATTTTTAGCTCCGAAAGTGTTCAACTTCAAACTAAATACTCCTTTTGGAATAGCAGTTTGTGAAGGGATTTTCACTTCTCTTATTTTATCCTCTAACAAATAGCATTGAAATATTCCGTTAATGTACAATTGGCTCAAAGTGCTTTCTTTGCCCTGGGCTACTCTTATTATTTTAGTTTCCATAATTGTGATAGATTGGAGATTAAATAAAAAATCCCTCACTTTTGGTGAGGGATTTTCGGAAGGTTTTTCTAAAAAGCATCCTCAACTTTCAAGCAGTTACCACTGGAAAACAAGTAGTAATTTGGTCCCACTTGTTGGTAGAACTCAATTCCGATGCACTGCAAAACGGTTGTGTTTACCGTTGGAAGAACTCCACCAGGTAAAGTTGCAACAATTGTAGTGGCAGGAACTGGAGCGTACAAATCCAAGAAAGGACTGTATTGAATATCGTTTACCTCATTCAATGCTGCATCCATAGGATCGTAGCTGTTTGTGGTAGCGTTGTATTCAAAATCACTCACTACTGAAAGTGAAGAAATCAAACGAAAGTGAGTTGCACCAGATGGAGCATTAACCAAATTCGCTGGGTTAAAAGCATCAACAACAAACTCTCCGCTTTCTCTATCAACTGTATGAGTTAATGAGTAAGGAGCGTTGAAAATACCATTGAAAGAAGAGTTTTTGTCAAACTCGAAACCTTTTAAGTAATTTCTTTGTGTGGAGATTTCAATTTTACGGTAACCTCTGGCTTCCGTTTGGTCTTCAAGGTTGATTTTCTTCATAATTGAAGTCAATCTTCCAGTTACTTGGCTGTCCGCCATTTGTTTCATTACTTGAGATAAACCAGTACGAACAGATTTTCCAGCTTTGGCACAAGCGCCAAATTCGTTCATATTCTCACGAGTTCTCTCAAATTCAGGAGCTGTGTTCACTTGGTCACCAGTTGGTCCACCAACCATTCCAGCGAAGTAGCCTTCCTGTCCTTTGATTTTGAAGTGTCGGATATCCCCAAGAGTTCCAACATACTTAATAACACCTTTTTGTCTTGCCATTTTTTTAAGATTTAAAAAGTTAATAATTAGATTAAATTCATAAGACAAATTTCAATGATTATCTTTGATTATCAATAACTTAAAATACTGTAAATCAATGCAATACAACGCAAAAGCACCGTACATAGTGGAAACCCATTGGCAAATTGAAGAAGTGCTTGATGGAGATAGCATAATCATTTGCAATCGTTTCACTCAAATGAAAAAAGAAATCCGTCTTTATGGCTTGGATGCACCAGAAGTAAAGATTAATAGGAAGATGAAAGAGGACGAAGAGAAAAGCAGTTTACCTGCCCAATTATTGCTCCAATTTGGTTTGCAATCCTTGCACTTCGTTTTGTCGGTTGCACCGCCAAAAACGGTTGTAACTATCATTACGGAACAGGAGAACTATTACGACTACTGGAACAGGCAATTAGGGTATGTAATTTTGCCTAGTGGATTATGTTTAAATGAATTACTTTTACAAAATGGGTATGCTAAAGCAACCCAACAATATTATTGTGGCAAGCTAGCAGAGTATCAAGCGATGAACCGCCAAGCGCAGCTTAATAATATTGGGATCTATAGTCAAATAAAAGTATTCTGATTTGTTGTACTTATGTTGTACCAGAGGGTTTTAAAAATTAAAGAGTACCAATAATTACAACCCCTTACAGGCGTTAAGAAGATATATACAAGTTAGCCGTTATTTTCGAGCGACAGAATACCAAAAGAAATTTATACTCTAAAAATGGGATATTTAACAACCGAAATTTTTAAAAAACCAACATTTTTTTCAATTTTATCAATCATTGCTATAATTGTTGGAATTCCATACGGATTTTACGGACTAACACTAAAAGGCGGAGCAAGTTTGGGCGGAGTTTTAATTCTAATTGGAGTATTCATTGCAATTATAATACTTGCGATTGATAGAGGAATTGTATCTAAAATTAAACCTTTAAAATTGACATTATTTGAAATCTTATTTTCAATTATTTTTCTTGTAATTTATCAATTCAGAGAAAAAGAAATAATTGTAGATTTAGAAAATTATAAAGAAAATTATTTCGTTGTGATTTATAACAACGGAAAATTAAAAAATACTGAAATTGTTAGCAGAATGTTATTTGACAAAAAATGTAAAGTAGAAAAAAATTACGTAGTTATTCCAAATGAAATAAAATCAGAATATAGAACTAAAATTTTATCTCCAAAAAAATGGAATTCTTTACAAATGAGATATGATAGTATAAATAATTGCAAAATAGAATTTTACAATTCAGATTTGAGACAAATTAATGAAAAAGAAATTAAATCAATAGTAGAAAAACAAATTGAAAATAATAACAAATAAAAAAAACAACGGCTAACAGCAGTTCCTATGTAAAGCACCATAAAGTTATTCACAACTTTGAGTAAGGGTTATATGTTAGTTTTTTTTTCGATTATTATACTCCGCAACAAGGCTTGTTGGTAAAGTTGGCAACTAACTTTTGTCCGCTGAAAGCAAGGACATAAAAAGTTAGGCTAACTTTATCAATAATGCCACGAATTAATTTCTCTTTTATTTCATATTTATTTCTTTTAAAGTTCTTAAAGCTCACGCTCCTATATGTGGTCTGCTTGCGCAGCCACCAGCATCGGTATGATTGTTAAGAAAAATAAGATAGCTACCTGCTTGGCGATGTGGCTCTCGTCCTAAAAAACGAGACCACCACGGCTGTTTTGTAGTCTATCTCTCTTGTATGGTTGAGCTTGTTAAGAAAGTTATACTTTGTTTTTATTTTAATTCTTACTTTTCCAAAACCAGATTTTTATTTATTTGATACGGCGTTTCAGTTTTGATGACTGATAATATTCTTCGTGCCATTTTGTGGGCTACTTTAACGATGATACTCTTTACGTTTTTACCGTGATGTTTTCTGTAATACAATTGCATTTCAGTGTCTTTTCTGATGGCTACCCAAGCTGCTTCTATCAAGTAACTTCTAAGTTGTGAGCGACTTCTGGGGGTTATTCCTAAACATTTTTCACTATCACCACTGTTGTAAATGCCAGGAATTAGTCCGATGTAAGAGCTAAATTGTCTTTCGTTGTTAAATCGTCTTAAATCACCACATTCGGCTATAATAACACTGGCTAAATAACCGCCTATGCCCGGAATGGATTTTAATAAGTAGTAATCCTTTTTGGTATTCTTTCTGCAATGCCTACGCATTTGATTTGCGATTTCTAAATATTCTGATTTAATGAATTTATACAGGCGTATTTTGCCTTGCAAAGCTAAATCACCACAAGCGGTACTGAATTTTAATTGTTCTAACCAATTAACAAAATCTTGACTCCAATTGGAGTTATCAAACTGAGATGGGATTTTGATACCGTGAAAGAGCAGCATGCTTTTGATGTGCGATTTTGTTTGACGGAGTTTCTTTGTAATCTGGGTTCTATGACGGGCTAAAGTCATAAACTGTTCGTGTTCTTCTGTTGGAATGTAAATCCCTTTGAGTACTCCCAGTTTTAATTGGTTAGATAGATTTTTAGAATCTAAGGCATCTGTTTTTTGATACCGTTCTTTGTCACCCGTTTTAACGTCGGCCGGATTAACCACCAACACATGCCAACCTAAATTAAAAAAATGGCGAGCAACAGAAAATCCGCAACAACCTGCTTCATAAACTAAATGAACTTCATGACCAGGAAAGGTTCGCTCAACATATTGAAACAAATCCTCCGGTTCTGATGGCATGGAATAGGTTTTGTGAAAAAATAAATCGGTTTGGATCGAAACGGTCCAACTTTTTTTGTGAATATCTAATCCAATGAATATCTTTGGATTAGTTAAGGCATCATGTAATTGCATAATCTTTGTTTTTAGGAAACTCAAATTTATGCTTTTACATAGATGCTTGGCAATATGGCGGGTTTTGGGCTTAATTTGAAGTTGGTTTTGTACTTTCAAAGTCAGTGTTTAACCGAAAGTTTAGGCTTCTTTAATCCGCCACATCGCCAAGCTGCAAAACGCTATGTGCAATATTACCAGACGTAAAACTTAAAAAACTAAATAATGGAAATTGGACTTCACGCTAATATGTGTGATCGCGATACAAACGAGATTTCTGATATGCTTAGAAGCGTTTTTAAACTTTTATGCGAAAAATTAAATGGCAACTATGGTGGAATTATTGAACACTTATGGATTGATTTTGAACTAATTAAAAGTCATGCAAAACCTGATGGAAAACCTAGACATCCATTTAGGTTTCAAAAAAGAGTTTCTGGACGCTCAAGTTTTGGATTACCGCCTTCTCCAGACTATCATAATGTGGGACATTTTAGTGTCAGACCAAATTTCTCTTATCTAATCGCTATTCCAAAAAGTGAGGTAATACCTTATTGCCTAAGTTTAATTTATAAAGAATTATTAGTTCTAAGTACAAAAGAGAAAAAACTAGGTGGTTTTAAATCAGAATTGTTCAGAAATAGATTTAGTGAAGAATGTATGGCTTTAGGTTATTCTTTAAATGAAAATATGCTTTAGTAATACTGCACATAACAGGCGTTCCTATGTAAAGCACCATAAAGGTAGTAACAACTTTGAGTAAGGGTTATATGTCGTTTTCTTTTAAGTTCACACCCCTCACGAGGATTTGAAACCCAAAGTAAATACTGTTATTGCTTTCATAAGAACGCTTTCGGATAGTAGTCTTAATGTGGATATTAAATGGTCAAATCCGTTTCCAAATTAAATTACAAAAGCCCCGAGAAATCGGGGCTTTTTCTATTCTTTAACAAACTTACCAGTAGTACTTCCTTTATCGCTTATAATTTTGATAAAGTAGCTTCCTGTTTTCAATCCAGAAACATCTATCGTTTCACTCGGATTTGTAATCACCTGTACCATTTGTCCAAGTGTATTATAAATACTTACAGAACTCATAACCAATGGTTCTTTTGTAGAAATTGTTAAAGTATTTTTTGTTGGAACCGGAGACAAACTAAATATACTTCCAAAATCAAAATCTTGATTTCCTAATGCCTGAGTAACTGAAGTTGTGTAAGTATTAGTAACTATCGGAAAGTTATAATCAAAATAAATATCGGCACTATTAGAGAATGTATCACCTACCACTAACGTTGGTTTTGTTTTGATTTTAAAAACCACATAACCATCATTAGTAGCATCGTCAAAAGGAAGATTGATATTTTCAAAAATGAATTCCAATTGATTATTATTAATAATTCTGGTCACATATTGATGGCTTCCGCTCAAAGGAATGATAGAACTCACATCAAATTTATTGGCATCAATGATATCTTTTACCACAATATTTTCAGCAGCAAATGTTCCAGTATTCTCAAAACGGATTAGATAATGTACATATTCGCCCACCATACTTGGTGAAACTGTTGTTCCTTCCAAACATGTTTTATCATTTGGGTCTAACGAACCCACAACAATTTGTTTTAGTGTATTAATATTGTCCTGTGGTATTTCATCCAAAGAAGTTGGCGTTATAGTTGCCACAAAATCTAATTGGTCACCATTATTCACGGCAGGAGTTTCTGTAGGAGCATTGATATTTAAAGTAACTAAAATTTCTCTACTTTCAAAAGGTTGCAAATTGGTATAATTCCAAGTTAACAAATTAAATACTTGACTTGAAACAATCGGATTAGCAAGAACCAAATCTATTCTATCATCTTCAAATTCTAAGGACACCGAACCAGATTGTGTTTGATTTCCTTTGTTTTTATAAACTATTTTATAATTAGCATCAAAACCTGGTCTCGCTGGATTTAACGGTATAAGAATTATTTCCAAATCCTTGCGAACGCCATTTGGAGTGATGCAAAAGTTTTGTGTCACTGGGCTTGATGTGCCTGGGAAGTCAACGGATAGCGAACCCGGAGAAACTGTAAAATAATCGGGATTTTCCAAAATCGGTGCTAAGGTATAGTTCCCGGCAGAAACAGGTATCGAATAATTCCCAGATAAATTACTGATTATGGTTCCCGAATTAGTTCCGTCAGTAATGGAAAACTTTAGATGGGGAATACTAATATCGTTGTTGTCGCAACCGTTATTATCAACATCAAGTTTGTGATTTCCCTGAATTGTATAGGAAATGCCTCCTGGTGTAAAATTACAATAAGTGTTCGTGTTACAAACAGCGCTGCTGTAATAACTCTGAACCATGGAAACTTCTGATTCATCGCAACACACATAAGTTATGTTGGGATTTCCTTCAGCTATCATACCAAAATTGTCAAAATTACCATTTTTGACATTGATGGCCTGCAGATTATTGAACCGGAGTTCATAAAATCCATTACCTTGATTGGGAGGTCCGCCAGTAGCAAAATCACTTAAATCAATAAATTCGATCATATTGTTAGGGCATTGTAAATCACGTAACATTGTCAAGCCCGAAATATCTAATTGTGTTAACTGATTGTTTAGGCAAACCAAATGCTCCAAATTCAATAGGTTGGAAACATTCAGGCTTGTTAAACCAAGTTGACTACATCCCAAATAAGTAAGGGCATTGTTATTTGATAAATTCAGTGTATTAAATGGGTTGGAACCACAATCAAGAGTCTTTAAATTGGGCAGATTTAACAGATTAAGACCGGTAAGTTGATTTGAACCGCAATATAAAAGTTCCAGGTTAGGCAAGTTAATTAGAGATAAACTTGTAAGTTGATTAGCGCCACAGTCAAAATTCTTTAAATTAGGATAATTGGCAAGATTAATACTGGTCAGCAGGTTATTGTTACAATACAGTTCTTGCAAATTAGAGAGTCCTGAATAATTCAAATTGGTAATTGAATGGTTAGTACATCTGAAAAATTTTAAATTAGGAAAACTGCTTAAGCCCGTCAAGTTAGCAATATAGGGATCATAATAAGACCTATAAACATCTATATAAGAAACGTTTTGGGCTTCACTGACTTCTATTTGCCCGTTACTGTTGGCATCAATCTTGAAATAGTTTCCAATCAAATTTTTAGCGATATAATTATTGGTATCCGACTGTAGTAGCTTGGTTTTAAAATTCGCATCAGGTATATTCACTATTTGTGAATTACCAACAAATCCGAAAAGTGTAAAAACTAAAAGTGTGTAAAGTTTCTTCATAAAAAAGTTTGAATTTCAAATATATAAAAAAAGCCACACAACGTGCAGCTTTCTATTTATAATAAAATAAGTTCAGGAAATTATCCCATCACTTCTTTAACTTTTTTACCTATCTCTGCTGGAGAGTCTACTACATGAATTCCGTTTTCTCTCATGATTCGTTTTTTAGCTTCTGCAGTATCATCGGCACCACCAACAATTGCACCTGCGTGACCCATCGTTCTTCCTTTTGGAGCAGTTTCACCAGCTATGAAACCAACAACAGGTTTGCGGTTACCATCGGCTTTAATCCATTTGGCAGCATCAGCTTCCAATTGTCCGCCAATTTCACCAATCATAACGATACAATGTGTTTCTGGATCATTCATTAATAATTCAACCGCTTCTTTGGTTGTAGTTCCAATAATTGGGTCACCACCAATTCCAATAGCCGTTGTAATTCCCATGCCTTGTTTTACCACTTGATCAGCCGCTTCATAAGTCAACGTACCCGATTTAGAAACAATTCCAACATTCCCTTTTTTGAAAACAAAACCTGGCATAATACCAACTTTAGCTTCACCTGGAGTGATAACACCTGGACAGTTTGGTCCGATTAAAGTACACGCTCTATCTTTGATATAGGAATACGCTCTAATCATGTCAGCTACAGGAATTCCTTCTGTGATACAAATAATAACTTTTATTCCTGCATCGGCAGCTTCCATAATAGCATCAGCAGCAAAAGCTGGTGGAACAAAAATGATTGAAGTATCAGCACCTGCTTGTGTCACAGCATCCTTCACGGTATTAAAAACTGGACGATCTAAATGCGTTGAACCACCTTTTCCAGGAGTTACACCACCTACAACATTGGTACCGTATTCAATCATTTGTGTAGCATGGAAAGTTCCTTCGCTACCTGTAAATCCTTGAACTATTATTTTTGAATCTTTATTAACTAAAACGCTCATGTTTGTGTTTGTTTATTTGTGTTTATTTTTGGTGTTGCAAAAGTAGAAAAAACTGTTCAGTGTTCAGTAACAAGTGCACAGTTTTTTTGCAAATTTACTATAGTTGACTCATTTGATAGCCACGGTATAATTTGTTGGATTTAAGTTCCCAAACGACCATGAAATGGGCCAATAACATTTCCTCTCTTGGGTTTTCAATCGTTTTTACATAATGGGAATAACGCAAGGCAACAGTATTACCTTCTGCCACTATATGACTTATTCTAATTTTAGAACGTACATAGGCTTTACTCATTTCTGCAGTTAATGCTATGATTTCATCACGATGCAACTTTAAAAACCCTTTGCTGCTATGCCATTCTAAAACAGCATCGTGGTGTAAAAACTTAGCAACAGTTTCTGTTTCAAGTAAGGCATCTGTTTTATAAAAATCTTGAACGATTTCTTTAGCGCTCATATTTATTTTAATTTATTTAAAATTTCTGGTATTTTCTTGAGGTAGGCAAATTGTTTCATTTTCTCTCTGGCTTCATCTATTGGTGTTCCCGAATAGGTTTTTCCGCCTTCTATAGATTTACTTACTCCAGTTTGTCCTAGAACAACTGCTTTGGCACCAATAGTAATACCACTGGTAGTTCCAACTTGTCCCCAAAGAGTTACTTCGTCTTCAATGATAACACAACCTGCAATGCCTGTTTGAGCAGCAATCAAACATTTTTTTCCAATTATGGTATCATGGCCAACATGCACTTGATTGTCAATCTTTGTTCCTGCACCAATGGTGGTATCGCCTGTAACACCTTTGTCAATTGTACAAGCTGCTCCTATTCCAACGTTGTCCTCTATGACTACTCTTCCGCCTGAAAGTAATTGATCAAAACCTTCGGGACGTTTTTTATAATAAAAAGCATCGGCACCAAGAATAGTTCCCGAATGAATAATTACGTTATCGCCAATAACCGTATTATCATATACCGTTACATTAGCATGAAGCAAACAATTCTTGCCAATTACTACATGATGACCGATAAAACAATTGGGTTGAATAACTGTATTTTCTCCAATAGTTGCTGAAGATGCAATACTAGCATTCGCAGCTACAAAAGGTTTAAAATGTTTGGTCAAAGTATTGAAATCCCTAAAAGGATCATCAGAAATTAGTAAGGCTTTGCCCTCTGGACACTCTACTTCTTTGTTGATTAAGATGATAGTCGCCGCTGATTGTAATGCTTTATCATAATACTTAGGATGATCAACAAAAACAATATCTCCTGGTTCTACTACATGAATTTCGTTCATGCCATAAACAGGAAAATCATCGCCGCCAATACATTGGCAACCGATGATTTCAGCAATTTCTTTTAATGTATGTATTCTTGGGAATTTCATATTATTATTTGTTTCAGGTTTCAGGTTTCATGTTCAGGTTAATTGATAAAACCTGAAACTTTAAACTTGAAACAAATTATTCCTTAACCCTTTCCATATAAGAACCTGTAGCCGTATCAATTTTGATTTTATCTCCTTCATTGATAAACAACGGAACATTTACAGAAGCACCCGTTTCCACTTTGGCTGGTTTGGTTGCATTAGTTGCAGTATTTCCTTTTACACCTGGTTCAGCATAAGTAACTTCCAAAACAATAGAAGCTGGCATATCCACAGAAAGTGGTAAATCTGTTTCAGTATTAATCTGAACCATCACGATTGTTCCTTCTTTTAATAAATCGGGAGCATCGAGTACTTTTTTATCCAAAGTAATTTGTTCGTAAGACTCCGTATTCATAAAATGATACTGATCACCTTCAGCATATAAAAATTGGAAATTCTGAGTTTCAACACGAACTTCTTCAATCTTGTGTCCTGCAGAAAAGGTATTGTCTAATACTTTTCCGTTGGTTAATGATTTTAATTTTGTTCTAACGAAAGCTGGACCTTTTCCTGGTTTTACGTGAAGAAATTCAATGATTTTATAAATATCGTGATTGTACTTGATGCATAATCCATTTCTAATATCTGATGTAGATGCCATTTTATAATTGTTTAATGTTTTATTGTTTATTGTTTTTGGTTTATGGTTGCAGGATTAATTTGGAACTATAAACCCTAAACCATAAACTTTTTTTAATACGAACCCGAATATCCCTTCATGATTCCTCTAGATGAGTTTCGGATAAAATCTAAAATTTCATCACGCTCTGGAGAAGCAGCCATTTCGCCTTCAATAATTCCCATTGCTTGTGACGTATTATAATTTTTTTGGTACAATATTCTGTATATATCTTGTATTTCTCTAATTTTTTCAGAAGTAAATCCTCTTCTTCTTAACCCAACAGAATTGATACCTACATATGAAAGTGGTTCTTTTGCCGCTTTAGTATAAGGTGGAACATCTTTACGAACCAATGAACCGCCAGAAACCATGGCGTGATCACCAATATGTATAAACTGATGAATAGCGGCTAAACCACCAATGATGGCATAATTCCCAACAATAACATGTCCGGCCAAAGCCACACCATTTACAATGATGGCGTTATCACCTATGTGACAATCGTGTGCAATGTGTGCCGTTGCCATAATCAAACAATTGTTTCCAATTTTAGTTTGTCCTGAAGCAATTGTTCCTCTGTTGATGGTCACACATTCCCTTACGGTAACATTATCACCTATCACAGCAAGCGACTCTTCACCACCAAATTTTAAATCTTGAGGCACAGCAGAAATTACAGCTCCTGGAAAAATGTTACAATTTTTTCCAATACGTGCACCTTCCATAATGGTCACATTGGAGCCAATCCAAGTTCCATCGCCTATGACAACGTTGTTATGGATTGTAGTAAAAGGTTCTATAACGACATTCTTAGCGATTTTGGCGCCAGGATGTACATAGGCTAACGGTTGATTCATAATTAATTGGTTTATGGTTTGTTGTTAATTGTTTATTGTTTTTCAACGATAAACTAAAAACTATAAACTTTTTGTTATTGTTTTTTGGCTATTTGTGCCATTAGTTCGGCTTCAGCTACCAACTTTCCGTTGGCGTATGCTTTGGCTTGCATGTGACAAATTCCTCTTCTTATTGGTGTTATTAATTCACATTTAAATATCAAAGTATCACCTGGTAATACTTTATGTTTGAACTTCACATTGTCTATTTTCATAAAAAATGTTAGGTAATTCTCTGGATCTGGAACGGTACTCAACACTAATATCCCTCCTGTTTGTGCCATTGCTTCTACAATGATAACTCCAGGCATAACCGGTGCTTCTGGAAAATGACCTACAAAGAAACTTTCGTTCATGGTAACATTTTTCATCCCAACCACATGACTATCTGACATTTCGATAATTCGGTCAATAAATAAAAATGGTGGACGATGTGGCAAGATACTCATGATTTTATGAATATCCATCAACGGTTCTAAATTCAAATCGTAAACTGGAACTTGATTGCGTTGTTCAATTTTAATGATTTTAGCCAATTTTTTTGCAAACTGTGTATTGACAAAATGTCCCGGTTTATTGGCAATTACTTTTCCTTTTATACGGGTTCCAACTAATGCCAAATCACCAATAACGTCTAATAATTTATGACGTGCTGCTTCGTTTGGATAATGCAATGTAAGATTGTCAAGAATTCCGTTTGGTTTTACTGAAATAGAATCTTTACCAAAAGCAACTTTTAAATTATCCATGGTTTTTGGAGAAATTTCTTTGTCCACATAAACAATAGCATTATTCAAATCGCCTCCTTTGATTAATCCGTTATCCAATAAAGTTTCCAATTCATGAAGAAAACTAAACGTTCTGGCATCAGCAATTTCAGTTTTGAATTCTGAAATAGTTTTCATAGAAGCATTTTGTGTTCCTAAAACTTTAGTTCCAAAATCAACCATAGCGGTAACTTGATATTCCTCAGCTGGCATTAAAATAATTTCACTGCCGGTAGTTTCATCAGTAAAAGAAATTATTTCTTTAACCACATAATAATTTCGCTCAGCTTCTTGTTCAACTACACCAGCTTTTTCTACTGCTTCAACAAAAAACTTTGATGAGCCATCCATTATTGGTAATTCGGAAGCATCAAGTTCTATAATTACGTTATCAAGATCACAACCAATTAAAGCGGCTAAAACGTGCTCAGGTGTTTGAATTTTAACGCCTAGTTTTTCTAAGTTTGTTCCTCGTTGTGTATTAACCACATAATTTGCATCGGCCTCAATAATGGGACTTCCTTCAAGATCAACTCTAACAAAGGTAAAACCATTATTAATAGGTGCAGGTTTAAAAGTCATTGTAACCTCTTTTCCTGTGTGTAATCCAACTCCTAACAATGAAATCTCGTTTTGGATGGTTTTTTGTTTAACCATTGTAATCTAGTTTTTAATTTATTTATTATTCTTTTTTAATTCTTCTAAATCGCTAACAATTTTAGGTAAATTTTTGAAATGCACATAGGATTTACTAAAATCTCCATAATTGAAAGCGGGTGAACCTTGAACGGTTTCTCCATCAGCTAAATTTTTTCCGATGCCTGATTGTGCTTGAATTCGAACATTATTTCCAATGATTAAATGTCCTGCAAATCCAACCTGTCCACCAATCATACAATTGTGACCAATTTTAGTAGAACCTGCAATTCCCGTTTGAGCTGCAATAACAGTGTTTTCACCAATCTCAACATTGTGTGCAATTTGTATATGATTATCCAACTTCACTCCTTTTCTGATGATGGTAGAACCTAAAGTGGCTCTGTCAATGGTTGTGCAAGCACCAACATCAACATCATCTTCCAAAATAACATTTCCTATTTGAGGTATTTTGTTAAAAGTTCCTTCCTCTGTTGGTGCAAAACCAAATCCGTCAGAACCAATAATACAACCCGAATGAAAAGTGCAATTAGCACCAATTACAGTTTCAGAATATATTCTCACACCAGCAAATAAAATGGTATTATCGCCAATGCTCACATTATCTCCAACAAATGTATTAGGGTAAATTTTCACATTGTTACCAATTACCACATTCTTACCAAGGTAACTAAAACTTCCTAAATACAGATTTTCTCCGTAAGTAACATTTTCAGAAATAACAGAAGGTTGTTCAATTCCCGATTTCATTAACTTTACTTGATTGTAATATTCCAGTAGTTTTGAAAAGGATTGATAGGCATCTTCAACCTTAATTAAAGTAGTGGTTATGGCTTGTTCTGGCTCAAAACTTCTATTAACAATGGTAATGGTAGCTTCTGTGGAATAAATAAAATTTACATATTTAGGATTAGCAAGAAAGGTAAGTGAACCTTTAGTTCCCTCTTCTATTTTGGCTAATTTGAATACTTCGGCTTCAGGATTACCTACAACCTCGCCTTCAAGAATTCCCGCTATTTGAGCTGCTGTAAATTTCATCGTATCAGATTATATTTTTAATCAGAATAAGATGAAACTTGCTAAGCACATTCTCTATTTGAATCATATGATTTGTATTGACTCGTTTCAATCATACAAAAGTATAAAAAAAACAATTTTAATGTTAATTTTCGTCCAGTAGTTTTGGAAAACAAATAAAATACTTAGTTACGGGCTTTGATAATGCTTTTAAATTCAACTGATCCGAAGCTTCCACTACATCTTCAATAGTTCGGTCTTTCTTAAAAATTCGAATAGGTTCGGCTTCTTTTGAATACGCTTGATTTTTAATTTTTCCTTTAAAAATAAAATATTTGGCCTCTTGAATACTGATGTTATGCGCTTTTGCAAATCGACTTGACATTTCTTGCAACACTTCGACAGGGAATTTTTCGCTATTCAGTTTTATTTTGGATAAGTCTCTGTTGATAATCATTTTACTCAAACTACACAAAATAAAATCATCGTGATGTTGCCATTCTTTTAATGCGCTAATAATATCATAATCATCTAGTTGTGCAAAGGTATTTAAATCATTATTTGAGAAATTTTCAAGCGTTACTTTATGCTCCATGAAGTATTTTAACGGACGACTACATTCAATATTTACTCCTTTATGCAATAGCTCTTTGGCTCTTTGGAGTGTTTTGGTTAAAGTCAATTCGGCTACCAAACTGGTTTTGTGCAAATACGCCTGCCAATACATTAAGCGTCGTGCCATCAAGAATTTCTCAATAGAATAAATAGCTTTTTCTTCCATTACTAAAACATCATCCTCTACATTCATCATCTGAATTAGTCTATCCGAATTGATATTACCTTCGGCGACTCCCGAATAAAAACTATCACGCTTCAAATAATCCATCCTATCCATATCGAGTTGACTAGAAATCAACTGCAACATAAACTTTCGATGGTATTGACCTTTGAAAACTTGAATGGCCATACTCAATTGTCCATCAAATTCTTCGTTCAGTTTATTCATAAATAACAACGAAATGGCTTCGTGATTTACTTCTTCCACTATACTGTGCTCCATAGCATGAGAAAACGGTCCATGTCCAATATCATGCAAAAGAATAGCAACATACAAAGCGTTTTCTTCTTCTTTAGAAATGGAAACACCTTTAAAACGAAGTACTTCAACGGCTTTTTGCATCATGTGCATCGCACCAAGTGCATGGTGGAAACGAGTATGATTGGCACCAGGATATACTAAATAAGATAATCCCATTTGAGAAATTCGTCTCAGTCGCTGAAAATAAGGATGCTGAATTAAATCATACACCAAAGTATTTGGAATGGTAATAAACCCATAAATGGGATCGTTGAATATTTTAAGTTTATTAGTTTGGCTCACGATTGTATCAATTTTAGTAAAAATAGAATTTTAAACCAATGCTTTAAAAAAGTTTAATAATAATTTATTGTTTTCACGAGTTGGCGTAAAAACTTCCAATATTGCCGGTATCTCTTTTTGTTGGTACAATTGATTCAAACCATTCTTTAAAGTAGCTTCATCACTAGCCGTAAAATAATTAAATTGATACATTTTGGCTAAATGCTCTGCTGTCAAACAATGGGATGTTTCAAAAAAAGTGTTGAAAGTTTCTGTTTCTTCATGGCCAGGTAATATTCTAAAGATTCCTCCACCACCATTATTTATCACTATGATTTTGAAATTTTTAGGAATATAATTATTCCACAACGCATTACTATCATACAAGAAACTAACATCTCCTGTAATTAAAACCGTTGGTTTTTTACTACCAACAGCGGCACCAATTGCGGTAGATGTACTGCCATCAATGCCACTTGTGCCACGATTGCAATATACTTCAATGGTTTTGTCAATATCAAATAATTGGGCATAACGAATTGCCGAGCTGTTACTAATTTGCAACTGAATATGCTTTGGCAAACTCGAAAGTATGCATTCAAACGCTTTAAAATCTGAGAATGGAAGAGCCGAAAGATAAGCTGCACGTTTCACTTTTCGCAACTCATTTATAGTTTCAAAAGTGTTTTTATAATCACTTTCGATGTGTTTTACAAACGGTAAAAACTGTTTAAAAAACTGATTGGGATGCACATGAAAATGTTTTGTTAAAATACCAAATGTATCATAAGCTCTCAACTCATCAATGTGCCAATGATGTCTTGGTTTGTATTTTCTCAAAAAAGCTTTCACTCTTTTAGAAACAATCATACCACCAAATGTAATTAGTATTCTGGGTTGTAATGCTGTAAATTCTTTTGACCCAAATGGTGTTATCAAAGTATCTATTGTATTGATAAAGGAAGGATGATGCAAGTTAGAAGTAGTTTCTGTTAACACTACAACGGATGGAAAAGTAGCTAATAGATCAATCCATTTCTGCTCAATAGTATTGGGACGATTCTCACCCACTACAATCAAAATCTTCTTGCTGTGATTCCACAAAGTAGAAAAAGCAATAATATCATCTACACCTACTAAACGGAGAATTTTAAGCAAACCCGTTACATTGCAATCAATAGATAGTTTGTTAGTAGTTTCATATAATGGTTCTTCAAATGGAGCGTTTATATGCACTGGTCCTTTTCGGGCAATGGCCACATTAATAGCTTCATTAATGTAAACATCGTTTTCTTCAGTAGCATCTTCAGTAAGATTCGCATTGTACAAAGAATGATTGATAAAAACATTTTCCTGACGAATAGTTTGTCCATCGCCAATATCAATTTTTTCAAATGGTCTATCGGCAGAAATCACTATGAACGGAATTTGACTATAAAAAGCTTCGGCCAATGCAGGATAATAATTCAGTAATGCAGAACCCGAAGTACAAACAACAGCCACTGGTTTTTGAGTTTGTTGTGCTATGCCTAATGCGAAAAAAGCAGCACAACGTTCGTCCGCAATGCTGTAACATCTAAACTTTGGATTATTAGTAAACCCAATAGTCAGCGGAGCATTTCTAGAACCAGGTGAAATAATAATATCGTGAACTCCTTTGGCATTACAAATCTCAATGATGCTTTGTGCCAAAGGTATTTTTGGGTAAATCATTTATTTTAAACTTTCAATTAACAAAGATACAAAGGTTCAAAGTTTTTTTTACATTTAACTTTTTAATTATGAAATGGAAAAAATAGCAATCAGACCTTACAAACTCGATGATGCACAAGCCATTGTGGAGATTATAAATTATAATATTCTAAATTCAACTGCACTGTATGATTATCATCCCCGAACACAAGCACAACAACAAGCTATTTTTGAGGATAAACTCAGCAAAGACTTTCCTGTTATTGTGGCCACTATAGATGATAAAGTGATTGGTTTTGGTTATTACAGCGAATTTCGTTTTCGTGAAGCCTATCGTTTTACGGTAGAACATTCGGTTTACGTTGCTAATGATTATCATGGTAAAGGGATTGGAAAACTCCTCTTGACCGAACTGATTGCATTAGCCAAACAACAAAAACTACATACGATGGTAGCGGTTATAGACTCTGAGAACCAAAGCAGTGTTGCATTTCATGAACAATTTGGTTTTACCACAGTTGGTATCATCAAAGAATCTGGATATAAGTTTGACCGATGGCTGCATTCGGTAATAATGCAATTGATCTTGGAGTAAATTAAAAAAACCTGACAAATTACTTCATCAGGTTTCTTGTATAAAAATCAGGGTTATTAAATTAATTCAATGCCATTTTCTTCTAAAATGGATAAAAGATAAGCACTTTGATTAGCATCGTATTTCTCTACTCCGCTTTGATACCATTTTTGTATCACATCTATTTGAAAGGCATTATAACCATCAGCATTAATACTCATTCCGAGCATTCCGGCTAAAAGAAAATCTTCTAAAACTTTATTGGTGACTATAAGTTGAGGAATGCCATGAGCTACTTTACCATTCATTCCTTCATAATTTGATCGTCCTTGATTGAATCCCATAATAAAAGCTTCATTTTTATTATCAATTATATTCAAATGTGGGTTTAAACCGTTTGAATATCCATCAAGGTATTCTTGTCTGTATACTGGGTTAAATATGTCTTTCATCTTACTATTGTGTTGTGGTATCGAAATCTTAATATCAAAAGTAATTACAATTTCATAGTGTCTCTAATAAAATCGTTTAAAGGATAAAAAACTCTACAAACCGCACTAGCAGTGACGTTCGTCGGTATTATTAAAACAAAAAACCTGATGAATTACTCCATCAGGTTTGTATCAATAAGAATGAAAAATATTTATTTTCCGTTTATCCAACCTACTATTTCAGCATCAGTTGGTAACACGCGTGGCGATAATACTTTTACCAATTGACCTTCTTCATTGATAAGGTATTTTTGAAAATTCCATTCTACTTGGCTGTCTTGTAAACCGTTTTTACTTTTTTGTGTTAGGAATTGGTAGATTTCAGTCATGTCTTTCCCTTTTACAGAAACTTTACTCATCATGGGGAAAGTAACACCGTAATTCATTTCACAAAATTTAGCAATTTGTTCGTTGGTTCCTGGCTCTTGTGATCCAAAATTATTAGCAGGAAAACCAACAATAACAAAATTCATGTCTTTGTATTTTTTATAAATAGCTTCAAGGTCTTTATATTGTGGTGTTAATCCACATTCCGAAGCGGTATTGACCACTAATATTTTCTTTCCTTTTAGCGAAGCAAAATCAAATTCTTTGCCATATAAATCTTTTACCTTAAACTGGTAAATAGTTTCAATTTTTGTTTCTGTGTTCATGTTTTCATTTGAATTAGTAATGGTTGCAACAGTATTGGATTGTGCATTATTTTGGCAACTCCAAAGTAGTAATAAGCCGAAAGTAAAGGTTACAAGTTTTTTCATAGATTAAAATTTTTACCAAAATTACTATTATTAAAATCAGAGTAATGCTCTATTAAGAGTCTTTTATGAATGGTTTATAGTTAATTATTTTTTATAATACTTTCTATACTTAGGATAAGCCAAAATTCCTATTAATGTCATACCACCCAAAGTTTGCCAAATCCAACTCAACGATTTTGCTTCGCCGCTAGCATAGGAATGCAAACCTACCAAGTGAAAATTAACGCCATAATAAGTAAATAATATGGATACAAAAGCATACATCGCCATTAAGTTGAATATCCATTTGTTGCGCAATGAAGGGACAAAACGTGCATGAATAACAAAAGCATACACCATAATACTAATCAAAGCCCAAGTTTCTTTTGGATCCCAACCCCAATATCTTCCCCAACTTTCATTAGCCCATTGTCCTCCTAAAAAATTTCCAATAGTCAGCATCACTAAACCAACAGTTAATGCCATTTCGTTGATATATGAAATCTCATTGATATTCAATTCCATTTTGGCTTTATTCTTTTCATTGGTAAAGAATATCAACAATAAAGACACGAACCCTAATATCATTCCTAAAGCAAATGGACCATAACTAGCTACAATTACTGCCACGTGTATCATCAACCAATATGAATTCAAAACCGGTTGCAAATTGGCTATTTCGGGGTCAATCCAGTTGGCATAGGCAGCAGCTAAAATCATAGCAGTAACAAAGGCAGAAGAAGCTACTGTTAGTTTTGATTTAATATCAAATGCCAATCCAAAAAACATGGTTGCCCAAGCTACATAAACTATGGCTTCATAAGCATTACTCCAAGGTGCATGTCCAGAAATATACCAACGCCCAATTAACCCAAGTGTATGCAAAGCAAACAATAAACCAACCATAATGTGAAATACATTCACTGTAATAGCTAGCCATTTCTTTTCTTTAAATATTCTGATGATAGTGAATAACATCATCAAAGCTGCAACAGTCAAATACCAATAAGGCAATTTTTGAAACACATCGTATTTATTATACAGTATTTCATAATCAATCTTTTTATCCGATGGTCGAACTGCTTTCCCAAATTTCTTTTGATATGATTCAATACCATTCAGCATGGTGTTTGCCATCGTATAGTTTTTTGTTTTGGTGGCAATCATCAAAGACTCTAAATAATAAGGAAAAGCGGTTTTGATAGTATCCAAGGCATTTCCGGTAGCATGACTAAGTTCTAAATTAGAAAGCCATTTATTGTTTTTATCATTTGGAACAGGATAAATTTTGAGAATACTGCCAAACAATGCACTATTCATCAAATTAACTTTCTTGTCCGTTTCAACAAAATCTTTTTCAAATTGGTTTGGGTTAGCTGTTTTGTATGCTTCATCCAAATAGGGTGATAATTTGTAATTGCCTTTATCATCAAAGAATTTTTTGAAAGGAATAAGCTTTTCATTGGCATCGGCACCAATAATTTTTCGGATGCTATCATTACCACCTTTGATATAAATTAAGGGAACTTCTATCCATGCAAACGGAAATTGTTTCATCGACAAAAACACTTGATCAGGATTCATGCCATTGAATTCATTACTGTGACTCACTTTTCGCAATAATTCAGATGAAAAAGTATTGATAGGTTTCATTCGTCCACCTGCATCTTGAATAACCAATCGTCCAAATTGAGCAGCTTGTTTTTCGGGAACTTTATAATGTAAAATAGAGTCCAGATAATTCATATTAGGTTTGGAGTGCGGATCTTGTTGAGCAAAACCAGTAAAAGCGCAAAACAATACTGCAATTGTTAGCAGTTTTTCTTTCTTTCTTTTTACATTTTCTAGTTTTCGTTTCAAATCAGCAAAACGAGAATGTTTAGTAAACAACAAAGCCATCATGCAAAAGAACAGTAGAAAATAACCAATATAAGTTATCGTTGTTCCCCAAAAATCATGGTTTACCGAAAGTACTGTTCCTTTTTCGTCTGGATCAAAAGAAGCTTGAAAGAAACGAAACCCTTTGTAATCCAATATATGATTCATGTAAATGCGCGCATCAAACGTTTTTGTAGAGTCTTTAACAGTGACTTTACTTTCAAATGAAGAAAAGCTCTTCTCAGTTCCAGGATATTTCAAGGCAACAAAATCATTCAACTGAATGTTGAACGGTAATGTGTACACTTTGCTGCCAAAACTCAAAGTGAATTCTAAATTACCCACTTTAATCACTTTTGGCTCACCTTGTTTTCCTTTTGAACCTACCAAAGTTACAGTCTCTTTTTTACCATTTGATTGGATTTCAACTGTGAGTGCATCTTCTCCATTTTTTGGTTTGAAATTTCCACTAGCTTCAAATGATTTTACTCCTTTTTTGGGTTGGTCAGGAATTACAAATTGCGTACCGCCAAGATTATACAACGAACGATACATCAATTCTTGCACCGAATCTTTAGCTACTTTACCTTGTAATTTATCTGCCATTCTCATGAATTGTCCATCAAACGGCGCTGAAATAGTATTGGTTTTGGTATCAATATTGATTGCTCCTTTTGTAGGTTTGTTTAATGCAAACAACACATTGTGAATATTTTGCACTTCACCTTCTTTCAACATGTGTTCGTGACGAGTGCCATCTCCCGACTCAACTAACTTCAAATAAATATTTCCATTAGGAGTTTCTTTAATGGTTTCTTTAGCATCTAAAACATAATTTTTGTACTCAATTTCAAAGGGAATATCTGAGAATTTATCATTGATGGAAAAATGATTATCAGTCACTGGTGAGAGCAATAACGGTTTTTCAAAAATGCGTCGCATCATGTTGCCTTGGTAATCACCATCAACAAAAACGGTTAAATAATTTTTATCTGAAAAAACTTGATTCGAACTCGCACCTTCTCTGATAGGCATCATACCTTCATAGCTAATGTAACGAGTAACAAAAGCACCTATTATGATAAAAATCCAAGACAAATGAAACAGTAATGTTGCCCATTTTTCTTTTTTATACAATTGGTAACGCTTGATATTTCCAATGAAGTTGATGACAAAAAACAACATAATGGCTTCAAACCACCAAGAATTGTAAACTAAAATTCGGGCAGTGTCTGTATTGTATTTGCTTTCAATAAAAGTTCCTGCTGCCATCGCAACAGCAAAACCAATAAACAAAACCGCCATTAATCGTGTAGAGAATAAAAAGGAGTATAATTTCTTTTCCATAGGAAGGAATAGTGTTTTTTTAAAAAGTGGTACAAAAATAAATGAAATAAATAGATTTCTACCTCATTTACTTTAGGTTTTAATTCTTTTTTATGACTTGTATAATTCTTTTATTTTAAATAAAAAGTAAAATTAATTTTCAATAATTTAGCCACATGATTCAAGTCTCAATTATTGGTTCAGGAAATGTTGCCCAACATCTTATCAAAGCGTTTTCTCAAACGACTGAAATTGGGTTGGTACAAGTCTTTTCAAGAAAACCAGAATTGCTAACTTCCTTGGTACCAAATGATAAAATTATTTCCAATTACAATTTGTTAAAAGCTGTTGATTTACTCATCATTGCTGTTACTGATAATGCTATTGCTGGTGTTTCAGACCAAATTCCTTTTGAAAACCAACTCGTAGTGCACACTTCAGGAAGCGTCTCTATGGATGCACTAAATAGTAAAAATCACCAAGGAGTATTTTATCCATTACAAACTTTTTCTGTTTCCAAAGAAGTTGATTTCAACATAATTCCTATTTGCCTTGAAGCAACAACCGAAAAAGACTATCAAATTCTGGAAACAATAGCCAAATCTATTTCTGAAGTGGTGTACCATATCAATTCTGAACAACGAAAAGCATTGCATGTTGCCGCTGTTTTTGTGTCTAATTTTGTTAATTACTTGTACCAAATTGGCAACGAAATATGTCATGAAAACGATTTGCCTTTTGACATTCTAAAGCCATTGATTACTGAAACAGCCAACAAAATAAAAACCCTAAGTCCAGCTCAAGCACAAACTGGACCTGCAAAGCGAAATGATACACAAACCATCAATGCGCATCTGTCATTTTTAAAAAATGACAATCAAAAAGAAATCTATAAATTACTAACCAAATCGATTATTGATAATGGAAAAAAGTTATAAAGAACTCATGAATACCATCACCACCTTTATTTTTGATGTTGATGGCGTTTTGACCGATAGTTCTGTTCATGTTACTGCTACAGGTGAAATGCTTCGCATCATGAACATTCGCGATGGATTTGCTATGAAAGCAGCTCTCGAAAGTGGTTATAATGTTTGTATTATTTCTGGAGGCAATAATGAAGGTGTTCGTATTCGGCTGAGAAATTTAGGAATCACTGATATCCATTTGGCTTCTCCAGATAAAGTGGCTACGTTTAAAGAATACATCGAATTGTATAACATTAAACCCGAACAAGTTTTGTACATGGGCGATGATATCCCCGATTTTCATGTGATGCAACTAGTAGGTTTACCCACTTGTCCACAAGATGCAAGTCCTGAAATAAAAGCAATTTCCAAATACATCTCTCATAAAAACGGAGGAAAAGGTGCTGTACGTGAAGTGATAGAACAAGTGATGAAAGTGCAGGACAAATGGCACATGTATTATAATGGAAAACACGATTGATTTTAGAATGTAGAGTTGATAATTCAGATTTAAATAAACAAAAGACCAAATGAATTTTTTAAAGTTAATACGATATCAAAATCTATTGTTACTTGCCTTCATGCAATTAATCTTTCGTTACGGATTTTTAAAATTTCAAAATATTCCATTGGCATTAAATCATTTTCAATATGGTTTATTGGTTTTGTCAACTGTATTAATAGCTGCTGCTGGCTACATTATCAACGATATTTTCGATCAAGATACCGACAATGAAAATAAACCTCATAAAGTTTTCATTGGTAAAGGCATTTCAGAAAACTTGGGTTATAATTTATATTTTGCATTGAATGTGACTGGAGTTGGTATAGGGTTTTATTTATCCAATGTAATTCAAAAACCTAGTTTTGCAGGTGCTTTTATTATCATTGCAGCCACACTTTATATGTATGCAACGAGTTTAAAACAAATGCTTTTGATAGGAAATGTTATTGTGGCATTATTGCTCTCTTTTAGTGTTTTGATAATTGGATTGTTTGATTTGCTTCCGGCCACTTATGAGGGAAATCGAGCTGAAATGGGAGTGCTATTTTCCATGTTAATTGATTATGCCATCTTTGCTTTTATCATAAATTTTATGCGTGAAATTGTTAAAGATATGGAAGATGTAAATGGTGACTATAATCAAGGAATGAGTACTTTACCTATTGCCATTGGCGTAAAGAGAACATCGACAGTTGTTTTTGTTTTAGGCATCATTGCGACGTTAATTTTACTTTGGTACATCAACAGTTATCTAATGTCAAACAATCTCTATTTTGCGGTGATTTATGGTTTGCTTTTTGTTGTTGCGCCACTTATTTTATTTGTCACAAAAATCTGGAATGCTAGTTCAAAGAAAGAGTTTGCATGGTTAAGTACTATTTTGAAATGGGTTATATTTTTTGGAATTCTATCGGTTTTGATTATTACTTTAAATATAAAATACAATGCTAAAGGATAAACTCAAAAACTACAGAATCATTTTAGCTTCAGGTTCGCCCAGAAGACAGCAATTTTTCAAAGATTTAGATCTTGATTTTGAAATTCGATTGAAAGAAATTGACGAAATATATCCTGAAAATCTTCAAGGAGTTGAAATCACCAATTATTTAGCCGAACTCAAAGCCAAAGCTTTTGACGGAGAACTTACTGAAAATGAAATCCTGATTACCAGCGATACTATTGTTTGGTTAAACAGCAAAGCATTAGGAAAACCCAAAGATTACACCGATGCATTTTTTATTTTGAAATCGTTGTCCAATACCACCCATGAAGTAATTACCTCGGTTTGTTTTAAAACTAAATCGCAAACAGAAATCCTATTTGATGTTACCAAAGTGACTTTTAACATACTTTCAGATGATGCCATTCATTATTATTTAGAAAACTACAAACCTTTTGATAAAGCTGGTGCTTATGGTATTCAGGATTGGATTGGGTTAATTGGTATTTCAAAAATTGAAGGCTCATATACCAATGTAGTTGGACTTCCCACTAATTTGGTATATCATTATTTAAATACATTAAAATACTAATTATGAACTTTTTTGAACAATACATAAAAGAAGAAATAGCCACAGGAATTGTGGTATTTACTGTTGTTATATTGAGATTAATAGTAACCAAAGCAGTTCGAAGTTATACCAAAAAACATGCAGGAATTGAAAGAAGAACCAATTTAGTTATAAAGTATATTCATTTATTAATAAGCATTTTAGCTGTATTGTCACTCATTGTAATTTGGGGTGTACGAAGTGAAGATATTTTATTAACCATTTCCTCAATTGCCACTGTTGTTGGTGTTGCCATGTTTGCCCAATGGTCAATTCTTAGTAATATCACTTCAGGCGTTATATTGTTTTTTTCATATCCCTTCAAAATTGGTGATATTATTAAAATCCATGATAAAGAATTTCCTATAGAAGGAGAAATTATAGATATTAACGCGTTTCACACTGATTTAATTACCAAAGACAACGAACGAATTATTTATCCAAACAGTCTTTTGCTTCAAAAAGGAATCACTATTGTAAAAACAGACTTCGTAGAGAAAGAATTCACCGATTAAGCTTTAATCATATAAGCTTTAAACAGAATTATGTAACTTCTTTCAAGGTACAGTATACTACTTTTGATATTATTAAACTTTAATTAAAACAAGAAAAAATTTCAGGTTTTAATCATATAAAATTAAAATAGTATGAAAAGAATTAAATTATTGCTGTTTGCTACAATTTTAGTAATTTCAGTAAACATAAAAGCACAAGTAACAGCCAGTTTTAATTTTGGTACGCCTCCAGTTTGGGCTCCTCAAAATGCCGAACCAGCTAAATTCTATTATCTGCCAGAAATTGAAACCTATTATGATGTACCTTCCAGAAGATATATTTATGTAAGGAATGGAAGTTGGTTTCGTTCAGCAACTCTACCTGCACAGTATAGAAATTATAATTTAGCAAAAGGACAAACAGTTTACATAACTAATTATAGAGGTAATTATCCTTATTATTATTTCAAACAACACAAAGTGAAATACCATAAGAATAACAACAGTTTCTACAAAAGTTCATACACTGGCAAAGGAAATTATAAAGGGAATGCCCCTAAAAATGGAAATTACAAACCTTATGATCATGATAATGGTAATAATCATAATAATGCTCATAAGAATAAAGATGGAAATAAGCATGATAATGAAAAAAATCATGATAACGGAAACAAGCAAGGCAAAGGGAAAAAGTAGTTTTTTCTAACATAACCAATAAAAAAGCAAGGAAATTTTCCTTGCTTTTTTTGTTTTAATTTGGTTCTTCTTAGCATTTAACCTCTTAATAACGAATAGACTATAATAGTATATTTCTTAATTTAAAGGAATATTTATGTATTTAATCGGTATTTTTTACTTTTAATTGATTTTTTATAAATAAATTTGTCGTATATTTACACTGATTTATTGTTAACCCCAAATTTACAAGATCATGAAAACGATTAAACTTATAATTCTTTTTGGCGTAATGCTAGGTTCTAGCGAAGTATTCTCTCAAGAATTTACTAAAAATACAGAGAACCCATCTCCAGTTGCAAATTCAAAAGGTACTTCTCGTTATTACTATTTCCCTAACCTTCAAGCGTATTTTGATAACGTGAAAATGGTTTATTATTATAAAGAAAAAAACGTATGGCAAACTGCGCCAGAATTACCAACAAATTATGGTGGTTATTCTCTATACAACAAAGCTCGTGTAATCATTAAAGATTATGATGGAGAAAATCCTCAACAATTTTTGAATGTTCACAAAAAAATGTATCCCTACAATGCTAAAGGTAGATTTACTAATACAACAGCATCAAGCGATTAAATTTTGTACAATTGAATTTTGTTAAAAACAAATTAAATAAACTACACCTTTTTATTTAATCTGTATATTTGAAGCTACTGCAACTTAATGTAACAAACATGCACAAGCTTTACCTCTCTTTTGTTTTTTTATTTCTATTAACATTCCATAGCAGCATAGCGCAACAACCTGCAAAACCTGATGCTGTTGAAATATACAATCAAATTCAAAAACTGAATTTTCTAGGTTCTGTTCTCTACATTGCTGCTCATCCAGATGATGAAAACACACGATTAATATCCTATTTATCCAATAATACCAAAGCACAAACTGCCTATTTATCCCTAACTCGTGGTGATGGCGGTCAAAATCTTATTGGACCAGAATTGAGAGAATTATTAGGTGTCATAAGAACACAAGAACTCATTGAGGCACGAAAAATTGATGGTGGTATCCAATTTTTTACACGTGCTAATGATTTTGGTTACTCGAAAAATCCTGAGGAAACACTTCAAATTTGGGATAAAGAACAAGTACTTAGTGATGTGGTTTGGATTATTCGAAATTTACAACCCGATGTCATTATCAACCGTTTTGACCATCGTTCACCCGGAACTACTCATGGTCATCACACATCGTCAGCTATGTTAAGTTTTGAAGCTTTTGATAAAGTAAATGATCCAACTGTATTTCCAAAACAATTAGAATATGTGAAAACTTGGCAGCCCAAACGCTTACTTTTCAATACTTCATGGTGGTTTTATGGTAGCAGAGAAAAATTTGAAGCAGCCGATAAAACCAACTTAATTAATCTAAAAACGGGAACATATTATCCATCCGTTGGTAAATCCAACCAAGAAATTGCAGCTTTGAGTAGAAGTCGCCATCAATCACAGGGATTTGGCTCTACAGGAACTCGTGGCGAAGAAGATGAATATTTAGAGTTACTAAAAGGTGATATGCCTAAAGATAAAACCAATCTTTTTGAAGGAATCGATACTTCTTGGAGTCGCATTAAAAATGGAAAACCTATTGGAGATATTCTTTATGATGTAGAAAAAGATTTCGATTTCAAAAATCCTTCCGCCAGTATTCCAGAATTAGTAAAAGCATATGTTTTAATCCAAAAATTGGAAGATGAACATTGGAAAAAAATAAAAACGGACGAAATTAAAAAAATAATTGTTGCTTGCGCCGGTTTATATCTAGAAGCTATAGCAGATAGTCAAGAAGTAGCAAATGGTGGAACTGCAAAAGTCAAATTAGAAGTTATCAACAGAAGTTTTATAAAAATGAATTGGATAACTAGAAGCAGTACCAACAGCATAGAATTACCTTTTAATAAAGTGGTAAATGATACTTTTGAAATTCAAATTGAAAACAATGATCCCTACACAAGTCCCTATTATTTAAACGAAACTGGCACAATAGGTATGTATCGAGTGGATAATCAAAAAAACATTGGAATACCAGATATCATTAGTAGAATTCCAGAGCTGTTTTTGATAGAAATTAATGGTGTGACTATTCCTTTTGAGCGCAATATTATTTACAAATACAATGACGATGTTAAAGGCGAAGTCTATCAACCACTGGATATTGTTCCTGCAGTTACCTCTTCATTGGCTGAAAAAGTATATATTTTTAATTCTGACCGAAGCAAAACCATTACAGTAAAAGTCAAAGCAGGCAAAGACAACATTAAAGGAAATGTAAAACTAGCACTTCCGGTTGATTGGTCTGTTTCTCCTCAAGAAATTCCATTTTCCGTTACCAAAAAAGGAGAAGAAGTTTTGGCCGTTTTCACTGTTTCTCCTTCAAAAGAAGCCAGCGAAATTAATATTAAAAGTATTGTAACCGTTGACGGACAGCAATATGACAAAGAAAAAATCGACATCAACTATTCTCATATATACAAACAAATAGTGTTGAAACCATCTGAAGCCAAAGGCATTCGACTAAAAATAAAAACCAAAGACGAAAAGATAGCCTACATAATGGGTGCTGGAGATGAAGTGCCAAAAAGTTTATCACAAATGGGCTATGAAGTTACTATCCTAAAACCAGAAGATATTTCAACAGAAAACCTGCAACGTTTTGATGTGGTGATGACTGGTATTAGAGCTTATAATGTGGTTACCACACTAGCAGTAAAACAAAATATACTTTTGGATTTTGTCAAAAATGGCAAAACCATGATAGTGCAATACAATACCTTGGATGATTTAGTAACCAAAGACATGTCGCCATTTCCATTAAAAATTGCTCGCGACCGTGTAACCGAAGAAAACGCAGAAGTTCGTTTTTTAGCACCTAAACATTCGGTTTTAAATTATCCAAATAAAATCACTCCCGATGATTTCAAAGGTTGGAAACAAGAACAAGGATTATATTATCCAAGCGAATGGGATGCCAACTTCACTCCCATTCTTTCGGCTAATGACAAAGGAGAAAAACCAAAAAATGGTGCCTTATTAATTGCCAAATATGGCAAAGGAAATTACATTTATACAGGTCTAAGTTTCTTTAGAGAATTACCCGAAGGCGTTCCTGGAGCGTTTAGATTATTAGCAAACATCATCGCTATAGGAAAATAACATGGAAACAAAAAAAACCGCTTCTTGGAAAAATAGTTATACTTGGGTATTAATTGCCAATGCTATTTACATTATTATTTTTTTTATTTTAATGCAATTATTTTTCTAATATGCAACAACTCGATTGGATTGTTTTATCGGTAACACTACTTTTTATTGTATTCTATGGTGTGTATAAAACCAAAGGAAGTAAAAACGTAGAAGAATATATCCTTGGAAATAAAGAAACACCGTGGTGGACTGTTGGGCTATCCGTAATGGCAACTCAAGCGAGTGCGATTACTTTTCTTTCCACACCTGGACAAGCCTATCATGACGGAATGGGATTTGTGCAATTCTATTTTGGATTACCCATTGCGATGGTAGTTATTTCCATGACATTTATTCCTATTTATCATAGACTTAAAGTTTACACTTCTTACGAATACCTCGAACAAAGATTTGATTTAAAAACGCGTTCATTTACCGCTATTTTATTTTTAATTCAAAGAGGATTAGGCACCGGATTAACCATATATGCACCAGCTATTATTCTTTCCTCTATTCTGGGATGGAATTTAACACTCCTCAATATTATCATTGGTATTTTAGTAATGATATACACTTTTGCAGGAGGAACAAAGGCAGTAAATGTGACCCAAAAACAACAAATGTTCATCATCATGAGTGGTATGTTTATTACCTTCTTTTTGATATTACACTTGTTACCCAATGACATGACATTTTCCAATGCGCTTCATATTGCTGGTGCCAACGACAAAATGAATATCCTAGATTTTTCATTTGATCCCGAAAATCGTTATACTTTTTGGAGTGGTATTACGGGTGGATTTTTCTTGATGTTATCCTATTTTGGTACTGACCAATCGCAAGTTGGACGTTATTTATCTGGGAAATCAGACAGAGAAAGCCAAATGGGATTAATCATGAACGGATTTCTTAAAGTGCCTATGCAGTTTTTTATATTATTAACAGGAGTCATGGTTTTTGTCTTTTTTCAATTTAATCCTGTTCCCTTGCATTTCAATCCAGTAAATAGATCTGCTATTGAAAAATCAAAATATGCCTCAGAATATAATTCCCTAGAAAAACAATTATCGCAATTATCTGAAGAAAAAAAAGAATTCAACTTACTCTATATTGATCATTTAAATCAAAATTATGACAATCCTATTCTTCGAAAAAAACTAATTTCACTCTCTGGAAAAGAAAAAGATTTGCACGAGCAAGCCAAAGAAATTATTACCAAAGTCGATAGCAAAGCGGAAACAAACGACAAAGATTATGTTTTTATCTATTTCATCTTGCATTATTTACCATCAGGATTAATAGGTTTATTACTAGCGGTTATACTTTCTGCAGCCATGTCATCATCAGCTTCTGGATTGACTGCTTTAGCTTCCACAACCGCAATTGATATTTATAAGCGCAATGTAAAAGGAGAAAAATCAGAGAAACATTTTGTGAGTGCCACGAAGTATTTTACATTACTTTGGGGAATTATTGCTATTCTTTTTGCTTGTGTGGGAACGCTATTTGAAAACTTAATTCAGTTGGTCAATATAGTCGGTTCGATATTTTATGGTACTGTTTTAGGCGTTTTCTTAGTCGGATTTTATATCAAATATGTCAAAGCGAATGCCATATTTTATAGCGCCGTGTTAAGTCAAACTACCATTTTCTTTATTTATTACTTTACTATCCATATCTATCCAAACGGTCAAGAAAAGTTAGGCTATTTATGGTTGAATTTTATTGGAGCTTCTTTAACCGTAATTTTATCCATACTATTCCAATTTAGTTTCAACAACAGAAGAAAGGTTACAGCATAAAAAAACCACGAATAGTTGAATATTCGTGGTTTCTATTTTTTAGAAAGTGTAAATTATTTTTTACTCCATTCTTTGATACTATCGTTATTCATTTTCACATAATCCTCATTTTTAGCTTTCTGAGCATTAGCCAATGATAATTTAGCAGTTTCTATCGCTCCTTTTTTATCACCTAACTTAGCTTGGATTAATGATTTTAAACGTAAATACCAAAAAGGAACATCTTCACCTGCTTTGGTCATATTTACTGCTTTATTCACATATTCCAATGCTTTATTCATATCACCTTCTGATTGATAAAAATATTGAGCAGACGAGAAATAATCACCAGCGGTTGGACCAGCTAAAGTTTTGGAAATGCTTGCCATAGCCGCTTTTTGAGTAGGAACTTCAAATTTCACTGACACCATAGTTTTTTCCCATGATAGGTCTAAAGTAGCACTATCGTTAGTCAGATTGTTTATAGCAATGGTAAATGTTTCAACATTATTTCCAAGAACTACCGGTGTAGCGGTTGTGCTTAAAGCCACATTTTTTTCATCCCAGTTTTCTGGCGTTCCCCAATTATCAGTGTTTGAATAGAAAATTACTTCCCAAACATCCGCTTTTGGTTTCGTAAAAATAGCATACTTCCCTTTCTTTAAGGTAGCACCTTTAATAACTACATCTTCGCTAAAAGTGACCATAGAATTTTGGTTAGCTCCAGTTCTCCATAGTTTTCCAAAAGGAACTAAATCTCCAAATACTACTCTTCCCTTAGAACTCGGTCTAGAATATTCAACCGTAACATCTGTTAAACCTACTACTTGAGTCAAAGTTGATTTTGGACTAGGTGCAGGAGTTTTGATTTGTGCATAAATGGCATAATTAGCGATAATCATTGCCAACATAAAAACGATTTTTTTCATAATATAATTTATTAGTTTGCCCAAAATTACTGATACTATGTATTGGTGAATGTTAATAATAACTTAAATATTGTTTTTTGTTTAACTTTAATAAACAAGAATTAAACAATTTGATTAATTTTACACAAAAATTTACAATGAAAATTTACACTTTACACACAAAACAAAAATTACCAATAACACTCGACGAAGCTTGGGAATTACTTTCTGATCCCAAAAATCTACAAAAAATAACCCCAGAGTACATGGGTTTCAAAATTCTTTCTGGAGCCGATAGACCGATGTTTCCCGGACAAATAATTCAATACATCGTTACACCAGTATTGGGCATTCCTGCAAAATGGGTTACGGAAATCACACATGTTGTTGATAAAAAATACTTTGTTGACGAACAGCGTTTCGGACCTTATGCTCTTTGGCATCACAAACATTTTTTAAAGGAAATTCCTGGTGGTGTTGAAATGGAAGATATTGTAGATTATAAAGTTCCAATGGGAATTCTGGGTCAATTAGTACATCCTATTTTGGTGGCTCCAAAACTCAAAGAAATATTTGAATACAGAAGAAAAAAACTGATAGAAATGTTTGGTGAATTTAAAGAGGTATAAAAAAAATATCTATCACACTAAAAGTACACATTGTAAAATAAATTATTAAAATGAAAAATATACTCCTTATAGGTGGTTCATACGGCATAGGTTTGGCAATTGCCAAAGAACTACAATACGAAAATAAAGTATTCATCGCATCCAGAACTAATGAAAATATTGCGGATATGAATATTACTCATATTCCTTTTGATGCCTTACACGATACTTTAGATACTTCAAAGTTACCCGAAGTCATTCACGGTTTAGTGTATTGCCCAGGAAGCATCAACCTTCGTCCATTTCGTGGATTAAAACCTGAGGCGTTTGAAAACGATTTGCAAATTAATTTTATTAGTGTCGTAAAAGTTATTCAAACTGTTTTGCCTAATCTAACTGCTGCAGATCAATCGAGTATAGTATTATTTAGCTCTGTTGCAGCCAGTATGGGAATGCCGTTTCACACTAGTGTTGCCGCTGCCAAAGGTGCTATCGAAGGTTTTTCTAAAGCATTAGCAGCCGAATATGCTCCTAAAATTAGAGTGAATGTCATTGCACCTTCATTAACTGATACTCCATTGGCCGAAAAATTCTTGAGTAACGAGGAGAAAAAAGAAAAATCAGCTCAACGTCATCCTTTAAAAAGAGTGGGAACTTCTGAAGATATGGCACAAATGGCCAGTTTCCTGTTAAGTGAAAAAAGCAGTTGGATTTCAGGTCAAATCTTCCATGTTGATGGTGGTATGTCAACTTTATTAGTAAATGGGTAAGAAGTTTAAAAGTTTAAAGGTTTAAGAGTTTAAAATGGTTACTATCCAGATTTCATAAACTTAAACTACTTTAAACAACCTTAAACCAATTTAAACAAAAACATTAGATATAATGAACATTTTCTGGTTTCGACGCGATTTAAGATTGGATGATAATGTTGGACTTTTTCACGCTTTACATAGTGGAGAAGAAGTGTTGCCTATCTTTATTTTTGATGAAGATATTCTTTCCCAATTGCCAGCTGACGATGCCCGTGTAACTTTCATTCATCAGCAGTTAGAAAAAATGCAAAACCAACTGCAAAAGATTGGAAAATCAATGGCTGTATTCCACGGAAAACCCCTTGAAATATTTCAGAAACTAATTGCCGAAAACACTATAAAAGCAGTTTATACGAATCACGATTACGAACCCTATGCTCGTAAAAGAGATTTGGATTTATACCATTTATTTAAAGAACGTACTATTGAATTTAAAACAAGCAAAGACCAAGTTATTTTCGAAAAAAGCGAAGTGGTAAAAGATGACGGAACACCATATGTAGTCTATACACCTTATTCTAATAAATGGAAAGAAAACTTTAAGAAGATACAGTTAATCAACTACAATTCAGAAGATTTACTAAATAAAATAACGCTTCACTCCTATCCTTTTTTAAGTTTATCTGACATTGGTTTTGAAACGTCATCTATAAAAGTAACATCGTTTGATATATCAAATACTCTTATCGACAATTACGAAGCTACACGCAATTTCCCAGCTTTGAATAAAACCTCTTATCTTGGAATTTACCTGCGATTTGGTGCTGTTTCTATTAGGAAAATAATAGCCAAAGCAATAGAAAGCAAAAACGAAACTTTTTTCAAAGAATTGATTTGGCGTGAGTTTTTCATGCAAATACTATGGCATTTTCCACATACTACTAAATCAAGTTTCCGACCTAAGTATGATGCCGTGGAATGGGATAACAACGAAGTTTTATTTCAAAAATGGTGCGAAGGTAAAACGGGTTATCCTTTTGTAGATGCAGGTATGCGAGAGTTGAACACTACAGGACACATGCACAATCGGGTGCGAATGATTACGGCAAGTTTTCTTTGCAAACATTTATTAATTGACTGGCGTTGGGGAGAAACTTATTTTGCTACCAAACTTTTAGATTATGAACAAGCCAGCAATGTGGGCAACTGGCAATGGGCTGCAGGAAGTGGTGTGGATGCTGCACCCTATTTTAGAATTTTTAATCCTACAGAACAAATCAAAAAATTTGATAAAGAGTTACAATACATCAAAAAATGGATACCCGAACTCGATACAATGTCCTATCCACAACCAATTGTAGATCATAAAGAAGCTAGAGAACGATGTTTAAAAGTGTATAAAGAAGCCGTGGGTTAATCAAAAATGGTATAATATTGAGAATTAAAATTTTAATTGGGGTATTAAGTGGTACATTTACAATTAATTATAAAATTTTTTATTATGAAATGTAAAACTATTGGTGTACTCCTTTTTTCGATGATGTTGCTTTTATCTTGTAAACAAGAAGGCGAAAAAACTACAGAAACAATCGAAACCAACACTATTGAGAAAGAAACTGTCATTGTTAAAGATACTGTCAAAGAACCCGAAGGAACTTCCGTTAAAGTAAGTAGTGAAGGTGTTGACGTAAACAGTAAAGATGTTAAAGTAGAAGTGAAAAAATAAACTTCACTCCCAATAAAAAATAAAAGTCAGTTTTACTGGCTTTTTTTATAGCTTAATATTTTTGATAGTAGCATAACTCAATTCGTTAAAATGTGTAATAACCTTATCGGCTTTGGAGTAATCCTGCATTTTCGAATGAAAACTATCATACCCAATACAATATATCCCTGCAGCTTTGGCAGCTAAGATTCCATTTGTACTATCTTCAATAACGATGCAATTTTCGACTGGTGTTTGAGCTAAAAAGGCAGCATGCTCAAAAATAGCGGGATGTGGTTTTGACTTTGGAAAATCTTCTCCCGAAACAATATGTGTAAAATAACGATGCAATCCAAATCGGTTGAAAACTCTATCAATCGTAACTTTAGCAGAAGAAGAACCCAAAACCAATTGAATGTCGTTATCATATAAATCTTTTATTAACGCTTCAACTCCATCCAATAAAAACAAATCTTCTTTACGGTCAAAAGCGTCGTTAAACAATTGCCGTTTGGTTTCCACCAAAGTGGCTACCTCTTCTCCTAAACCAAACTGTGCTTTTAATTTTTCAAAAATATTTTTAGTAGAATTTCCCGTAAATGAAGCATACATTTCAGGAGTGACATCAATATTAAGTTGCTTGAAATGTTGTTGATAAGCATAATGATGAACAGGTTCTGTATCTACAATGACGCCATCCATATCGAAAATTACAGTTTGTATCAATTTAGGAATTTTTAGAGGTTTGAATTAAAAAATAAAATAAAGGAACAAAAACCATCCCAAACACAATGAGCAAAAACCAACGACCAAAAATATCGGGCTGACCCAAAGCAATTTGAACGGTTTGAAAATCTAACAAAAGAAAAACCAAAAGCACCATTAATTTTAACATGAGAAGCAATCGTGTCACTAAAGTATACTGTTTTTCTGCATTTTCCTCTGTGATGGTAACGAGATAATTAAAATGATGCGGAAACCGAATGGCAATTGTTAAACCAATGTACAATATAGAACTCACCGTTGGAAGGGTAAAAATAGTCCATTTGGCACCATATTCATCTGGTTTTCCCTCGGCACCAAAATGGGTCGGAATAATCTCGGGCAATTGATTGTAATTGGATAAGGTAAAAATCCAAAAGAAAATCAACACCAATAAACCCATGACTTCCAAAAATTTATCTGTCATTGTTAAAGGGATTTTAATTTTTGGTCTCTCCATCTGTATCGATTAAAAAGCTTACGATTTACTATTTTCTTACTTGTAATAAATACCGTATCACCGTTTCTGCAGCATACAACCCAAAAAGTCCTGGCATATAACTGTTGGTTCCATAAAACGATCTTTTATAGTTTGTACCATCGGTCATTTTCAAACTACTTTCATCTTGAATTTCAGAAGAAAAAACTACTTTCAGTTTGTCAATTTTGTACTCTTTCAACCGCTTTCTAACGGTTTTTGCCAACAAGCAATTGGTCGCATTGCTGATACAAGAAACTTTCACTTTTGCGGCTTCCATTTTACCTCCAGCACCCATACTCGAAATGATTTTTACCCTTTTTCTCTTGCATGCAATAATCAAATTCAACTTTGGCGTGATGCTATCAATGCAATCCAAAACATAATCAAAATCGGGGGTGACAATTTCTAAAGCTCTCTCTGGAGAAAGAAATTCTTCAACACGGGTTAACTTCAATTCGGGATTGATATCCAGTAAACGATCACCAACAACATGCACTTTGGGCATTCCCACGGTAGAATGTAACGCAGGTAATTGACGGTTAATATTAGTAATATCAACCACATCACCATCTACAATGGTCATGCTTCCCAAGCCAGCACGTGCCAAAAACTCAGCAGCAAACGAACCAACGCCACCCAATCCGACAACCAAAACGTTGGCTTTTTCCAAATTATGTAATCCTTCGGTTTTAAATAAGAGCGCTGCTCTTTCTTGCCACTTTTTCATATTTGTAATTGCGAGGATAAGTAATTGTGTCCTCTATTTTAATAGTTAAATTGTTTTAAAAGCTACACTGTAATTATCCGCTATTTGTTTTTGAAGTTGCTCCAAAGTTACGTTTCTATATTTTGCTGCTAAAATATAAACTTCTTCCAATGTTTCTTCAATCGTATCGGTTTCAAGAAAAAAATGATTATCGGGAACCGATTTAAAGACCTGTTCCAATTCTGGATTACGCAATAAATATTTACCAAAAGAAAGATAAAAACTATTATCTAATAACTGCTTTGCCACTTGTTCATTTTTGGAGAAACCATGTATAATAATAGGAACCGTTATCTTCAATCTATTTTTGATTTCGATTAATTCGTCAAACGCGGCTACCAAATGCAATACTAATGGCTTTTGATACTTTTCGGCCAACGCAATTTGTTTTTCAAAAACTTCGATTTGCAAAGCCATGGGAATTTCAATTCGTTTGTCTAAGCCACACTCACCAAGAGCCAAACATTCTGGTAGTTTTAGTTTCTCTTCAATAATTGTCAAATCGCTTTCCAATCTTTTTTCATCAATATACCAAGGATGAATGCCAATGGAATACTGCGGAATACTTTCGTCAAATTGCCATGGATATTGGTTGACTAATTCTAACGTATTGGGATTGTTAGTGAATTTATGAGTATGTAAATTGAAATACTGCATTACTCATGAAACTTTTTAACACCAGCCAAAATGGCGATGTCCAAATTATTTTCTAAAGGAACTATTGGACAAGAATATTTGTAATTGTAAGCACAATAAGGATTATACGCTTTATTGAAATCGATAGTCATAGTAGCACCTTTAGGAATTCGCAAATCAATATACCTTCCTCCAATGTAGCTTTCCTTTCCACAAGTCAAATCGGAAAATGGCAGAAAAAGATAATCTTCAAAACCTGCTTTTTTAATTAATTCTATATTTTGATACAAATTCCGTTTGAAAACTTTTCCATCAATAGTAAACAACAATTCGCCATAATTTAAGTATTCGGGTACTCGTGAGGTTGATGTTTTCATTTTAAAAACTTTCTCGTTCGGTGTTCTGGTAAATTTAGCTTATACAATAAACTTCTCGTTAATCGGATAAAAATCTAAGCCAGTAAAAACTTTAAAATCTTCCTCAGTTAACGGACTCTCTTCCCTATTTCCATACTCTTTACTGAGTATATCTTGAAATTCTTTTGAAGTCTCTTGAGCAGTTAACCCAAAAACATTAAGCAATAACAATAGGAAAAGCATTTTTTTCATCGGACAGTTTTTAACAAAAATACAGTAAAAATTGTTTGCAAACTCAGAAACTTAGCCACTCAGAAACTCAGCAACTTCGTAACTTTACAAAATCACCCGAGGCGTTGCCGAATTGTTTGGAACGCAGCGGAGAAAATCATCACTTCATGCTTCAAACCGCTTTTCAACGCTATATCAATAATTTCAAAGGCTTTTCTAGAGAAATTTGGATACTCGCCATTATCACGTTTATCAATCGTGCCGGAACGATGGTGTTGCCCTTTCTATCCAAATACCTGAAAGAAGATTTGCATTTCTCTTATAGTGAAGTCGGTTGGATTATGGTTTGCTTCGGAACGGGTTCCATGCTAGGTTCGTGGCTTGGCGGCAAACTTTCAGATAAAATAGGGTTTTATAAAATCATGATTTTTAGCTTATTTACTAGTGGTTTGCTGTTTTTTGTAATTCAGTTTATCACTAGTTTCATTGGCCTTTGCATCAGTATGTTTGTCATTATGGTGGTGGCCGATATGTTTCGTCCTGCCATGTTTGTATCGCTAGGTGCTTATGCCAAACCCGAAAATAGAACGCGCGCCTTGACCCTTGTGCGACTGGCAATTAACCTTGGCTTTGCAGCCGGACCAGCTTTGGGCGGATTGATAATTATGAATATTGGCTATCGTGGCTTATTTTGGGTGGATGGCGCTACTTGTATTGTTGCTATACTTATCTTTTGGCTGAAAGTAAAAGAAAAGAAAAAAACAGCATTTAGAGACAAAGAACATCCAGGCGAAGTATTGACACACTCTGTTTTTAAAGACAAACCGTTTTGGATTTTCCTCACCACATGTTTAATCACAGGAATTTTATTCTTTCAACTTTTTACGACCATACCTTTATATCACCGTGAGCAATTCGATTTGTCTGAATTTCAAACGGGCTTGTTGTTAACCCTAAACGGTGTGCTCGTTTTCTTTTGTGAGATGGCTATTGTTGGGTATGTAGAACGTAAGAATATCAACAAAGTAAAAGTAGTCACCTTTGGTAGTTTATTTATGGCTATCAGTATGTTTTTAATGCTCATCAATACTTGGGCAGGCATACTAATTATCATGATGCTTTTCATGACATTTGCCGAAATGTTTGCCTTTCCTTTCTCCAATTCCGTGGCGTTAAGCAGAGCACCAAAAGGGCATGAAGGTCGCTACATGGCTATTTATACTATGAGTTTTAGTTTAGCGCATATTCTTAGTGCCAAAACTGGAATGGAAATCATATCGAATTATGGGTATCAAGCCAATTGGTTTTTTATGGGAATGCTCGGAATTCTTGGGGCTATTTTAGGTATTTGGGTGTATCGTCTAATTCAGAACGAACATAAGTCATTATAAAAGAACTTGTTACTATTTTTTATTTTCTTTTAAAACTTAAAAAATAGTTAAATAACTATAAATGTAGTTGTGTAACTAAAAAAATAGTTATACGTTTGTTTCATCATAAAAGATAACCAGCTTTATACCTAATCATTATGCAAAAGTTAACGAACAAAGAGGAAGAAATTATGCAAATATTATGGAAGCTTAAAAAAGCTTTTGTAAAAGAAGTGTTAGCTGAAATCACTGAAGAGCAACCACACTACAATACGCTATCAACCATCATTAGAAACTTGGAAGAAAAAGGATTTGTAGGTCACAATGCCTATGGAAATACGCATCAGTACTTCCCTATTATAAAGATGGAAGACTATAGAAAACGTTTTATGAATACTGCCATTGAGACATATTTCAATAGTTCGTATAAAAATTTGGTTTCCTTTTTTGCAGAAGAGGAAAAAATATCGGCTGACGAACTTCGTGAAATATTAGCTATAATCGAAAAAAAGAAATAGTATGGAAACACTATTTATCTATCTTTTAAAATCGAGCGGCTTGATTGCGGTATTTTATTTGGCGTATCATTTCCTAGTGCGTAAAGAAACATTCTTTACTAGCAACCGTTGGTTCTTAATAACAGGATTGTTCACTTCGCTCCTATTACCGTTGTTTACAATCACCAAAGTTATCTATGTAGAAAGACCAAAAGTGGTTCTGCAAGAAATAGTGCCTTATACTAATTCATCCACAATAACACAAAATATTGCTCCTGTTGAAACATTCGATTGGGTGCAATTAATTTGGATGAGTTATATCCTAATAGCAAGTCTTTTAGCGATTAAAATAGTATTGAACTTTATTTCCCTTTATCGAATACTTCATCAACAGCAAATTACTAAAAAAGAACAGTTTAAACTAATTAATCTCAATGAAAATATAGCTCCATTTTCATTCTTTAATTACATTGTTTACAACGCTGATTTGTATTCAAATGAAGAGTTGCAAAGTATCCTATTACACGAAAAAATACACAGCAAAGAGAAACATTCATTTGATGTGATGATAGCTAAACTGTTTTGTATAATCTTTTGGTTTAATCCTTTTGTGTGGTTATACAAAAAAGCCATTACTCAAAACCTAGAATACATAGCCGACCAAAAAGCTATTCAACAATTGGAAGACAAAAAATCCTATCAACGTGCTTTACTCAAAGTGGTTTCTAATCAAAACTGCCTCTCTATTACTAATAATTTTTATCAATCATTAATCAAAAAACGAATCGTTATGTTAAACAAAAATCAATCCCACAAAAGAAGTTCTTGGAAATACTCACTAGTAATTCCAGCATTAATTGCGTTTGTAATTTTATTTCAAATCAAAACCATTGCTCAAGAGAAAGAAACAAAAAACAGTCCTGGTATCATAGAAACCCACGAAGGTGGTGATATCACTTTTGATGCAACAGAATCGGACAAGTCTTTAAGCACTTTAAAAAATGTATTTAAAGAAGAAAAAATCACTACTGATATTTCCAAAATAAAAAGAAACTCAGCTGGTGAAATCACAGGAATTTGCATCAAAATGAAATGTGAAGACGGCAGAAAAAAAGAATTAAAAATTAATCAAAGTACTCCTATTGATAAAATATTCATTTATACCAATAGGTTAGAAAATGGAAGTTATGATTTTGGAGTAAAACATCTTGCTAATGATGAAATAAGTGCCGTTAGAAATAAAATAGACAGAAAAAGACATGGTATTTATATTTCTAAAAACGGGGAAGATGCTTATGCTTTTAACTTTAATGACAGCATTCCAGAAATGAAAGACTTTAACTTTGATTTTGAAGTTCCAGAAGCGCCAGAAGTGCCAGAAGTACAACCATGGAAAAACACTCAAAAAACAAGTATAATCATCAAGAGAGATGATAAAGAACCTTTAGTAATTGTAGATGGAAAAATAATTGAAGGAGGAAATGATTATACAAAAGAAGAATTAGAAAAAATCATGCAAGCAAATAACGCTACCATTCATGGCAATAAAGAATTTAAATCATTTAATTATAACCCTAAAAGAGACTTCTCAAACCAAATGAAAATGGTCACTATCCAAAAAGCTAAAGCACAAGAAGAAATAGCTAAATCTCAAAATGAAATAGAACGAGCTAAACCTGAAATGGAAAAAGCCAAAAATGAAATGATTAAAGCCAAAGCCGAAATGGATGCTGCTAGAGCCGAACTTGAAAAAGCCAAAGCAGAGCTAAAGAGGAAAAGCGGGAATTAGTTAAAGAAATTTTAAATCATTTTTACTAAAAAACATCTTTTTATAAGTTTGTAACACTCTAAAATTAAAACTTATATCTTATGAAGACAAAACTAAACTTAGTGTTGGTAGCCTTTATTATCGCTATAGGGAATGGATTTTCACAAGAAAAGAAACCATTTATTTTAAAGCAAAATGATAACAAAGGTGATATCGTGATGACTTGGAATTCCACTACTCCAGAGCAAGAAATGAAAGACGACATCAAAGCATTAGCAGATCATGGAGTAACGATTACCTATGATAATGTAAGACGAAACAGTAAGGGAGAAATAACCGCTATCAAAGTGACCTATGCCGATAGAAAAGGCAATAAAGGTACTATGGAAATGGACAATCAAAAACCCATAAACACCATTAAGTTTTTTAAACAAGGCGAAGATGTGGGTTTTGGAGAACCTAAAAACAATGATTTTTTTGCTAGTGCAAATGGTTTTGGAGGTTTTCCAAACGGACAAAATCCGATGCAATTTTTCAATTTCGGACAAGGTCGCGACGATGAAAACTCCAAATCGTATAGCTTTAATTTTAGCGATGATAATGCGGCTGCAAAATCGAGAATGTTTATTCAAAAAGATGGTAAAAATCCATTAATTATAGAAGATGGTGAGGTAATACAAGGTGGTGATGACTATACCAAAGAAGAAATTGAAGAGCTTAAGAAAAACAACAAAATAGAACGCACAACTGATGATTTTCCTAATTTTAATTTTAACAACCAAGGTAATTTAGCCGAAAAAATGAAAAAAATGCAAGAACAACTCAATCAGTTGATGCAAAAGCAACAAGGCAACAATCAACCTGAGGAAAGCGATAAGTCTTTACAAGAATCTAAAGAGGAGTTGGAAAAAGCAAAAGAAGAACTCAAAAAAGCCAAGCAAGAGTTAGAAAAAACCAAATCAACTTTCAAAACTCAGAAAGCATAGTACCAAGTAACCGTCGTATTGACGGTTATTTTTTTATATTTTTACAACAAATAACATAATGATGTATATACTGTTAGCCAAAGTAAACAAGCTACTATTACCAAGTTTTACCAAAAGGCAATTGGATCTAAGCAAAGCCAAAAAGTGGCAAATGGCCATTATTGGTTGGCGGTATTATGTGACCACACGCGCTTTAAAAAAGTAAAAAATATGCTTTAAATCCTATTTTGCATTTGCATATTACACATTAATACTTATATTTGCACCCACAAAAAAGGCCTCGTGGCGCAACTGAATAGCGCACTTGATTACGGCTCAAGAGGTTACTGGTTTGAATCCAGTCGAGGTCACTAAAGAATGAAAAGCTCTGATGAAATTCAGAGTTTTTTTTGTGCCAATTTTAATGTTGAGCTTGCACATAAAATTAAAATTGGCACAAAAAAAGTTTTTCAATCTCTGATTGAAAAAGCTTTATCATTTTCACTATGATGCTTTACTGTCACTTGCGAAGTAATACCAATAACATTTATAAAGTAGTCCAATAGTTTATGGTGTAATGCCGATCACTTGTCCCGAAAATTCGGGATAGTATGAAAATAGTCCATTTTTCTTGGACTATATTGAATACATAATCGGTATAAAATCCAGTTTGACATCAATCGTTGCTTTACTAGATCTTGCAAAGCATAATCAAATTATAAAAATTATTTTATTTTACTAAAACAGCATCTTTCCAAAAAAACACTAATTTTGAAATTAGTATTTATCTCATCATAAAGTACCAAAACACTAACATTATGACATCTAAATCCTTTTCAAACAGCATATTTATAAAAGCCATTATTGTAGTATTTTCACTCAACCTTCCCTGTGTCAGTATGGCACAAGAGGAAAAACAAACAAATGGTTCTCATCATCAAGTCTCGCTAGTCGTTGGACACACAACCATATTTGACGGTAAAGATGAAAACGGCGATAAACAAGTGCTGTTCTTACCTTCTTGGGGCATTGACTATACGTATTATTTTAAAACCGAAGAGAACAAGCCTACATGGGGAATTGGACTACATACCGATATTATCACAGAAACATTTAAGGTGACCAAAAATCTGGATAGCGAAAATCCCGAAGAAGAAATAGAACGAACCAATCCTATCGCACCTGCCATTATGGGGATTTATAAAACCAGTCGTCATTGGGCTTTTTTGCTAGGTTTCGGGGAAGAGTTTGCCAAAGAAGAAAATCTAACCTTTACCCGTGCCGGAATAGAATATGGCGCTGAAATTTCAGCCGGATGGGAAGTTTTTGGGAGCTTTAACTACGATTTCAAGTGGAATGCTTACGATAGTTGGACACTCGGAATTGGAATAGCCAAAAAGTTATAACCCTATCATTCTTATTTGATTAAAGATATTTTTTATTCAAAACGGTTATAAACTAGGTCTCGCAAAGTCGCAAAGCCGCAGTTTATAAATAAATACTTTGTGCCTTAGCGTCTTTGCGAGCCAAATAAATTATATCCAAATAAACCTTTAAACCTTATAGGTTCAAAAAACAAAACCTACAATTTATTAATATAATTACTATACAAGTCCTTAAACTGATGCCCTTCTGCTACTCTGTCTTTACTCAGTTTAGCATTTTCTACCAATCCCCAAAGGACAAACTCTTTTAGGAAATATTTATCTTCCAAAGGTATTTCGGGTTGGTATTTTTGGAGTAAGTCTTCTACTGGAGTTATGGCGTCCAATTGCTTTTGATATGCTTCATCATTGGCATCATCTAATAATGTAAAACCACTTTCATTAAAAAACCATTCTAGAATTTTAGCATACGGACTAGCATCGGCATCGCGCTCTAACTTTTCTATCTTTGGGAAATAAGCCGGGAAAAAAGTGCGTATAGCATCGCCTAATAAATGTTCAGCTACCACTGCAGCGCCTTCTTGTTCGCCTTCATACACTAGTTCCACTTTGCCTGTTATCGCTGGAATAATCCCCATGAAATCAGATAACCGCACACTGGTTTGGTCCTCTCCCGCTTGCAAAGCTCTGCGCTCGGCAGTGCTCAATAGGTTTTCATAAGCCGTAATACTCATACGAGCACTCACACCGCTTTTATGATCTACAAATTCACTTTCCCGCGCTTCAAAGGCAATTTGCTCTAACAAATCTTTGGCCAACGAAGGCACATATACCGTTTCCAGTTGGGTATCATCCAACTTGGCTTCTTGATGGGTAATGGTTCTGGCAATAGCGACAGTTTCGGGATAATGCGTCAGGATTTGAGACCCAATTCTATCCTTCAATGGCGTTACAATACTACCTCTATTAGTGTAATCTTCGGGATTGGCGGTAAACACAAACTGCATGTCTAGTGGCATACGCAATTTAAAACCACGGATTTGCACATCGCCTTCTTGCAAAATATTAAACAAAGCCACTTGAATGCGGGCTTGTAAATCGGGCAACTCATTGATGACAAATATGCATCGGTTCGCTCTCGGTATCATCCCAAAGTGGATTACCCTGTCATCGGCATACGACAACTTTAAATTGGCTGCTTTGATGGGGTCAACGTCGCCTATTAAATCGGCAACGGTTACATCGGGTGTGGCTAACTTCTCTGAAAAACGCTCACTTCTATGTACCCAAGCAATAGGCGTATCATCTCCTTTTTCATCTATTATATTTTTAGCATAACGCGATATAGGACGGAATGGGTCATCGTTGATTTCAGAACCTGCCACTATTGGCATGTATTCGTCCAATAGCTCTATCATTTTACGCGCCAATCGTGTTTTGGCTTGTCCACGCAAACCCAGTAAGTTGATGTTATGACGGGATAAGATAGCGCGTTCCAATTCAGGGATAACGGTGTTTTCAAAACCGTGTACGCCTTCAAAAGTAGGTTGCCCCGATTTGATTTTAGCTCTCAAATTATCTCGTAATTCGTCTTTAATACTGCGGGAAACGTAGCCCGATTGTTTTAATTGTCCGAAGGTTGTTGTATTTTCTATTTTCATGTTGAGTTGATTAACCGCATAGTTCGCTATGTTTTTACGCAAAGTTCACTAAGTTTATTTATTACTATTTTGTTGTTTTTAACCACAAAGGACGCTAAGGTTTTGCACAAAGTTCACTAAGTTTATTAAATGCAATTACACTATGTGAACCCAATAATTGGGCTATCCCTCCCTTTTTTTCTATGACTCTATGTGTTTAAATTTTTATTGTATTTAACCGCAAAGTTCGCAAAGGTTTTACGCAAAGGTCACTAAGTTTATTTATTACTATTTTGTTGTTTTTAACCACAAAGGGCATAAGGTTTTACACAATGTTCACTAAGTTTATTAAATGCAATTACACTATGTGAACCCAATAATTGGGCTATCTCTCCCTTTTTTTTCTATGACTCTATGTGTTTAAATTTTTACTTTTTTTTTAAACCATTTAGATAATTAAGTTTCATTAAGTGTTTTTCCCATCTACTAAAAATCAATTGCAACCGACAACCGACAACTGAAAACTAACTTCTATTTTATCTTCTTCTTCCTATTCGTTTCATAATCCTCAAAAATCATTTCCCCTAATCCTTTTAACCCAGTGTAAAACGCTTTTCCTTGGTTGGCTTCCGTAAAGCGGTTGACGAATTGTTGCAAATAAGGATCATTGGCAATCATGAAAGTGGTAATCGGAATGTGTAATTTCCTGGCTTGTGCCGCTTGATTGTAGCATTGCTCTACTATGTATTCATCCAATCCGTTGCTGTTCATGTAATAGGTGCCATCTTTTTCACGAACACAGCTTGGCTTTCCGTCTGTAATCATAAAGATTTGCTTGTTGGTGTTGCGCTTTCTTCGTAGCATGTCCATGGCGAGTTGCAACCCTGCGACGGTATTGGTATGATACGGTCCTACTTTCAAATAGGGCAAATCTTTAATCGCAATAGGCCAAGCATCATTACCAAAAACGAGGATGTCTATAGTGTCTTTAGGATAACGTGTTGTAATTAGTTCCGCCAAAGCCATCGCCACTTTCTTGGCAGGGGTAATTCTATCTTCGCCATACAATATCATACTGTGACTGATGTCTATCATCAACACCGTACTCATTTGGGCTTTGAACCTAGCTTCTTCTACTACCAAATCATTTTCGGTTAAACGAAATTCATCGGTACCGTTATTGATTTGGGCATTCTTCAAACTCTCGGTAAGGGAAATACTTTCGAGCGTGTCGCCAAAATGATATTCCCTAAACTCTCCCGTTTGTTCATCGCCACTGCCACTGTATTTGGTTTTGTGGTTGCCCGTTCCCGAGCGTTTCAAGTTCCCGAAGATTTGATCCAATGCTTGTTGCCTGATGGCGCGTTCTGTTTTAGCGGTTATTCCCGTGCCTTGGGTGCCATCGTCTTTTAGCTCCTCGCGGATGTAGCCTTTCTTCTTTAAATCTTCAATAAAATCATCGATAGTGTAGCTAGCATCGGTGAGTTTGTACTCCACATCCAGTTGACGTAACCAATCAATAGCTTCGTCAAAATCACCTGAGGTGTGGGTGATTAGCTCTTTAAATATTTCAAAAAGTTTGTCAAAAGGCGATTGAAACGGCGCTTCGTACTGCTTGAATATAAACCCTTTTTTTACCTGCTTTTTCATAGTGTATAAAAATACTATTTAATCTTAGGATTGGTGGTAGAACGAATATTAATTTTTAGTTAAAGGAATGATGGGTGGAATTCAGTTAAAAGATTTTAAACCACATAGAGACAAAGTTTATTTTAGAATGTTTAAAGTCGTTTCACTCTAGTATAAAATCGCATAACTATAGTAACCTAAGGCAAATCCGAACTGAGCGTATGCTAGAACTTTTGTCTTTGTAAAGCTTCTCGATATTATTTTCAGAGCTAAAAACTAACTAAAATAATAGGGCAATACATATTCTATGAACCAATTAGGTGGTGTATTTGTTTTTAGTTCCATAGAATTATTATAAACTTCAGCTACTAATTTGAGTTGCTTGCCTGAATTATCAAACAGATAAGCTCTATAACACAAAGGGATCACCTGATGAAGAAGCGATAAGGTTCGGTAATATCGCTCTATTATTTTTTCGTCAGAAACATAATGCCCTCCTTTTTCTACTCTATTATTAACCCTAGACACATTCACTTCTGGACTATCTGTACAAACAAAATACAAATAGGAACGATATCCTTTAGCTACAATTGCTTCTATTTCATCTAATTTAGAGGTGTGACTCATTACAGTTTCAAAACTGAATGACTTTTGTTGCTTGATCAATAAATATCTAATAAATGAGGCAATAAAAGCGCCTTCATAGCTATGAGTGTCTTTGGAAGAATCAACTATAAAGTTTTCTTTAATTGATATAGTAATGGGTTGATTTTCTTTTGCTGCTTTAAGCAATAAAGACTTAGCAGAATCTAACGTTTTAAAATAGTCTAAATCCGATTCATTAGCATGTATTCCTATTTCATTTAAATCAATTAGACCACCAAGAGCTAATTGTTTTTCAAGCTCATCCGCATTTATAAAAACTCCCGTATTGTAAGTCTTGGAAAATTCCTGAAACAAACTACTCTTACCAGAGCCATTTGGACCCGCGAAAATTCTAATTTTTCTGTTACTTGGCATGCAATACCATTCCTTTGGTTAAGGTAAAGGGAGCTTCTTTGGGTTCGGCTAACTTTTGTATCTCTTCTACTTGACCATCGGCGCGCTCTTCATATAAAATTCCATTTTCTATATAAGAAACTGAAATTCCCAATGCTCTAGATGCTCTAAGTGCATTTTTAGCACTTTCTTTACCCGCTTTAACTAATGTTTTAGTTTGTGTAGCATCTTTTCTAAATACAAACTTTGATTTCATACACTATTCGGATTATATTTTAAATACTATACAAATATAATAATAAAAATAGTTCATAGCTATTTTTTAAAAGTTTAGGGTTTTTATTTATTTAAAGTGGTTTAAGTTCGTTTTAGGTCGTTTTCTTATCCCTTAACTCTTTTCTCTTTTTCTCTTGCTTCTTCCTACTCCTCACACACAAACACACCCGAAACAGTAAAACCACTCCCAGTGCCCTCAATCAAATCAAACATTTCTTTTACCTGCACGTTAAAACTCACTTGGTTGCCACTTTTGGAAAATGAACCACTCACCGCTACATAGGTCAAGGAGTTGGTAATATCCTGCACCGATATACCCAAACAGCTCGTGCATCCTTCGGTGAAGAAACTGGCATTCACCGTGGCTGAACCTCCTGATGGTGCATTGTTGAACAACACCATAACCGTTTCGTCCTCGGCAGTGATCAACGCTACGCCTTCACCCGGGCAATCGCCACTGGCGGTAAGCTTGGAACCCTTAAAATTGATGTACTCGTCTATGGCTGGAGCCGATACTGGGCTGGGTGCTGGTGGTGCTTGTTTGTCGTTGATGAGTTCCTTCAAAGGGGCACTGGTTGCCGAATTGCACGACCAAACATAATTGACCGCAGGTTTGCCGTTACTTCGTTGTAGGCATTCCCGAGTAGCAATAGCATCAGCGGCTTCTTTTGTTGAGGCCAAACCCCAACCATAGGCTGTGCCCACATTACCATCAATAGTTCTATAGGCGCCACAACCACTACCCGACCAAGCCAAAACTACACTACAATCACCACCTCGCTGTTGGCATTCCTGCAAAGCGCGTTGCTCGGCAGCAGCCAACGAACCTTGATCGTAGGCCCAACCATAATAAAAACCATTGCTTCTATCAATGGCTAGTGCACCATATTTTGGTGCTGTTTGTGCCACACTGGCTGTTGTTATTACCAAAAGGGCTATTGCGATGCGTACTGTTTTCCCTAGTTTCATAGTGGTTGGTTTTTAGTTAACGGTTTGGTTATTGGCTATTTGTAGCTGAAAATCAAATGTAGTGTAATTTTGGATATAAATGTGGTGGTATTTTTTGGTGGTTTTTTGATACTTACCATATGAATACTTTTAAATTAATTATTTGCAATTTTTATCCTCTTTTTAAGTTGTATTTTTATTCACTTTATTCATCAGAATCATCATTTCAAGACAACTAAAAAATGTTAAAATTTCATAGAAAGAAAATTCTTAACTTCCTTTGTTTTAGGGCTTTTTTGCGCAAAGATAAAAACTAAATGCTTGTATTACAATGCTTTACATAACCGCAAAAACTCGACTTAAAAGGTGCTTTTTGTTAAGAACTTGAACCGATTGTGAATAAGTTTGACTTTCTTTTTACGTTTAAATAGTTAATCTTTGTATCTGACAGTTAGACATATAGGCGCCAATATGTACTAAGTCAAATTTAATTTTTTTTAACTTTTAATTTTTTACAATTATGTCCGTAAAAATTAAACCAGTGCAGCGAGTGAATCCACAGGATGTGAATGCACCGCAAAAGTTCTATGCCAAAGCCGTGGCTGATGGAAGAACAGATTTAAAACGCCTAGCAAAATTGATTGCTATGCAATGTACCGTTAACCGTGCTGATTGTTTAGCAGTCTTAGCAGCGCTTGAAGACAACATTATTATGGAGCTTCAAGAAGGTAAAATTGTCAAATTGGGCGAATTGGGAACTTTTCAATTGGGTGTCAACTCTATGGGAAGTGATACTTCAAACGAAGTAGGATCGAGTTCGGTAAAGAAAGCGCGTCTTAATTTCAGACCTGGTGAGGAACTGAAAAAGATGTTAAAAAATCTTTCTTTCCGTATATCTAATGATGCAGCGTAACGTACCACGCGCCTGAGTTTAGGTATTTTTTATTGAAAACCTCTTGTAGTTCCAGCTACAGGAGGTTTTTTTTTTGCGAACATCAGGATTAACTACTCAAAAAGTTTGCGCAACACTTTTTTTTTCTTGTCCAATATTTATTCATTTGTTGCGCAAGAACCATTCCTTTTTTGCGCAATAAAAATGTTGTTCTTGGGCAACACTTTTTTTTTCTTGAGCAACAATTTTAACGAATAACTAATAGACATAAAAAAAAGCTCAGCAAAACGTTTTGTACCACGCGCCTGAGCTTGATTTTTTTTATCGAAAACCTCAAATAGTTCCAGCTATCTGTATCGATAGTGTAAATATACTATTATTTGTAAAACCAAAACATGTGTTAATAAAATAGGCATATATTTTTTTAAAACCCTTACTCCTATTGACTTTAAGCCAAAATAAGCTGTTAATAACTTGACAGACAACGACTAAATTTCTGATAATTATACTTGTTTACCCTTTCCAAAAACAACTTATTGATACAGTTTTTTATAAAAAACAAAATGTTTATAAATACACACTTAGTGGATTGTGTAAGTGGAGTATTATCGTTAAGTTTGAGCATTAACAAATTTATAAAACATATATAATATTAAAATTATCTAGGAAGTTATAAAAAAAGTTATCTATCTGGTTTTTATGATTTTTGGAATATGAATTTAAAATTTATCAACAAAACAATAATAAAATAATTAAATGAGTAAATTAACTTTTATAGATTTATTCGCAGGTTGTGGTGGTCTGAGTGAAGGGTTCTATAAACAAGGTTTTAGAAGTTTAACGCATGTAGAATATGATTCTTATGCTTGCAGAACTTTAAAAACAAGAATGTTACATTATGGTTATTCCGAAGAAGAAGCATCTGTCTTAGAAACAGATATAACAAATGATAATATTATAGATCAAATTAAAAACGAAATAAAAGATAATAAAGTAGATATAATTATTGGCGGACCACCTTGTCAAAGTTTTTCAACACTTGGTAGAGCTAAAGATGATAAAGGTATGGCTGACGATCCACGTAATTTTTTATTTGAAAGCTATGTTAAGATATTAAATCATTTTGAACCTAAAGTTTTTGTTTTTGAAAATGTTACTGGTCTGTTAAGTGCAAAAGTAAAAGGGAAACCAATCCTAAAAAAAATTCTAAAAGAACTTGGACGAAAATATAATTTAATAAAAGAACCTGAAAATATGGTTCTTAATTCTTGTGATTATGGTGTTCCACAAATTCGAAAAAGAGTTATTTTAATTGGAACTAGAAAGGATTTGTCTATAAAACCGTCTGAAATTTATGAAGGAATAATCAAGACTCACTATAGCCCTGAAAATGAGTTGAATTCAAAAGGCATTTTAAAGAAATATGTCACTGTTAAAGATGCAATCTCTGATTTACCAGTTATTAAACCAGGTGAAGGTAAAATTATTACTAAGCATAATGTCAAAGAACAAAATGAATTTCTATTAAAAATCAGAAATGAAGATGAGACATTACTTAGGGATCATATTGCAAGAACGCATAATGAACAAGATAGACTTCGTTATAAAACAATGAGTAAAAATAAATGGACTTTTACTGACCTATTGGAAAAAAAGCCAGATCTGAATCATATGAAACAAAGAGTTTTCAATAATAGTTATGTAGTTCAATGGTGGAACCTTCCTTCTAAAACTATTATTGCCCATTTATATAAAGATGGTAATCAGTTTATACATCCCGATTATAAACAAGAACGAACTATTACACCTAGAGAAGCTGCCAGATTACAATCTTTTCCAGATAACTTTGTTTTTGAAGGTTCACGAACACAACAGTATAAGCAAATAGGAAATGCTGTACCTCCATTAATGGCGGAAGCTATTGCGAAAAGTATAAAGAAAACATTAGAGAGGATAGAGAATGTTTAATAAAGTTTCAGAAATTAAAGATATAAATACTAAAAAATTCTTTATTGAAAAGGTTATGCTTTTCAATAGATTAGTTCAAGTATTTTCAGAAAAAAATAATATATCTTTAGAGGTTTGTAATGATGGAGATGAAGATTTTGTGTTAAAAAGGTTAGTTGAACTTAATATTGTTGAATCTCTAAACGAACTTAAAGAATTAGAAAAGTTATTAAAAAAAGATTTATATAATGATTTCATTTCAAGTGTTAAATTCACAACAGTTAATAAAGATAAATTAGATAATACTTTTGATAAACTAGATTCTCAAAAAAGAAAACAACTTCAAGAAAGTTCTAAAGAAAACAGCAAACCAAAAATAGTTGATTTTTTCTGTGGTGCTGGTGGTTTAAGTTTAGGTTTCGCTCAAGAGGGTTTTCATATTGATTTAGCTAATGATCATGAAGCAGTTTGTATTGAAACATATAGGTATAACCATCCTGAAATACCAGAAGAAAGGGTAATCCAAGGCGATATTAGAAAGATTGTAGATCATTTAGATAACTATATAGTAAATGAGATTGATGTTGTGATTGGTGGTCCTCCGTGTCAGGGTTTTAGTTCTGCAAATCAGCAACGAGTTATAGATGATCCTAGGAATGAGCTCTACAAATATTACATTAAAGCAATCGAAAAAATAGCTCCAAAAATTGTTATCATGGAGAATGTAAGAGGGATGCTTCCGTATGCTGAACAAGTAGTTGAAGATTATCAAAACATTACTGTAAAAAAAGACGGAAATAAGTACACTTATAAAATTGCATATAAAGTACTTGTTTCTGATGATTTTGGAGTAGCTCAAAAAAGACAAAGATTAATTTTTATTGCTATAAGAAGCGATATTGTAAAAAATAAAAAAGTTACACCTTCAAAACTTTTCGATGAAATAGAAAGTGCTGCAAAGAAAAATAAAAGACATGTTTTAAAAGACGCTATAGATTATATAAAACCTCTCGATGCACCTAAAATTAAGAACTTAACAGAATTGGACGATGAGACAACTGGTAAAAAAATTGATATTAATAGTTTTTTAGGTAATGAAAATGGTTATTTAAAAATGATTAATCAAAATAGAACTATACCATATGTTTTTAATCATAAAGCTAGATATACTAACGAGATAAACTTCGAAATATATAAATTATTAAATCAGGGTGATGATGGTACAAACGAGAAAATAAAAGATATTATGCCTTATGCACATCGTAATCATGTTTTTAAGGACAAGTATTTCAAATTAATAGCTGATAAACCAAGTAGAACAATCACGGCTCATTTAAAAATGGATTGTCATTCTCATATACATCCTTTCCAGATAAGAAGTATAACTCCTAGAGAAGCTGCAAGAATACAATCCTTTCCAGATGATTATGTTTTTTTAGGAGCATATTTAAAAACATATATGCAGATAGGTAATGCAGTTCCTCCAGTTATGGCGAAAGGTATAGCAAAAGAAATAAAAAAATACTTAGAATAAAATGAAAATAAAACAATTTATTAAAAGTTTGAACAATACTGAAATAGGAAAAGGTGGCACTCATGAGTGCTATGTTCTAGTTTCAAAAAAAGTGCCTAATATTGAAAATATATTTGACACAAATAATTTAAAACCAAGATTTTTTAATTTAAAAAATGGTGGTTTTATTAATAATGTGCATATTACAGATGGTGGAGAGTTTAGGATTAATGGATTAGGAGATTTCTACAGATATAATAATGTCAATGCTGGTGATGAAATTCTTTTTGAAAGAAGAGATACTATAGATTCAACTGAATTTTATATTGATTTAAATATCAAATCAAACATTATAACTTTTCAAAAAAACAGTAAAGGATTTGAAGTTTTAAATATTGATCGTTTAACAACAAAGATGAGTGGGAGAAAATATGAGCTTAAAGGTTTTTTTAATGGTAATTTTCAAGATATTAAAATTGAATTTAAGGAATCCTCAAGAAAAAGATCCGACTCTCCAGAAATGACTGATTTTTACGATATTATTGTGTCTGATAAAAATATTCTAAATGAATTTAAAAGCAATGATTTTTTAGTTTTAGAAGAGTTGCCTAATCAAACTACTTTAAAAAAAGTTGTAGTTTGGCAAAAATATGAATTTCAATTATAAAAATAATTATGACAAAATATTATATAGTTTCAATAGATTCATTAATCACAACTTTTTCACGAGTTGAATCTGGAAAAGTATTTGATTTTATTATAAAGACAGAAAATACTAATCTTGAAGATGAAGTAATAGCTGTTGGTGATAAAATTTTAGCAACAATAGAAGATAGAGTGTACTATGATTTTGTAGTAAAAGAAGTTTCTAATGATGCATTAAAACTTGAAAAAGCTTTTGAAATTGCTAAAAGTATTGGTTTTAATATTGAACCTATTGGTTCTTTTGAAAAAGTTGATAAAGAAAAATACGAAGATATTTGTACTCGTTTATTTTCAGACTATAACAATATTAGTGCAGCCCCAATTGAAAAAGTTAATGTTGAGAATTTAAAAGAAAATTTTGCAGATTGGTTTATTAAACTAGATAAGGTTAAGCATAATTATTTTACTGACTCTTTCGGATCGAACAGAGATAAGCTTTTAGAACAATTAACCAAATATGATACTATATATAAAGAACAATTTGGAACATCTGTATTTAGCTTGCCACAAAATGAAATCAGAGAGTTTATTAATGAATTAGAAAGTAATCTCTATAGTGATAAAGGAGAATTTTATGAGTTTAGTCTAAAAACCTCAACCCATATGCCTAGAGCAATTCTTGGTAAAAATAACTACTTAAGATTTCTAAAGGAACTTTTTATAGAATCAAAAAAAACCTCAGCAAAATCTCCAAAAGTTACACCTATAAATAAAATATATTTTGGTGCACCTGGTACTGGAAAATCATTCAGAATTACACAAGATTTAAAAGATGTAGACACAATATTTCAGAAAAGAATAACTTTTCATCCTGAATATGATAATTCATCATTTGTTGGTGGTTATAAACCCGTAACTGATAGCAAAGGAGAGATTAAATATGAATTTGTCCCACAGATCTTTACAAATATTTATGTAGAGGCTTGTAATGATCCTATTCATCAATATTACTTAATTATTGAAGAAATAAATAGAGGGAATTGTGCAGAAATATTTGGTGAATTATTTCAATTATTAGATCGTGATGAAAATTATAAAATTACTCCATCTAATGAACTTATAATTTTTTTAAACGAAAGCATTTCAAATTCTAAATATTATAATAATGGTGAAATGCTATTACCAGATAATTTAAGTATACTAGCAACTATGAATACTTCTGACCAATCATTATTTCCAATGGATAGTGCATTTAAAAGACGTTGGGATTGGGAGTATATTCCCATTTGTTACGAATCCAGAGACGATTTTGGAAAAATAAATGATTCTAATGATTTTGAAATCGATATAGAAGATGGCGAAAAATATAGCTGGATAGAATTCATAAAAAAAGTCAACTTAAATCATATAAAGAACAACCGTTCTTTAGGCATGGATAAATGCATTGGAAATTACTTTATTAAACCTGATAATAATAAGACAATTTCACTAAAACCATTTATTAATAAAGTTATTTTTTACCTATGGAATGATGTTTTTAAAGATGAAGATAATGAAGTTTTTGAAGAAACCTCATATGAAGACTTTTACCCAATTGAAATAAATGGTAAAAAGAAAATTAAAGAGTTGTTTGAAAGAATTAAATTAAGCCCAATAAAATCTAAACCTATAGAAATTATAGAAGAAGATACTCCATTAAGACGAGTTGCAGAAGAGGAAGAAGAAATAGGTTCATAGATGAAAATCCTCATAGAGAATGAAATATATCCAATAGAAATACTTGAAGAAGTATTTGATGATCCAAAGTTTTATAAACAAAACGGATTGGAAGGGATGATTACGTCTGTAGGTTATTATCATTCATTTGAGAAAAACAGTCTAGTTTTTATGCTTCCAAAAGTCTTTATGAGAGATAATGACAAAACAGTATTCGGTTGTAAAAAAAATGAATTGGTTGATTTAATTAAAAACGAATCAGTAAAACACAAAACACAATACAATTGGGTTCGTCAATTATCAGTTCATTTCTACAATAGTTTATCTGAATTTAAAAAAAGGAATAATGATACATCTATTATTCATAATACCGAGACATTTGAATTAAACACCAATTTAGGGGATAAAGAATATTCGTATCTTGACTTCTTATTGAGTTTTGTGAACTTTTATAAAAAGAACAAACAACAGATATTATTCAAACACATAGAGTTTGTTTCCAATCAAGCTAAAAAACCAAAATGGGAAAAAACCATAAGAAAGTCTTTGCCTTTACTATTAAATGGAAAAACCCCTATTTATACTGAAATAAGAAACAAGAAAAAAATCATTAATACCGAAGAGGAATTGTTAACTTATTTCTTTTCTATATTAAATCACTTAAATAAACAACACAATCTAAATCTGAAAATTGATAAATCTTTTAACCTAATTGAAGGCAATTCTTTTGAAAGATTATGTGAAAACGGTAGAACTAAACTAAGAAAAATAAAATACCGTTATTTCAATGATATTTTAAAGAAAATGTATGTTTTATGTGAATTGTACTTCTCGCAATTTGACAAAAGTAGCATCAAAAGAAAAAAAGAAGATTTCTTAGCGATAAGCAACTATAACTTAGTGTTTGAAGATATGATTGATAAATTATTCTCGGATAAATTAAATGAATTAGAGGTAGATGGTATCACAATTGAGAAACTAAAACACAATGATGATGGTAAAATTATTGACCATATATACGATTATAAATCATTAATCGATACAAGTGATATTTTTTATATAGGTGACTCTAAATATTATAAATCAGAATCTACTTTGGGAAAAGTTTCAAAATACAAACAGTTTACATATGCCAAAAATGTGATTCAATTTAATATAGATATACTCAATAAAAACAAACAAATTCAAACAAGTAGTTTGAGGTATAGAGATATTATAACAGAAGGATATAATATTTCACCCAATTTCTTTATTTATGGATATATTGATGATGTGTCAAATTATGATTTGCATTCTATTTATAAAAAAGGAGAACCTAAAGCATCCTATCATTTTAAAGAGAGATTATTTGATAGAGATACATTATTTGTTCACCAATATAAAATTAATTTTTTATATGTTTTAAAAGCCTATACCCACTTTAACGAAACAGAAATAGAATCTTTTAGAAAAGAGGTGAAAGAAACTTTTCGAAATAACTTTGTGAAGTTCTTTAATGATAGTAAAGCTTGTGGCTTTGAATTATATGAAGCTATATTTAATGTAGAAGATTACCCAACATTCATTGAAACACATTTTAAAAAACTAAATGGTAAATGCTTTTGTACAATTGACAATAGACTTTTACTTGCAAGGCATAATTCTGACACCTCGGTTGATAGTTTGCTTGACAATTTTAGACTATTAAAAGAATTAGAATGAATGTAATTTTCACTTGTTTTTACAAATAACTCATTACTATATTAAAGCATGGTTTTATAGTACAAATAATAAATCAATTTTAAAAACCTCAAATTACTATTTTTCGTAATTATAGTTTTCATATTATATCTTAATTAACAACAACTTAAATTTAAATAAATGGCAAGATTACCCATTAGTATAAAAAAAATTAAAACATCACAAGCTAGCTATAATGGATCAAAAATTGAAACTACATCTTTTATGGTCACACTCTCAGATAGATATGAAGCATGGGATAAGTGTCTTTTAGTAGGTCATAGAGATTTAGAAATATTAAGAGATGAAATAAATGCAGTTCTTAGTTCTCAGACTACTGCTGAAAAATTGAATGTTACAGAAGAGCAAGGCAAAATAATGGACCAACATCACAAGGAAGACCCGATGTGTAAAGGTTGTGAATATAAATTAAGTCAATCTTGTAGAGTTTGTTTATTTACATTACAAAGTCCATTGGAACGTAAATTATATTTAGAGCTTAAAAAAAATCATATTAGATTTGATGTACAACACGGATTGAATTGGGCAGGAGAAACTATTTCTATCGAAGGGAAAAGTTATGGTAATGAGAAAAATAATTTTAAAGAAGTTCTAACAGTTGTGGATTTTCATATCACAAAAAAAGACACTAAATTATGTGTTTATACCGATGGTCATACTTATCATGAAAGAACTGAAGAGCAAGCACAAAGAGATAGAAATATAGATAGAAAACTGCAAGAACTAGATTTTAATGTGTTGCGTTATACTGGTAAAGAAGTAAATGAAAATATGTCCAAAATAATTAGTGATATTAAAAAATGGATTACTTAATAATATTCGATGGAATTGAACTAAAAACGAGAGGAATGTTCCTTTCGGTTTTTTGTTGCTTAGTTTGAAGAGATGCCTCTCTCTCTACATAGCCCTTCGATAAGCTAAGTTCCGTTCTCCTTTTGCTCGGGTCATTTTTTGCAGAGCCAAAAACACTCAGGGTGACGTGGGGTGATGGTGTATTATAAATCTGTATCAAAAAAAGCTGAATAAATTACCCTACTCTCAAAAGTTTCCCTATCTCAAAACAACTATAAAATAATCAAAAATAATTTTATATTTACAAAACCAACCAACCTCGTATGGAAACCAATAAGTATTATACCCTAGCCAAAATCGTTTTATTGATACCCTTAGTAACGGGTTTGCTGACCGTGGTGGACCTCTTTTTACCACTACAAAAAATGACCACCACCGTAGCGCGCAAAAATAGTAGCGAGCGTCAACGCTTTGGTACTACTACCTACTCTATTGATTTTACCAACAATAACGACCAGTTTACAGCAGAGATTTATAATGCGGTTACCGTGTCTGATACTGTTGTGCTTGAAACGCTTTATCTCAGCAAAGAAGTGAAGACACTACAAGTACAAAACAGCTCGGCTATTCTTGAAAACAACACCAGCGAAATCTATTTTCAAATGGGTATGGCATTGGCTTTTATTGGTTTTGGGAGCTTCTTTTTACGGAAAGCGTATTATACCAACAAAAATTATAGGTACATCATTATAGTAAGCCTCATTAGTTTTTTTAGTTTGATTAGAATTATAACTTTAAATTGTTAACACCATGACTATGTCTAAAAAAGAATGGCTATTCCTCATCACAATTGTCATAATATTATTCACCATCGACCCAGTGTATGCTGGTCCTGGTGGCACGGTTGCCAAAGCCTTTTTTAAAACTTGGTGGGGAAAAATGATATTGGTGGTCTTGACCATCGTATTGCTACCGCTCATCATTTATGTGCGTTTGGTAGAATATAGAAAAGAAAGGAAGATTAAAAAAATCTTAGCCCAACTAAGCCTTGAGCACAAAGAATTCAGTTGGTTACAGTTGCAAAAAGAATTCACCAATATCATCAGACGGGTTTATAATGCTTGGACTAATGAGGATATGAGTGAGGTAAAAGGGTATGTCAACCATTGGTATTGGCAAAACCAACAAAGTGTTTATTTAGACCAATGGAAAAGAGAAAACCTAAAGAATGTATCCAATTTGAGGGATATTGAAAAAATTAGACCTTTATACCTTGAGCTTACCGCAGCACCTAACTTTGAAGGTTCCCGCATTGCTATCGCAATAGATGTAGTTGCGGAAGACTACCTGAAAGATCGAGACACGAATAAGATTGTACAAGGGAAATCGGGGTATGAAAGTTTGGAATACGTTTGGTTTTTAGAATACACCGAAGGCAAATGGCTATTGGATGAAATAAGAGAAGGTGGATTGTCACTTGAAATTGCCAAAACACCCAATGTTATTCCAGAAACTATGGGCATTACTGTGTAACCTTAAACCATTGTCCTATGGCACTAGACCACACCCGCAAGCTTCCTATTTATCAAAAAGCCGAACTACTCTACCGACTGGTGGAAAGCTTAATCGCCACACTACCGGAAGATGATGAGTATATCCAAGACACCAAACACTTCATGCGTGAAGATGCCATGATGATACCTGCCAAAATAGCGGGTGCTGAAGGTGGGGATTTGTACAGCATCCGAATGCAAAATGCCGCTATCATTAGGGATCATGCCATGCACTTGTATGTGCAAGTGGGCAGTTTAAGGTTTCATGAAACGTATAAAAACCTAGAGTATGTCAAACTCATTCGCTCCGAAATAGACGCTTTCCGATTGCTGTTTATAGAATGGGTTGAAGGTTTTGATACTGATAATCACATTTGGGATGATTGGGGATTGTTCAATCCGCCGGGTGCTATTCCGCCCAGTGATGCTGACCATTATAGCGATGATGATTTTGATGATGATGATTTTTTGGATGATGAGGAAGAGTGATGCTCAATAGAAAAACCCTCTCTTGGTTGAGCGCTGATAGGTCGCTCCGCTGAGTTATACTAATAGTAAAGACTATAATAAATCAGCTAAAAACATCGAATTGGTTATTTTAAACACATAGAGACATAGATTTTAATGAAATAAAGAAAGGCGTTTTACTTTAGGATAGTTAATCATAGCTATATGAACTCAAAACCCGAGTGGTAGTATACAGGCGTAGCAATTGGTCTATTTTTTTCTATGTTTCTATGTGTTTTTTATTTACTAATTTTAAATTTATAGTATTTTTATCTAACGGGTTCCATTTAAATCACATACCATGAAACTACTTTTCTTTTTTTTCTTCCTTGCCTTTGCTCCTATCTCCTATTCGCAAACCATTACATTGGATAGCATTGCAAAATATGAGGGGAAAACAGTTACCGTTTGTGAGGCAGTGCAAAGCACTTTTCAAACTAAAAGCGACAGTAAAGTTACTTATCTTAACTTTGGTAAACCTTATCCTAATCATAGTTTTTCGGTTGTTATTTTTGGAAAAGATTTAAAGAATTTTGACTATGACCCGATGGTTTATTTGAAAAAAAAGAATGTTTGTGTTACTGGTGAGGTTAGTATTTATAAGGAGAAACCACAAATTATTGTTACCTCTTCAAAACAGATTACTGTTAAAGAATAAGAGGTTGAATGGGTTTAGCGTGACAATTTTTATGAGATGCTTCCTTAGTCAGCATGACAAGTTTGGGGTGATGTGTTTGGATGGTGTGCTAGATTCCCGCCTGCGCGGGAATGACAAGAATGGGGATTTTGTGAAACATTCACGTTTGTGTTTCGGAAGAAATTTTATCTTTGATAGAAAATAATACAACGGGGATGCTGAAAACCGAATAGAGTAAGCACCAACTAACAACCAAAATCATGACAACTGCACAAAACATTAAAGTGATTGAAACTGCATACAACGCTTTTGCCACTGGCGATATGCCCTCTTTTTTGGGATTAATGCATCCCCAAATCACATGGAACGAAGCCGAAAGTAATTCGCTTGCCGATGGTAATCCCTATATTGGTCCGAATGCGATTTTAGAAGGTGTTTTTGGTCGTCTGGGAGCAAACCACGAGAGCTTTGGATTGCAGGGTGTTAAAATCCACGGCATGGATAATAACATGGTCTTAGTGACGCTGCGTTATGATGCTAAAGTGAGAGCGACTGGAAAAAGTTATAATGCACAAGCCGCACACCTGTGGACGCTAAATCATGAAGGGAAAATTAGTGCGTTTCAGCAATATGTAGATACTAAGAAGTTGGCAGACGCTGAACAGTAATTATTTTGGAACCCTTATAAAAGAGAACATTTTTTGTCTAAATTTGCTTTATGGGAATAGTTGACCGAAATATAGAAGACTTGAAAAGGCTTTGTACCTTGTACAATGTAGAAAAGATGTATCTATTTGGTTCGGCACTAAATTCAAACTTCAATAAAGAAAGTGATATTGATTTTCTTGTAAAATTTAAATCCATTGAGTTGTCGACTTATTTTGATAATTATATGGATTTCAAAGATAATTTGGAAAAACTATTTGGACGTGAAGTTGACTTAGTTGAAGAACAAACGCTAAGAAATCCTATCTTACTAAACTCCATAAACAAAACTAAAGAGCTTATTTATGGATGAAAGAATTCTTAAATGGCTTTACGATATTAAAATGTGCATTGACGAAATTGACAGCTTTTTCATAGAAGAAGAAAAAGATTTTTTCAAGTACAGGAATAACTTAATGCTTAAAAGAGCTGTCGAAAGAAATCTTGAGATTATTGGTGAAGCAGTAAACAGAATAATAATACGAGACAATTCTTTTACTGAAAAAATCAGTAATGCAAAAGCAATTATCGGACTGAGAAATCAAGTAATACATGCTTATGACACTATTTCTGATGAGAATATTTGGTCCATTTTGATAAATCATCTTCCTAAATTAAAACTCGAAGTTGATGCGTTAATCATAAAGAACGAAAAATAAATAGCGAAGATAAAGTCTCCTTAGCTTTCTACTACTTACTAACAACCTAAAACAAGGGACGCAATCACCTTCCGTACCGACACAAAACCAATCGCATCCAAATCAATTTCACTTCGCTTAATCCAAACCAATTGCTGAATTTCATCTTCGGCAGTAATCGAAACATCAGCTCGTTCCAAAGCACATCCATAGAAAATATCCATAGTTCGATACGCTACATTTTTATACACGTAATGATTTGGTGCTGTGGTAATATAACGCAAATCAGTTAAAGTAATAGCCAAACCTAATTCTTCTTTAATTTCTCTACAAGCTGCTTCCTCCGCCGTTTCGTTAGGATCGATAAAACCGCCGGGCAAATCAAGTTTCCCTGCATCAGGCGCTACTTTTCGAACGGTAAAAAGAATTGAATCTTCAAAAGTAAAAACTACCGCTACAGCCGCAGCAATGTTATGATACAAAACAAAATCGCAGTCCTTACAATGCAACTTGAAGTTGTTATCATAGGTGAAGTTTTTGCTGGAGCAATTGGGACAGTATTGGAAAAAGTTGGTTTCGGTGGGCATAATTACTATTTTCCAAACACAGTGTTTTCTTGTTCCGTTACTCGAATGAAAGTGGTTCGTTTGGTCAGTTCTTTTAATTTGGAAGCTCCTACATAGGTACACGTGCTGCGAATGCCACCCAAGATGTCGTGCAAGGTATCAATCACCTCGCCTTTAAAAGGCACTTGCACGGTTTTGCCCTCGCTGGCTCTATATTCTGCCACACCACCCACGTGTTTTTTCATCGCTGTCTCTGAACTCATGCCGTAAAACTGTTTGTACTTTTCGCCATTCACCTCTACGAGTTTTCCACCGCTTTCATTATGTCCGGCTAGCATTCCGCCTAGCATAACAAAATCAGCGCCCGCACCAAAAGCTTTCGCCACATCACCTGGTGTAGCACAACCACCATCGCTAATGATGTGTCCGCCTAATCCATGTGCTGCATCGGCACATTCAATAATAGCCGAAAGTTGCGGATACCCTACTCCTGTTTTTACTCTTGTAGTACACACCGAACCAGGACCAATGCCTACTTTTACAATATCGGCACCTTCAAGTAATAACTCTTCTACCATCTCGCCCGTTACTACATTGCCTGCAATAATAACTTTGTCGGGATATTGCTTACGCGCTTGGCGTAGAAACCCAACAAAATGCTCGGAATAGCCATTGGCCACATCAATACAAATGAATTTCAATTGCGGAAAGTGACTGAATATCTCGTCCATTTTTTTAAAATCGTGCTTGCCTGTTCCTGTACTCACGGCAATATAGTTGTAAATATCAGCAGGTGCTTGGTTTAAAAAAGCCTGCCATTGTGCCAAAGAATAATGTTTGTGAATGGCGGTAAATAGCTTCTCTTTTGCCAATGCCAATGCCATTTCAAAAGTACCTACTGTATCCATGTTTGCCGCCATAATAGGAATGCCTGTCCAAGTGTGGGTACTGTGTAAAAATTTAAATTCACGTTCCAAAGACACTTGTGCTCTACTGTTGAGGTTGGAGCGTTTGGGTCTTATCATGACATCTTTAAATCCCAGTTTTAGGTCGGTTTCTATTCTCATAAGGGTGGTTTTACATTGCTATCAAATGTATTACTTTAGGGAATGATGTGGTTGAAAAAATGTGATTGTTCGATTGAATTTTATTAACAATTGTTAGTAATCAAACTAAGGGTTCTCGATACAATTTTCTATTTCAAAAACTAGCGTTTTTAAATTAGAAAATCACTCGAACTGACGTTAGTGGTAAAGACAGACATCCTGAATACGTCACTTCGAGTGATTTTTGGAATAGCAAACGTGAGTTTGTTATTTTAAAAATAGTATCGAGAAGCTATAAAAAATAGTATTTTTACATTATGCAACAATCCTATGTATATATTCTTAAATGTGCCGACACTACTTTTTACACTGGTGTGACTAGTAATTTAACTCAACGTATGTTTCAGCATGAAATCGGGTTTTATCCTGATTGTTATACAGCTAAAAGACGACCTGTCGAGTTAGTTTTTTATGCCGAGTTTACAGATATTAATTTTGCTATTGAAAAAGAAAAGCAAATCAAAAAATGGTCAAGAGCTAAGAAATTAGCTTTGATAAATGATGATTTTGATGCATTGCCTAATCTTGCTAAAAAAAATTTTGATAAATAAAAAAATTACCATTTCTACTGAACAAAAAGTCGATGATTAATTGAACTTATTACGTTTCTATAGGTTCTCGATACAATTTTCTATTTTAAAAACTAAGCGTTTTTAAAATAAAAAATCACTCGAACTGACGATAGTGGAAAAAGCAAAAGCATTCACAGTTATAGTGGTTTTTATTAGTAGTTTTACACTCAAATTTTAAAGTATGCATTCAGATTATATCGCAGACCAAGAATTCAAAGACGAATTTTTCCTTGACGCTGATATTAAGTTCAAAGAATATGAAAATTGTACGTTTCGCTATTGCGATTTTACTGATTGTACTTTTCAAACCGTCACTTTTGTAGATTGCAACTTCTTTGATTGCAATTTTAAAGACACCAAAATCAATTATGTTTCCCTACGTGGCGTATGGTTTACCAAATGCAATTTTACTGCAGTGAACTTTGCCATGACCGACCAAGTGATATTTGAATTTCATTTCAAGGATTGTTTGCTGGATTATGCTCAATTTTATGCCTTGAAAATGAAGAAAATGCAATTCATCAATTGCAGTATGATAGCCGTTGATTTCATGGCAAGTGATTTAACTGAAGTATTTTTTGATAATTGTAATCTGAGAAGAGCTGTTTTTATAGACACTATAGCTAACAAAGCCGATTTTTCTACCAGTTATGATTACACCATTGACCCTGAAAAGAATAAACTCAAGAAAGCTATTTTTTCTACTGATGGTTTGAAAGGATTGTTGCAGAAGTATGATATTGTGGTGAAGTGAAAATACGAGGTACGAGGTTCGAGGTACAAAGTACAAAGTGGGAAGTGTTGAAGGTGAATTATATTATACATTAATTTTTTTTAAACCACATAGATTCATAGGATTTATTAAAAACAATAAGACGTTTCACTTTAGAATAGTAAGCCATAGCTTTGTGAACCAATAATTGGTCTAGTATCTCTTTTTTTCTATGCCTCTATTTTGTTTTTATAATGAATTTCAGTTGATAAAACCAATCCCATAAATTATATTATTCTGCCATCTTCCATCGTAATGGTTCGTTGGGTTCGTTGAGCAAAATCAGTATCGTGGGTTACAATTAGGAGTGTTTGATTGTTTTCTTCGGTTAATTTATGGAAAATATCAAAAACTAAATCACTGTTTTTCTTATCCAAATTTCCTGTTGGCTCATCACCCATAATAATCAAAGGATTGTTGATTAAAGCTCTGGCAATGGCTACGCGTTGCTTTTGTCCACCACTTAGTTGATTGGGCATTTTTAAGGCTTGGTCTTCCATATCCAAAGTTCGCAGGTGTTCCATGGCATTATATTCGATTTCTTTTTCGGTGAGTTTACTGAGTTTCATTCCTGGCAACATGACGTTTTTCAATACATTGTATTCCGCTAACAAGTAATGAAACTGAAATACAAACCCTATTTTTTCGTTTCTGATTTGCGCCAATTCCTTATCGGGTTTTCCAGTAATCAATTCGTCGTGGATATACAATTGCCCTTCATAATCGGTATCCATGGTGGAGAGCAAATACAACAAAGTCGATTTCCCACAACCCGATTTTCCTACGATTGAAACAAATTCGCCATGGTCTATACTCATGCTGATTTCTTTCAATACTTGAAACTTGATAGGGTCATAAAAGTATTTGGTTAACTTTTTGGTTTCTAAAACTATGTTGCTCATGCTTACTTTTTATAAATGTGGCTAGTTCTCATTTTCCTCTAATAATTTCAACTGGATCAATTTTACTCGCTTTTATGGCAGGCAACAACCCAGCAATAAAAGTGGTGATGATAGCAAATGAAATTCCTATTACATAAAACATCGGGTTATAATTGATGGGATAGGTCGAAATAGTGGGCAAAGCTGCTGTGTTGAAAGGAATGTTGTCAATGATTTTGGTGAAAACATAACCAAATAGCAAACCAAATATGCCGCCTGTAGTTCCAATGATTAAGGATAACGAAATAAAAATCCATTTGACATCTTTTCCCGAAAATCCGGTTGCTTTGAGTATGGCAATACTATCCATCTTTTCAAATATCATCATATTCAAAATATTGTAAATCCCAAAACCTGCTACAATCAACAAGACAATTCCCACGGCATAGGAAATGATGCTTCTTACTGAACTTCCAGTTTCAAATTGGGAGTTGGCGGTTTGATAATCAATTGTATCTAAATTAAATTTATAATGAAATTCCTTTGACACCGCTGGTGCAGTGGTAATATCGTATAGTTTTATTTGAATATCGGTGATATAATTAGTGGCTTCGCCCAATAATTTTTGTGCAGTTTCTAAAGAGGTGTAACTGCTAATATCATCAATCTCGGAGATACCAATTTGAGATATGCCTATAATTTTCAATGATGCTAAGTTTCCTTTGGCTGTTGTGATTTTGATAATATCGCCTTTTACTAAAAGCATTTTGTCTGCCAATCCTTTTCCAATGATGATACTATTATTTTGGTCTAAATCAACGATATTACCTTCAATTATATAATCGCTTATCTTGAATAGCTTTTCTTCGGCAGTTACATCAATGCCATTTATCACTCCCGAAATTTCAATGGTTCCTGAATTAAAAAACACAGGGGTTGTTATTTTAGGCGCTACATCGATAATGCGTTGGTCTTGCTTCAAGAAATGTACAATGGCTTTACTGTTGTAGATGGCTTTGCCTCTATCCTTTGGTTTTACAGAGGAAATAAAATTAACATCATTTTTATAGTTTTCTGAAAGCGAAATAGGTTGATTTTCAGATGGTTTAATCTCGTTATATAAACGAACATGAGGCGTACGATTGAGCATCAATCCATCGAGTAAATCGTTCAATCCATTCATAAAACTGACTAAGGCAATAAACATAGCAATTCCAAAAGTTACACCTACAGCAGCGACAATGGTTTGTTTCAATCGTGCCCGAAGCAAGTGTATGGCAATATTTAGAATAAGTTTGAAATTCATTATTTAGGTTTGTAAATGGTTTCACCTGCGGTTAGCCCATCGAGAATTTCTACGTTTTGATAATCGTTTAGTCCAATTTTTACTTGACGCTTTTCGTCTTCATTTACCAAAACATATTTGTTGTCTATCAAATAGCTTTTAGGAATCGTCAAGACATTCTTTTTGGTTTGAACAATGATATTGGCTTCGGCTGTTAGATTGGGATATAATTTTGCTGGTGGATGGTCAAAATGCGCTTCAATTTTAAAGGTTCGAGAGCGTTCGTCCATGATAGGATAAATTTTATCCACTTTGGCTTCAAATACTTTGCCTTTATAACTGTCCAGTGTCACGACTATTTTCTGTCCAACAATCACTTTTACCATATCGTTTTCGTCCACATCGAGTTCGAGCAAGTACTTATTTTTCTCTCCAATAACCGCCAATGGCATTTGAGGTGTAACCAGCGTTCCTTCTTTAACCAGTACATCAAACAATTCACCCGAAAAAGCACTTTTAACGTCAAAATCACTTTGTGATTTTTTACTTATTTTAAGGTTGATGCTGTTTCTGTTTTGGTCGTTTTTTAATTGTGCCTTCAATTGTGACAATTGTTTTAACGTAGACTCATAATTGGATTTCGAATTTTTATACGCCAGTTCGACACGTTCGTATTCAACTTCGGAAATGATGTTGTATTTCTTAATGTTTTTGTTGCGATTATAAACTGATTGGTCTAGTGCTAATTTATCTCTTGCCATTTGTACTTTGGTTTCCATATCGGCAATTTTATCTTGTATATACCGATTCTTTTCATCGCTTAATTGGTACGCCAAGCGCGCATTTTCAGTATTGAGCGATGCTTTATCGCTTTCTATTTGAAATAAAGTTTGCCCTGCCACTATGGTTTGTCCTGCAGTGACATTTATTTTCTGCAACACACCACTAACGGTAGCGTACACAGTATATTGATTTTCGGATTTTATCACACCCGAAGCATAGACACTTTCGGTAATAGTTCCCAGCGTGGGTTGTATTTCTTCACCTTCTTTTTTGGAACAAGAAACTACAAGAAGAACCATCGAGAGACAAAAGACTTTCACTACTTTCATTAGAAAATGTATTGCATTAAGTTACTCAAATTTACAACATAATCAAGTGTTTTAAATAGATTTTTACATAAAAAAACCTCCAAGAGCTAACTCTTGAAGGTGTATTTAAAAATTCGTAAAGTGATTTAGAAAACGAAAATAGCTCTTTCGCTCATCATTTCGTTTACTTCATCGGCAACTTGTTCGATAACCGCTTCATTGGTATGGTTCATCAATACTCTATCAATCAACTCCACTATGGTTTCCATATCACTTTCCACCAAACCACGCGTAGTTATTGCTGGTGTTCCTATACGAATTCCTGAAGTTACAAAAGGCGATTTATCATCAAATGGCACCATATTTTTATTTACTGTAATCTCTGCTTTAACCAATGCATTTTCAGCTTCCTTACCTGTGATGTTTTTATTTCTTAAATCTATCAACATCATGTGGTTATCTGTTCCACCCGAAATTAAATCATATCCTCTTTTCATAAAAGCTTCTGCCATTGCTTTGGCATTTTTTTGCACTTGCATAGAATAATGGAAAAACTCATCGGTTAGTGCTTCTCCAAAGGCTACTGCTTTTGCAGCAATAATGTGCATCAATGGTCCGCCTTGATTACCTGGGAAAACTGCCAAGTCTAATAAAGAAGACATCATTCTGATTTCTCCTTTTGGTGTAGTTAATCCCCATGGGTTTTCAAAATCTTTACCCATCATTATTAATCCACCTCTTGGGCCACGTAATGTTTTATGAGTAGTGGTTGTTACAATATGACAATGCGGCATAGGATCGTTCATTAGTCCTTTGGCAATCAATCCTGATGGATGGGAAATATCAGCTAATAATAAAGCGCCAACACTATCAGCAATTACTCTAAAACGCTCAAAATCCATGTCTCTACAATAAGCAGAAGCACCTGCAATAATCATTTTAGGTTGTTCGCGCAACGCAATTTCTTGGATTTTATCATAGTCAAAACGGCCTGTTTCCTTTTCAACACCATAAAAACTTGGTGTATATAATTTACCAGAAAAGTTTACTGGCGAACCGTGAGTTAAATGACCACCGTGTGATAAATCAAAACCTAAGATTTTGTCACCTGGTTTTAAACAAGCAGAAAACACTGCTGTATTGGCTTGTGAACCAGAGTGTGGTTGTACATTGGCATATGCTGCACCAAATAAAGCTTTGGCTCTATCTATGGCAATTTGTTCTACTACATCTACTACTTCACAACCACCATAATATCTTTTACCAGGATAGCCTTCAGCGTATTTATTGGTTAAAACAGAACCTGCAGCTTCCATCACTTCATCACTTACAAAGTTCTCTGAAGCAATGAGTTCAATTCCGTGAATTTGTCTTTCTTGTTCCTCAAGAATAAGGTCAAAAATTTGTTCGTCGCGTTGCATTTGAAAATATTTCGTTAAATTGAGGTCAAAATTACAAAAATCGTTTGGTAAATTAATAGTTAATGATATATTTGATTACTAATTTTTCAACAACTTTTATTCACAACATCATGCCCATTACGACCAATAGTTCCAATCGAAAATCATGGCTTACAGTCCACGAAAACAGTGACTTCCCTATTCAAAATATTCCTTTCGGAGTTTTTTTAACCAAAGAAGATGTAATTACCATTGGAACAAGAATCGGTGATTATGCCATCGATTTGGGTGCTTTGCAGCAGTTAGATTATTTTGAGGGTATCGATTTGACCGATGATATGTTCATGCAAGATACTTTGAATGATTTTATTTCTGATGGGAAAAAAACATGGCGTTTGGTTCGAAATCGCATTGGCGATATTTTTGATAGTAACAATCCAAAACTAAGGGATAACCCTGAGCACCGTGATATAGTCATTTTTAATATGGAAGATGTAGAGATGCAACTTCCTGTTTTGATAGGTGATTACACCGATTTTTATTCGAGTAAAGAACATGCTACTAATGTGGGTAAAATGTTTCGTGATCCCGATAATGCGTTGTTGCCTAACTGGCTTCACATTCCTGTAGGTTACCACGGAAGAAGTTCTACTATTATTCCATCGGGAATTCCTATTCACAGACCGATGGGACAAACGTTACCTAACGGTGAAACCACGCCTGTATTTGGTCCGTCACGATTAGTTGATTTTGAATTGGAAACCGCTTTCATCACTACTGATGCCAATATCATGGGGGAAAACATTCCTATTAATGAAGCCGAAGATTATATTTTCGGGATGGTTTTATTAAACGATTGGAGTGCGAGAGATATTCAAAAATGGGAATATGTGCCATTAGGACCTTTTTTAGCCAAAAACTTTGCGTCCTCTATTTCACCTTGGATTGTAACTATGGATGCTTTAGAACCATTTAGAACAAAAGGGCCAACACAAGAGCCAACACCTCTTCCCTATTTACAACAAAAAGGAAAACATGCTTTCGATATTAATTTGGAAGTTTATATCGAACCAGAAAATGCAGAAGGAACTTTGGTTTCTAAATCCAATTTTAAATACATGTATTGGTCAATGTGTCAACAATTGGCACATCATACTTCTAATGGTTGTCGTGTCAACTCAGGCGATATGATGGGTTCGGGTACTATTTCAGGACCAACGCCAGACAGTTTTGGATCTATGCTCGAATTGACTTGGGGTGGAAAAAATCCAATAGTTCTTAAAGATGGAACAGAACGTAAGTTTATTAATGATAACGATACCGTTACTATTAAAGGATATTGTCAAAATAGAACAGTGAGAATAGGTTTTGGAGAAGTTACTACTAAATTATTGCCGCCTTTTGTTAGAAAATAATTTTCAATAGCAATTACAAAAAACAACTACAATAAAAATATAGCAATTACAATTTAAAATAAAATGAAAAATACAGCTTTAACACACATTCACGAAAGTTTAAACGCCAAAATGGTGCCTTTTGCGGGCTATAATATGCCGGTGCAATATGAAGGTGTAAATGCCGAACATGAAACCGTGCGCAATGGTGTGGGCGTTTTTGATGTGTCACACATGGGGGAATTTTTACTTTCGGGAGAAAATGCCTTGGCGCTTATTCAAAAAGTAACTTCCAATGATGCGTCAGTACTAGAAATTGGTCGTGCTCAATATTCTTGTTTGCCTAATAATGATGGCGGTATTGTAGATGATTTAATTGTCTACCGAATGAAAGAAAACCAATATTTATTGGTGGTTAACGCCTCTAATATTGACAAAGACTGGAATTGGATTTCGTCGCACAATGATTTAGGTGTGGATATGAAAAACATTTCCGAAGAGTATTCTTTGCTTGCTATTCAAGGACCAAAAGCCGTGGAAGCGATGCAATCGTTAACATCCGTTGATTTATCGTCTATCAAATATTATCATTTTGAAGTAGCTGATTTTGCTGGAGTAGCAGAGGTTATCATTTCGGCAACTGGTTATACAGGTTCGGGTGGCTTTGAGATTTATTGCAAAAATTCAGATGCTGAACACGTTTGGAATAAAGTTTTTGAAGCGGGAAAATCATTTGGTATTAAACCTATTGGTTTGGCAGCACGTGATACGTTGCGATTGGAAATGGGTTTCTGTTTGTATGGCAATGACATCAACGATACTACTTCGCCTTTAGAAGCTGGATTGGGTTGGATTACCAAATTTACTAAAGAATTTACCAATTCAGAAAATCTGAAAAAACAGAAAGAAGCTGGCGTTACGAGAAAATTAGTAGGTTTTGAATTAATCGAAAGAGGTATTCCGCGTCATGATTATGAAATTGTAGATGCTGATGGTAACAATATTGGTATAGTAACTTCGGGAACCATGGCTCCAACGGTTGGCAAAGGAATTGGAATGGGTTATGTGAAAACAGAATTTTCAGCAGTTGACAGTGAAATCTATATTCAAATCAGAAATAATAAAGTAAAAGCTAAAGTAGTTAAGCTTCCTTTTTATAAAAAATAATGTTACGTGAAAAAACTCATTCTAGTAGTTTTCTTTCTTCCTCTTTTTCTTTTCAGTCAATCTGAAAAAAATCCTTGTGAAACACTATCTAGCATAAATTCACTTATTCAAAATAATCATTACAGACCTAAACCGGTAGACGATAGTTTATCGGTTTATGTTTTTAGAACCTTTTTGAGCCGCTTAGATGAAGACAATCGCTTGTTTATAGAACCCGAAATCGCTGCGCTTAAAAAACACGAATATCAAATTGACGATTACATCAACTCCAAAAACTGTGATTTTCTAAACGATTTTTATGTTGCCTATTCCAAAACTATTGCCAGATATAGGTTATTATTAAAGGTCATCAAAGAAGAACCTTTTGCTTTGAGCAGTGATGAAAATGTTATTTTTTCGAAAGATACTTTTCCTCATGTGAAAGATGAAACTGAACTCAAACATTTGTACAAAAAAAGAATACTTTTTACCATACTTCGAGAAACGGCAGAATTGAGTACCAATAAAGATTCGTTACTAGCCAATTTTAATGCCATTACCCTTAAAAATAAGGATAAAGTTTTTGAAAAATTTGATTGTAAAATAGCCAGTTACGAGCTGAGTAAAAGTGATTTTAACGCTATTTTTTATGAAGTGTTCTGCTCCTATTTTGATCCACACACCGAATATTTCTCAGAAAACGACAAAACTTCGTTCTTATCCACCGTTAGCCCTGACAATCTTACCTTCGGTTTGTATATTTCACTAGATGAAAAAGAGGATTTGATTGTTGATGAAGTTATTCCTGGGAGTTCAGCTTATGCGTTGCATAAAATTGATAAAGGTGATCAAATCTTGAAAATAAAATACAAGAAAGAGGAATTTGAAATTGCTTGTTCTTCGATGAAAAAAATTGAGGAAATTATTAGTTCCAATGATTATAAGATTGCTGATTTTACGTTCAGAAAAAAAAGCGGTGAAATATACAGTGTGCGATTGCGAAAAAAAGTTATGAGAGATTATCAGAACAATGTCTATAGTTTTTTGTTAAAAAAAGATAACGCCACTTTTGGATACATTAAAATTCCGAGTTTTTATACCACGTTCGAAAACGGAAAAACCACTATGACGGATGATTTTGCCAAAGAAATATTCAAACTTCAAAACGATGACATCGATGGTTTAATTATAGATGTTGAAAACAATGGTGGCGGTTCGATGGGAGAAGCCATGACGCTTTCGGGAATGTTAATTGACTCTGGTCCTTTGGCCATTTTAAACAATAACAAAAACAATAAAACCATTTTAAGAGATACCAATGTAGGCACAATTTACAATGGTCCAATGGTGGTTCTGATTAATGGATTTTCTGCTTCTGCTAGTGAATTTTTTGCCAATGCGATTCAAGATTACAATCGTGGTATTATTATAGGTACTAAATCATTAGGAAAGGCATCCATGCAAAGAATTTATCCACTCAATCCAAATAATGATGAATTTTTAAAACTAACGCTCGAATTATTTTATCGTGTTACTGGGAAAAGTAATCAATATGATGGCATTACTCCCGATATTGAAATTCCAACGTTGTTTGATTCACAAATGCCGAGAGAAAGTAGTAATAAAACGGCACTGAAAAATGATATTTTAGGTGAAAGTTTAAGCTTTAATTATTTGCCGAAAAGTGTCTATTCACAAGTCATTTCCAACAGTAAAACTAGAGTCGAAAGTAATATATATTCCAACGAAATTTCGGATTTGAACGCTAGAATTAATCCCTTTTTTGATAATGATTTACCACCAATTACGTTGCAATTTGATACTGTGTTTGATAATGTAGCAAAAATAAATACCTTGTGGAAAGAAGTTAAAACAGCGGCTGAAAAAGAATATCCTATTGCCGTTGAATTAAACACAGTTGATGTTTTATACCAAAAACAAGATGATTTTTTGAAAACAAATAATACCGAAAGAGCCAAAGTTGTCAGACAAAATTATCATATACTAGAAGCTGTGAATATTTTAAATGATATTAAAAATTTGAAACCCTAAAGGTTTTTTTGGTTTATAAACCAAATTAGGTTGCATCATTTGCATTAACCGAATAATACCTTATTTTTGCAATCAAATTTGACATAAAAAATAATAGTCGCAGGAATGGGAAGAGCATTTGAATTTAGAAAAGGGAGAAAAATGAAACGCTGGTCAGCTATGGCCAAAGCGTTCACACGTATTGGAAAAGATATTGTAATGGCGGTTAAAGAAGGCGGACCAAATCCCGAAGCCAACTCACGTTTAAGAGCTGTTATACAAAATGCAAAATCGGCCAACATGCCGAAAGAGAACGTAGAACGTGCTATTAAAAAAGCAACGGACAAAGACACGGCTAACTACAAAGAACAACTTTTTGAAGGGTATGCTCCTCACGGAATTGCTCTCTTAATAGAAACAGCTACCGACAATAACAATAGAACAGTTGCTAATATTAGAAGTTATTTCAATAAATGCAACGGAACATTAGGAACACAAGGTTCGGTGGAATTTATGTTTGATCACACGTGTAATTTTAGAATTCCAAATAACAATATTGATATTGAAGAAATGGAATTGGAATTTATTGATTTTGGTGCCGAAGAAATTTTTGCTGATGAAGATGGTATTTTAATTTATGCGCCTTTCGGAAGTTTTGGTGCTATTCAAAAAGAATTGGAAAGCCGTGGCATTGAAATCTTATCTTCAGGATTTGAGCGTATTCCACAAATCACCAAAAAGCTTACTGAAGCTGAAATGGCTGACGTTGAAAAACTGATTGAAAAAATTGAAGAAGATGATGACGTGATGAACGTATATCATACTATGGAAGAGTAATCAAAATTTAATCTATAACTAGTAAATCCGTTTTGTGAAAGCAGAACGGATTTTTTTATTTTATTGATTAATAATTACTTATAGTTTTATAAAAAAAATAGTATAAAAAATTTGTAACATTCAAATAAGTACATCGTATAACTAAAGATTTTTATATTAGAAAAGTATTTCGAATTAACGCTATGTAGCGACATTTCAAATTAATAAAATTTGAATTAACCTCTTTTCAATATCATCTACTCTAAAAATTCCAACAAAAAAATTAATTTAAATCAATTAACAATGACAGACATTTTTACTTATTGGTGGGTATTACTTCTTGTATTATCTATTGTACTTTACAAATTTGTTTTACGCGTATTTTTTGGAATGGTAATCGTTCCCGAGGATAAAATTGGGTTAGTAACCAAGAAATTTGTACTATTTGGAGCTGATAAATCATTACCCGATGGACGAATTATCGCTACCAAAGGTGAAGCAGGTTATCAGGCACAAACTTTAGCACCAGGTTTATATTGGATGAAGTGGATTTGGCAATATTCTATAGATATGACATCTTTTACTATCATTCCCGAAGGGAAAATTGGTCTAATATTGAGTAAAGACGGAAAAGAAATTCCAACGGGTAGAATTCTTGCTCGTAAAGTAGATAGCGATAACTTTCAAGATGCCACAGCTTTTTTAAATAATGGTGGTCAAAAAGGTCGTCAATCCGCTTTTATTACTACAGGTTCGTATCGTATTAATACTTTTTTATTCGAAATTGTAATTGCGGATCAAATCAAGATTTTTGAAAACATGGTCGGAATTGTCACTGCGCTTGATGGAGATCCAATTCCTCAAGGACAAATTGCAGGAAAATATGTTGATGGACATAATAATTTTCAAGATTTCGATTATTTCTTAGAAAAAGGTGGCAATCGTGGTTTACAACCTCAAGTAATGTTAGCGGGTTCCTATTATATTAATTCTTGGGCCATTCAAATTGAACAAAATCCAATGACTGATGTGCCAATTGGTTATGTTGGCGTTGTAATATCCTATATTGGAGAAGATGGTAAAGACGTTACTGGTGAAACGTTCAAACACGGAAATATCGTTTCAAAAGGTCAGCGTGGAGTTTGGATGGAGCCATTTGGACCTGGAAAATATGCTTTGAATAAGTACACTACCAAATTAGAACCTGTTCCAACCACTAACTTAGTTTTAAACTGGGCAAATGCACGAAGTGAGTCACATGATTTAGATAAAAACTTATCTACAATTACTGTACGTTCAAAAGATGGTTTTCCATTTAATTTGGATGTGGCACAAATCATTCACGTTCCTGCCAACGAAGCGCCAAAAGTTATTGCGCGTTTTGGAAGCATGACCAACTTGGTTTCACAAGTTTTAGAACCTACGATTGGTAACTATTTTAGAAACTCAGCGCAAGATAGCGATGTGATTTCGTTTTTGAGTACACGTAAAGAAAGACAAGAATCAGCCAAGAACCATATCAAAGCGGTTTTAGATGAATACAATGTGAATGCTGTTGATACTTTGATTGGAGATATTGTTCCACCCGATTCCTTGATGAAAACGTTAACCGATAGAAAAATTGCTGAAGAAGAGCAAAAAACGTATCAAACCCAAAGAATGGCGCAAGAACAACGTCAAGGTGTAGAAAAAGAAACTGCAATTGCCGACATGCAAAAAGAAATTGTAAAAGCGTCGCAAAGTGTTGAAATTGCTCAAAGAACTGCCGATGCAACGGTTAAGAAAGCCGAAGGTGATGCAACAAGTTTAAAGTTAAATGTAAATGCCGAAGCCGAAGCTACAAAAATGCGTGCTAATGCAGAAGCAGAAGCGACTAAAGCAAGAGCTGGCGCACAAGCCGAAGCAACAAAATTAAACGCAAGTGCCGAAGCTGAAAAGATTTCTAAAACAGGTTTGGCCGAAGCTGAAAAAATTATGGCAATTGGAAAATCAACTGCAGAAGCTTATCAATTACAAGTTTCGGCAATGGGTGGTGATAACTTTACTAAATACAAAATCACCGAAGAAATTGGTAAAGGTGGCATCAAAGTAATTCCAGATGTGTTAATCACTGGCAACAATGGTTCCGAAGGCGGAATAAGTGGCTTACTCGGAATGAAATTGATGGAAATGATGGACACTAAAAATGAAAAAGAAGATTCTAAAAAGAAATAATTAGTTTCTGAATACATTGGAATCCGTTTTGTGAAAGCAAAGCGGATTTTTTATTTTCACAAAATATTAGCATTTGTAAAAAAAAGTTGCAGTCCAATATTAGTTACTTTTACAAAAAAAATAAAATGGCTCGATTTCAAGAAAACGACTTACCAAAAGCAAAACTTAATGCCAGTACCTTAAGCAAAGCCCTATTAATATTCAAATATGCCGAAAACCACAAATGGAAATTCTATTTGGGTTTGGTTTTTCTTTTATTCACAGGTGCAACGGCATTGGCTTTCCCTAAATTATTAGGAATGCTTGTGGATTGTGTTACTGCTAAAGATTTAGTTCAAGCGCGAAATATTGCACTTGGTTTGATGGGTATTTTACTTTTACAATCGTTCTTTTCGTTTTTCAGATTGTCCTTGTTTATCAATTTTACTGAAAATACGTTGGCTAATATTCGATTGGCTTTGTACAGTAATTTGATAAAATTGCCCATGACCTTCTTTTCTCAAAAACGTGTTGGCGAATTGAACAGTCGTATTAGTTCTGATATTACCCAAATTCAAGATACTTTAACCACAACTATTGCTGAGTTTTTGCGACAATTTATTTTGATTATTGGTGGTGTGATTTTTTTGGCGACCATTAGTTTTAAACTAACAGTCATGATGCTTTGCATCGTTCCGGTTGTAGCGGTTGCGGCTGTTATTTTTGGTAGATTTATTCGTAAATTTTCAAAAAGTGTGCAAGATCAAGTTGCCGAAAGTCAGGTTATTGTAGAAGAAACGTTACAAGGCATTAGTAATGTCAAAGCTTTTGCCAACGAATGGTATGAAATTGCACGCTATAAAGGTAAGATTTCAGAAGTAGTTAAATTAGCTATCAAAGGCGGAAAATACCGTGGTTACTTTGCTTCCTTTATTATATTTTGTTTGTTTGGTGCTATTGTTGCCGTTGTTTGGTATGGTGTAAGTTTGTGTATCAATGGTGAAATTAAAGGTGTTGGCGAATTGATTTCTTTTGTTTTATATTCCACTTTTATTGGTGCTTCTTTTGGTGGCATTGCCGAATTGTATGCTCAAATTCAAAAAGCTGTTGGTGCCACCGAACGTGTTTTTGAATTATTAGACGAAACTCCTGAGAAAATCAATGCCACACAAAATCATTCCACAGCAAAGATTAAAGGTAATGTAACTTTTAAAAATGTACAATTTAGTTATCCATCACGACCAGAAATTCAGGTATTGAAAGATGTGTCATTTACGGCAAATTTTGGCCAAAAGATTGCTATTGTAGGTCCAAGTGGCGCAGGAAAATCTACAATCTCTTCACTCCTACTCCGTTTTTATGATATTGATGGTGGGCAAATTTTAATTGATGATAAAAACATTTACGATTATGATTTAGAAAATCTTCGTGGCAATATGAGTATCGTTCCACAAGATGTAATCCTATTTGGTGGAACCATTCGAGAAAATATTGCTTACGGAAAACCAAATGCTACCAATGAAGAAATTCTATTGGCAGCCAAACAGGCGAATGCATTAGATTTCGTTAACGGATTTCCTGAAAAATTTGAAACTTTGGTAGGAGAACGTGGTATCAAACTTTCTGGTGGACAACGCCAGCGCATTGCTATTGCTAGAGCTTTATTGAAAAATCCTAGTATTTTAATTTTGGATGAAGCAACGTCATCTTTAGATAGTGAAAGTGAAAAATTGGTTCAAGAAGCTTTAGAAACTTTGATGGAAGGAAGAACTAGTATCATCATCGCGCATCGTTTAGCAACGATTAGAAACGCTGATGCTATATTAGTTTTAAACGAAGGAATGATAACTGAAAAAGGAACGCACCAAGAATTATTGGCAATTGATAAAGGTTTATATAAGAATCTTAGCAATCTTCAATTCTCTGGGAGTTAAAAACAACAAAAACGCCAAGCTTTGCTTGGCGTTTTATATATCTAATCAGTTTTTAACTTATTTTTATTTAATAAATTCTACTTTCTGAACTTCTTCAGCATTAATACTATCGAAGAAACCTTGCTCATTCATCCAATCATCGCTGAATACTTTGCTCATATAACGCGAACCATGATCTGGGAAAATGGCAATTACATTACTGTTTTCATCAAACTCACCTTCTTCTGCATATTGTTTGATAGCTTGCATTACGGCACCTGAAGTATAACCTACAAACAATCCTTCTTTTTTAACAATTTCTCTAGTAGTGTGCGCACTTTCTTCATCGGTAACTTTCATGAAATGATCAATTACATCGAAATCAGTTGCAGTTGGAATTAGATTTTTACCTAATCCTTCTATTCTGTATGGATAAATTTCATCAGCATCAAACTCTCTAGTTTCGTGGTATTTTTTCAATACAGAACCAAAAGCATCTACACCAAGAATTCTAATGTTTGGATTTTTTTCTTTTAAATATTTAGCAGCACCAGATATTGTTCCACCTGTTCCACTACAAGCAATTAAGTGAGTTACTTTTCCATTGGTTTGTTCCCAAATTTCTGGACCTGTAGATTTGTAATGCGCATCAATATTCAATTGATTGAAATATTGGTTGATATAGACAGAACCTTTTGTTTCTTCGTGTAAACGCTTAGCAACATTATAATAAGAACGTTCATCATCAGCAGAAACGTGTGCTGGACAAACATATACTTTGGCACCTAAGCTACGAAGCATGTCAATCTTATCTTTAGAAGATTTTGAACTTACGGCTAATATACAATTATATCCTTTGATGATGCTAACCATAGCCAAACTAAAACCGGTGTTACCTGATGTAGTTTCAATGATTGTATCACCAGGAGTAAGAATTCCTTGTTTTTCAGCTTCTTCTATGATATATAATGCAATTCGGTCTTTAGTAGAGTGACCCGGATTGAAAGCTTCAACTTTTGCGTAAAAATTTCCTTGTAAAGATTCGGTGATTTTGTTGAGTCTAATTAGAGGAGTGTTCCCTATTAAACCTAATACATTATCGTAAGCTTTTATATTTTCTTTCATAAAATAATTAGTCAAGGCATTGTAAGAAGACATTATTACAGTCTTATAAACTTTGCAAATTTAATAAAAAATATTTTAAACTATCTTTTTATTCCTTCTAAATCTAACAAAAAACTATATTCTTTAGCTATTTCCTTAATAGCTTCAAACCTTCCAGACGCACCACCATGTCCTGCTTCCATATTAGTATCCAAATATAATTGATTATTATCTGTTTTCAAAACTCTTAATTTAGCTACCCATTTCGCTGGTTCCCAATACTGTACCTGAGAATCATGCAAACCTGTAGAAATGTACATGTTTGGATAGTCTTGAGCTATTACATTGTCATATGGCGAATAGGAAAGCATATAATTGTAATATTTTTTTTCATTTGGATTTCCCCATTCGTCATATTCGCCTGTCGTTAATGGTATTGTTTCGTCCAACATAGTAGTGACAACATCAACAAAAGGCACTTGTGCAATCACGCCATGGTATAATTCTGGCGCCATATTTACTACAGCACCCATTAATAATCCACCTGCTGAACCACCTTCGGCATATAAATGTTTTAGGGAAGTATATTTTTCCTCAATTAAAAATTTCGAACAATCAATAAAATCAGTGAATGTATTTTTCTTTTTCAATAATTTGCCACTTTCATACCAAGGTCGACCTAAATCTTCTCCACCACGAATGTGAGCAATAGCAAAAATAAATCCTCTGTCTAACAATGATAATCTAACCGAAGAAAAATGACAATCCATCGTTACACCATAAGATCCATAGGCATATAATAATGTTGGGGTTTTGCCTTCCTTTTTCATTCCTTTTCTATACACTATAGAAATTGGTACTTTCACTCCATCTTCGGCTGTTGCCCAAACTCTTTCTTCCTGATAATTGTTTTTATCAAATTTTCCGCCCAAGACTTCGTGTTCTTTTAAAACCGTTTTGTCTTTTGTGTGCATATTAAAATCAATAACAGAAGATGGTGTTGCTAATGATTGATAACTATACCTTAGTATTTCAGTGTCAAAATCAAGATTGGTTGTGGTATAGGCCATATAGGTTTCACTATCAAAAGGCAAATAATATTCTCCTTTCCCAGTCCAAGGTATAATTCGTATTTTATTCAAGCCATCAGCACGTTCTGAAACTACTAAATAGGAAGCAAAAATATCGATGTCTTCTAACAAAACTTCTTCTCGATGCGGAATTACATCTATCCAATTTTCCTTTGAAGTCAATGCTTCAGGAGTTTTCATGAGTTTAAAATTGGTTGCTTTGTCTTTATTAGTAACTATATAGAAATAGTCCCCAAAATGCGACATGGAATATTCCAATCCACGTGTTCTTTTTTGAAAAACCTTAAATTTAGCATCGGGTGTTGCAGACAAAACCGTTTGATATTCGGTAGTTAATGTACTGCTTGAGTTGATGATAATGTATTTTTTTGATTTCGATTTATAAATCGATACGTCATAAGTTTCATCTTTTTCAAAATATACTAGTACATCTTCCTCAGGCGATGTTCCTATTTTGTGTTTGTATATTTTATCGGCACGAAGGGTAACTTCATCTTTTCGAGAATAGAACAGCGTTTTGTTATCACTTGCCCATGTTGCTCCACCAGTAGTATTTTCTAACTTCACTGGAAGAATTTCTCCTGTTATCAAATTTTTTATTTGGATAGTATATTGTCTTCTAGATACCGTATCAATTCCAAAAGATGCCCATATATTATCTTCACTAATACTCAATCCTGATAAATTGAAATAGGAATGTCCTTTTGCCATTTCATTGCAATCGAAAAGTATTTCCTCTTGGGCATCCAAAGTTCCTTTCTTTCTAGAATGAATTGGATAATCACCTCCTTTTTCGTAGCGTGTGATGTAATAGTAGCCATTATAGAAATAAGGTACAGACTCATCATCTTCCTTGATACGAGCTTTCATTTCTTCGAATAAATCTTTCTGAAAATCCTTTGTATGTGCGGTTGATTGTTGGTAATATTCGTTTTCTTGATTGAGGTACTCTATTACTTCAGGATTCTCTCTATCGTTCAACCAATAGTAATTGTCCGTGCGTATGTGCCCGTTTTTTTCCAAAGAATGAGGAATAATTTTAGCTTTGGGCGGAAGAAGAATAGTTTCGTTCATAGTTTATATTAATCAAAGACAAAATTAATTATACTATTGAAGGACTAATCGCTATGAAAAGAAAGTTATGCACTTAGAAATTAACATTTTTTTCCTAGAAAGTAATCTTTTCCAAAGCTTCTAAAACATATTCATGCATTACTTGTCGGTAATCAAGATGGGTTACCATACGTAGTTTACCTTGTCCCATGGAACTAATTAGAATACCTTTTGATTTTAATTTTTCGATAACAATTTTTTCATTCAATGCTTTTATTACTTCAAAAATTAAAATATTGGTTTCTACTGTTGCTACTTTTTCTATCCAAGGTAGTTGTTGTAAAACCTCTCCTAATTCCTTTGCTCTTCTGTGGTCGTCTTCTAATCTATTGATGTTATTTTGCAAAGCGTAAATTCCGGCTGCAGCTAAATATCCCGATTGGCGCATGTTGCCTCCAAATATTTTTCGGATGCGTAAAGCACGATGCATTGTTTCAGCATCTGAGAGTAAGACGGAACCAATAGGACAGCCTAACCCTTTTGAAAAACAAACCGAAATAGTGTCAAATAATTCTCCGAATTGTTTGGGTTGTTGCTTTTTGGCAATCATAGCATTCCAAAGTCTAGCACCGTCTAAATGGTATTTTAGATTATTATCCACACAAACTTGCTTGATTTTTTTGAGTTCTTCTAGTTCATAACAAGCGCCACCACCTTTATTAGTGGTGTTTTCAATTCCTACCATTTTGGATAATGGTGCATGATAAAATTCTGGATCATTGATACCTGCTTTTACTTGTTCGGCTGTAATCATGCCACGGTTTCCATCTAATAAATTAAAATTAACGCCACTGTTGGCTGATGCACCACCAGATTCATATAAATGAATATGAGACCATTTATCGCAAATGATTTGGTCACCAGGATTGGTATTTAATTTAATTGCCGTTTGGTTTGCCATCGTTCCTGTTGGAAAAAACAAAGCAGCTTCCATTCCAAATAAATCGGCTACCATTTTTTCAAAAGCATTGACAGTTGGATCTTGTTTGAACACATCATCACCCACTTTGGCATTAAACATGGCTTGCAACATCTCTGGAGATGGCTTGGTAACGGTATCGCTTATTAAATTAATTTCCATTTTCTAATTGTATGACTTACATTTGTGCCACAAAACTACATTATTTATGACAAATACCGAACAAATTAAAGGTATTGTAGAACGTCTTGGTGCGTTGAGGAGGTATCTTTGACATTGATGCCAAGCTTATCGAAATAACGAACGAAGAAGAAAAAACCTTTGCACCCGACTTTTGGAATAACGCAAAAGATGCCGAAATTATTATCAAAAACTTGCGCTCCAAAAAGAAATGGGTAGAAGATTTTGAGAAAGGCAATGCCATGGCGGAAGAACTTCAAATAATTTACGAATTCTTTAAAGAAGGTGATGCTACTGAGGAAGAACTAGACCATCAATATGAAATTACCAATGCACATCTTGAAGACTTAGAGTTCAGAAACATGCTTTCAGATGAAGGCGACAGTATGAGTGCTGTGATTCAAATTACTGCTGGTGCTGGTGGAACTGAAAGTTGCGATTGGGCTTCGATGTTGATGCGAATGTATTTGATGTGGGCTGAAAAACAAGGATACAAAATCAAGGAATTGAACTTTCAAGAAGGTGAAGTTGCTGGTATAAAAACGGTAACCCTCGAAATTGAAGGCGATTTTGCTTTTGGTTATTTGAAAGGAGAAAACGGTGTACATCGTTTGGTGCGGATTTCACCATTTGATAGTAATGCAAAACGCCATACTTCTTTTGCTTCCGTTTATGTCTATCCATTAGTGGATGATACCATTGAAATTGACATTAATCCTGCTGATATAGAAATCATTACGTCTCGTTCGAGCGGTGCAGGTGGACAAAATGTAAATAAAGTAGAAACTAAAGTGCAATTATTTCATAAACCTACAGGTATTCAAATTCAATGTTCGGAAACGCGTTCGCAACAAGATAATAGACAACGTGCGATGCAAATGTTGAAATCACAATTGTATGAAATTGAGTTAAAAAAACAACAAGCGCAACGTAGTGATATTGAAGCTGGCAAAATGAAAATCGAATGGGGTTCGCAAATTCGCAACTATGTAATGCATCCTTATAAATTAGTAAAAGATGTCCGTTCTGGATATGAAACTAGTGATGTAGAAGGTGTTATGAATGGCAATTTAGATGAATTTCTAAAAGCCTATTTAATGATGATGGGACAAAAAGAGCAGTAATCAGTCAGTCCCGAAACTTCGGGAACAGGAAACAGATTTTGACTATTATTATAGGATATTCAATTTCAATTGCTTTAATTTGAGAAATATTCAAAATTAATTACTTAATATGAAAACATTCTCAATACTTGAAATCAATGACATACTTTGTGGTGAAATTGTTGGTTCTACTTCAACAAAAATCACTGCTCCAGAACAATTAGAATCCGCATCGGAAACTGAAATTTCATTTATTGGCAATAAAAAATATGAGAAGTTTTGGGAGTCATCAAAAGCGCGTGTTGCAGTAGTGAATGAAGATATCGCTATTCAACCTGGGGAAAATCGTGCTTTTATAAAAGTTAAGAATGCCGATTTGGCCATGTCTCAGGTTTTGGAATTATTTGCGCCACCTACTCCAATTTTTAGCATAGATATTCATCCAACAGCTGTCATAGACAGTTCTTGTGTTATAGGAAATGGAACTAAAATTGGTGCAGGTTGCTACATTGGTCCAAAAGTAACTATCGGAGAAAAAACCATTATTTATCCAAATGTTACCATATTAGACGAATGCAGTATAGGAAACAACACTATTATTTGGTCGGGAACAGTTGTTAGAGAACGATGTCATATAGGAAACAATTGCATTTTACATCCGAATGCATCTATTGGTGCTGATGGTTTTGGGTTTCGTCCCGATCCACAAAGAGGTTTGGTTAAGATTCTACAAATTGGTAATGTGATTATTGGAAATAATGTTGAAATTGGTGCAAACTCTTGTGTTGACAGAGGAAAATTCAGTTCAACTATTGTAGGTGATGGATGTAAAATAGATAACTTGGTTCAAATTGGACACAATTCCAAACTTGGAAAATTCTGTATTATGGCTGGAAATTCTGGTTTGGCTGGTTCTGTAACTTTAGGAAATGGAGTGATTATTGGTGGAAGTGCTTCTATTAGAGATCACGTAACCATAGGCGATGGAGCGATTGTCGGTGCTGGTTCAGGTGTTGCTGGCGATGTTGAAGCTGGTAAAACTGTTTTGGGTTATCCAGCAGTTGAAGCTCGTGATGCTATGAAGCAATGGGCTATTTTAAAACGATTAGTCAGAGATTCTAATAAATAAATTTTTATTGCCTTAAAAAATACCTATATTTGCAACGAGGATTCCGAAAGGAAGTTACACCTTACCGCAATTGTCGATCGCTCCAGATCGACTTTTGTATTTTATATAAATAGCGAAAGCCCAAAATAGAAGACTATTTTGGGCTTTCGTTATATAATAAGTAAATTTTATAAAACTTCTTTTAAAAAGTTTTGTAAAGCTTGCCAAGAACGCATATCAGCTAATTGATTGTAAGCTGCACCTTTACTATTATCATTTCCAGCATCTTTATGAGTGAACGCATGTACCGAATTAGCATAAAAAACCATTTGCCAATCGGCTCCAGAAGCTCTCATTTCTTCTTGAAAATTATCTACTTCTTCTTTTGGCACATAAGGATCATCTGCACCGTGAAGCACTAACACTTTTGGAGTTATTTTATCTATTGGTCTTGTAGCATCTTTACCCAAACCACCATGAAAAGAAACAACGCCTTGTACTTTCATATTAGCTCTTGCCGCTTCGATGGCACCAGTACCACCAAAACAATATCCCATGACCACAATTTTATCTGGATTTGCTCCAAGTTTAACCAGTTCATTCAAAGCCAATTGAATTCTTTTTTGGTATTCGGTATAATTTTTTTTGTAATAACCAGCTTTTGGTCCCGCTTCTGAAGGATTTTTAGGTCTGCTATCTTTACCATAAATATCGGCAACAAATGAGTAATAGCCTAGTTCAGCAAGTTTTGTGGCACTTTCTTTAGAATGCAAATCAACTCCTAACCAAGCTGGTAATATTAATACACCTGGTTTGTCTTTCAATTCATTTTTTGGTTTGATACTAAAACCACTGAGTACTTGTTCGCCATCTTTATAATCTACAGCTTTAAGCTGAGAAAATATTGTATTAGATGCCAATAGAAAAGTTAGGGCAAGAATAATATGTTTCATTTTTTATCTTTTTTATTTTGAGCAAAATTAACTGTTTACAAATAGAACAAAGGTTAAAAGAATATTAAATAGTCAAACAACTCAACAGTTTGAAATTTATATCCCTATTTCAACTTGAAAGCGTAAATACCAAAGATTTTTGGAACTACCATCATAATATTGCAAAGTATCATAATTGAGTTCAGCTTGTAACTTAAAAGTATGTTGCCAAAAATATTTAGTTGCTCCAATGGAATACTGTCTTGTATTGGGTGTTAAAGTTTCAATATCATTACCCACATTTTGCAAAGAATATCTTGCTATAAATTCATAATTGGATTTGGTAATATAACTAGCTTGATAATCGAAACCATTACCCACAAACACATAATTAAACTCCGAAACATTATCAGGATTGTACGTTATAGGATTTTCAGAAGTAGTTCTCGACATATAACTCATCATGGCTGCCCAACCTTTGTATTTGAACATAGCATCGAGCAAAACTGATTTCATTGTTCGCTTTTCAAACAAATCATTTCCTAGTTGACCTTGGGTTCGCTGTGCATGATTGTTTTGCTGGAAAGCACCAGAAAACATTAGCTTTGGTTTTTTCTCCCGCATAATATCACCTTCAAAATAGGTTCCGTCTTTTGTAAAGGCACCAAACGGTAACAACTCTACTTTTCCTGTAACGGCTATTCCATCATCGGCGTTTCCAGTTTGGTTTCTTCCTTCACCACCAGAAATTGCAGTTTTAAAGTTATAAGAGAATTTATCTTTGAACTCATTCATATTGTGTACTTGAAATCCAAAATCTCTATCAATAGTAAATCTAGCATTATTGATAGTTCTATCGGTTAACTGCAAAGCACCCGATGAATTTACACGTTGTCTGTTACCAGGTAATTTAGTTTGTCCAAAACTCATATTCCAATTTTTATTCGGGCGGTATATTACTACAGCATCCCTTATAATGTTGATGCTTTCACCTTCTTGTACTTCGCCAACATCTCCTGGAGCGAATGATAACTGAATTACGTATAATATTTTTGGTGAACCAACATAACCATCGAAACGCAATCGCAATCGACGTACTTGACCCTGATAGGCACCATTCTCATCTTCTTCTTGAATGTAAGTAACCCTATTTTGCATTCGGAAACGAATGTTCAATTGAAACAAACTATCGGGTGAAGTCATCCCAATTCCTTTCCCGAAACTATAATAAGGCAAAGTAGATAACTTGATATCATTATCCTGTTTGGTTTGCTCAATATTAATTTGAGCATAAGTAACAATGGAAATTAGAAAAAATAAAATTAGAAATGCTTTTTTCATTTTAAGATGTTTCTAAGTTCTAATTTAGGGTTAGTAACTTTCAATTAATGTTTTGATTACAATTTAGTAATACGTTAAAAATATTCATAAAAAAACCAACCATTATAGTTGGTTTTTGAACTTGCAAAAAATATTATAAAAATAATTTTAAAAAATAATAAACCAAAGCAGCCAAAACAGCGGAAACAGGTATTGTTAAAATCCAAGCCCACAATAGTTTTACAGTTACACCCCAACGTACCGCAGAAACTCTTTTGGTTACTCCTACTCCAATGATGGAACCTGTAATAGTATGTGTCGTAGAAACTGGAATTTTAAAATGTTCTGTTGTAAATAAAGTTAGTGCACCTGCTGACTCAGCGACAACACCTTCAAAAGCGGATACTTTCGTGATTTTAGAACCCATTGTTTTCACAATTTTCCAACCTCCACTCAATGTTCCTAATGCGATAACCGTATAACACGTTAATGGAATCCAACCTGGCATACTGGCTTCAATTCCTTTATCAGGATCAGGTAAAACCACATTCAAATCTAACCAACCATCAGACATATTTACGTGTGGATTCATTCTTAAGTAAACAGCAACTGCTGCGGCAATAATACCCATTACTTTTTGGGAGTCATTTCCACCATGTCCTAAACTGAAAGCTGCGGAAGATAACAATTGCATTTTCTTTAGAACTTTCTCCGCTTTGGCAGTAGAAAAACTACTGAATACCAAATTAAAAATTGCCAAACTAAAAAATATTACAGCAACCAAAAACCATTTGATGTTAGAAGGTTCACTAATAAAATACCAATATTTATTATGAAATAATGCTTTTTTTGGAACTGCATCATACTTTAAAACTGATAGCAAAAACAAAGTGACCAAAACCATTAGTGTAATGGTAAATATTTTTGGATAAATATTTTTCTTAGAAGAATACATCATCCAAAGAGAAATAAAATAGGAAATTATCATTCCCAATAACGGTGCAAAAACAATAAATAAAATTACTATCAAAACACCTGATGGCAATAACTCCCCATGTTTTGCTTCATTAATCCAATTGACTATTTTAAAACCAGCATGTTCTGGATTAACAACATCTCTAAATCCATGAGCTATTGCCGCACCTGCAAAACCTCCAATTAAAGTATGGGATGAAGAGGATGGAATTCCTTTCCACCAAGTTAAGAGATTCCAAATGATAGCTGCAATTACACCTGCTAAAATAACGACCAAATCAATGCTACTAGTATGAGCCGTTTTGGCGACAGTATCAGCAACACCAAAACCAAAAACCCAATAAGCCATAAAGTTGAAAAGTGCTGCCCAAAGCACCGCTTGAAAAGGCGATAAAACTTTTGTAGCTACAATGGTAGCAATGGAATTGGCTGCATCATGAAAACCGTTGATATAATCAAATATCAAAGCAAGAACAATAATGACTATTAATAAAGTAAAATCCATAAACGTTATTATTAATTAAAAACTTTTATGAATGTTTTACTGAAATTTGTTCCATAACATTGGAAACACTTTTGCATTTATCCGAAGCAGACTCCAAAGCAGAAAGTACTTCTTTGTATTTAATGATGTTTTTAACATCGGTTTCGTTCTCAAAAATATCGGCAACCGCTTTATCAAAAACAGAGTCCGCTTTGCTTTCCAATTTATTGATTTTTTTACACGTTTCTTTAATGGCTTTGTGATCTTTCATATCTTTCAACTCTTTGATACCAACATTAATCAATTGACAGGCTTCTAAATTAATCTCGGTTAATTTTCGAATAGACTTTGTGATTTTTTCAACTTGATACAAGCGCATTCTACTGGCAGCGCCATGCATATAATCGGCCACATTATCAATGGCTTTTATTAAAGCGTGGATATCTTCTCTATCGAAAGGTGTAATAAAATTTCTACTCAACTCTAAGTGAGTTTTATGTGTAATCTCTTCGATTGCTGCTTCTAAATCCTCTATCTTGCTGTAATATTCTTCTCGTTCTGCTTTAGGTGCATTAACCGCTTCATGTAATGTTTCGGCAAGGATAACTAGATTTGCTGATGCTTGTTCGAAAAGTGGAAAGAATTTTTTATCTTTTGGAACTAGAAATTGGAAAATACTGTTTAATGACATAGTGTTAAAATTTGATGCAAATGTAAATCACTTATGTTAAGTGAATATTAATAAATCAAAATAATGAAGTGACAAAAGTATACAATTTGTTAACATTATTTCTTAAAAAAACAGAATACAAAACTTTGAAATCCTTTTTGTATTTTAGCACACAATCAAAACTACACATTTTAACCATGGACATCAACTTCAATAAAAACGAAGATTACAACAAACTTTTACTAACCGATTTAAAACAACATTTTGCCAAAGTCAAATTAGGTGGCGGTCAAAAAAGAATTGAAAAACTCCACGCCGAAGGTAAAATGACGGCTCGTGAACGTATTGATTATTTACTGGATTCTAAGGCAAAAAGTATTGAAATTGGTGCTTTTGTAGGCGATGGAATGTATGCAGAACATGGTGGTTGTCCATCTGGTGGTGTGGTGGTAAAAATGGGCTATATCAAGGGCAAACAATGTATTGTAGTGGCCAATGATGCTACTGTAAAAGCTGGTGCCTGGTTTCCGATTACTGCAAAAAAGAACCTTCGCGCTCAGGAAATTGCCATGGAAAATCGACTTCCTATTATTTATTTAGTAGATTCTGCAGGTGTTTATTTGCCCATGCAAGACGAAATTTTTCCCGATAAAGAACATTTTGGAAGAATTTTTAGAAACAATGCCCAAATGAGTAGCATGGGAATAACTCAAATTGCAGCCGTGATGGGAAGTTGTGTGGCTGGTGGTGCTTATCTTCCTATCATGAGTGATGAAGCCATGATTGTTGATAAAACTGGAAGTATTTTCTTGGCCGGAAGTTATTTAGTGAAAGCGGCTATTGGCGAAAACATAGATAACGAAACATTGGGTGGTGCAACTACACATTGCGAAATCTCAGGAGTGACTGATTATAAAGCCAAAGACGACAAAGACGCTTTGGACCGAATTAAAAGCATAGTCGGAAAAATTGGTGATTACGAAAAAGCAGGTTTTAATCGTGAAAAACCCGAAAAACCAGCCTTAGAAGAAAAGGATATTTACGGCATTATTCCAAAATCAAGAAGTGACCAATATGACATGATGGAAATCATTAAACGATTGGTAGACAACTCAGAAATGGATATGTATAAAGAAGATTATGGAAAATCCATCATCACATGTTATGCTCGAATTGACGGTTGGGCTGTGGGAATTATTGCCAATCAAAGAACGGTTTCTAAAACTAAAAAAGGCGAAATTCAATTTGGTGGTGTTATTTATTCGGACTCTGCAGACAAAGCCACACGATTTATTGCCAATTGCAACCAAAAGAAAATCCCATTGGTTTTTGTGCAAGATGTAACTGGTTTTATGGTAGGAAGCAAAAGTGAACATGGTGGCATTATTAAAGATGGCGCCAAAATGGTAAATGCTGTTTCCAATTCAGTAGTACCAAAATTTACTGTGATTGTAGGTAATTCATACGGCGCAGGAAATTATGCTATGTGTGGTAAAGCGTATGATCCAAGATTGATATTCGCTTGGCCAAGTGCTGAATTAGCAGTTATGGGTGGAACTCAAGCGGCAAAAGTATTGGCACAAATAGAAGCTTCTTCCTTAAAAGCCAAAGGCGAAACCGTTGATGAAAAAACTGAACAAGCACTCTTTGACAAAATCAAAGCGCGCTATGACTCCCAAACTTCTCCCTATTATGCTGCAGCACGTTTGTGGACTGATGCCATTATTGATCCGCTAGAAACTCGTACATGGATTTCTATGGGAATTGAAGCGGCAAACCACTCGCCTATTGAAAAGAAGTTTAATTTGGGAGTGATACAGGTTTAATCTAAATTAATTAAAATCAACATATCAAAATCATGAAAAAAATATTCATTTTATTATTAGTATCAAACACATTATTCGCCCAAAAAAGTTTCAGTGAAGGGTATTATATTGATAATTTAAATAACAAAATTTCTGGATTTATATTATTTAATAAAACAACTAATACTCCAACTGAATTTCAATTTAAAAAGAGTATGAATTCTGAGATTGTATTTTTAAATATTGAAAACACGAGAGAGATTGTATTTGAAGAAGATAAAATAATATTTGAAAGATTTCAAGTAACCTATGATAAAGAATCTGTAAATTATGCTGACGTCTTAAGAAGAATTAATCCTAAAATTGAACCCGAAACAAAAACTTTATTTTTACAAAAGTTAGTTGATGGAGATGTTTCACTTTATTTAGTAACCATTAACGACTTTAAAAGCTATTACATAAAGAAAAAAAACGAAGAAAACGTTACTTTACTTGAATACAAAAAAATATTTAATGATGGAAGTGTCAGAGAAATTACAAACTACAAAAAACAACTTTCAGAAAACTTATTATGCAAGAAGTTAACGTTAAATAACTTTTTAGCTGTTGATTATAAAGAAAATAAGTTAAAAGAAATAATAAATAAAAATAATACTTGTGATAGTGTGTTTTTTAATTATGACACAATAAAGCATTCAAAAAAAATAATAGTAACTCCCTATGTTGATTATTCCTTTAATACCTTTAGTTATGAAAACTTCGGTATTAATGAAGATAAAATAAATAGACAAAATATTAATTTTGGTATAGAATTTTCTGTTCTTACCTCTGACATAAATAAAAAATTTGAAGCTTTTATTAGGATTTCTTTTGGTAAACATGACTTCACCTATGATACTGAAGCTGCCGACTTTCAAGATTTCACTCAATACTACACTACAACATTTGAACCTACAATTTTAAGCCCTGAATTGGGTTTTAGATATAATTTTGTATCAAATATAAAGTACAAGATTTATTCAAATCTTTCGTTTGGTTATTCATTTACAAATGATGATATTAAAGTATCTATTACTAAAAAGTACGATGAAAATCTTAATCTTCCAGACGAAAACGCAAATATAACTTATCAAACATACGGAGATAATTTTATTCAACTTGGCTTAGGTTACACTTACGATTGGAGATACGGATTTGAGATAAAATACAATCTAATGTCAAAAAATTATTTTGAAAGATATTATGATTATAGAACCAATCACAATACTCTTTCCCTATCTTTTAGATATTCAATAATTAAACCTAAATTTAGAAAATAATTTGACTAAAATAAAAACCATTTCCCATGAAACAATTACTGCTTTTTATTTTTATTACACTAAATTTTAGTCCTTCTGCTCAAACAGACGAATACTCAGGAACTTATAATTTACATATTGAAGGAAAAGATGGAAATATTTTAGATTATAACCTTGTATTAAATAAAGACCATACTTTTATGTTTGTTAGTTTCCAAAAGCTCATAGACATCAGAGGAGAACAAAATAAATATAATTACGGTAAAGGAACCTGGAAAGTAGAAAATAAAATTATTTATTTCACAACTGAATCTGCTGATTTAGATGAAAAGCATACTATGAATTTCACGGGTACAACCGCTAGAATTATCAAAAAATCTCCACGTGACACGTCCGATAAAGTTGTCCCAACATCACTTCAATTTTACAAATCCGAAATTTCTTTGATAGCCAATTTAAAACTTTTACTGAAGGGATAAAGTAAGAATTATGGAGTTAAATAAAAATTATTTGATCCGATAAAATCATTAATTTTTCTTAATTTTACTTAGAAATAAGAGAAATATTTCAACATTTCTTTTACTAAATTTATTTATCATGTCCGCAGCAGTAAAAGGAAAATCTATAGCCTTCAAAATTCTTAAAATTTTAGGGATTTTTGTTATCATAATAGGTGTTTTATATACAATTCTCGGAATTTATATTTCTTCTCGCCATACTGAAATCGTTCGGGATTTAAACAAAGCAGTCCATGAAAAATTCACCGGTGATATCAAAATTGGTGATGTTGAAATCCTTTTTTTCAAAGGTTTCCCCAATTTAAATGTAGAAGTCAAAGATGTTGTTGTTAAAGACAGTTTGTGGTATCAACATAGAAAAACGATTATCGATGCCAAAAGCATTTATGTCAAAGTCTTGCCTTGGTCTGTTTTACTTGGTAACATTGAAGTTAATACCATTACGTTAGAAAATGCAAAAATTGATATTTTCGTAGACAAAAATGGCTATAGCAATGCATCGGCTTTAACTCCAAGGAAAAAGGTGAAAAAAGATCCAAAATCAAAATCTATGTTGGACGTGGAAATTGACAACATAATACTCCATAATGTCAATATTGTTTCGGATAATAGTGTAAAAAATAAAAGTTTTGCCTTTGATACTGAAGACCTAAATATTAAATTAAAATTTCTTTCCAACGGATGGAATGCCAAAGTAAATTTGGTAACAAAAGTAAATAGCTTGGCTTTCAATACCACTAAAGGAAGTTTTGCAAAAGACAAAATCATTGAAGGAGAACTTAATGCCGATTTTAATAAAGAAAAAGGACAAGTCATTGTTCACTCTGACAAACTAACCATTGGTGAAACCGATTTTAAAGTGGATGCAGAATTAAGCGTTTCTCCCAATAATAGTAAATTTGGTATTCATCTTAACAGCGAGTCGATTTATTGGAAGAATGCTGCTTCTTTAGTTTCCGAAAACATAAGTGCCAAATTAAATAAATTTGACTTTAAAGAAGAATTCAGTGTTAAATGTGATATACTAGGCGATTTTAAAATAAAAGGCGAACCTTCTATTCACGTAATTGCCAATATAAAAGACAATGTGCTTACGGCATTAAATTCAGAAATACACGATTGCAATTTCAGAGGAGAATTTACAAATCACTACGCTAAAAATGTTATCAATGGCGACCCAAATTCAGCTATTTTACTTCATGATTTTAAAGGAAAATACAATGAAATACCTTTTATAACCAAAGATTTATCGATATTGAATTTAAAAAAACCAATTGCTTCGGGTTATATTGAGTCTAATTTTGATGTTGACAAACTAAATTCCATTTTTGGGAAAAAAACTTTCGAATTTAAAAAAGGAAAAGCCAAAATCAATGTGAAGTTCAAAAGCGATGTTGTTGATTTAAAAATATCAAAACCCTTTATTCTTGGTAATGTTGACATTGTGAATAGTGACTTTAGTTATATACCAGGAAATGTAAATTTCACAAACAATTCCATTCAATTGCAATTCAATACGGACAAATTAGTTGTTAAAAACATTACACTAAAAACAGAAAAGAGTGCTGTTGTTATGTCTGGCTATTCAGAAAATTTCATGAATTTGGTTTATGATAATCCAGAAAAAATTGTGCTCAATTGGAATATTAATGGTGAAAAAATTGATTTGGGCGGGTTTCTATTCTTCTTGAAAAGTATTAAAAAAACAAGTCCTAAAAAAATAAAAAATGATACTTCAAACGAATTACTAGAAAAAGCTTTGCATCACAGTGAAGTAGTGTTAAACTTAAATGTAAAACAACTCGTTTACAAAAAGTTTATTGGAAAAAATGCTATTGCAAAAATCTCACTTTTGAATGATAAAATTCTAATTGATGAAGTGTCGATAAAAAATGGAAAAGGAAGTTATAAAATCAATGGAATTATTAGCAATATTGGATCAAAAAAAGCCTTTAACATTCGGGCCAATGTAACCAATAGTGATATTTCTGAATTGCTAAATTCCTTTGATAATTTTGGTTCTACCATGATGAATTCAAAAACCGTAAAAGGAACTGTAAACCTAAAAACTAATTTAATCGGTTTTTTAAATGAAGGAAAGGGTTTGGATAAAAAATCGTTGTCAGGTTCACTCTATTTCACTTTATCAAATGCCGCACTTATTAATTTTGAACCTATTCAAAAAATAGGTAAATCCGTTTTTCCAAAAAGAGATTTCAATCATGTTACTATCGAAAATATGACTTGTGATGGAACATTAAAAAAAGGTGTTTTATCCATAAAACCTATGGAAATTAAAACAAGTGTAATGCAGATTGATGTTTCAGGAGATTATGGTTTTGCAGACGGAACAGATATGAAAGTTGGTGTCCATTTAAAAGATCCGAAAGTAAAAACAACAACGCAAAAGAATACTATTTTTAATTTAGACAACAGTAAAGGGATAATAGTATGGCTCAATGTTACTAATGACAACAATGGAAAAATGAAAATTGCTCCTGGCAGTAATAAGGCAAAACAAAAATCTTCCAATAATCCTTTGAAATAAGGTACATCAATTTTAATTTTTGTACTCTATATTTGTTGCATGTCAAAGTCCCTTTTTCAAGTCTTTAAAACTGATGTTTCAGGTATTGCTTTACCAGAAAAATTTACGTTCCCGTTCTATTACGAACCACATGAATTGAGCGTAATCACTGCAAAAGCGTTGCAAGATTATCTTGAAACTCAAACCGATTTTGTTCACAATTTTGGGTTAGATACTTCACAAGACGGATTGGCTATTGGCAAGATGTTTGGTGTTTTAGTAGTTCAAAATCAAAACAAAGAATTGGGATATCTTTGGGCTTTTTCTGGGAAATTGGCAGAGCAAAATCATCATCCTTTATTTGTACCCACTGTTTTTGATATGCTACAGGAAAATAGCTATTTCAAAAAAGAAGAAGCCATTCTCAATCAATACAACCATCAAATCGAAAAATTGGAAAATGATAGCGACTTTTTACTCGCCAAAAAACAATTAGAAACTACAAAAGCACAAGCCAATAAAGAACTTGAAGAACAAAAAACATTGATAAAACGTAACAAAAAGTTACGTGCCGAAAAGCGAAAAACCCTTTCCATTGATGATGCAAATCAGCTCAATAAAGAAAGTCAAGACGAAGGCATTTTGCTCAAAAAAATGTCACAATACTGGAATTATACTATTGAATCGGCAACGGAAGCAGTTGCAATATTTGCCAATCAAATCAATAAACTCAAAGAAGAACGCAGACAAAAATCGGCCACGTTACAACAAAAATTATTTACTGAATATGCTTTTTTAAATCAATATAAAGAACTTAAAAGTTTGGGTGAAATTTTCAACGGAAATCCTCCAGCTGGTGCTGGCGAATGTGCTGCGCCAAAGTTATTGCATTATGCCTTTCAACATCAGTTAAAACCCATTGCTATGGCGGAATTTTGGTGGGGACAATCGCCTAAATCTGAGGTTAGAAAACACGGTCAATTTTATCCTGCTTGTACTGGAAAATGCGAACCTATATTGGCACATATGCTCCAAGGAATTCCTTTGGAAGAAAATCCCTTTAACACAAATCCTGCAGCAGGAAAAGAATTAAAAATCGTTTTTGAAGATGAATTTTTACTCTTAGTCAATAAACCTGCTGAATTTCTCTCTGTTCCAGGAAAAAAAATTACCGATTCGGTACAAACTAGAATGAAAAGTAAGTATCCTAATGCTATGATTGTCCATCGGTTGGACATGTCCACATCGGGATTGCTATTAATTGGAAAAACTCCCGAAATTTATAAAAAACTACAAGCACAATTCATCAAAAGAAAAGTTTCAAAACGTTATGTTGCTTTACTAGATGGATTATTAGAGGAAGAAAATGGTGTGATAGATTTGCCTTTGCGAGTAGATTTAGACAATCGACCTAATCAAATAGTTTGCTATGAACATGGCAAACCAGCACAAACCAAATGGGAAGTGATTGAAAGACGAAACAATAAAACCTTGCTCTACTTCTATCCTATCACTGGACGAACGCATCAACTTCGGGTTCATGCTGCGCATCCATTGGGTTTAAACACACCAATAGTAGGTGATGACTTATATGGAACGAAATCCAATCGTTTGCATTTACATGCCGAAAGTATTACTTTTACTCATCCTATTTCGGATGAAATTATGACAATTTCGGTCGAAACTGATTTTTGATTGCGATGAAAACAATTTTCCTTTTTTTACTATTTGGTTTTCAAATAGCATACTCCCAAGAAACTTTCACTAGAAAAGACACCCTTCAAGGTGGATTACCTTTTGAACGAACGTGCTTTGATGTGTTGCGCTATGATTTGAATATCACTGTAAAACCAGAAGAAAAATGGATTTTCGGAGCTAATGAAATAACATTTAAAATAATTGAACCAACCAAGAAAATTCAACTGGACTTGTTTGAAAATATAATTATTGATGGAATTTCATCTATAAATTTTGGAAAATTAGAATGGAAACGAGAATACAATGCAGTTTTTATAAATTTCAATAATTTACTAGAAAAAGACTCAATTTACACCATTAAATTTTCATATTATGGAAATCCTATAGTTGCTAAAAATGCACCTTGGGATGGTGGTTTTGTTTGGAACAAAGATCAAAACGGAAAACCATTTATAGGTGTTGCAGTACAAGGCACTGGAGCAAGTTTATGGTTTCCTTGCAAAGACTCACAAAGCGACGAACCCGATTTTGGTGTCACTATAAAAGTAGCCGTTCCAAATGATTTAATGAATGTTTCTAACGGAAGATTTATGGGTTCAACAGATTTAAAAAATGGTTATACACGCTGGGATTGGGAAGTTAAAAATCCTATTAACAATTATGACATCACTGTCAATATTGCCGATTATGTTCACATTCATGATAATTATAAAGGATTGGATTTAGACTATTATGTATTGCGCGAAAATGAAACAAAAGCCAAAATTCATTTTGAGGAAGTAAAACCAATGATGGATTGTTTCCAAAGTAAATTTGGCGAATATCCATTCAAGAATGATGGATACAAATTAGTCGAAACTCCTTATTTAGGTATGGAACATCAAAGTGCTGTTGCTTATGGGAATAAGTACATGAAAGGTTATTTAGGAGATGACTTATCAGGAACAGAAATTGGATTAAGCTTTGACTATATTATCATCCATGAAAGTGGCCATGAATGGTTTGGAAATAGCATTACATCCAGAGATATTGCTGATTTGTGGATACACGAAGCTTTTACCATGTATAGCGAATCAGTTTATGTAGAATGTCAATTGGGTTATGAAAAAGTAATGGAATATGTAAATGGACTTCGATATAGTGTAGAAAATGACAAACCTATAATTGGTTCTTATGGAGTTAATAATGAAGGTTCAGTCGATATGTACTATAAAGGTGCTTTGATGTTAAACACAGTTCGTCATGTGATCAATGATGATACAAAATGGTGGAAATTACTATTCGATTATTACAATACTTTCAAATATAAAATAATTGATTCAGAAACCGTCATCAATTTTTTTAATAAAGAAAGTGGGATGAATTTAACCCCGATTTTTAATCACTATTTACAAAAAACAACAATCCCAAAACTAGATTTAAAAATTACAAAAGGAAAATTAGATTGTCGTTGGACAGATGTTGATACAAGTTTCACTATGCCAATTGATGTCATAATCAATAACAAAACAATAAGAATTGATCCAAAAAGTGAATGGACTTCAACAAAAATAAAAATTAGAGATATTAAAAAAGTTCAAGTATTGACCAATCATTTTTATGTTTTAACCAATCAATAGAATAAAAAAACGCACTGAAAATTTATATTTAAGTGCGTTTTTTTTATTTACGAAAGTGACTCTTTCCTCATAATTTTTCCTGTCGCCGTATCTTTAAATCTAGGAACAAAAACAACTGCTTTAGGTTTTTCATATTTATCTAAATCTTCGTATAGATTATCGTTGAAATCCCGTTTTTCACCTTCCACCACGAGTATTACTTTTTCGCCTAATTCTTCATCTGGTTGTGAAGAAATGAAAAAACGTTGCTCAATTTTACTCACTAATTTTTTCTCAATTTGTTCTGGAATTAGTTTAATTCCTCCACTATTAATCACATTATCAATTCTTCCCAAGAAGATAAATTGGTTTTCATTGACTAACTCTACTATGTCATTGGTAATAATTACTTCAGTCGATATTTTTGGTGCGTGAATAACCAAACAATTTCTATCATCATAAGAAACCGTAACATCTGGTAAAACAGTAAATGCCTTTTCGCCTAATTTTCGGGCAGCAATATGAGTAATCGTTTCCGTCATTCCATAGGTTTCATAAACTTCAGTTGGTAGCTTGAGTAATTGTTTTTCCAATGTTTTGTTAACGGCTGCACCACCAATTATCAATTTCTTAACTTTTTTCAACTCTTGAATTGAATTTTGAGCTTGCAATGGAACCATAGCCACAAAATCGAAATTGATTTCATTATTGCGCAAAGGATGTGAACTTGGCGCTACAAATTCTAAATCAAGACCTAAAATCATAGCACGAACTAACATCATTTTTCCGGCTACATACTTCACTGGCAAACATTGCAAGGCACTATTTCCGGGTTGTAAATCAAAAAAATCACCCGTTGCGATAGCAGAATTGACCATCGCTTGTTTTTTTACAATTACCGTTTTTGGTTCACCTGTCGAACCAGAAGTAAACATTTCGATATAATCTTTGCTATCAAACCAGTCTAAAAGAAAATCACCTACTGGTTTTTCAAATTCCTCGCCTTCTTTGATAAAACTGTAGGCCACGCGGCATAAATCTTCTCTATTAAGATGAAAACCATTCAATTTAAATTGATTATGCACATTTTCGTAGGTTGGAGTATTCATTATTTTAATTATTTGTATTTGAATTAATTATAAAGTATTTATTTCGATTTTTCCAGTTAGTTTTTCTTTCCAATTGGTCCAATTGTATTTTTTACTAAAGATAAATAATAGCATTGGAAAAATAATAAAAATTGGCGCTAAAATTTCCAAGCCAACTGATGGCATTGAGTTATCTTTTAAAATAGAATGCGTTTGAAAAGCTGACCAATCAGAAGTAACGAGCAATGCACCTACTAAATTATTAGCTGCATGAAATCCAAGTGCTAACTCCATTCCATTATCCATCAGCGTAATTATACCTAAAAATAAACCCGTACCAATATAGTATACCAAAATGATGTAACCCATTTTTTCAACCTCAGGATTAGCAATATGCAACGTTCCAAAAATAACCGATGTCATTATTAACGGGAACCATTTATTCTTGGCCAATAAAGCAAATCCTTGCATTAAATAACCTCTAAAAACATATTCTTCAGTGCTGGTTTGAACAGGAATTAATACAATTCCAATTAGAGCTAAAATTAGAAAAGGAATAGGTTTAAAATTGACCTCAAAACCTGCGGGATTTGAATAGTATAAAAATAACGTAGAAACAATCGTAATTACACTCCAAATTCCAAAGGAGAAAAACACTCTTCGCCAATCCACTTTTTCTCTTGAAGTAGTAACTGATAATAAAGTTTGTTTGTGAAAATTTTTAACCACCAATACGATTGCAAAAAAAGCAAACACAAAAGAAAGTAAGAGCAGAAATAAAGTTGTATTTGGTTCTAAAAAAGTCATTATTTCACTTTCATTCGTCGGAAAACCTTTTCCTGACTTAAAAGATTTTATTAAAACAGCAACCATTAAGGGAATTTGACCAATGGTAGAAGCGAGAATAATCAATACTGAACCTAGTATGTATTTCCAAAATTTATTTTCGGGTAAAAACCCATTTTCTATAAACATGAATATCAAAATTTTTATTTCGACTAAATTAACTTTTTTCTACTAATATCAATTACTTTGTAAAAAAATTAACTATGTTACAAGTACTTCATAATCCAAGATGTGGAAAGTCGAGAAACTGTCTAGCTTTTCTAAAAGAATCTCAAAAAGAGTTTGAAATAATAAATTATTTGGAGAATCCTCTTTCTACTGAAGAAATCAAAACTTTACTTAAAAAATTGAATTACAAACCAATAGAATTGGTTCGTCAAAAAGAAACTATTTGGAAAGAAAACTTTAAAGGAAAATCTATTACCGATGATGCTATTATAGATGCTCTAGCAAAGTTTCCTATCCTAATCGAAAGACCAATAGTAGTTGATGGTGAAAAAGCCATAATTGGTAGAGAAATTCAAAAGTTAAATGATTTTATTTAACATTCAGTTGGGAATATAAGTTATACAATCTATTTAATTTTGCACCATAAAATATAATTTGTATATACAAATATGAAAAAAATTAAAAAAATTTCCTCGTACATTTTACTTTTGATTTCAGTAATAAGCTATGGCCAACAAAAACCAGAACTTTCTAAAATCACTATTAGTGGTACTATAATCGAAGCTGTGAGCAAAAAACCTTTGGAATATGCTACTATCACCCTTAAAAACACTACTAATCCAAAAATAATTTCTGGAGGTATAACTGATGGAAAAGGAAATTTTTCCATTGAAGCATCACCTGGAACTTATAATATCATATTTGAATTCATTTCCTTCAAACCATTTGAGTTGAAAGAAAAACAATTAACTGCCAACACTAATTTAGGGAAAATAAGTTTAGAGGAAGATTTTACGCAACTAAACGAAGTCGTTGTTCGTGCCGAAAAGACTACTGTTGAAATTAAATTAGATAAAAAAGTCTACAACGTAGGGAAAGATTTAATGGTAAAAGGAGGAACAGTTAGTGATATATTGGACAATATTCCATCTGTTTCTGTTGATGTTGAAGGAAATGTGAGTTTGCGTGGTAATGAAAATGTTAGAATTTTGATAGATGGAAGACCATCAAATGCCATTAATATAACTGAAGCATTACGATTAATTCCTGCAGACGCTATAGACAAAGTGGAAGTAATCACAAATCCATCTGCTCGATATGATGCAGAAGGTGGTGGTGGAATATTAAATATTGTACTTAAAAAAGGGAAAAATCAAGGATTAAACGGAACCATTATTGGAACTGCTGGTTATCCAGAAAACACGGGTTTAAGTGCCAATATTAATTACAAATCAAAAAATTATAATTTATTCACTACTCAAGGATATAATAGTAGAAATAGTCCCGGAAATGCTATCACCAATTCAAGATATTTAAACCCAGACAATACTACTAAAAACTACATGAACGAAGAAAGAGAAAACGATCGTTTCAGTAATAGTTATAATAGTGTTCTTGGCATAGAATTGTATTTAAATGAAACTACTAGTTGGACAAATGCTATAAATTACAGAAATAGCAATGGAAATAATCGTGATGATGTAAATCAATTTTATTATGATGTTAACAATGTTTTTGAATATACTAGAAATCGTCTTAACGAAGAAGACAGTAAGAGTGAGAACATAGAATTTACGTCAAATTTCATTAAAGATTTTAATAAAGATGGACATAAATTAACCGCTGACTTTTCAATTTCTGACAACAAAGATAATAGTACAGCACTTATTACTGATACTAATACCAATACATCAACCGTTGTAATTGATGATAGTACCAATGATCAAGAACAAAAAAGAATTTTACTTCAAACTGATTATGTATTACCATTTGGTAAAGGACAACAATTTGAAGCAGGTTATCGTGGTAACTTTTTAGAATCAACTTCAGATTATAATGCAAATCGAAATGGTGCTCCTATTAGTGAGTTTACAAACATTTTGGAATACAACGAAAAAGTAAATGCTCTTTATTCGCAATATGGATTTAAAGTAAACAAAACGTCGGTATTATTTGGACTTCGTTTTGAGGACTCCAATATTGATGTAAATCAGTTAGGAACAAATGATTATAACAATAAAAAGTATAGTGACTTTTTTCCAAGTGCTTTTTTCACTTACGAATTATCAGCAGAAAGCAGTGCTTCGGCTAGTTACAGCAGAAGAATTCAACGACCAAGAGGAAGACAATTGAATCCTTTTAATAGTTTATCAAGTAATGTCAACATTTTCGTTGGAAACCCTGATTTAGATCCTGCTTACACAGATGCAATTGATTTTGGTTACATCAAAAGATGGTCAAAATTAACCTTTAATACTTCAATGTATATCAATAAAACTTCTGGTGTATTTCAATGGGTAAGACAAGAAACTGATTTGGAAGATAATGGAATTCCAATCATTATAACAACACCTATTAACTTAGCTACAGAATATAGAGCAGGATTTGAGTTTACGCTCAATTATTCTCCCTACAAATGGTGGAGATTAAATGGAAATTTCAATTTCTTCTACAATGAAACTGATGGTGACTATACTTACACTAACAGCAGTGGTGCTGAAATTTATCAAAATTTTGATTTTAAAGCAACGTCATGGTTTGCAAGGATAAATTCAAAAGTAACTTTACCTTATAAAATCGATTGGCAAACTAACATGACTTATAATGGTGAACAGAAAAATGCGCAAGGTAGAAGTCTTGGTATTTTTGGAATGAACTTAGCTTTCAGCAAAGATGTTATGAAAGATAAAGGAACTATTGCATTCAACATTAGCGATGTATTCAATTCTAGAAAAAGAATTTTAGAAAACTATTTAGATGGTGTAGTTGATGCTTATAGCGAAAACCAATGGAGAGTAAGACAATTTACGGTATCCTTCACCTATCGTTTCAATAAACAGAAAAATGAAAAAGAGAGAAGACCAAAAGGTCAGCAAGAAGATGGCGGAGATTTCCCTGGATAATAAAACTAAAAAAGCCCCGAAATTCGGGGCTTTTTTATAACATATAGTTTGTAACTATGCTGTTTGCTCGGCTTCTTTTTTTGCTTTTCTTTCTTGTAGAAATTCTCTAACACCACCAAATATCCAATAAGGAACAATGAAAGTGATTAAGAACATCATCAACCAAAAACCAATGGTTAAAATGGTTAAGAACGCTAAGAAACCTAAATACTGTTGAAATTCAAACATGTTTTCCGGAATTTTTTGAATTATACGCAAATGTATGAGTAATATTTAAGGTAACCAAAAAACAAAATCAATTTTTATTAAATAGTTTTTATGCGTAATTTTGCAATGCTTTTTTAAGAGCTGTTTTCAGCTTTTTTACACAATCCAAACATAAAATTAAACAACAAACAAATAAACATACACAATGGAATACAGAATTGAAAAAGACACAATGGGTGAAGTAAAAGTTCCTGCCGATAAATATTGGGGAGCACAAACTGAACGTTCTAGAAATAACTTTAAAATTGGTCCTTCGGCTTCAATGCCAAAGGAAATCGTTGAAGGATTTGCCTATCTAAAAAAAGCTGCTGCTTATGCTAATTGTGATTTAGGCGTTTTATCAATTGAAAAAAGAGACGCCATTGCACAAGTATGTGATGAGATTCTTGCAGGAAAACTTAATGATGAATTTCCATTGGTAATTTGGCAAACAGGTTCAGGAACACAAAGCAATATGAATGTGAATGAAGTTATTGCCAATAGAGCACAAGTACTTGCTGGTTTTAAAATTGGTGAAGGTGAAGCTGTTGTAAAAGCTAATGATGATGTCAATAAATCGCAATCTTCAAATGACACTTTCCCAACAGGAATGCACATTGCTTGTTATAAAGCTGCGGTAGAGACTACCATCCCTGGCGTTGAAAAACTTCGTGATACTTTAGATGCTAAATCTCGAGAGTTCATGAATGTTGTGAAAATTGGAAGAACGCATTTAATGGATGCAACACCTTTAACTTTAGGACAAGAACTTTCGGGATATGTTGCTCAATTGAATTATGGTTTAAAAGCACTTAAAAATACATTATCTCATTTATCAGAAGTGGCACTTGGTGGAACAGCTGTTGGAACAGGATTGAACACTCCTGTAGGATATGATGTTAAAGTAGCCGAATATATTGCCAAGTTCACTGGTCATCCATTTGTAACCGCACCCAATAAATTTGAAGCATTAGCTTCTCATGATGCCATTGTTGAATCACACGGTGCTTTAAAACAATTGGCAGTATCATTAAATAAAATAGCTAATGATATTAGAATGTTAGCCTCTGGACCACGTTCAGGAATTGGTGAGATTTTGATTCCAGAAAACGAACCTGGTTCTTCTATCATGCCAGGAAAAGTTAACCCAACGCAATGTGAAGCGCTAACTATGGTTTGTGCTCAAGTAATGGGTAACGATGTGGCTATATCCGTTGGAGGAATGCAAGGACACTATGAATTAAATGTTTTTAAACCTGTAATGGCTGCTAACTTTTTACAATCTGCACGATTATTAGGTGATGCTTGTGTATCTTTTGAAGAACACTGTGCTAGTGGTATTGAACCAAATTATACCAGAATAAATGAATTAGTAAACAATTCACTTATGCTTGTAACGGCTTTAAATACTAAAATTGGTTATTATAAATCAGCTGAGATTGCTCAAACGGCACATAAAAATGGTACTACTTTAAAAGAAGAGGCTGTTCAACTAGGTTATGTTTCGGAAGAAGATTTTGATTTATGGGTAAAACCAGAAGAAATGGTTGGAAGTTTAAAATAATAAATAGCAAAAACCCACTCAATTGAGTGGGTTTTTCGATCTGTCAAAATCAAACAAAACAATAATCAAACTATTTTGGGGTTACACATGTTTACTGTTTTTTCATAAACATGTTGGTGTAATATTTTCTTCCTGTTTGAGTGTCGGTGGTCACTGATATTCCAAAGTGTGTGTAATCACCTTCGATGTTGGCTTTGTGAGCTGGACTATTCATCCACGCACTAAAAGCACTCTCGGGCATTTGATAATTATAAGCTATATTCTCGCCTACTCTTTCAGCGCCTAAAACTTGAATAAGATTGTCTGAGCGTTGTTGAAAATAATCATGATTTACCACTTTATTATCAATCATGTAGATATTGTGCTCTTCTGATTTGTAGGAGATGTGATTCACAACTTCCAAGGGATTTAAGCCAATGCTTTGACGGTGATTGTTAATTAGTGTAACTAATTTTAATTCCGTATCGTTGTAATTATAAGTAGTTACAACTCTTTTGTCTTGTGCTGTTTCTGATGTTTCATCAGAGGAACAAGATACCATAGTGAACACGATTGCTAACGGCAACAATGCTCTAAACATTTTTGCTTTCATAGTAGTAGGTTAAGTTTTTTTAAAGTAGATGTGGGGCAAACACTTTAAGGTTAATAATTTTGACAGAACGTATTATTTAAATTTGGTAGATGTGGGGCAAATACTTTATTTAGTTAATATCGAAAGAACGTATTGTTTGTTTATGTTGTACAATGATACTAGTTTTATCGTTTAAACAACAAATAAAATCGATGAAATACATTTTTTTAACATATAAATGAGATTTAGTCTTACAAAATATAGTATTTAAAACTATTTTTTACTTATTTAATAAAAAAACCACTCAATTGAGTGGTTCATAAGCTTAACTTTTAATGTTCTATGGAGATAATCTATCTATTTTCCAATTATAATCTTCCTGCAATTGATATCTAATTCGGTCGTGTAATCTATTTGGTCTTCCTTGCCAGAATTCAACTTCTATTGGACGTACCAAAAAACCACCCCAAAAATCAGGTCTTGGAATAGTTTTTCCTTCATATTCTTTTTCAAGTTCTTTTAGTTTGGTGTCTAAATAATCTCGCGAAGGAATAATTTCGCTTTGTGAAGAAACAATAGCGCCAAGCTTACTTCCATCTGGTCTTGAATCAAAATAATTATCGGAAATTATTTCAGATGTCTTTTCGGCAATTCCTTTAATGATTACTTGTCGTTCCATACTATGCCAAAAAAATGATAGACAAATATGGGGATTATTGATAATAGCTTTACCTTTTTCTGAATTATAATTGGTATAAAAAATAAAACCTTCTTCATTAAATTTTTTCAACAGCACTACTCTACTTTTTGGAAATCCGTCCAAACCAAATGTAGCCACTGTCATCGCATTTACTTCTTCAATATCACTATATTCTTCGGTTTCATAAAACCATCTGTGAAATAAATTAATGGGATCTTCTGGAATAGTAGTTTCCAAAAGTTGGCTCTTTTCATAAGATTTTCTATAATCGCTTAAGTCTTCCATTACAATTGTATGTATAATTTTTGATTGTAAATTTAGTAAGAAAGTTTGATTGTAATAATTGAAAAATCAAACACTATTCAAATTCGAAAATTTTCCCATCATCGGCTAAGAGAATATTTGGAAATATTTCTTCAGCTTCATGTTTAAAAAACTCAATACTAGCATAACGTGTACTATAATGTCCTAAAATTAATTGATTTACGTTTGCTCCTTTTGCAATTAAAGCGGCTTGTTTGGCTGTGCTATGCATTGTTTTTTCTGCTTTATCGGATTCAGTTTCTAAAAAAGTAGTTTCGTGGTATAAAACATCTACATTTTGGATAGTCGGAATTATACTTTCATCAAATGCCGTATCACTACAAAATGCATAACTTTTGGGTTGAATTGGATCAAACGTTAATTCTTGATTAGAAACTATAGTTCCATCATCTAATGTTATATGGCTACCGTTTTTAATTTTTTGAAAATAACAAGTTTCTATTTTGTGTTTTTGAACAGCATCCACATTTAATTTTCTGTCACCTACTTTTTCTTGAAATAAAAATCCATTGGTATATATTCTATGTTTTAGAGGAATGGTTTTTACCAATACTTTTTCGTCCTCATAAACAACTACACTTTCTGTTGCGGTCAATTCATGGAAATACAAATTATAACCCGTGAATGAATTGGAAAATCGCAATTGAAGTAATACAATCTCTTTAATTCCTTTTGGTCCATATACATGCAAATCGGTTTGACGATTCAACAACATAAATGTTGAAATTAAACCCACCAATCCATAAAAGTGATCACCATGCAAGTGTGAAATAAAAATATGATTGATTTTTGAAAATTTGAGTTTGTTTTTACGAAGTTGAACTTGTGTTCCTTCACCACAATCTATAAGAAACATACGGTTTCGAATTTCTAATATCTGTGCTGTTGGATTAGTAAGCGTTCGTGGTGTGGCTGCATAGCAACCCAAAATGGTTAATTTCATAGTAGTTTAAAATCCTAAATCTCGCTCTATTTCTTCCATTTCAATAATATCATGTGCTTCTAGAATGGTTGGAACTACTGTAATATTTTGTGGAACCGAATTATAGTTGATGTTGTGCGCTACTAAAACAATTGATTTTTTCTCATTGGTATGCAACTTAATCAATTCAGAAAAAGATTTTACATCTTCCAAACTTAAATTTTCATCATGTGACACATCTAATATTAGATTATCGTTTTTAAAACTATTGTGTTCATGCGTCACTTTCATCAAAAACTCAGCTGTTTGTCCCTTTGTGTCTTTAATAATTGTTGTATGTCCTTTGTGTTCTACTTTCATTTGGTCTGAATTTTTAACGTGTTGCTAATTTACTAAGATTTTGCAATTAATTATCATTTGAATTACTATTTATCTTATCCAATATGTCGTTCATAGAATATTAAGGTATTTCATCGATGAAATGCATGTTTTTTTAACATTTCATAGATTAACTGTACAATAAAAACGCTGAAAACCCTTGAATTCATTGATTTTGTGCTTTAAACGAGTTTTCAGGTTAGTTAACGAAAAAATTTCCAACCGAAGAACTGTTGCAGTAGTTTTGACCAAGAAATAACAACAAAAACAAAGAATTTATGAAAACAACTAATAACACAACAACTCAAAAAAATGTAACAAACGTTAGATTATTTGTTTTATTCGTTTTATTAGTAATTGCAAATACAGGAGTTTTTGGTCAAAACAAAGTAGAAGTTTTAACATTGACTACTTCAACAGAAGTTTCTGCTTCTAAAGATGCTACAAATGTTATTTCAACTGATAACACTATTGCTTCAACATCAATGGATTTTGCAGTATGGTTTACAGGAACAAAAAACACTAAATCTGAAGATAAATCAAATGGAAGTTTTAGTAAAAAACAATTAATAAATTCTGGAGTTAATACAAATAGTGTTTTAATCAGATCAATTTTGAAAAAAATTAGCTATCAAGGAAACGACGTAGCATAATAAAGATAGAGTTTTATAAGTAATTTGGTTAGTTTTGAAATGAAAAATTCCCGATGCCATATCGGGATTTTTTTTATTTAGTATTTTGTTTGAAATAAACTTCGGTAGCGCCTAAACCATATTTTTGATAGTTGGCATCTTGAAAACTAATATTATGATAACGCCCAAGCATAAAGTCGAGTTCCGATTTTAAGATTCCTTCTCCAACACCATGAATAAAAACAATTTTAGGAATTCTGTTTCTGATTGCAAATTCAATATGTCGTTTGGCTGTTTCTGTTTGCAATGTTAAAATATCATAGTTGCTCATTGCTTTATAATTTTTTACTAATTTTTCAATGTGCAAATCAAACTCTGGTGGTGGAATTTCTTTTTTAGATTTTTTAACGACATTGGTGTAATTGGGTTTGGCAACTTCCTTTTCATTAATAACTTGACTTTTATTGAAACTAAAATTCATGTCATTATTTCCAATTTTAATCAATTCATTTCTTTTAAAAGTCAAATTAAAACCATCAACAGTTTCTATGGTTATTTCATTGCCATTAACATTGGTGACAACACCATCAATAGCATCATCCAATACCGAAACTTTATCTCCTTTAATTATCATTGTCTTGTTCTTCTTCAGTTTCTGTATGTTTGCTTGGCGTTTTAGCACTTAATTTCATCATGCCATACATAAATATAACAATAGCAATACTCATGATATATAGATTGGGTTTATCATTTGACTGCTCATATAAGCCAACTGCAATGGCCAAAATCATTAACGGAAGTAGTAATTTTTTCATTCAATAGAATTTCTCTCAAAAATAATAAACTTTAGTATGAAATCGAATAAAAAAAGCACCTTCATTTGAAGATGCTTTTCAATGAAACTTAATTTGTTATTACATCATAGCACTAAAACCTATAACCATTACAATAGCTGCCACAATATAAAGTGCAATTATAATAATAGATGCAATTCCCAAAAATTTATGGTGTGATTTCAAATTACAAAAAGCACTAGTTAATAATTCTGTGTTACCAGAATTGAGTGCTTTTTTTGTATTGTCAGCATACTTAAACAAATAATAAATCGGGAATAAATATAAAATGGCAAATACTAAATAAATTATGGATATAAATCCTTTAATCGCTCCAAAAGGCCCAGGTGTTTCAGGCAACATTGACATGGTAAATGTCATTATTATGGCTAATAATGCTAAAAACCCTATTCCGATAAATCCTAAAATGGCTAAAAACATAGACCATTTAGCACTTTCTCTCAAATAATCTTTAGCTGCTGATTCTAATTGCATTCCGTTGTTTTGTTCTTCCATGGTAAAAAAATTGGTTGGTTATAAATTGGTTACTAAATTACTTTTCAAATTGTTTTAAAGTAGAAATAATGATAGAAATACAATCTAATAGTTGTTCCTCTGTCATTACTAAAGGTGGTGCAAAACGAATAATGTTACCATGTGTAGGTTTTGCCAATAAACCATTTTCTGCCAGTTTCATACAAATATTCCATGCTGTGTCACTGTCTTCTGTATCGTTGATGACAACAGCATTTAAAAGTCCTTTTCCTCTAACCAAAGTAGCTATAGTTGAAGTTTCTATATATTTTCCAATCTCACTTCTAAATATTTTCCCTAATCGTCTGGCATTTTTAGAAAGATTTTCATCATTCACGACATCCAAAGCAGCAATAGCTACTGCTGCTGCAACAGGATTTCCTCCAAAAGTGGAGCCGTGTTGACCCGGTTTAATGACATTCATAATGTGATTATTGGCCAAAACTGCCGAAACAGGATAAGCGCCACCAGAAATGGCTTTTCCTAAAATCAAAATATCTGGTGTTACATAACTGGCTTGCTTTTCACATTTGTTTTCACAAGTACAATTACCACAAACAGCTAGTAATGAACCCGTTCTTGCAATTCCTGTTTGTACTTCATCGGCAATGAACAAAACATTGTTAGCAGCACACAAAGCTTTGGCTTTTGCCAAATAATCCTCACTTGGCATATAAACACCTGCTTCTCCTTGAATAGGTTCTACTAAAAAACCTGCAATGTTTTTGGTAGAAGTAATGACTTTTTCCAAAGCTTCAACATCGTTGTAAGCAATTTTTATAAATCCGGCTGTATAAGGACCAAAGTTTTTACGCGCGTTCTCATCATTTGAAAATGAAATAATAGTAGTGGTTCTTCCGTGAAAATTTCCATCACACACAATAATTTGTGCATCATTCTCTGGAATACCTTTCTTTTCGTAAGCCCATTTTCTACAAAGCTTCAAAGCAGTTTCAACAGCTTCGGCACCAGTATTCATTGGTAATACTTTATCAAAACCAAAATAGTTGGTGATGTATTCTTCGTAAACACCTAATTTATCGTTGTAAAAAGCTCTAGACGTTAGTGTTAATTTTTGAGCTTGATCTATCATAGCGCCAACTATTTTTGGATGACAATGACCTTGATTTACCGCTGAGTAAGCCGAAAGAAAATCATAATACTTTTTTCCCTCTACATCCCAAACATATACTCCTTCTCCTCTATTCAGGACGACTGGCAAAGGATGGTAGTTATGTGCTCCATATTTATCTTCCAATGTAATTGCATCGGCTGAAGTTAATTTTTCTAAAACTGACATTGTAATTGAATTTTAAAGTCTAATCTCGTTATAGACTATTTTTTAAATCGCAATTCCTTCTTAATTGGAGAGAAATCATCCATATTATCGGTAAAAGTATAAAAAGATTAGTATACTTATAAAATTATTGGATTAAACAAATTGTAAATATAAAAGAGTCAATGCTGCTAATGTCATAATTATTAAAGTTGCAAAGCCCAATATATTTGAAAGTCGGCTATTGGTTAAATTACCCATAACCGATTTGTTATTGGAAATATGCAAAATTATTGCAATTAAAACGGGTGCAGTAATTCCATACAGAATAGCGGTATATATCAATGCTTTTATTGGTGAAATTCCAATATAATTTAATGACAAACCCAGTATTAAAGATATTGTCATTACTAAATAAAAAGCTTTTGCTTCATGAAACTTTTTATCCAGACCTTGCTCCCATCCAAAAGTTTCTGTAATAATATAGGATAAAGAACCACATAAAACAGGAATTGCCAAAAGTCCTGTGCCAATAACTCCAATTGCAAAAAGCAAATACGCAAAATTTCCTGCTAATGGTTTCAAAGCTGCTGCGGCTTGTTCAACAGTATCTATTTGGTGAATTCCACCTTTATATAACACCGTTCCTGTGGTGAGAATTATAAAAAACATTACCAAACCAGAGAACGACATTCCAAAATCAACATCTTGCTGCATTTCTGTGATAATTTTTTTATTTACTATCAAGTGCTTTTTCTTATGAGCCATTTCTTCCACTTCCATAGATGCTTGCCAAAAGAAAAGATAAGGAGAAATGGTCGTTCCTAAAATCCCTACTAAGACAGCAACAAATTCCTTATTGAATTGTATAGTAGGTATAAATGTATTTTTGGCAATATCAAGCCAATCCTGTTTGTATAAAAATGGAACAATTAGATAAACCAACAAGACAATACATAGGTATTTGAGTGTAGCTGCAATTTTGTGATAGGGTAAATAGATTATCAAACCTAGTAGTAAAAGGGTAAAAATGACACTAAAATACATGGCTTCAATTTTTGGAAAAAGTAGATTCCCTACAGCTCCCATTCCTGCAATATCTGCTCCAATGTTCATAACAATGGCCGGAAAACTAAAAACCAACATTAAATATAAAACAGGTTTTGGATAATTAGTTTTAAGTGCACCTGTCAATCCTTGTGAAGTAACTAAGCCAATTTTGGCGCACATTTGTTGAATAGCTGCCATCAAAGGGAAAGCGATTATAGCTGTCCAAAGTGTTGAAAGACCAAAAGCCGCACCAGCTTGAGAATAAGTTGCAATTCCAGAAGGATCATCGTCACTTGCTCCTGTAATCAAACCTGGCCCAAGAATCTTCCAAAATCGTTTCAATTTATTCATTGTACATATTTATAGTAACAATCTACAACTATTATTTCTGATTTTAGTTCTTTTCGTTAAACATTTCCAATAATTTATTAACGGTATTCCAGTTTCTAGTAGTGGACATCACATTCATATTTTTCTCTATCCACTTGTTGTCTAATCGAGTTTTGGCCGGAGAAATATCATATTTCAAATAAATGCGTTTCCCATCCAATTGTATTTCATCGGGTTTGATAAAATTTAAATTGAGTTGTGTAATCATATTTTCTGGTAATTCCGCCGATATAAAAGACACGTATAGTTTCTTCAAATCAACACCTTCGTCATTCAGAAAACCATTTCTATCTAAACAAGCTTGTAAATCTTCCTTGCCAATGATAATAACCGGCACATCGTGACCAAAAACCTTAAATATTTCTTGTTTAATAATAAACCCAACTTTAGCCGGATTTTCCTCCTCAGTGTCCACAAACACATTCCCCGATTGAATATACGTCACCACATTTGTAAAGCCAATACCTTCAAGTGTTTTTTTCAAAGCCACCATATTTATCATCTTGTGTCCCGAGACATTGATACCGCGAAGAAGGGCTAAGTGAGTGTGCATTTTTTTAAATTTTTATAAAATTATATTTTTTCCTTTAATTAGCTATCAGATTTTAAGCAATAGTTTATTTTTGCCTCATGGGAAGAAAACAAACAAACAAAGTCATTTTTGAAAATATAACCGTTTTAGATGCTGGTGCCAAAGGCGTATCTGTTGCTAAAGCTCCTGAAGGTCAAGTCATATTTATCCCCAATGTAGTTCCTGGCGATATGGTAGATGTTCAAACACTTAAAAAAAGAAAGTCTTACTACGAAGGCAAAGCCATTAAGTTTCATGAATATTCTAAAGATAGAACCGACCCTGTTTGCCAGCATTTTGGTGCTTGTGGTGGTTGCAAATGGCAAAACATGAACTATGACAAACAACTTTTCTATAAAAATCAGGAGGTTTTTAATAATTTGAAACGTATTGGTAAAATTGATTTACCAACCTTTGAACCCATATTGGGTTCGGCTAAACAGTTTTTTTATAGAAACAAAATGGAGTTTGGTTTTTCAGACACGCGATGGTTATCGGATAAAGAAATCCAATCCGAAGATACTACCTTGAGCAAAAAACCAGCATTAGGTTTCCATATTCCTAGAATGTGGGACAAGATATTGGATATTGAGAAATGCCACTTGCAAGAAGATCCATCAAACGCCATTAGAAACGAAATAAAACATTTTGCCACAGAAAACTGCATGACTTTCTTCAATGCCCGAAATCATGAAGGTTTATTGCGAACACTGATGATTAGAACCGCTTCGACTGGTGAGATTATGGTGTTAATCCAATTTTTTAAAGAAGACAAAACACAACGCGAATTGTTGTTAAATCATATTTATTCTACTTTTCCTCAAATCACGTCGCTGCAATATGTAATTAATGGAAAAGCCAATGATACTTTGTATGACCAAGATATTAAACTCTTCAAAGGAAGAGATTATATTTTGGAAGAAATGGAAGGATTGCATTTTAGTATTAACGCTAAATCATTCTATCAAACCAATTCCGATCAATCCTATGAATTGTACAAAATTACACGCGAGTTTGCCGGATTAACAGGTAACGAACTGGTGTATGATTTATATACTGGAACAGGAACTATTGCCCAATTTGTATCGAAACAAGCCAAAAAAGTTATCGGTGTAGAAGCAGTTCCCGAAGCAATTTTTGATGCCAATGAAAATGCCAAACGAAACAATATTACCAACTGTGAATTCTATGTAGGCGATATGAAAAACGTTTTTAATGACGATTTTATTGCACAACACGGTCAACCTGATGTGATAATCACTGATCCACCAAGAGATGGAATGCATAAGGATGTTGTAGAACAAATTATTAAAATTGCTCCTCAAAAAGTAGTATATGTGAGTTGTAATAGCGCTACACAAGCCAGAGATTTAGCTTTGATGGACTACAACTACAAAGTAACTCGAGTGCGACCTGTAGATATGTTTCCACAAACGCATCATGTAGAAAATGTTGTACTTTTGGAAAAAAGGTAGTATCAAGAATTAAGTACAAAGACTTATGAAAAAAATTATATTGTTGTTATTCATTGCCATAACACTTTCGAGTTGTGAGAAAGATGATATATGTGCTGATGAAACAACGCCTCAATTGGTTATGGAGTTTTATGATGTTACCAATCCTACGGTTAAAAAAAATGTAAACAATTTAAAAGTTACTGGTTACAATTCAGATAATACATTAATGGTAACACCATTGGCTACTTTTAATGGAGTAAGTGTAATTAAATTACCTTTGAGAATTACTGAAGATACAACTTCCTACAGTTTAATTTTAAACAGTGCAATTACTACAAATATCAATGAAGACAAAATTCAATTTGATTATACACGTCAAAACGTATATGTATCAAGAGCTTGTGGTTATAAAACTATTTTTACTTTGAATTCTCCAAATGGAGTAACTCGAACAGACTCTAACACCACAGACGGTTTTTGGATGCAATTTATAAACATACAAACAACAAACATCGACACAGAAAATGAAGTACATATCAAAGTTTTCTTTTAGCATATACTTGGTATTACTTTCATTTATGAGTAATGCACAAGAAAAAAGTACTGTAAAAAAAGATACTATTCCGGCAAAAACTGAGCGCTATGGTTTGCGCTTAGGTGTTGACTTGTTCAAACTAACTCGCATGTTGTATGAGAAAGACTATCGTGGTATTGAACTCGTGGGCGATTATCGTTTGACACGCAGACACTTTTTAGCGGCAGAAATAGGAAATGAAGAAAAAACCGTTGATGATGATCAATTAAACTTCACTACAAGCGGTACTTATCTCAAAGCAGGTTTTGATTACAATACTTATGAAAACTGGCTCAATATGGAAAATATCATTTCCATTGGACTTCGTTATGGTGTGAGTAGTTTTAGCCAAACGTTGAATAATTACCAAATTTACAATACAAATCCTTATTTTGGAGAAGCACCTATAATTACCTCTGGTGAAAAATTTGATGGCCTATCGGCACAATGGATAGAAGTAATTGCTGGAACCAAAGTCAAAGTATTCAATAATGTATTTGTAGGTTTTAATTTTTCGCTAAAATATCTAGTTACTCAAAAAGTTCCTGATAATTTCGACAATCTATACATTCCGGGTTTTAACCGAACTTATGATGGTAATTTTGGTGTAGGCTTCAACTATACTGTATCCTATTTTATTCCGTTATATAAGTCAACGGTAAAAGCAAATGCGAAATCAGATAAAAAAGCAAAAAAGAAATAATTAGTAATTCTTCTAGAACTGTTTTATTCCCTTAATAAACATCCATTTCATAAAAATCTTATCACCGTCACGAGTAGTAACGGCTTGAAATTTTGGTGCTAAAATAGTGCTTACTATAAATGCCGTTAACGGTAACCAAATTCCATACAATCCTGAATATTCTCCCAAAAGTATCCGAACCAATATAAAGATAAATGCAAAAGAAATAAGGTTATAAAGTAACGCTTTTGTTTTGTTTGACATAGCTATATAATTAAGGTGAATAGATTTTATAGTGCAAAACTACACTTTAAAACTTATAATAGATAGTATAAAAATCTTAAAACTCATGCTAAAAGGTGCATTTCATCGAAAAAACACCCAAAAAATGTTAATTAAAATTTATTTACAATAAACAATTATTAATTTTGAAGTACCCAAGTTTACTAATAAATTAACACTCTATCGTATGGATAATGAATATGATTATAAAACAATTCTTGAAAATGAGGAGTCAGACACAGCTTTCGTTGTACTGAAAAAAATATCTCAAAAAAATGGTAAAGCGAAACTATTTAAGTTTCCTGTTGAAAATATTGATACTGTAATAAGTTTGCTATACAATACAAAAGAGTCATTAACGGTATCCACAGATATAGAAACGCCAATTCTTGATACCATGGTGAGTTTGTTTCTTTCTGGTATTTCGTTAGAAGATTTATCCACACAATACAATTATTCCAAAAAAAGAATTAGATTAAATTTAGAGAAAAAAGGGTTAATTCTCTTTGATAGTTAAGGGTTTTCTTGTTTTTAATTCATAATAGATTAGGTTAAAGTGGAAAGCACTCCTTTGTTGGGGTGCTTTTTTTATTTTAAGAAAACTTTAAAAATTGAAGTAGTTGTTTATTTTAAAAATAGATTATTTTTGAATTTTTGAAAACTATAAAAAAATTAAATTGTTTATGAAAAAAACACTCATTGCTTTAGTTTTTTGTTTCTACTCACTTTATGCTACAGCCCAATCCGGTTATGAAATCACCATTAATTTAAAAAATTGTAATGATAGTTTAGCCTATCTCACTTTCTACCGTTTTGATAAAACATTAATTAAAGATACATGTACCACCATAAAAAACGGAAAAATAGTTTTTAAAGGCAAAGAAAAACTTGAAAAAGGAATTTATTCATTAGTAAGTCAACAAAAAACAATACTCTTCGATTTTTTTATTGATGATGATACTCAAAAACTTGAGTTATCTTCTGAAATAGGAATGAATATCACCAAAGAACTGACTGCATCAAACTCCAAAAGAGAAAACGATTTTTTTTCATATCTCAATTATATAGCCCAACAAAACAAGGAGTTTTTGGATTTAAAACAAAAAACACTACTGAAAAATAAAAAAGATACGCTGGCACTTGCTGAAAAACAAAATGAATTCGAAAGACGTATAATGGATTATGAAGAAGATTTCATTATCAGAAACAAAGGTTCACTCATTGCCGATGTGTTGAATTTGAAAACTGAAAAGATTTTGAAAAACGTGCCAAAAGCTTCCAATGGAAGACCAGATAGTTTGATGGTTTACAAATATTACAAAACACATTATTGGGACAATGTCGATTTTAAAGATGATGCCATCATGCGAAATCCTTTCTTTTCGAATAAGTTAAACAAGTATTTTGACAAAGTAGTAGTTACTCATCCCGATTCAGTAAGTGTTGAGATAGACAGAATATTGGCCAAAACGGTAACAGGAAGTTTACTCTACAAATTGATGTTGGCGAATTTTACTTATACCTATGAAACCTCTAAAATTATGGGATTTGACAAAGTATTTGTTCATGTTGTTGATACCTATTTCAAAACAGGAAAAGCCAATGGTATTTATGATGATGAAGAAGTGGTTCAAAAGATAATTAAACGAGCAGATAAAATTAGACCACTGCTCATTGGTGCTGTTGCGCAGGATTTGATGATGATAAAAGCAGATGACTTTAGTAAAATGAAAGCCATGGGTTTTGAAAACGCAAAGAATAGTGAAGAAATGACCAAAGTATTTTATGCCAATGTGAATGAGGTTAATAAAATGTGGGTAAAACTCAGCGATGTCAAAGCCGACTATACTATTCTCGTTTTTTGGGATGTAGATTGTGGTCATTGCCAAAAAGAAATTCCCAAACTATTAGATGCTTACAATGAATTGCTAAAAGAGAAAAAAAATGTAAAAGTCTACAGTGTTTATATGCAACATGAAGGTGAAAAATATCTAAAATATATAGCTGATAATAAACTACCTTGGATAAACGTTTATGATGGTGCACATTATAACAATGCCATTGAAAAATATGACGTCTACTCTACTCCTGTGATTTATATCTTGGATAAAAACAAAGTCATCAAAGCCAAAAGAATTGACGCTGATAAAGTCACAACCATTATCAAAGCTATTGAATTAGAAAACAAAAAGTAATTTACTCTTCTGTAGTAGTTTGGAATTTTGTTCGTTTACTACCTTCATACATTTCGTATTTTACTAATCGTGCTTCCAAACTTCCGTTAAAGAGTTTAATCTTACGTGATGGTCGAAGTCCAACAAACTTGAGTGCTTCTATGTTACCGGTAATGAACCAAGCATTGGTATTAGGATAATTATTTTTTAAAGTATCGCCAAGTTCTCGGTAAAAACGTTCTAACTCAATGTCTAAACGTTCGCCATAAGGAGGATTAAAAACCATGTGCAAAGGTCCAACTGTTTCTTTTTTAGTATCAAAGAAATTCGCTTGTGAGATAGTTATATATTCGTCAAGATTGGCATTTCTAATATTGTCTTTGGCTTTTTGAACCGCACTCGGTGCTTTGTCGTAACCCACAATGGTATGATGAAACTCTTTGGTTCGCTTCATTAAAGCATCTATAATTTGGTCAAACAAATCATTATCCCAATCGTTCCATTTTTCAAAAGCAAATTCTTTGCGGTTAATATTGGCTGGAATATTACATGCAATCATTGCAGCTTCTGCCAAAATTGTTCCCGAACCACACATTGGATCCAAGAAATCTGAACTTCCATCCCAACCTGAAAGCAATAGCATTCCTGCCGCTAACACTTCGTTTATTGGAGCAATATTGGTAGCCGTTCTGTAACCTCGATGATGCAGAGAAGCACCAGAAGTATCAAGTGCTAACGAAACTTGGTCTCTATCAATGTGAATATTAATTCTTAAATCAGGAAAATCTTTATCAACACTTGGCCGTTGTCCCGTTTTATCTCTAAACTGATCAACGATAGCATCTTTTGCTTTTTGGGAAACAAACTGCGAATGCTTAAAATTATCCGAGTGAATGGTAGTATCAATCACAAAAGTCTGATTGGCATTCATATACTTACTCCAATCAATGCCTTGAATGCCTTTGTATAAATTCTGGTCATTCGTTGCACGAAAATAATAAATTGGTTTTAGGATTTTCAGCGCTGTACGCAAAGACAAATTAGCTTTATACATAAATCCTTTATCACCTTTGAAACTCACAGCACGCGTGCCTATTTCAACTTCTTGTGCGCCTAATTGTTGTAACTCTTTACCTAATATTTCTTCAAAACCAAAAAAGGTCTTGGCTACCATTTTAAAATTCTCCATAATTCACATTTTGTCACCCTGAACGAAGTCGAAGGGTCAATATAAAAATTCCAAATCCCAAATAAATCCCAAATAAATTTCAAATCATAAATTTCAAATTTCAAACTTGGACATTCTTCGGCAAAAATACACTAATTTTGCGGGTGATGAATTCATTAGAATAGATTAAATGTCAAAAATCTCAAATCAACAATCTCAAATCAGCAATCAACAATCAACTTGGTATGCCTCTTGGTTTGATACACCGTATTACCACATTTTATATAAAGACAGAAACTACCGCGAAGCTCAAATCTTCATGGACAATCTTACCCATTATTTAAACTTACCCGAAAAAGCCAAAGTCCTTGATTTAGCTTGTGGCAAAGGCCGTCATTCGATATACTTGAACCAATTAGGTTACGATGTAATTGGTGCCGATTTATCAGAAAACAGCATAGCCGAAGCCAATAAAAACGCGAATGAAACACTACACTTTGTAGTTCATGACAAACGTGAACCTTTTGAAGAAAAATTTGATGCCATTTTTAATTTGTTTACCAGTTTTGGTTACTTCGAAAATGAAGAAGACAACTTAAAAACGCTAATAGCTATTAAAGAAAGTCTCTCGGAATATGGTTTTGCAGTAATTGATTTTATGAATGTTTATACAGTTCTTGAAAATCTAATTCCAGAGGAAAACAAAGAAGTTGATGGAATTACTTTTCACATCAAACGGTATCTTTTAAACGGTTTTATTTCCAAAGAAATTGATTTTGAAGCAGACGGAAAAAAATATCATTTTACAGAAAAAGTTAGAGCGTATACGTTAGAAGATTTTCAACAAATGATGACCGAAGTTGGCATTTACTTATTGGATACTTTTGGAGATTATAAACTAAAAAAATTCCACAAGAATAGCAGTGAACGATTGATAATGATTTTTAAATAAATGAATTACATACTTCCTTTACTATCAGTTATTTTGGGTTATGCAATTGCATTGTTTATTAAGCCAAAAAAGAAAAACAATCTCAAACTATTATTAGCGTTTAGTGGTTCGTTTTTACTATCGTTAACAGTGATGCATTTGTTGCCAGATGTATATGAAAGTCATGATGATTCCGTTGGGATTTTTATCATGATTGGGATTTTATTCCAAATCATATTAGAGTTTTTCTCCAAAGGCGCAGAACACGGTCACGTTCATGGTCATGATAAAATGACACAAATGCCGTGGTTGTTATTTATCAGTTTGTGTATTCATGCTTTTTTAGAAGGATTTCCTGTGGGACATCACCACGATTTGGCTTACGGAATTGCTATTCACCACTTGCCTATTGCAATTATTCTAACCACTTTTTTCCTGAATGCTGAGTTGAACAAAACGGCGCTGTTCCTATTCATGCTTTCTTTTGCTATAATGACACCATTGGGAACATTCGTTTCTGATTATTTTCCAGTATTAAATCAATATTACACACAAATTACCGCTATAGTTATTGGAATTTTATTTCATATTTCCTCCACTATTATCTTTGAAAGTAGTGAAGGTCACAAGTTCAACATTGCTAAGATTTCGATGATTATTTTAGGGATTTTGTTGGCTTGGTTTGTTTAGTATTCAATAATTTAATTAACTTTGTTTAAAAAGCATTAAAAATGGAAAAGTCTGTTTTAGAACGTATTACTATTCTTCCTGATGTTTGCAATGGTAAGCCGACAATTCGTGGTTTAAGAATTACCGTGGAAACTATTCTACAGTTTCTTTCTGCTGGTGACTCCGCGGAAACAATAATTGATGCTTATCCTTTTTTAGAAAAAGAAGACATTCAAGCTGCTGTTGCTTTTGCTTTAAAAAATTTATCATTACAACGAAATGATACTCAATTAGCTAGTTAATATGAGTTCGTTTTTAGTTGATGTAAATCTACCAAAGAACTTTAGTTTTTTCAATCATGAAAACTTTGTTTTTGTTGCCGATGTTAATTTAAGAATGTCTGACACTGAAATTTGGAACTATGCCATCGAAAATAACTTAATAATTTTAACGAAAGATGTTGATTTTTATTCAAAATTTCTTTTGGCAGATACATTCCCTAAAATAATTTATTTCAAAATTGGAAATTGCTCGATAAAACAACTTCATTCCTACTTTAATTCCAATTGGATAATTATTGAAAAAGAAATTCAAAATTGCAAATTTATAATAGCTAAAGAAGATCACATTGAAAGTATTTATTAAAATAATTTTACTTCAATACACGTTTTTTTTTTAATCTTAATTGAATATAAAAATTTAATTCAAATGAAAACGTAAAAAGGTGAAAAATACAAATTAAAATAATTATAAAATTCCCTTTTAATCATAGAATTGCAACTTTCAAAAAACAATAAAACACAGTAACTTTAGCAACTCAACAAAAACAATTTTTAAAACAACAATTTATGGGATTTTTTTCTGCATTAATGGGAAACGCTGGAGCTGTTTCACAAGAGACATTGCTAAAAGAGTATAGAAAATTACTTATTGAAGGCGAAGAAATCGAATTAGGTTTCAAGCTTATACGTGATACATTCATTTTTACAACTAAACGATTAATCCTTATTGAAAAACAAGGAATTACAGGAAGTAAAGTGGAATACAAATCAATTATATACAAAAGTATATCCAGATTTAGTGTGGAAACCGCGGGAACATTTGACCTTGAAGCTGAATTGAAAATATGGGTTTCAAGTGAAACCAATCCAAGTATTGTAAAGCAATTTAACAAATCCGTTAATGTATATGATGTACAAAATGTTTTGGCGCATCACGTTTTAAAATAGCATTATGAACTTCACAAAAACCACCGAACAATCTTCTCACTACGAACATTTAGAAAAAATGTCGGTTCATGACTTGTTGGCTAACATCAATAACGAAGACAAAAAAGTTCCGTTAGCGGTAGAAAAAGCTTTACCACAAATTGAAATTTTGGTTACCAAAGTCGTAGATAAAATGAAACTTGGCGGAAGACTTTTTTACATTGGCGCAGGAACTTCTGGAAGACTTGGTATTGTTGATGCTTCGGAATGTCCTCCAACCTTTGGTGTTCCATTTGATTTAGTAAACGGCATCATTGCTGGAGGTGACAAAGCCATTCGTCGTGCGGTTGAAAATGCAGAAGATAACCCAACACAAGCTTGGATTGATTTGCAAAATGAAAATATTACTGAGATCGATGTTGTCATTGGTATAGCTGCTTCGGGAACAACACCTTATGTTATTGGCGGTTTAGAAAAATGTCACGAGAATAATATTATTACTGGTTGTATAACTTGTAATGAAGGAAGTCCATTAGCGTTGACAGCGCAATTTCCAGTGGTGGTTGTAGTTGGTCCAGAGTTCGTAACTGGAAGTTCGAGAATGAAAGCTGGAACTGCACAAAAACTAGTGTTAAACATGATTTCAACGGCAACCATGATACAACTCGGCAAAGTAAAAGGAAACAAAATGGTTGATATGCAATTGAGTAATGATAAACTTGTGGATCGCGGTGTGAAAATGATTATGAGTGAAATTCCTGTAAGCTATGAAAATGCTTCTGTTTTATTGAAAAAATACGGTAGTGTTAGAAAAGCAGTAGAGAATTATAATAAATAAAAACCAATGAATATGAAAAAAATCATTATACTAGTTTTCCTTATATCTTCTTTATTGACCTTTTCCCAACAAATAACTTATACCAAAGGGAAATTCTATGTTAAAGGTGAGCAAATTTCTACGAGAGAAACCCAAAAATTATTAGCTACAAACGTAAAATCAGCTACACTTTTCAAACAAGCCAAATCAAAAGAAAGTTTGGGTGGATTTCTGTTAGGTTTCGGAATAGGTTTGACAGTTGGTGATTTAGCTATTGGATTATTTTCTGATAAAGATTATCCTTCAGCATTAACTTATGTTGGTGTAAGTTCAATTGCAGTTTCAATTCCTATTTTATCGGGAAGAAAGAAGAAAATTGAGGAAGCTATTGACATTTACAACAAGGAAAATCCAAACAATACTTTGGGCTTTCATAATAAATATTCAGTCAATGCTATTACAAACCAAAACGGTTTAGGTTTTCAAATCAATTTTTAAGATGTCCGCAAAAAAAGAACTTCTCAACAAAGGAATAAAATTTATGCTCTATGCATTACCGTTGATGTTTATTGGTCCGAGTGTGATTTATAATGCATTTATCAATAAAAAAAATGTGTGGCACTATTTGGTATTGACTATTGGTATTTTCCTTTGTTTGTCGGCTGTTTATTTTTTGTTCAAAGGAATAAAAACATTGACAGATGCACTTTTTGATAATGAAAAATAATTTCTATTTCAAGTTATAAATATGAAAAAAATATCCTTACTTCTATTCGCATTACTCCTAATTTCTTGTTCTGAAAAAGAACGAAATTGTAAAGATTTCAAAACGGGAACGTTTATATTTACCCAAGAAATTAATGGTAAAAAACAAACCTCTACTTTTACAAGAACCGAAGATTTACAAATAGAAACCTATAATGGCAAAACCGATACGGCTTCTGTGAGATGGGTTAACGATTGCGAGTTTGTTTTACAAAAATTACATCCCAAAACCATGAATGAAAGAAAAGCAATAAGCATGACTATTTTGGCAACTGACAAGAATAGTTATACTTTTGAATACTCATTTGTAGGCGATGCCAAAAAACAACGTGGTGTTGTAACAAAACAAGAATAATAACGTTTAACAGCTAAACAATATCTCACAATGATGGAAATTTTATTTACGCCGAATGCGCTTATAGCATTACTTACACTAACCTTTTTAGAAATTATTCTAGGAATTGACAACATTGTATTCCTTTCAATTGTTTCTGGAAAATTAAAAATAGAAGATCAGCCAAAAGCTAGAAGAATTGGATTATTACTAGCCATGTTGTTTAGAATAATTTTATTATTTGGTATTACTTGGGTTTTAAGTTTGCAAGACACATTGTTCTCTATTGACTGGGGATTTTTTGAAGCTCATGTAACAGGACAAAGTTTGATTATTTTTGGTGGAGGTTTATTTCTATTGTATAAATCGGTTTCCGAAATTCACCACAAACTAGAAGGCGAAGAAGAAGGAACTACAGGAAAAGCAAGTAATACCATATCACAAGCTATTATTCAAATTGCTTTGCTGAATATTGTTTTTTCATTTGATAGTATTCTTACTGCAGTAGGAATGGTAAGCATGAAAGAACCAAGTGCTGGTGGTTTTGGCTATGAAGGTGCATTACTCATTATGATTTTATCAGTAGTAATTTCCATAGTAATCATGATGATTTTTGCTGGACCAGTTTCTAAATTTGTAAATGAACATCCAACTATACAAATACTTGGACTATCCTTTTTAATATTAATTGGGGTAATGCTATTAGCTGAAGGTTCGCATTTAGCACATTTCCGATTTGGTAATGATGTTGAAGTAACAAGTATTCCAAAAGGATATTTATACTTTTCTATCTTCTTCTCGTTGTTTGTTGAGTTCTTAAATTTAAGAATGAAGAAATCTAGAAATGCGGTTAAATTACACAACAATAAAATTGTAGATGAAAAATTAAAAGATAACAATCTTACAAATTAAAATAATAAATTCCGTCTCGTTTTTTTGAACGAGACGGAATTTATATTTAAGACAAACCCGAAATCTTTCCGTTATTATCAATATCAATTCTTTCTGCATTTGGAACTGACGGTAATCCTGGCATACGCATCACATCGCCTAAAAGGGGAATAATAAATCCTGCACCACTTGCTATTTCAAACTCTCTAACGGTAATCGTAAAATTAGTTGGCCTACCAATTAATTTCTCATTATCCGAAAAACTGGCTGGCGTTTTTGCCATACAAATTGAAAAATCATTAAATCCTAAATCGTTAATCATTTTTAACTGAGTTCTAGATTTTGTTGAGAATTCTACTCCATCAGCTCCATATATTTCAGTAGCAATCGTTTTTATTTTATGTTCAATACTATCGCTAGCTTTGTATAGTGGTTTATAATGATTTTCACCATTATTGATTTCATCTACTACTTTTTGTGCCAATGCAACGGAACCTTTTCCACCATCAACAAAGGATGTATTTAGTATGGCATTTACCCCTTTTGTCAAACACAGTTCTTTTAGTTTATCGTATTCATCATTTGAATCGTCGGGAAATGAATTGATGCAAACCACAGGATTGATACCAAATTTTTGAATATTTTCTATGTGTTTTTCTAAATTGCAAAAACCTTTTTCAACAGCCAAAACATTAGGTGTTTTTAATTCATTTTCACTCAAACCTGAATGATGTTTTATGGCTCTTATTGTTGCAACAATAACAACTGCATCAGGTTTTAGTCCTGACTGTCCGCACTTTATATGAAAAAACTTTTCTGCACCTAAATCAGCGCCAAAACCAGCTTCGGTAACCACATAATCACCAAGCGATAATCCCATTTTGGTGGCAATAACCGAGTTTGTCCCTTGTGCAATACTAGCAAATGGACCACCGTGAAGAATGGCAGGGTTTCCTTCTAATGTCTGAACTAAATTGGGTTTCAAAGCATCCTTTAAAAGTACTGCCATTGCTCCTACTACTTTTAAATCTCTAGCAAAAATTGCTTTTCCTTCCAATGTTTTTCCAACAAAAATATTTCCTAAACGATTTTTTAAATCTTCTAAATCTTTGGAAAGACATAAAATAGCCATCACTTCGGAAGCTGGTGTAATATTAAAACCATCTTCTCGCATGGTTCCATTTGCTTTTCCACCAACTCCAATAATAATTTGACGTAATGACCTGTCATTCATATCCATAACACGTTTCCACGCTATAGATTTTGGATCTAAATTCAGTGAAGCTTTAGGATTTTGAAGGTTGTTATCAATTACAGCAGCTAGTAAATTATTTGCTTTTTCGATTGCTGAAAAATCTCCTGTAAAATGCAAATTAATATCCTCCATTGGAATTACTTGAGCATAACCACCACCAGCTGCACCACCTTTTAAACCAAAAACGGGTCCAAGTGAAGGTTCGCGCAAGACAGCAATGGCTTTTTCCCCAATCGTATTTAATCCATCGGTTAAACCAATAGTCATAGTAGTCTTTCCTTCGCCATATTTTGTAGGTGACATAGCTGTAACCAGAATTAGTTTCCCTTGAGGATTTTCCTTTTGAAGATACAATGGAAGCTTAGATTTATATTTTCCATAGTATTCCAAATCATCAGCAGCAATATTAATTTTATTTGCAATTTCTTTTATGTGTATCAAAGTTGCATCTTGAGCAATTTCGATATCTGTTGGAAAATTTTTCATTTAATTTTATTATTCTAATGCCAATGTTATTTGTCCATCATCATCCGTTTCTGTTTGAATGTCATCAGAAATATTGGTTTCTTGAGAAACTTCCATTTCTTCTGGTTGTACTTCTTCTGGCTCTTCAAAAGGTAATGGTTCTAGTAAATTAACTTGTTTCAATTTATCGGCTGTGAGTTGGTTACCCAATGCTTTGATTCCTTTAACGGCAATAAATTGTTCCAAATCTATCGTTTGATTCTCTTTTTGAACACCTTTTACCTTAGCAAAAACAATTTCTGCCATTGGTCGCCAATCAGTAGAAACAATTTCTAATTGTGACTTTTCATGTTCGGTGATGAATACTTCTTCTTTGTTCTCATTTTCTACCAAGAAACGTTTGATGAAATAACGTTCTTTTTCACCATCAAAATAAATTGCTGAAATCGGTTTTTTTGGATTCCATTTTTCCATCACCACAATATCTTCATCAAAATGTGTGGTTAATTCAGGAATAATGGTTTTCAATTTTCCCGATTGGTTAATAAGTAGCAATCTATCATTTGGTCTAAATTCACCCAATAATTCTCCTCTTCCATCCACATTCAATCGTTGAACGGTATCATCAAACCAAACTTTTCTTGGGCGTAAGGTTGAAATTCCCTTTTCTTTTAACTCAATTTTCTTGATTGGATATTTCGTAACGGTATTTCCTCTCGAAGCTCTTCCTTTGATAGCTATATCGGTAAAATCTAAATCCCATTTCAGTTTTTTAACACTTCCTACTTGACGTAACAGAATAGTAACAACCTCAGCTTCTCCATTTGGATTAGCAGAAAAATACAAGACTTGTGAGCCTGGTTTTTCTTGTGTTAAATCGTAAAATTTATCACGAGTAACTCCCGAAACATTAAATCGCTTGATAAAAGTTGAACCGTTTTTACCATCACGATAAATCATATTGTAAATCGTTCGCTTATCGTTCTTATCAAAAACAGCAATATGAATAATATCTTTGCCAACAAACTTCTTGTCATCCACTTTGGATATCATAATTTTTCCATCTCGCAGAAAAACAATAATGTCATCAATATCAGAACAATCGGCAACGTATTCGTCTTTTTTCAAACCTGTTCCAAAGAAACCTTCTTCTCTATTGACATACAATTTAGTATTGCGCAACGCTACTTTTGTGGCTTCAATATTATCGAAGCTTTTAAGTTCAGTTTGGCGTTCGCGTCCTTTGCCATATTTGTCTTTTAACTTTTGGAAAAAGTCAATTGTGTAGTCAATAATATGATCTAAATGATATTTCACTTGCTCCATTTCGGCTTCCAACTTGGCAATGGCATCATCTGCTTTATCCGAGTCGAATCGCGTGATACGTATCATTGGGATTTGGGTCAGTTTTTGTAAATCATCATCATTAATTTCTCGAACAAACGATTTAGAAAACGGTTTGAAACGGTCATACATATAAACATTCAAAGATTCTCTATCCGAATACAATTTGAAATCGATATACATTTCTTCACGAATGAAGATTTTTTCCAAGGTAGAAAAATGCCATTTGTTTTCAAGTTCGTCCAATTGGATTTCCAACTCGCGTTTCAATAAATCAACCGTTCTGTGAGTTGAAATTTTCAACATTTCGGTAACTCCAATAAACAACGGTTTGTGATTTTCTATGACACAACCCAATGGCGCAACCGATGTTTCACAAGCCGTGAAAGCATACAAAGCATCAATAGTTTTATCTGGAGAAACACCTGGCGGAAGATGAATTAAAATTTCAACTTCGGCAGCGGTATTGTCTTCAATTTTTTTAACTTTTATTTTTCCTTTTTCGTTGGCTTTCAATATACTATCAATTAGAGTTGAAGTGTTAGTTGAGAAAGGGATTTGGGTAATTACTAGCGTTTGTTTGTCCAATTGTCCGATTTTGGCACGTACACGAACTCGTCCTCCACGCATTCCATCATTGTAATTTGACACATCGGCAATTCCGGCAGTTGGAAAATCTGGAAAGATTGTAAATGATTTTCCTTTTAATACTTTAATCGAACAATCAATTAATTCATTGAAATTATGTGGTAGTATTTTAGTCGATAAACCTACTGCAATACCTTCTGCACCTTGTGCTAAAAGCAATGGAAATTTAACGGGAAGATTTATGGGTTCGGCACGACGACCATCATACGACATTCCCCATTCTGTAATTTTTGGCGAAAACAATACATCATGACCAAACTTAGAAATTCGCGCTTCAATATAACGTGAAGCCGCAGCACTATCGCCTGTGAGGATATTTCCCCAGTTTCCTTGCATGTCGATGATTAAATCCTTCTGACCGATTTGAACCATCGCATCACCAATACTCGCATCACCATGTGGATGATACTGCATAGTATGACCAACGATATTTGCTACTTTATTATAACGACCATCATCCAACTCTTTCATCGAATGCATAATTCGGCGCTGCACTGGTTTGAAACCATCTTCAATAGCTGGAACCGCACGTTCAAGAATTACATAGGAAGCGTAATCCAAAAACCAATCTTTGTACATTCCTGTAACTTTGGTAATTGTGTCTTCAGGGTTTTCGTCATTTTCATAGAAATGATTACCAGAAGATTTGATGTCTTCAAAACCTTCTTCTATGGGATCATCATTTGTAGAATCGTTTAACTCGTCGTTAGTTTCGTCTTCATTGATGTTATCTTCTTCTTCGTCTTTCATTTATGCTGATTTATTTAAGTATTCTCTTTTTCATAAAATACTTTTCCAACTCTATTAATATGTTCGATTAATTCTTTTGATTTCAAATTATTAAAAATCGAGATATCAAATTTATATGGAATATAGCTATCGTCTAGTTTTTGCCAAAACTTGTTGTAATCTTCATCTGTTATATTTCCAAGAATAGTAATATCAACATCCGAACCTTCCTTGTGAGTTCCTTTTGCCCTAGAACCATAAATTATTACTTTTTCAATAGAATTTAATTCCTTTAGAATATTTATTATCTCATTGAAACTATCAGGATATAAACCAAACATTATAGTAGACTTTTCATTTTATTTTCGAAATCTATAAAAACTGGCAAGTACCTAGTTAATATTGTTTCTAAAATTATTTTTATTTCTTCATGATCATAAATATGTGAGGTTACATTTCTGCTTTTTATTGTTTCTAGCCAAATATCACCATTTGCAATTAATCCAACATTAAAAGCTTCTCTAACAGCATTTTTACTTCCATATAAATCTGTTTTTCCTTGTTCTTCAAGAAAATCTTTCATTACTTTCCAAGATAGTTCTTGAGAAACTTCAAAAGCTTGAATTACTCCTTGTAATTCTAACTCTGAAAAATCTCTTTGTGATTTTATATCGTTTGCATTTTTTAGTTGCTTAAGTGCATTACTGTAATGCTCAAACCTTTGTTTCCATCGTATATCTTGATTTTCCATATTTATTTAAATTTTCTCCACCACATCCAATTCCACTTTCAAATTATTGATAATGAACGTTTGTCTGTCAGGCGTGTTTTTTCCCATGTAAAACTCTAGTAACGTTTCAATTGATGTGGCCTTATCTAACATCACAGGATCTAATCGGATGCTTTCACCAATGAAATTCTTAAACTCATCGGGAGAAATTTCTCCCAAACCTTTAAATCGGGTGATTTCGGGTTTTGGCTTGAGTTTTTCGATAGCATTTACGCGTTCTTCTTCGCTGTAGCAATAAATGGTTTCCTTTTTATTTCGCACTCGGAACAATGGTGTTTGCAAAATATATAAATGTCCATCTTTAATTAATTCTGGGAAAAACTGCAAGAAAAACGTAATCAATAACAATCGAATATGCATTCCATCCACATCGGCATCGGTTGCAATTACGATATTATTGTATCGCAAATCTCCCATGTCTTCTTCAATATCCAAAGCCGCTTGTAGCAAGTTAAATTCTTCGTTTTCATACACAATTTTTTTGGTCATGCCATAGGAATTCAATGGTTTTCCACGTAAACTGAAAACAGCTTGAGTATTGACATCACGCGATTTAGTAATAGAACCCGAAGCCGAATCTCCTTCGGTGATGAAAAGTGTACTTTCTAAACTTCTCGGATTTTTAGCGTCGGTTAAATGCACACGACAATCGCGTAATTTTTTATTGTGAAGACTGGCTTTTTTGGCTCTGTCTTTGGCTAATTTTCTAATTCCCGAGAGTTCTTTTCGTTCTCGTTCGGCCTGAAGGATTTTGCGTAATAACTGGTCGGCTATTTCTGGATTTTTATGTAAAAAATTATCGAGTTTGGTTTTGATAAAATCATTTACGAACGTTCGTACCGATGGACCATTCGGACCAATTTCTGTTGAACCCAATTTGGTTTTGGTTTGGCTTTCAAAAACAGGTTCTTCAACTTTTATAGAAACTGCCGAAACAATTGATTTTCGTATATCAGAAGCTTCAAAAGGTTTGTTATAAAACTCTTTGATGGTTTTTACAATCGCTTCGCGAAATGCACCTAGATGCGTTCCTCCTTGTGTCGTATTTTGTCCGTTTACAAAGGAATGGTATTCTTCTGAATATTGTGATTTACTGTGTGTCAGTGCCACTTCAATATCTTCGCCTAGCAAATGAATAATCGGATAAACCATATCGTCCTCGTGAATGGCTTCTTCCAACAAATCCTTTAAACCGTTATCCGAATAATACTTTTCGCCATTGTAATAAATGGTTAATCCTGTATTTAAATAACAGTAATTTTTGAGCATCTTGATGATATACTCATTACGGTATTTATAGTTTTTGAAAATCGTTTCATCAGCAATAAAAGAAACTTTTGTTCCTCTTCTTTTGGTAGATTCTACAACATCTTCCTCAATAGTTAGATTTCCAGCAGAAAACTCAGCGGCTTTTTGTTGGTTATCACGAACGGATTCAACTCGAAAATAATTAGACAACGCATTTACTGCTTTGGTACCAACACCATTTAAACCAACCGATTTTTTAAAGGCTTTGGAGTCGTATTTTCCACCAGTATTCATTTTGGAAACTACGTCAACCACTTTTCCTAAAGGAATTCCACGACCATAATCACGAACAGTGACCAATTTGTCTTTGATGGTAACTTCAATAACTTTTCCTGCACCCATGACAAATTCATCGATACAGTTGTCTAAAGTTTCTTTAAGCAATATATAAATTCCATCATCAGGCGATGAACCATCACCAAGTTTCCCAATGTACATTCCGGGACGCATTCTGATGTGTTCTTTCCAGTCGAGTGAACGGATATTGTCTTCGGTATATTGATTTTGTTCAGGCATTTTAAAACTATCGATTTTTCGCTAATATAGTGGAAATCGAGAGAAAATAATAACGGTAAATAGAGAAGTTATCAATAATGATATTGACAATAAAAGATTGAAATTAAAGAGTGTAATATTTTCTCAATTTCATATTGAGTTCTTTTGGATTAAATGGTTTTATGATGTATTCATTAATACCAATTTGAAGCGCTCTATCTAAATATCCAAAAGAAGCTGATGCTGTTAATGCTACAATTGGTATCATTTTATCTGTCTCTCTGATGATTGTAGTGGCTTCATAACCATCCATCACTGGCATTGATAAATCCATTAAAATGACATCATATTTATTAGTATTAAATTTTTCAACACCTACAAGTCCATTTTCTGCTAAATCTACTTCAACATCCCATTGACCCATGATTTTTTGAGCAATTTTGATGTTTATTAAATTATCTTCTACTAGTAAAACTTTCAATCCTTTAAGATTTTCTTCCTTGTAATTTTCCTGTAAATCATTTGTATTGACTGCCACCAATTTTCTATCAATAGGAAGTCGTAATGTGAAGTTAAAATTTGTTCCAACGCCTATTTCACTTTCAACAAAAATATCTGAACCTAATAGATGTAATAATTTTTTTGTAATGGAAAGACCTAATCCAGTTCCTCCAAATTGTCTTGACGTTCTTGTTTCGGCTTGTGAAAATTTTTCGAAAATAGTTTGAAATTTTTCTTTGTCAATGCCTATTCCGGTATCTATTATCTCCACTTTAAAAGTCGAATAATTTTCTATAACTGCTAGTTGATTTAGTTTGATTTTTATAGTTCCATCTTGGGTAAATTTGATAGCATTTGACACCAAGTTTGTGATAATCTGATTAATTCTGAGAGGATCACTTATTAAATTTGGCACAAAATCATCAGCAACAATTATTTCAATTGTATTGAGGTTTTCAGAAGCTCTTGCTTGCATTGATTTTGTAATTTGATTTACTAAATCAATCAAATTGAAAGGGATTCTCTCGATATCAACTTTACCTGCTTCAATTTTATTGAAGTCTAAAATATCATTGATTAATAAAAATAAGTTTTGGGCTGAATTTTTTAAAACTTCAATATTTTCATGAAAACTTTGCAAGGAATTTTCTTTTTCCATGATATAAACCAAACCAATAATTGCATTGAGTGGCGTTCTAATTTCATGACTCATAATAGACAAAAACTCCGATTTAGCTTCATTAGCATCTTCAGCAACCGTTTTGGCTATGTTTAACTGTTCTTGAAATTCTTTTTTAATTTCGATTTCTCGATTAAGAATTTTAATTAAGTTCAGTAAATTATCTTCTCCTTCTAGGTTGACACCATCAACATTAAGTTGCTTAATAGCTTCTACCAACTTTTTTTCAAATAAGTCTCTTTTAGCTATTTCGTCTTTTAACTTTTTATTCATTTCCAAATATTCTTTGTCATTCAAACGAGCTGATTGCTCAAATAACTCAGAATCTTTTTCATAATTTAAATACGTTTGATTGATAACGTCAATAAAAGCAGATAGTTCAGGATTTTCATTAATAGTGTGTTCTGATAAATATTTATTTATCTGACGATTAAGATGTCTATGTAAATTTGGTTTTTCCATTTAACTATTCATCTTCATACATTGTAGTAATTGTCATGGTTTGATTGTGAAGTTCACAAGCAACATTCTTTAATGTTGGAGAAATTTCTCCGTAGGAATAAAAACCACATAAAAGCGTGTTCTCTCCAAATACATCTCGAATTACTTCAAGCTCTTCTTCTATTCTTTCGCCTAAAACAATTCTTCTGCCTACACAACTAACCAAAAGTGCTAATTGATTTCTATCGGTTGATTTCTTCTTAATTTTATAAGCCGCTGTTGATGCTGCATCAATCAATTTATCGATATTTCCTTTCATCAATCTTACCATTGAACCTTGTGGAATATTACCAGCAAATGTCATTGATTTATTTTCCTCATTTATCGCTAATATTGTTCTAACTACTGTTGCTGTTTCGGCATTTTCTTTCATAGAAAGAGGAAAATATAAAGATGAACCTGGTAATTCTTCGGCATATTTACCCAAATATTCTTTATACAAATCTAATGCAAAACGGTCACCTATTTTGTATAAAACATTTTTTTCTGATGAAGTAACTTCTCGTTCTGGACCAAAATCTCCCCAACCACCTTCTGAAGCATAATCAAAATGAATGTTGTTTCCATAAAATCCTATTGCGACAATTTTCCCAGGTGTTGCATCAGCATTTAATCCTACTATTGTTTTTTCAAAATTATATTCATCACCTGCTAAACCTCCAAAAATCGGTATTGATTTATTGGTTTGTGCTATCAATTCATTAATCAATTCCGTTCCGTTAACTAAACTTCCCTCGGATAAAATCAGAATGGACTTTAAATCTTCAGATGATAAATCATTCTTAATTTTTTTGCCTAAATCGTTTAGGTCACTATTTAATAAAATATCTATTTGAGTTGTTTTTACTTTTGTTTTTTCAAATGAAATGGCTGTTACAACAATATCACTTTCAATATTACATGAATTGGAAATTTGTCCAGATGAGGAACACATTACAATATCAGCGTTAGGATATCTTTCGTTTAATTTTTGGTATGGTAAGGTTTCCTCCAATAGAGTTCGTTGACCGAAAGCTAGAACTAAATTAACATCTTTAGACTCTAAACTATGTGAGTTGGCGATAATTTTTTGATTATTTAATTTATCAATAATCAATTGTTTAAATTTCATATCATCAATTATTTAGAGATGGGATTATAAAGAAAAGAAAAGATAATGTAACAAACAAAAAAACCTGCAAATTAATTTACAGGTTTTAGTATTTAGGGATGTTTCTAATTTTACACATTAAAACGGAAATGCATCACATCTCCATCTTTTACGATATATTCTTTTCCTTCTACTCTAAGTTTTCCTGCTTCTTTGACTTTAGCTTCGGAACCATAATGAGCAAAATCCTCAAAAGCGATAACTTCGGCACGGATAAATCCTTTTTCGAAATCAGTATGGATAACTCCTGCTGCTTTTGGTGCTGTGTCGCCCACGTTAATTGTCCAAGCGCGCACTTCTTTTACACCAGCGGTAAAATAGGTTTGTAGTTTCAATAATTTATAAGCTGCACGAATTAAAACCGCCGAACCTGGCTCTGTTAATCCCATATCTTCTAGAAAAACTTGACGTTCTTCATAGCTTTCTAACTCAGTAATATCGGCTTCTGCTCCTACTGAAAGTACAATTACTTCTGCATCTTCATCTTTCACCAATTCACGAACTTGTTCAACGTATCTATTTCCATTAACCGCTGAAGCTTCATCAACGTTACAAACATACAAAACGGGTTTGTTTGTTATCAATTGAAAATCTTGCATCAATTCTTCCTCATCTTGATTTTGAGGAACAACTGTTCTTGCTGATTTTGCTTGCAATAAATTTTCGCGAATTCTATCTAAAAGTACTTTTTCTGTTTGCGCTTCTTTATTCCCTGTTTTAGCGGCACGATTTACTTTTTCTAAACGTTTTTCTACCGTTTCTAAGTCTTTTAACTGCAACTCAATATCTATAGTTTCTTTATCGCGAATCGGGTTTACATTGCCATCAACATGCACAATATTATCATTGTCAAAACAACGCAAAACATGAATAATAGCATTACATTCTCTAATATTTCCCAAAAATTGGTTTCCTAATCCTTCGCCTTTACTTGCTCCTTTTACCAATCCTGCAATGTCAACTATATCAACAGTTGCCATTTGAACGCGTTCAGGTTTTACTAATTCCTCTAATTTATTTATTCTTGGGTCAGGAACATTTACCACACCAATGTTAGGTTCGATGGTACAAAACGGAAAGTTGGCACTTTGCGCTTTTGCATTAGACAAACAATTAAATAAAGTTGATTTTCCAACATTGGGTAATCCTACAATTCCTGCTTTCATATCTTTTTGATATTGATTTTTTATTTGTGATATGTAACGCTAAAGCGTTTCATTTTAAGTTTTATTTTTAAAAGTGTGCAAATATAAGATATTAAAATCAAGTTTCAATGAAATGAAATGGAGGGAAATTTGATTAGTATTCTAATAGGATTTGGCTGCCATTACTTCAATAATTTTCTCCTCTTCTTCGGTAGAAGTTAGTCCAGAGATATCCCAATAATTAGTTAGAATGACATTTTTTTTATTGTAGAGTGTTTTGTCTTTAAAGACTTCACTTTCTTTATACTCGAAGTTTTGAGTGCTAAAAAAGGTTGTTACAAAGTAATTTCTAACCTCAATATCTGTTTTTTTATCTCTATCAATTCTTTCAAAACCAATTTCCTCTTGCGAACTAACTAAATAATAGTTTACATCATCAATTCTGTAGATTGTTTTGAATATTGATTTATAAATATTTTTTGAACCTACCATTTTCTTTTCTCGTGTATTGGCAAGAGTTGAGGGTGAAATAGTAGAACTTACTTCTACAATTACTTTTTTCTTATTGTCATAGATTATTTTAAAATCATCACGAAGTTCTTTAGTCTTATCTATTGGAGTTACTAGCATCACATTATAATCTGCATTGGCAGTGTATCCTTTAATGACATAATCATATTGCTTTATAGCTTTAGTTTCCAAAATGGGAAGTAAATACTTGAAGTTATAATAATTTTGCATGATATCATTCAAATTATAACCCAAAACTTCGGCTCCAATAGCATCATTTACCAATCCAAAAGACCTATTTTGTTCAACTAAAATAGTGCTTTTGAATTTATTGTTTTTACCTGTTAATTGGAAATTTAGGAGACCATCATTGTAATAAGCATGTGCTCCATCTTGCTTAAAAAATTCTCTCGAATACACTTTCAATCGCGCGGGAGAAGTCAATTTCTTGATAGAATTTTCAACAATTGATTTTAAGATTTTCTGTGGATGTTGTTTCGTCACAATGATTTCGTCCAAATCATTAATATTGCTCTTGAGATAAATGATGTAATCTGTTTTTTGCAATGCCGATGAACGAACAGTAACACTGAGATATGAGGAATGTGTAACTTGAATATTTGAAGTGCCATTGAGCTCAAATGTTATTTTTCCTTCTGCATTACTCAATAATGTTTGTTTCGTTTTTAAAATATAAACAGTCGCAGATTCTATAGGAAGATTACTGGCAGCATCAATTAAAATAATTGACTTTTCGGTAGTTTGTGAAAAACCAATTAAACTAAAAATCAGTAAGAATACGAGGTAGATTTTCTTCATAGTTACTTTGGCTTTCAACAAATTTAATAAAAAACAATAGATTTTCCATAAGAAAAAAGCGATTAGACGAAAAATTAATATTGATAATAATAATTGTATATTGCATGACATTAACTTTTAATCAACCTTATTTATGAAAAAAACTACCCTATTTTTTTGTTTAATTCCGTTTGGTTTTGTTTTTGCACAAAACAATCCAACGGCAACACAACCAGACACGACAAAAGTGCAACAGTTACAAGAAGTTCAAATTGTAGGTTCTAGAAATATCAAACGAACTAATGTAAATTCGGCAGTGCCAATTGATATTATCGATGTAAAAAGTGTTACTACTCAAAGCGGGAAACTGGAAATTAATGAATTACTTCAGTATGCAGCACCTTCTTTTAATGCAAATAAACAATCCGGTTCAGATGGCGCAGATCATGTTGATCCTGCATCATTAAGAGGAATGGGTCCAGACCAAACCTTAGTTTTAATTAATGGAAAACGTAGACATCAATCTTCGTTAATCAATTTATTTGGTACTCGTGGTCGTGGAAATACAGGAACCGATTTGAATGCTATACCAGCAAGTTCAATCAAAAGAATAGAAATTCTTCGCGATGGCGCTGCGGCACAATATGGTTCAGATGCGATTGCTGGTGTAATCAATATTGTTTTAAATGACAATGTTGATGAATTAACTGGAACTATTAGTTATGGTGTTTACAATACCAATGCTAATGGTGATTTTCCAGCTGGAACTGCCAATACTGGCGACAATTATCTTGACACTAATGCTGATGGAAATAAAACAACCAATGGCAAAAGTTTTGATGGTAACTCTATAAAAGTTACTACCAATTACGGAACCAAAGTTGGTGACAAAGGAGGTTTTGCCAATTTCACCGCAGAGTACATTGGTAAAGACAAAACACTACGTCCAGGTTTTGATTTTAGAAGAGGTTTTGGAGAAGCAGCCATTGAAGGATTTAACTTTTTTGTAAATGCCGCTATTCCAATTTCAGACAAAACAAAGTTTTACGCTTTTGGTGGTAGAAATTATAGAGATACTGATGCTTATGCCTTTACCAGAAATAATCCATCGGCTAGAATTGTTACCAGTATTTATCCTAACGGATTTACACCAAGAATTACATCTCTCATTATTGACAACTCTATTTCGGCTGGTTTTAGAACAGAAATGGCGAGTGGCTGGAAATTAGATATTAGTAATACTTATGGGAAAAACTTATTCCACTATTACATCAAAGGGACATTAAATGCTTCCTTAGAAGAAGCATCACCAACAGATTTTGATGCTGGTGGACATACTTTAAGTCAAAATACGGTAAATTTAGATTTGTCAAAAAATTACGATTCAATCTTAAATGGTTTTAACTTGGCTTTTGGTGGTGAATATAGAACAGAACAATTTACCATTTTTGCTGGTGAAGAAGCTTCTTATGCAACCTACGATGTAAATGGACAAGTAGTTACCGATCCAGTGAATCAAACTATCCCGATTGATCCAGAAACTGGTGATACAAGACCTGGTGGTGCTCAAGGATTTCCTGGTTATAGTCCGGCAAATGCTGTAAATAGAGGACGTTCCAATGTTTCTTTATATGCAGATGGAGAATTAGATGTTTCTAATAATTTCATGGTTACAACAGCTTTGCGTTTTGAAAACTACAGTGATTTTGGAAGTACTATAAACGGAAAATTAGCTGCAAGATTAAAAACTGGAGCTAATATTAATTTTAGAGGTTCTGTTAGTTCTGGTTTTAGAGCACCATCATTAGCTCAAATTTATTATAATTTACGTTTTACCAATTTCTCTTCAAGTGGTGCTTCTGAAATATTACTTTCTCCAAACAATAGTCCGGTAACACAAGCTTTTGGTATTGGAAAATTAAAAGAAGAAACTGCTATAAACGGTTCGCTTGGTTTCACAGCAAGCTATGGTGATTTTACAGCGACTTTTGATGGATATTTAGTAAATGTTGATGACCGTATTGTGTTAACAGGATATTTTGATGCCTCTGCGTTGAATATTGGGGTTGACCAAGCCCAATTTTTCGTCAACGGAGTTGATACCAAAACTGTTGGACTTGATGTGGTAATTTCTTGGAAAAAGAAATTTGGCGAAAATTTATTTGGGGCAACTTTGTTAGGAAACATCAATGATATGAAAGTTGATAAAGTGAATAATGGAAATTTAGACGAACAAACATTCTTTGGAGAAAGAGAAAAAGCATTCCTTTTGGCTTCTGCTCCTGATAATAAATTTAGCTTGAATTTAAATTATGCTCGCAAATGGTTTGATGCTGGTTTAGCATTCACCCGTTTTAGTGAAGTGATTTTATTGGATTATCAAATGTATGAAGACGTTGCTGATTATGGTTCATTTGAAAATCAAATTAAAGCAGCAACTGATACCTATGGCGCAAAAATAGTAACCGATTTGACTTTAGGATTTCAACTTTCTAAATCAACAAAACTTAGTATTGGAAGCAACAACCTTTTCAATATTTATCCTGATCAACAAGATGACTGGGTAGAAGCTGGTGGATATTGGGATGCTGTTCAAATGGGATTTGGCGGTGCTTATTACTATGCTAGACTTGGTTTTAAATTCTAATAAAAAATCTTTATAAAAAAATATCCTGAGCTTTAACTCAGGATATTTTTTTTATTCATTGTGTAAAAATGATTGTCGATTAAGAAGCGTTTCTTCACTCTCAACATGATTATCATCGGGAACGCAACAATCCACAGGACAAACAGCCGCACATTGTGGCTCATCATGAAACCCTTTACATTCGGTACATTTTCCTGGTACAATATAATATATATCGTCTGATATTGGAGTTTGAGCCGCATCAGCATCTACTTCGGAACCATCGGGTAAAATTACTTTTCCTTTTAATTTGGTTCCATCTTTGTATCGCCAATCGTCAGCACCTTCATAAATAGCAGTATTTGGACATTCTGGTTCACATGCACCACAGTTGATACATTCGTCAGTTATAATGATTGCCATAGCTAATTTTTAATTAATTTTGTGCAAAATTACAATCAAAACCATTCATAAACAAGTAAACAAATGTTACAAATTCATAAAAAAAAATGTTTTGTTGAATTAGGGAAGTTTTTAAGCCAGTTTTCATTAGATAAAGATATTAGAGACGAAACGGTTCTTCATAATGATTTGTTCTTTGATGACTTTGTTAACTTAATTAAATTATCGAAATCACATAATGGTTGGTTTACCCCGGAACAAGTGTATTACGCTATTCAATCATGGGCAAAAGCCCTGCAAGAAGACAATATTAATCAATGGATTTCATCCTATGATTTTTCAAAAACAGAACCTAAAACTGTTGGTTTGATACTCGCTGGAAATATTCCGCTTGTTGGTTTTCACGATTTTCTTTCTGTGCTGATTTCAGGACATAACGTTTTGGTAAAAACATCTTCAAACGATCAACATCTGATTAAATTTTTAGCCAAATATCTAATTGCAGTAAATCCTGAAATTGAAAATTGCATCACATTTACAGACGGAAAATTGGAAAACTTTGATGCTGTCATTGCCACAGGAAGTAACAATACCGCACGCTATTTTGAATATTATTTTAAAGACAAACCAAGTATTATACGTAAAAACAGAAACTCCGTTGCCGTTTTAACTGGTAACGAAACGCATGAAGATTTGGTTAATTTGGGAGAAGATATTTTCCGTTATTTTGGTTTAGGATGTAGAAATGTTTCTAAACTATTTGTGCCTAAAGAGTATGATTTTCAACCTTTCTTTAAAGCCATATATGAATATAGAGATGTTATTTATTATGAAAAATACTCTAATAATTACGACTATAACAAAGCCGTTTTTTTGATGAGTAATTTCAAATTATTGGATAATGAATTCCTCACGTTGAAAGAAGATAAAAGTTACGCCTCGCCTATTTCATCTGTGTTTTATGAACGATATGAAAATATTGAAGATATAAAAAAACAATTGGAAAATGATGCCGAACATATTCAATGTATTGTTTCAAAAGATGTTTTTGAAAAAAGTATTCCATTTGGAAAAACCCAACAACCCGAACTTTGGGATTATGCTGATAATGTGGATACTTTATTGTTTTTGAATAAACTTTAATTCTTACATTTACAACTAAATATCTGAAATTATGAAAAAAATTATCTTCTGCACATCGTTATTATTTTTTCAGGCATTATTTTCTCAAATAACATTAACTTCATTTAGTCCTAACATTAATCATAGCAGTTTTGGAAAAGCATTAGATGCTTATGGAAATGACATGGTTATTAGTGCTACGAATGGTATGAATTTCATGGACGGAAATAACGTTTTTGTATTTAAAAAAAATGGTAGTATAATAAATCAAGAAACGTTTTTCACAACACCATCCGATGGAATTGCGAGTGATGGTTTTGGTAACACAGTTTCCATAGATAATGATTTTATTGCCGTTGGTTCTCCATTTCATGATGAAGTGTCATCCAATGCTGGAGCGGTTTATCTTTATAGAAAAGTAGCAAACAGTTGGCAATTTATTCAAAAAATAACAGCTTTTGATGGCATTGCAGACGATTATTTTGGTTATGATGTCAAAGTATACAACAACCAACTTTTTGTAACCGCCATTGACGATGAACCAACGGGACAACCAACAGCATTAAATAACGGAGCTGTTTATGTGTATAATTTTAATGGTTTAAATTGGGTTTTTTTTCAAAAAATAACACTTGGAGCATCTTATAAATTTGGTGGAAAAATAAAGATTTCAAATAATTCACTAGCCATTTCTTCTGGTTCAACTTTTGCACCTTTAATTAATATTCATACCTATAATTTTAATGGCAGTAATTGGAATTATTCAAATAGTCTTAATCCAACATCAACAGCTGAACAGTATATCTCTGATTTTAATCTTGACAACAACCAACTTTTTGTTTTATTAAGTACAGGATTGAATGCAAACGTAATTATTTATGAAGCAGGTTCAAATATTTGGAATTTGTCATCAACATTAACCAATGTCAATCAAGGTGATAATATAGCAACGACTTTTGTAGTGAAAAACGATATGATGTTTATTGGATCTGGTGCCTATATTCTTCAAATGACCAGAAAATCACCATTATCTTATTATAAAAAAATTAATGGTAATTGGGTATTTCAAGAAGTGATTTATGGAAATGGAAATATTGGGAATGATGATTATTTTGGTTCGAGAATTGCAATAACTGATAATCTTGTTCTTATTGGTGCACCAAATGAAAATTATCCTTTACCCATAGGAAAAGCGTATACTTTTGATACTACATTGGGAATTGATGAAAATACATTAAACGAATTTAAATTGTATCCCAATCCTACAAATGATAAAGTTTTTTTGTCGAACAATTTGGTTAATGAAATACGTTTTATTGATATCTATCAATTTGATGGAAAACTAATCAAACAGGTTAAGTCAAACTCAAATTCTATTTCTTTAAAAGAGTTGAGCAACGGAATTTACCTCTTGAAAATTACAAAAAATAATGGTGTTTCTTTCACAAGAAAAATTGTGAAAAATTAAAATACTACTTCACTATTTTGTTATAAACTAAAACGTTTTCGTTGATAAGATGAACTCATTAAAGCTGATTTCTTATCTCATATTCGTTACCTATTTCCGAAATTTGTGTCATTAAAATTATTATTTGCTCAAGATGAAAAAACACAATTACAGCGCTGGTCCATGCATTTTACCTCAAGAAGTATTTCAAAAATCAGCACAAGCTGTTTTAGATTTTAATAATTCTGGATTATCCATTTTGGAGATATCACATAGAAGCAAAGATTTTGTGGCTGTGATGGAAGAAGCAAGAGCTTTGGTCTTAGAACTTTTAGGTCTTGAAGGAAAAGGATATCAAGCGTTATTTCTTCAAGGTGGAGCAAGTTTAGAGTTCTTAATGGTTCCACAAAACTTGATGAAAGTTGGCGGAAAAGCAGCTTATCTTGACACTGGAACTTGGGCGAACAATGCTATTAAAGAAGCCAAAATTTTTGGTGAAACAGTTGTTGTTGCTTCATCAAAAGAGCAAAATTACAATCATATTCCAACAGATTATAGTATTCCAACTGATGCTAATTATTTTCACTGCACGAGCAACAATACTATTTTTGGAACTCAAATGAAATCATTTCCAAAAACTAATATTCCTGTAGTTTGTGATATGAGTTCTGATATATTTTCAAGAACTTTAGATTTTTCTCAATTTGATTTGATTTATGCTGGTGCTCAAAAAAATATGGGTGCAGCTGGAGCAACATTAGTTGTAGTAAAAGAAGAAATTCTTGGTAAATCAGGTCGAACTATTCCAAGTATTTTGGATTATGAAAAACACATCAAAGCCGATAGTATGTATAATACACCAGCGGTTTTTGCCGTTTATACTTGTCTTTTAACCTTGCAATGGTTGAAAAAGCAAGGGGGAATTGCTGCTATCGAAAAAGTAAACGAAGCCAAAGCTACTTTATTGTACACCGAAATTGATAGAAATCCATTATTCAAAGGAACAGCTGCAGTTAAAGATAGGAGTAACATGAATGCTACTTTCCTACTAGAAAATCCAGAACTTCAAGAATCGTTTGATAAAATGTGGAAAGAAGCTGGTATATCAGGAATAACTGGTCATCGTTCAGTTGGTGGCTATCGTGCTTCAATGTACAATGCTTTGCCAATAGAAAGTGTTCAAGTTCTCGTTGATGTGATGAAAGAATTTGAAAAATTATACAGCACACAAGAACAGTGTTTAGAGAAATAATAATAACAATAAAATAGCATCGAAAGATGCTGAACTAAATTCAGCATAAAAAATGAAAGTATTAGCTAACGACGGAATTTCTAAAAGTGGAATTAACGCATTACACAAAGGTGGTTTTGAAGTAATCACTACCAAAGTGGCTCAAGAGCAAGTAGCCAACTATATCAATTCTCATGATGTATCTGTGATTTTAGTAAGAAGTGCTACCAAAGTGCGAAAAGATATTATTGATGCTTGTCCAGGATTAAAAATCATTGGTCGTGGTGGCGTTGGTATGGATAATATTGATGTGGATTATGCACGTAGCAAAGGAATTCATGTAATTAACACACCAGCTTCATCATCGGAAAGTGTGGCTGAATTGGTATTTGCACATTTGTTTACAGGTGTTCGTTTTTTGCAAGACTCTAATAGAAACATGCCTTTAGAAGGTGATACGAATTTTGATGGTTTGAAAAAAGCGTATGCTGACGGAATTGAACTTCGCGGAAAGACTTTGGGGATTATAGGTTTTGGAAGAATTGGTCAAGCGGTTGCTAAAATGGCATTGGGATTAGGAATGAAAGTTATTGCTGCCGATAAATTTGTTGCTAAAGCAGATGTAAAAGTTGATTTTTACAACGGACAGTTTATCAATGTTGCTTTTGAAACAGAACCATTAGAGGACATTTTTAAACATTCGGACTTCATTACACTTCATGTTCCTGCACAAGAAGGATACGTTATCGGAAAAGAAGAATTTTTATTGATGAAAGACAATGTTGGGATTGTAAATTGTTCTCGTGGTGGCGTAATTGATGAAGTAGCATTGATTGAAGCTTTGGATAATGAAAAAGTATTATTTGCTGGATTAGACGTATTTGAAAACGAACCTACACCAGAAATTCAAATCTTGATGCATCCAAAAATTTCATTGACACCTCATATTGGCGCTGCTACATTGGAAGCACAAGACAGAATTGGAACAGAATTAGCTGAACAAATCATCAGTATATTGAAAGTAGAAAAAGTGTAATTTAAGACACTAATCAAATCTGAAAACCACGTTATTGCGTGGTTTTTTTTATGTTAAAAATGTGGTTCAAACAATTGATTTTTAGTACTTTTATATTAAACAAATGATGATGCGAAAAATAATTCTAGCAGGTTTATTTATTACACTACTAATCGCTTGTAGTTCAACAAAATCAGTTAGCGCAACCAATGGAAAAAATCTTGTTACCAAAACCTCTGATACTATAAAAATAGCAAATGATAGTTTGGAATATGAGATAATGATTATTGATCCGGGTTTTAATCCATGGTTAGCTAGCTATGCAAAACCTAGAGGATTTTATTCCGAATCGTATTTGGAAAACAAGAATCGAATTTATGTTATTGAATGGAACAGCAGAGTAAATCAACCTCAACGCTACTCAAGGAATTTATATGAAATGCGAATTGATTATGAACCTTTTACCCATTATGGTTACGAAGTAAATTACCTGCTTTATAATTATTTTATTTATTTTCAAATAACTAACAAACAACAATTAGCAGGATTTGTTCCAAGTCCATAATAGAGTATATTTGCCAAAATTTTTTTATGTCAAGTTTTAAAGAACGCTGGAATATTAAATCAAATTGGCAAGTTTTTGTCATTATTGTGGTGTTTGCCATTACAGGTTCTTCGGCTGCTTATCTTTCAAAACCCATTTTATCTCTATTTGGAATTATCAAAGGAAGTGTATCAAATTGGGTCTATTATCCTTTATATATAATACTCATTTTTCTCGTGTACCAAGTTTTGTTAGTTAGTTTCGGGTTTCTATTTGGTCAATTCACTTTCTTTTGGGCTTTTGAAAAGAAAATGTTAGTGAGTATGGGATTAGGATTTTTAGTTAAAGACAAAAAAAACCCGAATAAATAATTATCCGGGAATTTCCACCTAAAAATTACAATCCTAACTATTTTTGGCTCCAGTTTTTAACATACTGAAAAAATCATTTCTATTTTCTTTCTGATTGAATATACCACCATATTGAATAGTAGATGTATAACTGCTTTCGTCTTGAATTCCTCTGCTGGAAACACACAAATGTTTGGCTTCCATAACAACGATAACATTGTCGGTTTCCAAAACAGTTTTCAATTCATTAAAAATTTGCATAATCAATCGCTCTTGAACTTGAGGACGACGAGAATAATAATCGACAATTCTATTTAATTTTGATAATCCAATTACCTTTCCGCTAGAAACATAACCGATGTGTGCTTTACCAATTATAGGTAAAAAGTGATGCTCACAAGTTGAATTGAAACTTATATCAGCTTCAACCAACATTTTGTCATAATGATAGGAATTATCAAAAACAGAAATTTTAGGTTTATTATCTGGATTTAATCCTGAAAAAATCTCTTTGATAAACATTTTAGCTACTCTGTGTGGCGTTCCTTGCAAACTGTCATCAGTCATATCCAAACCCATTTCCTCCATGATAGCATGAAAATGTTTTTCGATAGTAGTCATCTTTTGTTCATCTGTTTTGATGAATGCGTCTGGTCGCATTGGTGTTTCTGCAGAAGTCATTTGATGATTGTCGCCTATCAATTCAAATAATTCTTTTTCAATGGTTGTGTTCATAAGAATTAAATTTAGTTTGTTTTTTTTGTTTAACAAATGTAATAAATAATTAAACAAAAAATAATTGTTAACATAACTTTATAATTTATTCAACGATAAAAAAACCTTATGACAATCAATAAAAGAAAATACTTTGTTACTTTGTGAAAAATTTACTTCATGATTACTGCTAAAAATATTCACAAATACTACGATACTTTACACGTTTTAAAAGGTGTTGACTTACATATTGAAAAAGGTGAAATTGTTTCTATTGTTGGTGCTTCTGGCGCAGGAAAAACTACGTTACTACAAATTTTAGGCACACTCGATAATCCATCAAAATCGAATGATACTTTTCTTGAAATAAATGGGGAAAACCTTTTAAAAATGAAGGATAAAGCATTGTCAAAATTTAGAAATACACATTTGGGTTTTATCTTTCAGTTTCATCAATTGTTACCTGAATTTACGGCTTTAGAAAATGTTTGTATTCCTGCTTACATTGCTGGTAAAGAAAAATCGGAAACGGAAATTGAAGCCAAGCGATTATTGGAGTATTTAGGTTTATCCGATAGAATAAATCATAAACCAAATGAGCTTTCTGGTGGCGAACAACAACGTGTTGCGGTTGCACGTGCATTGATAAACAAACCTGCCGTAATTTTTGCTGATGAACCTTCTGGAAATTTAGATACAGCATCGGCTGAAAACTTGCATCAGTTATTTTTTAAATTAAGAGAAGAGTTTGGACAAACCTTTGTTATTGTTACTCACAACGAAGATTTAGCTAATATGGCAGATAGAAAATTGGTTATGAAAGATGGCTTAATAGTGTGACATCATGGTGCTAATTTTCATTTGTTGGCTTTACCTTTTTTTAACTTCTATTGTTTTTGGAATAGGTTTTCCTAAGTGGTTTCGCATTCCATCATTTGATATAGTAATCTCTTCTATTTTAGGATTATTTTCTATTACAGTTTTAGCCAGTTTTTGGGCACTATTTGGATCTATCAATATTGCTTTTCATCTATTTTTATTCCTATTTTCAGTTGTTTTATTAATACTTAATAAAGAACAATTCCTTACTATTATTAAAAAAACAAAAGTGCTTTTGGTCTCATTTCCAATGGTTATGAAATTGCTTTTAATTATTAGTAGTTTACTAGTTTTAGCTCAAAGTGCAACTTTGCCTTTTATTATCGACAACGAAACCTATTATATTCAAACTATAAAATGGTTAAACGAATATGGTTTTGTTCCCGGATTGGCAAATCTTCATTTGTTTTTTGGACAAACTAGCGGTTGGCATATTACGCAAAGTGTATATAGTTTTTCGTTCCTCTACGAACGCTTTAATGATTTAAATGGATATTGTTTGTTGATTGGCAATTTTTGGGCATTTGGAAAGCTTCACTCCTATTTTGAAACCAAAAGCAGAATGGATTTAGCATTTGGATTGCTGCCATTGACTTTTGTTTTCTTGTTTCAGTTTGCGAATGCGCCATCACCTGATTTACCCATTTATATTTTTGGATTAATACTTTTCAGTCTTTACATAGATAAAGAAAATTTTACGCTAATAACTGCGATAGCTCTATTCCTAGTGTATATCAAAATAACCGCAGTAGTTCTTTTACTTTTACCTGCTCTTTTACTATTTAAAAATTATGCTGCTATAAAAAATAAATTGATTGGTTCCATCTTTTTGGGAGTATTGATTTTTTCTTTATTTATAATCAAAAATGGAATACTAACTGGTTATCCTTTTTTTCCAATGACTTTCATTTCTCTACATGACGTGAATTATGTGGTGCCAAAAGAAGTAGTAGATTTTTTCTTTAGTCGAAGCATGATGCATTCGTTTTATATGCCATTCGGAGCATTTGAAGATTCTTCATTATTATATTTACTTAAACATTATTTTCTACAAAATGGACTTGACAGCATAATTGCTATTGTAACCGTTTTTTTGCTGCTTTTTTCGCCAATTGTTATTAAAAAACAGTATCATAATAAATCTCTTTGGACTATTTATTTGACTTTTATTATTTTAATTTTTCTGTTGATTTTCAGTTCGCCTCAATATCGTTTTTATTTGTATTTCACAATATTCTTTGGGTTATTATGGCTTTCTTGGTTATTGACCAACAAAAAGATAATCATGATTTTATTCAGCTTTAGTTTTTTACTTGTTGCTGTTTTGATTTTTATTCCAATTTCATTTAGTAGAATAACCAATAATAAATCATTGGCCAGTAATTCAACTTTTCATCTAAAAAACGTTCTCATTCCCGAGCCAAATACCAAAGGAAATGAAAAGTTTATTTTACTTCCAAAAGATGATCTAGACTTCTACTCGCCTATTGATTATCCTTTCTTTTGGGTAACAGGTAATGGAAATTTACCTTGCGTAAACGCTGAACAATTAAATTATTTTGAAACCCATTTTCATGTCATTCCAGAACAACGTGGCGCAAGTTTAGGCGATGGTTTTTATGCCAAAAAAGTAAATTCCAATGACTAAAACCGAACTCAAAGAATTCCTCGATGAAAAGGTAAACTTGTACAATAATCCCAACTTTATTGAAAGTGACCCAATTCAAATTCCGCATCAATTTTCATTAAAAGAAGACATCGAAATTGCAGGTTTTCTGGCTGCTACTATTGCTTGGGGCAATCGCAAAATGATTATCAATAATGCCAAACGCATGATGGATTTGATGGGAAATTCTCCTTATGATTTTGTGATGAACCACAAAGAATATCATTTGGATGGCTTAGATACATTTGTACATCGCACATTCAATAGCGGTGATTTTAAGACTTTTATTTTGGGTTTACAGAATCTTTATAATAAACATGGTGGAATAGAAATCGTCTTTGCAAATTTTCAGCAACCCTTTACCATGCAACCTGCCATTGCTGAATTCAAGAAAGTTTTCTTTACTATCGACCATCAACAGCGCACAACAAAACATATCTCTGACCCATTGCAAGGTTCCGCTGCGAAACGAATCAACATGTTTTTGCGCTGGATGGTAAGACAAGACAATAAAGGCGTTGATTTAGGAATTTGGAAAACAATTTCTCCTGCTGCGTTATCCTGTCCGCTAGATGTTCACTCTGGGAATGTAGCACGTAAACTTGGATTACTAACTAGAAAACAAAATGATGGAAAAGCATTGTTTGAACTTGACACCAATCTACGTCTACTTGACTCTACTGATCCTGTAAAATATGATTTTGCACTTTTTGGTTTAGGAGTTTTTGAAGGGTTTTAATTATTGATTTTTAATTATTTGCACAAAGTATTTAAAATTCTTATTATTGTAGTTTTAAGAATATTTTAACAATTAATATTTAACAAATATGAGTGAAACTATTGACGAAGCCAAAAAGAAAAGTTTTAAAGAAAAATTTAAAGAAGAATTTATTGAATATTGGATAAACGTCTTGTATTTGTCGTTTTACTTTGGGGTGTTTTTCACTTATAAAAGATTGATTTTAGCACAGTATGAAATAGATTATGAAGAGTATGGTGCTGCATTAATAAGTGCCTTTATTTTAGGCAAAGTAGTTTCTATTATTGGAATGACCAAAATAGGCAGAAAAACAAGCCAAGGCCATTTAGCTTTATTAACAGCTTATAAAACTTTTGCATTCACACTTTGTATTATAGTTTTTAACGTATTAGAGAAATTTATTGTTGGTTTTTACAAAACTTCCACTTTTGACGGCGCAATTAATAACATATCTCATGAACTTTTGACTTATGAATATCCTGCACGTTTGTTAATTATTTTTAGTTCATTTATTCCCTATTTTGCCATTAAGGAACTATCTAATTTGATTGGACATAAAAAAGTAATTGACCTTTTTTTTAAAGGAAAAACTACCACTTAATTTTATAATTATGTACATCAAAACTAAAAGATTTTAATTACTAATGTGTTTTTCAATCGTAAAAAAAATTAAAATAAATTATCTACTTCTAGCTGTTTATTGTTTTGCAAACAATATGGTATACAGTCAGGAATATGACCTTGGTAATTTAAGAATTATTAAATTAGAGGAAGCTCTAAAATTAGGAATTCAAAACAATCGACAACTTAAAATTGCCAATACTAATGTTGCTATTGCCAATGAAGATTTGAGTCAAGCTAAGATTTCAAAAGCGCCGCGTTTGGGCCTAAATATGGATTACAACTATATTGGTAATCCAAAAGTATATGAAGGATTTTATGAAAATAGTGTCACGGTAGATTATTTTGACTATCAAACTGTTGGAAGTGTGGTTGCTTCAATGCCACTATATTATGGTGGATTAATTAAGAATAAGATTGAAAGCCAAAAATTGGTAACTCAAATTCAGGAAACAGTTGTTAAAATGACCGAAGCTGAAATAAAGTTAGCTGTAACACAACAGTTTTTTTCACTAGAAAAACTATACCAACAAATAGAAGTAACTAAAAAAAACATTATTAATATTGAATTGCGTATAAAACAATTGAAATCTCGTGTTGCTAACGGACAAAATCTAAAAAGTGATTTGCTGAGAACAGAACTGCAACAATCTAATTTTCAGGTTTCAGTATTTCAAGACATTAACAATATCAAATTGGTAAGTAATTATTTAGACATTTTAATTGGTTTACCTACTGATACCATACTCAGACCAGAACTAGTAGAAGATATTATTCCTTCAAAAGAATTAAGTTTAGATGAAATCCTTTCAGAAGCGTATCAAAATAGATATGAAATAAAGCTGTCTGAAACAAATATTAAATTATATGAGTCGTTTTTAAACTCAACTAAGAGTGGCTTTAAACCAAATATAAACGCCAACTTTATTTTCAACTCTCAATATCCTGCACAATGGCCAAATTATATTAATAACACACTTAATTTTTGGGCTGCTGGACTTTCTTTAAATTGGGATATTTCTAGTTTTTACAATTTAAAACACCGAGTAGGTAGTGATAAGTTACAAATTGAAAAAAGTAATACCCAACTACAAATCACCAAAGATGAAATAGATAAAGAAGTAAAAAAAGCACTAGTTCGTTATGCAGAAAATAAAAAAAATATACCCACTTTTATAAAAAATGTAGAACTAGCTCAAAATAATTATAAAATTGTAAAAAGCAGATATGACAATGACTTTGCATTAATAAGTGATATGGTAGATGCTGAATTACAATTAAATGCAGCAAAAATATCACTCATTAATTCCAATTTAGATTTGATAATTCAATTCTATTCTTTGAAATATGCAATGGGAAAACTTTAAAACAATATCACTATGAGCGAAGAAAATACAAAAGACGAAACAATTCAAATTGAGGATAAAAAAAGAAATAAGATATTAAAAGTACTCTCATTTATTTTTTTAATAGCTGGTGGATTATGGATACTAAGTTTATTTTTTGATTTCAGTCGTAACGAATCTACAAATAATGCTCAAGTTGAGTCGTATATAAATAACATAGCGGCCAGAGCTACAGGACATATAATTACTATAAAATTTGAAGCCAATCAAGCTATAAAAAAAGGAGATACTTTAATACTATTGGATGATCAAGAGTACAGAATAAAAGTAAAACAAGCTGAAGCCGATTTAGCGTCGGCCGAAGGTAATCTACATTCTTTACAACAAGCCACAGTTACTTCCCTTTCAAATCAAGCGGCTACTAAAGCAAAACTAGCTGGTGATATGGCAAGTCTTGAAAAAGCACAAAAAGATTATGAACGATTTAGAAATATGTATGCCGACTCTGCAGTGACAGCAAATCAATACGATCAAGTGGTAGCCAAATTAAAATCAACTCAAGCATATCTCAAAGCAGGTGAAAATGAATTGCAAGCTAGTGGATCTATTGCTAAACAAAGCCAAACCAATCTTGAAGCTGCAATAGCTACAGTAGCAAGAAAACAAGCAGATTTGGAAGCGGCAAAGTTACAATTGTCTTATACTATAATCACCTCACCTATTGATGGATACGTAGGTGAACGCAATCTTTCGGTTGGCGATTTGGTAAATACAAATCAAGTGGTTGCTTCAATAGTGTTGAAACAAAAAATATGGGTTACGGCTAATTTTAAAGAAACACAAGTAGGTAAAATTAAAGAAGGTCAAAAAGTAACCATCATTGTTGACGCACTAAATGATAAAAAATTTAATGGAATTGTTGTTAATTCATCCCCAGCTACAGGAGCTAAATTCTCTATGGTCGAACCCGATAATTCTACTGGAAATTTTGTAAAAATTACACAACGTATTCCCGTAAAAATTGAATTTGAAGCTAGTCCTGAAGATTTAATCGATGTTAAACCGGGAATGAATGTTACCGTTGAAATAAAAAAATAAAAGATGTTTGGATTAAAAAAAGGAAGCATTCTCATTCTTATTGGATTATACATTCTTACAATCCCCTTTTTTAATGCACTAAATGTAACTACTTACGACAACTCCCAAATTTTAGGTCATTTTGGAGATTCAACAACAGTTTTTACTTATTCAAGTTACATTCCTGTTTTTGTAATGATAGGATTTATTCCGCTTGCACTAAAGGTAGCCAAACAAATTCCGGTGCGAACACTTATTTTAACCGCCAGTTTTTTATCAATATTATTCAATACAGCTTCACTTTACACTACTAATATTCTTTGGTTTACCTTTTGGCGTTCTTTATTAGCGATTATTTCTATACTGGGAATATTTGCTTCTTTGCTACCTATTTTGATAAAGTATAATCCAAAGTTTAACATGCCAATTATGTATGGCATCATGCAATTTATAATTCAAGGAAGCCAGCACTTGTATAAATATATTGGAGCTCAGTTTACAAGTATTTATGACTGGACATTTAGTGTTTATTTTCTGAACATAAACTTCTTAATATGTATCATTTTGGCATGGATTTTTTACAGAAAAGATGTAGCACCTATGAAAGTAAAATTCCAATTTGATTGGAGAGGTTGGCTCATTTTATTACTATTATTTACAATTATTCTTTTCCTATGTGCCGAAGGACAAACCAGAAATTGGTTTAGCGATTCAAAAATCTCAATCGCAGTGGCATTTTTAATTGTTATTATCGGCGTCTATTTATTACATGTTCGATATACAAAAGAACCTATAATAGATACTGATGTATTTAAGTATAAAAATGTAGTTATTGGCAGTTTCCTCTTCTTTCTAACTGGATTAATAAATGGCACAGGCTCGGTAGTTACAGGTTTTATGTCAAATGTACTTGGATTTGACAGTATTTATCAGGCAAAAACACACTTAGCTATACTCATTGGGCTCATAATTGCTATTCCGCTTTCGACTTATCTTTTATTTAAAAGAATCCATTTGTCAACCATTTGGATTGTTGGATTTGCTTGTTTTGGATTGTATCACATCACCATTTATTTCAGATTATATCCAGGAATTGCACCTATAGATTTCTTGCTTCCATTAATATTTAAAGGTTTAGGCATTGGTTTTTTGTATACGATAGCTGCTTTATACATTTCAGAAGGAGTTCCAAAAAACTTAGGAGATTCCCGGATGATGAGTGGTATTATTTCCAGAGTGATTATTGCAACATTATTAGGCGGAGCCATTTTAGGAACTACTATTTCTAATACTAATGTGCTACATAAAACAGGATTAAGTCAGCAATTAACGGAGGAAAATACCATGGCAGCTAATCAATTAAAAAAATACAAAATGATGTTTTTGCAAATGGGTTCATCTGAAAACGAAGCTCAAAAAATGGCAGAAAGAAAACTTTCAAGCCATACATCGCAAGCATCAATATTACTTTCCTATAAAGATATTTATTTGGTTTTGGCAGCCATATGCTTCTTCCCAATTATAATATTGTTATTATTCAAACTTGGACGAAGACCAATTGGAAGAGTTGAAAATGAGCCAATTCCATTTTAATTTTTTAAATTTACTATCGTTAATAAAAGCGTAATATGACAATTAAAAAGAAATCAAGAATATTAAAAAACTTATGGGCAAATGAAAGTGGACTCAGCGGAATGTTAATTCTACTTTTCGTTATGCACTTCGTTCTTATCCCTATATTTGGTAGCCATTCACTTTTTTCGGTTATGCTCGATATATTTTGGATGCTTTTACTTACGGCAGGAATTTTTTCCCTTTCCAAAAGTAAAAGTCAGGCATTAATTATTTCAATTCTTCCATTTTTGTTTGTTGTCGTGAGTTGGATTAGCACATTCAATAAAAGTGTATTTATAGTAACCACCGAACTAATTCTTTCTGTTTTAACTTTTGTTTTATTAGTCACACTTGTATTAGTTAAAGTTTTCGAACCCGGACCAATAACAATACATAGAATCATTGGTTCTATAGTTGTTTATATGCTTATTGCAAACCTTTGGTCTATAATTTATATATATATTTATTATAATATTGAAGGTTCTTTTCAAGTTACTTTCCCACCATTCGATTCAAATAGTTTGCAAGCCAATTTTTTATATTTTAGTTATATAACTCTAACAACTACTGGCTTTGGTGAAATTGCACCTCTTCATCCTATAGCGCGTTCATTAGTTCAAGTTGAAGCTATGATTGGAGTTTTGTATCCCGTTGTCCTCATTGGAAAACTTGTTTCAGATAATTCAAGTTGGCAAAAAAATAAATAAATAATTTAGTATATTCAACCAACCTTAAACCAAAATAAAAATGAAAAACTCTAATGAAATTAACAGCAAAAAGATTTTCGAAATAATCCTTCAGTTAGGACTTGTGTTTTTAGTTTTAGCTTTTTGTGCTAAACTCTTATCGCCATTTGTAATGCCTATTCTTTGGGCGATAATTTTTTCAATAATATTATTTCCATTTTTTAATTTTCTTCAAAAAAAACTAAAAGGACGCAAAAGCTTAGCTTCCTTTTTAATAATTAGTTTAATATTGTTAATCTTGTTTGTTCCTGCCTTTTATTTTTTTAGCGCGGTAACGTCAAACATTTTAGATTTAAAATCACAAATAGAAGCCAATACGCTAAAAATACATCTGCCTGGTCAGAACATTAAGGATTGGCCGATTATAGGAAATAAACTGTATGACTTTTTATATGCTGCCTCTACCAATTTAGAAAAAGCAATGACAGATTATAGAGAACCTATAGTTGAAATCTCAAAAAAAATTGCTGGAAGCATCGTTGGTTCAGCTGTTAGTTTTTTACAAATAGTGCTTTCTGTTATAATAGCAGGGATTTTTCTAGTTTCTACAAGTTCACAAAAATTGGCCACTGATTTTATTATGCGAATTGCTGGTGATAGAGGTGAAGAAGTTTTAAATATTTCAAAATCAACTGTACTTCAAGTGGTAAAAGGAATTATAGGTGTAGCAGTTATTCAAACAATAATTCAAGCTATTGGACTTTTTCTATGTGGTGTTCCTTTTGCTGGGATTTTAACCTTATTATGTTTAATGTTATCGATAGTACAAATTGGTCCTATCATAATTAATATTGGTGTAATTATATATTTATTTTCTACAGGCGATAGTAATAGTGCTGCTATTTTTTGGACCGTATATTTCTTATTAAGTGGACTTTCGGATAATATTTTAAAACCATTATTATTAGGAAAAGGAGCTGTTGTACCAATGCTTGTTATTTTTCTAGGAGTTATTGGTGGGTTTATCATGTCAGGATTTATTGGAATGTTTGTTGGACCAATTGTTTTTTCTATTGGCTATAAATTATTCACTTCTTGGTTAGAAGATAAACCAGAAACGGTGAATGATTAAAAATTAATTACGCACTAATGAAATCCCCTTTAGAAATGATAAAAGTCATTTTTAAAGGGGATTTTTTTTAATAAATTTGCAAGAACATTAATACCATAATACGTTTTGCTTTTGAATGGAATTAGTATCTTTATTTTAGAGTAATGTAATGCCAATTACCATGTCGAGTAAAATTTAATATCGAATAAAAACAATACCTTTGAACAATTTAAATTTAAACTATCATGAAAAATTTAATCCTAACAGTGACTATTGCACTATTAATGATGGGTTGCGCTTCTACAACAATTGAAAAATCTTGGAAAGATCCAAACGCAAGTGTTACAAAAAGTCCAGATAACAAAGTTTTTATCATCGCTTTAGTGAAAGATGAAACCTCAAGACGTGTTATCGAAGATATTTTAGTAACCCGTTTCAATAATAATGCTGCTGCTTCTTACAAGACAATCACTTTAGATATGCTAAAAAATGCCAGTGAAAATAGTCTTGATGAACAATTACAAAAAGGGAATTTCACACATGTTCTTTTAATGCGTTTAGCCGATGTTGAAAAAGATACCTACTATGTTGAAGGAACAACTACAGCTTACTATGGTGGCTATGGTAGATATTATGGTTATGGTGCTGGCTATTACTCATCACCAGGTTATTACACCACTGATAAAAACTATTTTGTAGAAACAACAGTTTACTCTGTAAATCCAAATAAATTATTGTGGACAGGAACAACAAAAACAGTCAATCCATCAAAAATTGATAAAACTGTAAATGAAATTGCGGATGCTGTTTCAGTGAAAATGAGAAATGATGGTTTCTTAAAATAAAGAAAAATTAATCATTTCATATTAAGGTTAATGATAAAATAAATCACATAGACCTATTTACTTATTTTCAGGTCTATGTGGTTTTAAAATAAGCATGTTGAATTATACTTAAAAAGTTAATCACTATAACTTTCAATTTCTTGAGAGAAGCAATAAAAATTACAAACCAAACACAAATATCAAGCTATGAAACTTTTCTCAAACCTAAAATATCTTTTATTTTTTTCTGTTTTAGTATGTTTTTTTATACCAAACAATAGTACGGCTCAAACAACTTCAGAAACCGATTCTTTGAAATGTCCCATAAAATCACTTCCTGATTTATTTAAAAAGAAAGATTCTACGATAGTTGTTAAGCCCTTAAAAAACAGTTTTTTCATTATCATCCCTGTTATTGGCTCACAACCTGCTACGGGTTTTATGTTTGGATTTACAGGACAATACACTTTCAAGGGGAAAAGTACCGAAGATAAATATTCAACCATCAATCTTGGTGCTCAGTACACCGAAAAAAATCAATTGCTGATTAATTGTAAAAACAGTTTAATGCTCAGTCATAACAAAATTACATTGAGCGGTGATTGGCGTTATTATATTTTCACACAACCTAATTATGGATTGGGAACCGATATTATTCCACCTACAAGAGATAATGAAGATTTTTCTATTGATGCCCTTGAAGAACCAATGGATTATAATTATCTTAAATTTCATCAAACGGTGTCATGGAGAGTAAAAGGTGATTTTTATGTTGGTACTGGATTGCATGTTGATTTATATGGTTCTATTTATGACTATAAATTGGATGTTCCAAATGGACAGTATACAGCGCATTACAACTATAATGTAGCCAATGGTTTTAGTAATACTGATTATTTTGTTAATGGATTAAGTTTAAATTTATTATATGACTCAAGAGATAATCAAATTAACGCCAATCATGGTTGGTATGCCAATTTGAACTACCGAATGAATCCTGCTTTAAATGGAAATCAAAAACCGAGTTCTATTCTTTTTACAGAATTCCGTTATTTTATTCCGTTAAGTAAAACAAACAAACAACATGTTTTAGGATTTTGGACTTATGGACAGTTTGTTACTACTGGAGCTGTGCCTTATTTGAATTTACCAGCTATTGGTTGGGACTCGAGAAGTAGAGGTGGAAAAGGATACGTTCAAGGATTATTCCGTGGTAACAGTTTATCCTATTTCGAAGCAGAATATCGCTTCCCAATTAGTTGCAACCAATTAATAAGCGGAACTGTATATACTAATTTCACCTCTGCAAGTGATGAAAGTAGAAACATTAAAATGCTACAATATATTCAACCCGCTGCCGGAATTGGTTTGCGTATTTTAATTGATAAAGCTACTCGAACTAATTTAATTGCTAATTACGCTTGGGGAAGAAGTTCAAAAGCATTCTATCTTAACGCTGGAGAATCTTTCTAATATTTTAGTATTCTTGTGAAGGATTTATAAAAAAGTAATTGTACTCAAACAAGAATTACTGAGCTTGCTTTTCTAGGTAAATATGTAAAATCACATTGAGTGCAAATAAATTTTTTGTAGCGTAATAATTATCATATTGATAGGTTACATTAGCTTCGTAGGCAAAATGTTTTCTCGTAGAAAGAGTAGCACCTGTAGCTGTTCGAAGACGAGTAAAAGCATCATAACGTGAATCCCAAAATGGCTCTGCATTTACATAAGGCACAATCGAATATGGTCCTGAGGCAAACTCTTTTTCAATCATTACTCGGTATCGAAGTCTATAAGAATAATCAGAATCTTCACCTAACCATCTAAAATCACTTCTTAAACGGTGTGATATCAAAATATTATTCTTTAATGGTAATCTTTTGTGAAGTTCTGAAAAAACCATGTCTTCAGAGTACTCACCATCGCCAAGACTCCAACCTTTCATGTAACCACCACGAACCATCCACTGCTTCATTTCTTGAAACTTATTTTCATCCACAAGTCTTCTATATATTTTGAACTTTGAATGACCCCATTTGTAGTCAGTTTGTAAATAAACATTTATGTCACGTGCCTTACTTTCATTATATCTTGTAACAGGAACAAATGCAGAAAAACGCCAAGAAGAATTCAAAGTATACCATAAATCAGCTTCAGGCCAAAATTCTAATGATGAATTTTGTGCTTTAGCGCTGTTGTTAGCAACAAAAAATAGAATTAGTAAACTAAATAACTTAATGTTATATCGTAAAGGCATTGCTAGGCATTTAGGTAAGACTGTATTGTTGATTTGCATGATGCTGTAATCAAATATAAAATAATTTTCATACACAGTATCATTATTTCATTGGAAAATAAATCTTCTTTTTGCTATAATTTTTAGTCTAAAAAAACAAAAGCACTCCGATAAAGAGTGCTTTTAGAATTAATTTGAAACTTTGATTAGTATCATTGAGTAATAATTTTTACTTCAATTTTACATTTCTCCAATTAAAGGAATTGCATTTTGAATTTCTGAACGAACAGCTGTTTGCAAACTAACTTCAATTTGAATAAATTTCGCAGCATTCACAGCACCAATATCTTTCTTGGTTTTGTCATAATACTTTGAAATTAATTTTTCAAAATCCATGTTGTTTTTTAAAGTTGCTTTCGCAATTTCATCTGCTTTTGCATCAGTTAGATTATCATAATTGGCAGCATATTCATTTATAATACGCATCTTTTCTTTACCTAAGTTTTTGCGTTCTACTTCATAAGCATCATACGTTTTCCAGAATGCAGTAGCTTTCTCTCCTGATAAGTTCATGTAAACGTTAACCAATTCTTTTTTGGATTTTCCGTACTTAGCTTGGATGATATCTAAATCTTCCTTTTCAGTTGATTGTGCAAATGAACCCACAGAAAGGGCAAGAATCATCATTAAAAATATTTTTTTCATTTGTTTTGTTTTTGTAATTAGTAATAAAATTTGTTTTTACAATCTATAAAGAATGTCATGAGTTGTCTTTACAACAAATTATTATTTCTTAACATCAAACCCTATAACAGCTCCGAAACCGAATTGTAAAATTCTAGAATAATCTGGAACAGCATAAGTATAACCATAATAATTCCAATAATCATAACCAGCTGTTGTTAGCATAGATTGAAGATAAGCTTGTAACTTTAAAGAAACTGGACCAGAACCTTTCATTTTAACCCCTACTCTAACATCCCAAGCAAAACCTGTTTCAGCTGAAATGTCTGGAGAGTCTGCAATTCCAAGACCTATTGAACCACCAATAAAAGGTACCGCTTTTTTACTTCCGTCTTTAACAAAGTAATTATTATAACCTAACATATAAGTTTGAATAGATCCACTTCCTCTTTGAACTAAATTATCACCATCAAAAATACCCGAAAAAGTAAAATCAGAATCAAATCTGTTGTACTTAAATTCAACAGAGTTGTAGTTAGATAAATAATACTCTAAACCACCACCCCATTGTAGTCCATCTTTAATTTTAAGGTCACCAAAATCATAAGGAACTGTTTCTTCTAAAGTGTAACCTGCGTTGGCAAATAATGTAACAGTTCCTTGCTGTTGTGCATTTACTGAACCGATACCTAATAAAACTACTGCTAATACTGCAATTTTTTTCATAAGATTTTTTTGTTTAATTAATTATTAATTATTTTTCAAATGTAAGAACTTTTTTTGACATACAAATATGATTTTTGTCATGTTTTACTGCCCAGAACCCTTTTTATATCCAGAATTTTTTATAACAATTTTTACCGATTTTTCTTTTGCATCAAGTGTTGTAGTTTCAGCAAATTGAGTTCCATCTGGTAAATCTTTGTAAGTAACATTAAAAACAGCTTTCTCTTTTGAACCTTCAACGGTTGTTGATACATCAATAGCCTTCAATTTTTTTGTTTCTTTATTTAGAGTTACCGAAAGCATATCTCCTTTCTCGTTATAATTAGGAAAATTGAGCTTGAATTTTTTATTTGGTTCTAAAACTTGAATAGAAACTGCACCCGATGCATAAATTGCCTGAATTTTATCTGGGTTTGGAGGAAGATAAGTCTGAATTTTGGCAACTGCTTTTTTCATATATTCCGTAATATCTTCTTTTTTGTTGGCAGCAACCTTACCACGAATCCCTCCTTTTGCTTTTTCTTGTGTGGAACCGCCAGTTTCTACTTTTGTTAGTTTGCCATCCACAGCATAATAACATTGTTTTTGCTTAACACCTTTTGACTCTCCTTTATAGAATGTTGTGGTGGTTTCTATCCATTCATACTTTTTTAAAGCCTCTTTACTATCAGCAAGATTTTTTTTAATTATGGCTACATTTTCTTTAGCATCTGCTTGAGCAACAATTTTCGTGAAGCCTGTTAACAGTAACAGCAAAATCACAAAGTTAATATTTCTCATAGTTTTTATATTTAATTATTTATTACTCAAATGTAAGAACTTTTCTTTATATACAAATATGATAATTATCATGAAAAGAATATTGATTTGTTAATTTTACTGCTGTCAAAGTTATATTCATTTAGTTTTCAAAAAAATAGTTATTAATCCTTATATTTTATTAATTATTTAGAAATTAAATCCAAATCGCACCACAGGTCCAGACGTATCAACATTATACATAAATCGGTCTTGTCCACTACCACATTCATAATCCAAACTAATTATTCTATAACCACCTGTGATTTGAAAAAGTTTTGAAAATCGATATCCTGCATACGCTTGCATTTGCATAGCCAAATCAGAACCTATACCAAAGCCACCTATTTCACCACGAAACATATAAATAAATTTCTCTCCTGGTTTGCTTTTAACTCTTGCAATTAACATTGGGTCAAACCAAGTTTGGGTAAGTGATTTACTTGTTGGTGTTGTTCCACCTCCAATGGCATTTAAATTAAGATTAACTTCAGAATTAATCGAGTTCAAAAGTCCTCCAAGTCCTAAATCTAGCCAAGGTGTTACAGTATACAAACCTGCTACTTCCCATCCTAACTGTTTTGCTGTTACTTCGCCACTATTAATTAGAATTCTTGGCTCAACTCCCTGAACAAGACTCATATAAAGTATATCCGAACCAATGGTCCATTTACCATTAGTTGCTTCTGCATTTAACATAAAACCCATTTTTAGTTTTCCAAGAATATCGCCTGAACTGGCATCTAAAGTAGCATCTGGTAAATTTCCCAATCCAACACTTCCATTCATGCTAGGAAACATCATGTAGAGTTCAGCAAGGTATTTCCATTCACTCTTTGGAGTTGTTGCTGTTTCACTTTCTTGTGCCATTAGGTTTCCAGAAATCAGAAAGGATACTACAAATGCAAAAAAAGTATGTTTTATAAATAGTTTAGTTTTCATAATTGTTGATTTTTTAATTATAAAATTTATTTTTAAAAATTAATCCTTTTTACAATTTTAAAAGAAATTGCCCATACAAAAAGAGTTCTTGTTTTCATTTGGGCAACTCAAAAAATATTCTATTTTCTTTCAATTGTTACATACTCAATTTTCCCTTTAAATTTGGATGAAGCACCATAATCGGCAACATGAGTTCCATCATCAACGCCTACATCAGCTAAATCATCTACCGAAAAGATTCCAGGTTGTGTTTTATCAAGTCTCTTTTCAGCTACTTTTTTATCATTAACGGAAATAGTTCCAAGACCGCCTTTACCTAAACCACCGTCAGACTTGAATTCAAAAACTAATTTGTAATTACCTGGTTTCAAAGCTTGGTCTGCAATAATCTGTGTAGATTCTAATCCTAAGTAATTATAACTAAAGGCTGGCTTACCATCTTTCAAATAAAAAGCCAAACCACCAAATCGACCACCTTGACATACAATTACTCCGTTTCCATTAGCATCAACAGCTACTTCTGAAGTAATAGTATACGATTTTCCTCTAAGGTCAATAAAAACATCAACTCCCATTCCTCTCATACCTTCGCCATAAGTCACTGTATTTCTGTTACCCATAACTGTAGGTCTTCCCATCAATTCAGCATTGGTTCTATCTAACAAACGGTCATCAAGTGGCAACACATGAAACTTTTCGGCTTCTTTCATAAATAATTCTTGCATCGCTTTCAACTTGTCTGTATTTTTTGGAGCCAGATCATTGGCTAAACTGAAATCATTAGTAGTATTATACAACTCCCATTTATCTTCCTGCAAAGTATTCAATGGTTTTACTCTCCATGCCGGTCTGTGAATAGTTCGGGCATACCAACCGTCTTGATAGATAGCTCTGTTTCCAAACATTTCAAAATACTGAACTTTGTGTTGTTCCGGTGCTTTAACATCATTAAAAGAGTAAGCCAAACTAGTTCCTTCAATTGGATCTTGTTGGATTCCATTTACCATTTTTGGTGAAGGTATTTTGGTGATTTCATAAACTGTTGGGGCAATGTCAATAAAATGACCAAACTGCGAACGGATTTCTCCTTTTCCTTTTATACCTGCTGGCCACTGAATTATCATTCCATTACGTGTTCCTCCAAAATCAGAAGCTACTTGTTTAGTGTAGGCAAAAGGCGAATCCAAGGCTACAGCCCAACCTGCTGCAAAATGAGGATAAGTACTTGGACTACCCCATTCATCATAATGCTTTAACATATCAGGTACCGTTTCTGGAACTCCACTGAAATAAGTCATTTCCTGATACATTCCGTTCATTTGTCCTTCGGCACTGGCACCATTATCTCCAGCGATATAAACAATAACAGTATTATCCATTATGCCTAATTTTTCAATCGAGGAAATCAATCTTCCTGCTTCATAATCGGTTTGTGCAGCAAAAGCAGCATAAACTTCCATTTGACGAGTAAATAATTTCTTTTCGTCGGCTGAAAGTGTTGCCCAATCTTTGATATCGGCTGGTTTTGGAGCTAATTTAGTTCCTGCAGGAACAATACCTAATTTTATTTGGCGTGCCAAGGTTTCTTCACGAAGTTTATCCCAACCTTGATCAAATTTTCCTTTAAATTTCTCAATCCATGCTGCCGAAACGTGATGTGGTGCATGAGTGGCTCCAGGTGCAAAATACATAAAGAAAGGTTTATCTGGTGCTAATGCTTGTTGATAACGAACCCAAGAAATGGCTTGATTAGTCATATCGGTAGTGAAATGGTAATTTGGATCTTCAGGTGTTTCAACTATTGTTATACCATCATAAATAAGTGGCGCCCATTGATTCGTTTCGCCTCCAATAAAACCATAAAATTTCTCAAATCCAGAACGGGTTGGCCAACGGTCTTGTGGACCAGCAATTGATATTTCCCAGGGTGGAGTTTCGTGGTACTTTCCAAAAGCAGCGGTATTGTATCCATTTTGACGAAGTACTTCGGCCATTGGTGTAATGGATTGCGGTCTTACTGCAGTATTTCCACTATAAGTTGTAGCGGTTTCTCCTATACTTCCCATATTGTTGCTATGGTGATTGTATCCTGTGAGTAAAGCAACACGTGAAGGTGAGCAAAGTGCAGTCGAGTTAAAACGATTGTATCTTAAACCGTTTTGTGCCAATTTATCCATATTAGGTGTAGGAATTGGTCCGCCAAAAGTATTAGTTGCCCCGAATCCCTGATCATCTATTAAAATCACTATAACGTTTGGAGCTCCTTTTGGCGCTTTCACTTCAAAACGTGGTGGTGCGGTGACATTTCGTACATCAAGCTCTTTATAGGTTTGACGCTTTGGTTCTTTGATTGGCAATGCTGTTCTGTCTAACTCTTGTCCAATTGCATTAACCGATAATAAACTAAATGCAAAAAAAGGAATAATTGATGTTGACCATTTTTTCATAAGTATTGATATTTATTGATGAATAAATTTAAAGAGATAAATATATAAATAAATGATAATTATTATAAATACTTTTTATAAAAAAAGTTTTACTCCTTGTTAAAACGAAAAAGTCACTCGTTAGAACGAAAAAGCAACTCGTTAAAACATAAAAGTAACACGTTAGAACGAAAAGTAACTATCCAATTGAAATCTGGTCTTTAAAAGTATTTGAACAAAAATTAAATTATATACATCAAAACCCTGTAGAATCAGGTTTTGTAACCAACCCAATTGATTGGAAATACAGTAGTGCTAGAAATTATGGTAATGATGACCATACTGTTTTAGAGATTGATATCAATTAGATTGTGGGCACGAGCAAGATGCTCGCGCTAGCATGGGGATTAAAATTACTTTCAATTAATATTCAAAAAAATAGTTATTAATCCCTGTTTTTTTATATTTGTAAGGATAAGACAAATAATTTCAGAACTCATCAATGCTTAGAATATGAATGATTATAAAGATTATACTTTATTTCAAAAATTTATAGAACAATACGAATCAACTGGATTTACTTCTATCAATAGGAATGACAGACTGATATTGGAGTTGGAAGACATGTTAGAAAAAAACAATCAGTATTTTTTTATTGCTGACATTTTTCAAAGCAAGATTATCTTTGCAAGTAAAAAGAGTAAAGATATTATTGGAGTTGAATCGGATAAACTTAATCCATACCATGGTGTTGAAGCTACACATCCTGATGAAGTTTATCGACATACCAAAGGCTGGGCAAAATTAATTTGCTTGGCAAATGATTTATTTGTTAACCAAAATGGAAGCGCTTTATTATCAGTTAACATGAAAATGCGAAATCCAAAAGGCACTTTCTCTGAAGTACTTTATCAGTGCTATTTGTTTTATAGAAATCTACCTTACAAAACAGTTTATGATTTACAAGTTCACACTAATATTGATAATATAAAAGTGAAGAAAAATGGCTATCATTATCATGTTGGAAATGATATATCAAATTTTAAATATCCTGATGAAGAGTTCCTAAAAATAGGTAATGATTTTACAAAACGTGAATTGGAAATTATCAAACAAATTGAATTAGGGTTGAGTAGTGGACAAATTGCAGATAAACTTTTTTTAAGTCATTACACTGTAAATGCACATCGTACCAATATTTTAAAGAAAACAAATAAAGCTTCAATGCATGAATTAATTCATGAACTTACTGAGAAAGGAATTATTTAAGCTAAACGGCAATTATTTAGGTAATAACTTTAAGATAAACCCTTGAAAGTCTTTACAATGTTGTCAAAAAAGAGAAATTATAACTTTTATTAATTTCATCTTTAATCATTTGTAACACCTGTCTCTTAATAAATTGATTTTAAAAAAGATACACAAACGCTTTCACAACTCTCACAAACTCTTAATTTTCAATTCCCTATCTTTGCCACAAATAATTCCCTATAATGAGTACTTTCGAGCAATTCAATCTTCCAAAATCATTACAAAAAGCCGTTGACAATCTTGGGCTAATTACCCCAACTCCTATTCAAGAGAAATCCTTTTCGGTTATCATGTCAGGTCGCGATATGATGGGTATTGCACAAACTGGAACAGGAAAAACCTTTGCCTACCTTTTGCCTTTACTCAAACAATGGAAGTTTGTGGCAACAGATACTCCACGAGTTATGATATTAGTTCCTACTCGTGAATTGGTAGTACAAATAGCCGCAGAAGTGGAAAAACTAACCGAATTCATGTCGGTGAGAACGCTCGGTGTATATGGTGGCGTGAATATTAATACACAAAAAAAAGCGGTTTACAGTGGTGTTGACATATTGGTTGGTACTCCAGGAAGAATAATGGATTTAGCGCTCGATAACGTCATCCGATTTGACAGTTTACAAAAACTAGTTATTGATGAATTTGACGAAATACTAAACCTCGGTTTTCGTTCACAGGTGACTTCCATTTTATCCATGTTAAAAAACAAACGTCAAAACATTCTTTTCTCTGCTACTATGACCGATGAAGTAGATGATATGCTCGAAGAATATTTTGAATTTCCCGAAGAAGTTTCATTGGCAGCTAGTGGCACACCACTAGAACAAATAGAACAACTGGGTTATAAAACACCTAACTTTCTAACAAAGGTTAACCTAATTGTGGAACTGCTGAAAGATGATGCCTATGAAAGAGTATTGCTTTTTGTAAACAATAAAAAAACCGCTGATTTACTAGCAGATAAACTAGAAGAAGTATATCCAGACCAATTTGGAACGATACACTCCAATAAGTCACAAAACTACCGATTGCAAACCATGGCAACGTTTCAAGCGGGAGAAATACGAGGTATTGTAACCACCGATGTTATGGCAAGAGGTTTGGATATTTCAGATATTACTCATGTAATCAATGTAGAATTTCCAGAAATTCCCGAGCAATACATTCACCGAATTGGTAGAACAGGAAGAGCAGATAAATCCGGAATAGCTATCAGTCTAATCAGTCCAAGAGAAGAAGACATCATGATTGAAGCAGAAGTATTGATGGAAAAAGAAATCAGTTTCATTCCCTTTCCTCCTGCTGTTGAAGTTTCAGTGCGTTTACTCGAATTTGAAAAAGACAAAAAGAAACAAATGAAGTTCTTGATGAAAAAACCAAAACTAGAAGGCGGTGCTTCATTCCATGAAAAAATAGACAAGAACAAGAAAGTCAACCTTGGCGGACCATCAAAAACAAAGAAAAAAACTGGCACATCGGTAAATAGAAATATACTAAAAACAAGAGCTGCCAAAAGGAAAAAGAAATAATAATTATTCAAAAACTAAACATACTGGTGAACACAGCGCAATTCTTTTGCCACTATCTGATAATTCTCCTGTAGTTTTATTGATTTTAAATATCACCACTTCATTGGTATATTGATGGGCAACCAAAAGAAAATTTCCAGAAGGATCAATTGCAAAATTCCGTGGTCCTTTACCCAAAGAACTAGTGCTTTGTTTTAATTTTAACTTCCCACTTTTCTTGATTTCAAAACAAGTAATATCATTAGCCGTTCCTCTATTGGTAGCATATAAAAATTTTCCATCGGGAGAAATATGAATATCTGCAGCACTAGTTTCTCCTTTGAAATCTTCTTTAACTACTGAAGTTTCTTGAAGCATTTTTAAATTACCATCATTATATTCAAAAATAGTTAAAGTTCCGTCTAGTTCTTGAATTAGGTAAACATATTTTCCATCTTTACTAAAGGTAAAATGTCTTGGTCCACTACCCGTTTTAATTTTGATTACCGATTTTGGTTCTAAAACAGTATTTCTTTCAGCAGGATTGTATTTATACACATAAATGCAATCAGCGCCTAAATCAGTGGCTAAAACATATTGTTTATCAGGAGTAAATTGAACCATGTGCAAATGTGATTTTTCTTGACGTGAAACATTAATGCTCTTACCATTATGTATGTATTTCTGTTGAAATTGTAAACTTCCATCATTCATTTTTTCAAATACTGAAATCGTTCCACCCGAATAAGTAGCTACAAGAACATGTTTACCATCATTAATAAGGTAACAAGGATCAGCACCTTCTGAACTAGTAGAATTTACTAAACTTAATGTGCCATTTTCCATTGAATAATTAAAAGCACTTACTTCGCTTTGTTCTCCATTTTCATTAACACTGAACACTTGTTTTTTGTCTTCAGAAATTGTCAAAAAGCTAGGATTAATAACATTTTCGGTAGTAGCTTTCAAATTTGTTTCTGCAGTTTTCAAATTGAAATCATACACATAAATACCTTTGCTCTCACAAGAGTTTGTGTAGGTTCCAATGAGTAAATTGACATTATTTTGTTGTGCTTGAGCCATCATCACAAAAGATATTAGTATTGAATTTAAAAATAGAGTTTTCATTTTTTTGGTTTAGTGAAAAACAAAAATATGGATTTTAGAACCATCCCTTATTTTTTTATGATTTTAAATTATCAAACCACTTCTATAAATAATAAAAAGTGCTATTTTTGACAATTAAAATCACTGAACTCAAATAAAATATGCCCTTAGTGAAGTAAACGAAATTAATAATGCAATTTAAACACCCAGAAATTCTTTATTTTCTTTTCTTATTGGTCATTCCAATTCTGGTTCATTTGTTTCAATTGCGACGCTTCAAAAAAGAATATTTTACCAACGTACAATTCCTAAAAGAGCTATCGATACAAACCCGAAAAAGTTCGACCATCAAAAAATGGCTGTTACTTTTCACTCGATTGTTACTCTTAACATGCTTAATATTGGCTTTTGCCCAACCTTTCTTTACTGCAAAAGAAAGCTTAAAAGCGAGTAATGAAATGTATATCATTTTAGATAATTCGTATAGCATGCAAGCCAAAGGCAAAAAAGGAGAATTGCTAAAACGTGCCGTACAAGACTTGCTTGAACACACACCTGAAACCCAAAATTTCTCTGTAATAACTAATTCCGAAACCTATTGGAATACCGATATAAAAAGTATCCAAAAGGATTTGCAAGATTTGAAATACAGTGCCACAGCATTCCAATTGGACAATCTGATTGCTAAAGTAAACGCCCGAAAGTCAGCATTCAACAAAGACATTATCGTTATTACCGATGCTGTAGGATTAGAAAACAATCAAACAAAAAGCTTTAGAAAAGAAGACAATGTGTACTTCATCGTTCCTGAGGCAGAACAAAAAAACAACATTGCTATTGATAGTGTTTACTTGCAACAAACGTTGGATAACTTTTATGAAATTGGGGTAAAACTCTCTGCTAATGGCGATGACTTCAAAGAAATTCCCATTGCGCTTTACAATAATAATAAACTGACAGCTAAGACCTTACTTAGTTTTGATACCAATACTAAGACGGTTAATTTCACCATTCCAAAAGAAGATTTTCATGGTTATGTTTCTATTTCGGATAAAGGGTTGGCGTATGACAACACCTATTATTTTAGTATTGCTAAACCAAGTAAAACAAATGTAATCAGTATTGGCGATGATAATAAAAGTAATTTCTTGTCGCGGATTTATACGAATGATGAGTTTGTTTATTCTAATTTTCTTGTTGCTAATTTGGATTATAACTTGATTGAAAAACAAGATGCCATAGTGTTGAATGAATTAAATGAAATTCCACAAGCATTACAAACTACCTTAAAATCATTTGTGAACAAAGGCGGAAACCTTGTTGTAATTCCTTCGCTAGAGGTTAATCAAAATAGCATGAATGGGTTTTTAGGGAATTTTGGTGCACTCCAATTAAAAGAAGAGTTAAATACAGAAAAAAAAGTAACCAAAATTAATTTCAATCATCCCGTTTTTAGTGCTGTATTTGAGAAGAAAATAGACAACTTCCAGTATCCATCTACTAAAAAATCATTTAGTTTGAGTAGCACAACACCGGCTATTTTGAGCTTTGAAGACCAAACTGCTTTTCTCACTTCATTGTCCAATCCTTTGTCATCGGTATATGTTTTTGCTGCTCCAATAAATAAGACCAATAGTAATTTTCAAAATTCACCTTTAATTGTTCCCTTGTTCTATAACATGGCACAAAACAGTATGAAAACGGGTATTAATGCGATGACAATAGGTGAAAGTCAAACTTTTGTTGTTGATGCCTTGCTGTCTAAAGATGAAATACTTAAAGTTAAAAATAACAGTGAAAGTTTTATTCCCGTTCAACAGTTACTCAACACTAAAGTAAAAATGACTTTTGACAACAATCCGAATGAAGCTGGAAACTTTAGCATAGTTAACGGAGATAATTTGGTGCAAAATATTAGTTTTAATTACAGTAGAACCGAAAGCAATTTGGGATTAGCCAATCCAGAAGTTGCTTCAAATTTCAAAGAAATTGAGGACATAGAAACGGTTTTTAACACCATTCAAACCGACAGAACCGATACGCAAATCTGGAAATGGTTTGTGATGCTTACCCTACTCTTCTTAGTATTAGAAATGCTCATTCAAAAATTTGTAAAATGAATTTAATCATCCGAAAAGCAACCATAATCGATGCACAAAGTCCTTTTCATAATCAAACTGTTGATTTGAAAATTACAAATGGTATCATTGAGAAAATTGGCACTTCAATTCCTAAAGAAACAACTCATGAAGAATTTCAGCAAGAAGGATTGCATGTTTCGCAAGGTTGGTTTGATACAAGCGTTTCATTAGGCGAACCAGGTTTTGAAGATAGAGAAACTATAACTAATGGATTAGAAGTAGCTGCCAAAAGTGGCTTTACAGGCATTGCATTACAGCCCAATTCCTACCCAATTATTGACAACCAATCCCAAATACATTTTGTAAAACAAAAAGCTGCCAACGCCGTTACTGATTTATATCCCATTGGAGCTTTGACAAAAGGAAGTGAAGGCAAAGATTTAGCCGAACTTTTTGATATGAAAAATGCTGGTGCTGTTGCTTTTGGCGATTATGGAAAAAGTTTGTCTAATGCTAATTTACTTAAAATTGGTCTTCAATATGTTCAAGATTTTGATGGGTTAGTTTTGGTATTTTGCCAGGATGAAAATATAAAAGGAAATGGTGTTGCCAATGAAGGTATCGTTTCTACAAGATTAGGATTAAAAGGCATTCCAAATTTGGCCGAAGAATTGATTGTGGCAAGAAACTTGTTTTTATTGGAATATACTGGAGGAAAAATTCATATCCCGACAATCTCAACAGCTAAATCGGTAGCAATGATAAAAGAAGCCAAAAGCAAAGGATTACAAGTTACTTGTAGTGTTTCTGTTCACCATTTAGTCTTAACCGATGAAAAACTAGATGGATTTGATACTCGTTATAAAGTGTCGCCACCATTGCGAACCAATGAGGATAGAAAAGCATTACTTCAAGGTGTGTTAGATAATACCATTGATTGCATCACGAGTGACCATAATCCGATAGATATTGAAAATAAAAAGATGGAATTTGATTTGGCAAAAAATGGAACCATCGGATTGGAAAGTGCTTTTTCAGCACTAATGACCGTATTGCCTTTAGAAGTGATTATAGATAAATTAACTTCTGGTAAAGCTATTTTAAATATTGATAGTCATAGTATTAAAGAAAACAATAAAGCTTCATTTTCATTATTTACTACCGAAGATAATTGGAAATTCACCAAAGAAAATATACTTTCAAAATCGAAGAATTCTGCTTTTTTTGAACAAGAGATGAAAGGCGGAGTAATTGGGATTTATAACAAAGGAAAATTAGTGAAATCATAATTTGAACGACATGGAAAATTTAGAAAAATCAAAAAACACCGCTATCATTGCCTACCTAACCATTATTGGAAGTATCATTGCGATTTTCATGAACCAAGAAGAAAACAAAAGTGAATTTGCTTCATTTCATATCCGACAAGCTTTAGGGTTGTTTCTCTCCTTCTTTTTGTTGGGCTATTTCGTTGGTTATGCCAATAGTTGGACTGCTACTTCAGCATTTTACCTATTCTATTTTATTCTTTGGATTTATGGCTTCACTGGTGCTTTGCAAGGAATTAAAAGAGAATTACCTATAGTGGGTTCGTTTTTTCAAAATACATTTAAAAGTTTATAATGGCTTTATCATTGCATTACTTAATTAGAGAACCAAAAATCAAGAAAGATAAAAATCCTTTACTCCTATTGCTTCATGGTTATGGTAGCAACGAAGAAGACTTATTTTCTTTCGCTTCAGAACTTCCAGATGATTATTATATTGTTTCTGCTCGCGCACCATTTGATTTGATGTATGGTAGTTATGCTTGGTATGCTATCAATTTTGATGCAGATGAGAATAAATTTTCAGATATAGGTCAAGCAAGAGCTTCAAGAGATGTAATTGTTGGATTTATTGATGAATTAATAACGACTTATCCTATTGATAGTGCTAACGTGGCGTTGATTGGCTTTAGTCAAGGTGCTATTTTAGGTTATGCTGTAGCTTTGTCTTATCCAGAAAAAGTACAACGATTAGTAGCCATGAGTGGTTACTTAAATACAGAAATGGCTGTTGACGATTTTAAAGAGAACGACTTGAGCACTTTAAAAGTATTTGCCTCTCATGGAACTGTTGATCAAGTTATTCCTGTGGAATGGGCAAGAAAATCAAAACCTGTTTTAGAAAGTTTGGGAATTGAATTAATTTATCAAGAATATCCTGTTGGACATGGTGTAGCGCCACAAAATTTCTTTGACTTTAAAAATTGGTTACTCAAATAAAACTAAATTATATATCTAATATTTAAAATCTAATATTTTACTGTTCTGTATCACTACCCAAAACTTTTTTACCCATTTCGGCATCACCAGAAAATTTATTTTCGCCACCTTTTTTCAGAACATATCCTTTCCAAGCAATAAGTTGCCAATCTTGATAAACCCATGGTTTTCCTTCTGCACTTCTTGTTAAAACAATTGATGTAGTATCTTTTGGCAAGAAAACCTCAGCCTTACTAGCATCCTCGTTAAATAAGACATAAGCACTAACCGTTTCATCTTCATTATTTGCGTCATCCATTGGATTTAACTGAATTCCTGAATATCCTTTGACACATTCTTTATTTACTTTTGACCAAACATAACCTGCAGATGCTAAACAACCATTTTCATCTTTGTCGTTCACTACACTGGAGTCCTTAGCAACTGTATTTGTTGTTACTTGTACATCTTCATCATTCTGATCAGTCAATTTACAGGAGTAAATGATAATAGACAAAATACAAAGGGTGGCTATTTTTTTCATTACAGATAAGTATGAGTTATTAATTTAAATCTAAAGTGTATAAATAAGAATTCATGGTTTCAAAATAAATCGTTCCATCTTCGTTTATAAAATATTTCAAAAGCACTTCACCCCATAGACTGCCGTTACTATAATCAGCAATGATCCAACGGTGGTTCAAAATTTTAATTTTGTTAATAATGAACTTTTGCTCACCCATTTTTGGTTGATCAATATATTTATTTCCTGCTGCATCATCATTAAAAGCTAATAGCGATTGCTTTACTTTTTCTTCAAAAGCGGGTAAATCATTCTGATTTAAATAATTCTGTGCTCTATCATTGTGTTCAAGAGAAAAATAATTGGTGTCGTCTAGTGTATTACTTAAAGTAGCCACACTGTCTTTTGCTTTTTTAAGAGACGAAGACATCGACTTTAATTCACTTTCAGTTTTAGTAGTGAAATATTTATAGGTAAAAATATTCATCAACAATGCAATGATAAAAAGGTATAGAAATAAAGAATTTTTCATAAATGCTAAATAGTAATTTTTAAATTGTCATAAGCCAAAAAAACATTTGGCGGTAATCGTTTTTGAACCTCTTCATGAAAACCTAACAAATGACTTATATGGGTTAAATAAGCAACTTGAGGTTGTATCAAATGTATAAAATCTAAAGCATCTTGCAAACTAAAATGAGAATGATGTGCTTCTTCACGTAACGCATTTACAACCAATACTTTTATGCCTTTCAACTTTTCGATTTCTGAATCATCAATTGTTTTTACATCTGTTAAATATACAAAATCTTGAATACGATACCCAAAAACAGCTAAATTTCCGTGATTTACATTAATTGGAATAATAGTCTTGTTTCCAATTATAAAATCAATATTATTTACCACTTCAAAAGTTTCTACACTTGGTGCGCCGGGATATTTATTTTCTGTTTCAAATATATAGTCAAATCGTCTCATTAAATTTTCTAATACACGTTTATGTGCATAAACCGGAATATTTTTCCCTTGTTTAAAGAAAAAAGGTCGTATATCATCCAAACCTGCAGTATGATCAGCATGCTCGTGGGTAAATAATAATGCATCCATTTTAGTGCAACCCGAAGTGAGCATCTGTTGTCTAAAATCAGGACCACAATCAATTATTATTGAACAATCGTCCCAACTTATCCAAACTGAAACACGTAGCCGTTTGTCTCTTGAGTCAGTACTCATGCAAACGGGATGATTGCTTCCAATTACTGGAATACCTTGTGAAGTTCCGGTGCCAAGAAAATAAACTTGCATTATAGCACGATTTTTGATAGGGTTATTTTAAAGTTTGATTTTAATAATAGTTAATTGCAAAAATAGAGTTAATTATCTTTTTATTAAAATGGCTATTTTACTAACTTTGCAATGAATAAATACTACCATGAATAATATTGTAACAAACATAAAGCTCAAAGGAGACAAAGCCATAGAGCAAATTCCTGCAATCAAAGATAAGGCATTGCGCATTAACATGAATGATAACATTTATGGTACTTTCGCAGAAATTGGTGCTGGTCAAGAAACCGTAAGGCATTTTTTTAGAGCTGGTGGTTCATCAGGAACTATTGCAAAAGCTATGTCTGCTTATGATAAAGACTTTAGTGATGCTATTTATGGTATTGAAGATGATGGCCGTTATGTTACCGAAAGTCGTTTAAAAAAGATGCTTTCTCACGAAGTTGAATTGATAGAAAAACGTTTAAAAAGAGACAAACATCCTCATAAAATGTTTTTCAGCTATGCAAATACTGTCGCAACCATTGATTTTGCTAAACAATTTAAAGGTCATGGTTGGGTTGGAATAAAATATCAAGTCGAACCTGATGAAGACTATAATGAAATTTCGCTTCACATTCGATTTAAAGAAACTGATGCTAGACTTCAACAAGAAACATTAGGAATTCTAGGCGTAAATCTTATTTACGGTGCATTTTACAAATACAATGACCCAAAAAAATTACTACGCTATTTATATGACCATTTGGATAAAGACCAACTAGAAATTGATACTATTAACTTTTCAGGTCCGCGTTTTGAAAATGTTGATAACAGATTAATGAGTTTGCAGTTGGTTAAAAATGGAATGACTGATGCGGTAATGTTTGGTCCAGATGGGAAAAACATTTTACCAGCATCCATACTTTACAAAAAGAATATCTTGGCTTTGAGAGGAAGTTTTCGCCCTGTTACGCAAGTAAACATTGATATGTATGAGAAATCATTAAAAATGTTCTTGGAGGAAAGCAAGGTTGAAAAAGAGAATACGTTAGTTATCTTTGAAATTACACTTTCTAATTTACGTTCTGAAGGTGAAATTGATGAAAGAGATTTTATGGATAGAGCTGAGTTGCTTTGCAATCTAGGTCAAACTGTAATGATATCAAATTTCCAAGAATATTATAAAGTTGTCGAATATTTTTCAAGTTATACTAAAGCCAGAATGGGATTGGCAATGGGAGTTAATAACTTGGTAGATATTTTTGATGAAAAATATTACCGTCATTTGAGTGGTGGAATCTTGGAAGCTTTTGGAAAATTATTTTACCGTGACTTGAAAGTTTTCTTGTATCCAATGGAAGATGAAAATGGTGAAATTATTACTTCTCAAAACTTAAAAGTGCATCCGAGAATGAAAGAGTTATATAAATTTTTTGCCTACAATGGTAAAGTAGTTGATATTACTGATTTTGATAAAAGTCACTTAAAAATATTCTCTCGTGAAGTTTTAAAAATGATTACCAACGGAACTCCTGGTTGGGAAAAAATGTTGCCTGAAGGAATTGCTGATTTAATTAAAGAACACCACTTATTTGGTTACGACCCTAATAAAGTTTTAGAAAAAGCATAAAATTAAAAGCCAAGAAAATAAATTCTTGGCTTTTTTTATTATTGATTATTTCAATATTTGTGAAGCGTGTGTTTTGGTTTTTACCTCGGTAATGACTTCGTCAATTATTCCTTCTTCATCGATGACAAAAGTAGTTCTATGAATTCCGTCATACTCTTTACCCATAAACTTTTTTGGTCCCCAAACGCCAAAAGCTTGTATTACCGACTTATTCTCATCGGCTAATAATGGAAAAGGAAATTCATATTTATTTTTGAAGTTGGATTGCGCTTTTGCATTATCAGCACTAACTCCAAGTAGCGCGTAATTATTGGCGACAAAACGTTCAAAATTATCTCTCAAGTCACATGCCTCAGCGGTACAACCTGGCGTATTTGCCTTTGGATAAAAGAAAACAACTAGCTTTTTACCTTTATAATCTGCTAGTGTATGCAGATTTCCGTCTTGGTCTTTTTCTGAAAAGTTTGGTGCTTTATCACCTTTTTTTAGTGTTGTCATTATATTTATTGTTTAAAGTTTACTTTTGTGCAAAGTTGATAAATTGCATATCATAAAAATACAAAAATGACTAAAAAAGAACGCGTAACATTTGTTATAAATACGTTAAAAGAATTATATCCCGAAATACCAATTCCGCTTAATCACAAAGATCCTTATACTCTATTAATTGCTGTTTTACTCTCCGCTCAATGTACTGATGTTCGAGTAAACCAAATTACTCCTTTACTATTTGAAAAAGCTGATAATCCTTATGATATGGTAAAACTTTCTGTAGAAGAAATAAAGGAAATAATACGCCCATGCGGATTATCACCTATGAAATCAAAAGGAATTTATGGCTTGTCTGAAATATTGATTGAAGAGCACAATGGTCAAGTACCACAATCGTTTGAAGCATTGGAAAGATTACCAGCGGTAGGTCATAAAACCGCAAGTGTAGTAATGTCGCAAGCTTTTGGTGTGCCAGCTTTTCCGGTTGATACTCATATTCACAGACTGATGTATCGATGGAATCTTACTAATGGAAAAAATGTAGTTCAGACAGAAAAAGACGCCAAAGCTATTTTTCCAGAAGAAATTTGGAATGATTTACACCTTCAAATTATTTGGTATGGTAGGGAATATTCTCCGGCACGAGGTTGGGATTTAGAAAAAGATATAATCACCAAAACAATAGGAAGAAAAACAGTTTTAAAGGAATATTTAAAAAAAACAGTCCGATAAATTATATCGGACTGTTTCTTAATTAGCTATAGTTTCGAAGTTCATGTTGCCAATTTTAATAATATTCAATGCACAAGAATATTGTAAAATTAATCGAATTGTTTCTTTTTTTGGTAACATAGTTTTTTGTGCTAATTTTCTTTTAGAGTAAAGTTTTGCCATATACTAACAATTAATTTTAAGTTGTTTATATAGTAACGCAAAAAAATACTTTTTATTGTTTATGTTGGCAAATAAATTTTATTTTTTTCGATAACCTTACGCAAGTTTGTCATAGCATAACGCATTCTACCTAAGGTAGTATTGACACTAACACCTGTTAAATCAGCAATTTCTTTGAAACTCATTTCCAGAAAGTAACGCATCATAATTACCTCTTTTTGATCATGTGGTAATTTTTCAATTATTGCTTTTAAATCGATGTTCACTTGATCCTTAATTAAGATATTTTCAATATTATGTGAGTTATCCGTAATTTTTGAAAAAACTGATAAATCATCAGTATCACGATTTAAAGGCATTTTTTTATCATTTCTAAACTTATCAATAATCAAATTACTGGCAATACGTAAAACCCATGAAAGAAATTTACCTTCTTCATTGTAGTATTTTTTTTCTTTTAAAGTGTATATGACTTTATAGAAAGTTTCTTGAAAAATATCTTCGGTGACATCTCTATCTAAAACTTTAGAATAGATATAACCATATATTTTTGATTGGTGTCTATTAATTAATATAGCTAGAGAATTTTCATCTCCAGCAATATACTTATTAACTAATAAAGCATCAGGAAGTTGCAATTTTGCCATAACATTACCTTTTAGTAAGGGTTAAAAAAATATTTTTAATCTAAAAAGTAATTGTTTTCTATAGGCAAAAGCTGTTTGTGAATTATTTATGAACCAAATTTAACAATATTTTAATTTAAAAAACAAATAAAAAATAAAAAAAAGATGAAAAAACACAAAAAAACATCAAAACACCATTAATTTACTTTGCTTATGCTTATAAAATTTGTTCTGTAAAATTGTGAAATAAAAAAAAGGTTAAATAAATTTTAACCTTTTTTTTATTAATCTAAAACAGATTTATTGAATATTGCTATTGATATACTCTAACGTAATCTACTTCCAAAGTTGATTGAACAAATGCTGGATCTATTGCGCCTCCAAAAGTTCCCCCCATTGCAACATTCATTATCAAAAAGAAATCACTGTTAAATGGTAGAGAATTTGAATTGGCCACTGAATGATATAATACATTATCTACGTAAAACTTAATAGCCGTTGGTGTCCAAATAGCTTTGTATACATGAAATTCTGTTGAAGCATTTTGAATAGTTGTACTATTAGTGTTGCCTGCTCCAGGAGATACTCCAGGATAATGACAAGTACCATGAATAACATTTGGCGTGTTGCCTCTATGCTCCATAATATCTATTTCTCCACAGGCTGGCCACGTATTTGTTGCGATATCTTGACCCACAGACCACAATGCTGGCCATGTTCCACCACCAGTTGGCATTTTAGCCCTAAATTCAATTTTACCATAAGTAAATTCAAACTTATTCTCCGATTTTAATCTAGCAGAAGTATAATTGGACGTTCCTTGGGTCTGTGCTTTGGCAGTTATTCTTAAATTTCCACCTGTAACCGTAACATTTTCTGGACTGTTAGTATAAAATTGTTGTTCATTATTTCCCCAGCCACCAGCACCAATATCATAACCCCATTTTGTTGGATCTGGAGCACCAGCTACATCAAATTCATCAGAAAAAACTAAATTGGTATAATCTGAAACTGGATCTTGTATTGGAGGTGAAGTAGAAAAAATATGATACCATGCTAAAGCTGGATTTCCACCCATTACAGCTCTTACCACCATTCTATTAGCAGTAATAGATAAGATTTCATAGGAACTCTGTCCGATGTAATATCCCATAAAACCACCATCAGAGAAATTTAACATCGTTCCTCTAGTTTGACCAGGAACATTATTAGCAACAACTACAGACTCAGATGGCGAAAGTGAAACAGTTTTAAGACCACTAGTATCATAGTTTAAACAATTATCATCTGGACCACCTCCACCAGCAACACTGAGAAAAGCAGCATTAAAAAAAGTACGCCCACCATTATCCAATTCATACTTTAACTGTCCACTTTGTAATGAAAATGTCAATTTATTATCATAAAGACAACTACTATTTGGAGAACCTGCTTTTTCAAAAGGTGCAGCTTGATAATAATTGGCATAATAATTTTTAGTAGCATCACTATCGTTTTGTCCAACACCCAAATGACCTGGCTCAGCAGCTGCCCAATACCAAATTTTTTGAGTACCGCCAGTTAAAAATTGAACTGCTTCATCATCTGAAAAGTCACTTCTTACTTCAACTTCAAGTGTGGTGTTTGTTGTTATTCCTCCTGTTCCTGTCGCGATTACATTTACAGAATAAGTATTTGTTCCTGTTTGAGTGAAACGCTTTTCATAAATACCGCTCGGAGCATTAGCAGATGTCCCATCACTAAATATATATTTATAGGAAATTGCATTGTCAGCAGTAGCGGTAAATTTAACAATACCCGAACCATCACCATATGGTAAATCAGCAGTCTTCCCTACTATATCAACTGCAACTTGAAGGTCCGCAGGTGCTTTCAAATCACCAAAGGATTTTTCATCTTCTTGACAACCGACCACTAAAAATAGGGTCAAAATTGAAAGTATATTTACTATTTTTTTCATTTTATTTTTTTTATTAATTGTGGAAATAAACGTTATCAATATATACAGTTCCTGCACCTGACGGATTTCCTGAGAAAATCAATTGAGCAATGTGACTTCTGTTTAACAAACCCGTAAAATCTGATAATGGAATATCATAACTATTCCATCCAGATTGTGTTGGGGTAAAAGTTAACTCATGCTCGGTGTCATCATTTGGTGCACCTTGATAGGCTCCATTGGCACCAAAGTCTACTAGTTTTATTCTAAAAGCTGTCATATTTGGCGTCCAAACATCTACATGAAAATGGGTCATCGATGAAGCATTTATTTGACTAGCTACTGTTTCAACTCCTACAAAATTTAGTGAAGTATATTTTTTAGTATCATTACCAGCAACTTGTACATCCGTTAATGTTGCCGCTGACCAACTTGTTCTCCAAGTATCGACTGGTACGTTTGTATAAGCATTACTAAACATAGAAATTACGTTTCCAGCAGGTAATGTTGGAGTTGGCGCAGCTGCTGTTGGTGTAGTTGGTGGTGCTCCTAAATTATAAAAATACACGTTATCAACATACACTGTTGTAGTTCCAGAAGGTGCACCTACATATATTAGCTGAGCAATATGCGCACGAGTTGTTAATCCTGTGAATGAACTTAACGGCAGGTCTAAACTAACCCAAGTATTTTGTGCAGGAGAATTGATGGTAATTTCGTGTTCAACATCATCTCCACCGCCAAATACAGCATTAGCACCAAAATCAACAAGTTTCACTTTAAATTGAGTAAAATCAGAAGACCAAATATCAGTGTGGAAATAAGTCATTGCAGTTGCATTAATTGGAGAAGTGGTTGCTTCTATACCTACAAAGTTTAATGAAGTATATTTCTTGGTAGCGTTACCGCTAATAGAAATATCTTCTAAGTTTGCCTGAGACCATGAAGTTCTCCATGTGTCAACTGGTACATTCGTATAGGAATCACTGAACATTGAAATCACATTCGTTGATGGCCATGGTGGTGTTGGTGCAGGTAATAAGTTAGTTACAGATACATTTTCTGTATATTCTGTTGTTGCCACGCCACCGCTTAATGCCACAACTCTAACTAGATAAGTACCTGAAACTGCATATACATGATTAACAACTTCTCCTTCCATGAAACTTACAGGAACTTCATTTGTAACATCCCCAAAGTATACTTGAAAATAAGTTTCCAAATTGGCAGTTGCAGACACATTAACCGAAAGATTTGTTCCAGTTGTCAGAGTTACATTTAAGTTTGTTGGAGGCAAAAACGAAACCGTCAATTCTTGAATAGCTTCGGTACGTTTTCCATTTACTGTGGAACCAACAATTTTTACTTGATAAACTCCTTCTAAATAGTTGTGCGTAACTGAATTGCCAGGGACAACATAGGCTGGTTCAACAGTTCCATCACCATAAAATACTTCAAAACGGGTAACACCTTCTCCTTTTGGAGTTATTGTTACTTTTCCTGAATTATCTTGTTTTACCGTCATTAGTGCTGAAATATTAGTTGGTGCTTCCAAAGCATCAAGATTTACATCACTATTTTCATCCGAACATCCCAAGAGGACATTCAAAAAAATTATACTAAATACAATTACTTTTTTCATATTTTATTTTTTTTTAATATCCTTGATTTTGTTGCCAATTGCCATTTGAAAATTGAATTTCTTCAATTGGAATTGGAAATAATTCATTTTTATTTGGTGTAAAATTAGTAATAGCTTGTTGCGCTCTTCCTGTTCTTACTAAGTCGAAAAATCTGTGACCTTCTCCCATTAATTCCAGTCTTCTTTCATTTAAAATGAAATCAGTTAAAGCTGGTCCTGATGCAGTGATGTCATGATTAGTATCACCAAATGCTCTTCTTCTCACTTCGTTTAAGTATTGTCTAGCTTTAGCATCATCAATTGCACCGCGATTGTTAGCTTCTGCTGCCATCAAAAGCACATCAGCATAGCGGATGGCTCTGTAATTGTTTGGATTGGTTAAATTTTGATCACCTATGTTTAAATCTCCTTGACGTGGCAAATATTTTCTATTGAAAAAACCAGTATGTTTATATCCTGTTCCATAAGTAGCATTATTTGCTGCTGCCCATGTTACTATGTTTAAAATAGCAACGTCTCTCCTATTATCACCTACTTCATAAGCATCATAAGATTGTTGTGTTGGCACATTAAAACTAAAACCAGAATCAAATACTGGTCCTGAATAATTTCTAATTCCATTAAATCCAACAGCTACATTACCTTCACTACATTGAAGACAACCAAATCCGGCACCTTCACCGTCAGTATATTGTACTTCAAAAACTGACTCTACATTATTTTCATTATTGTTTTCAAAAATAGTATTGTAATTGGATACTAATGAATAACCACCAGTTGTAATAAGTGTTTCAAATATATTAGCAGAATCTACAAACTTTTCATGATATAAATAAACTTTCCCTAAAAGTGCTTGAGCAGCACCTTTTGTTGCTCTTCCTGTTTCAGGAGCAGTGGCACTTAAATCAGCTATAGCTAATAACAAATCATTTTCAATAGAAGTATACACTTCATCTACAGTTGAACGTGGAATTGTTTTTTCGTCATTAAGCTTAAATCGGGCATCACCTTTCATTGGTATTCCTCCAAACCATTTTACCAATTCAAACTGATAATAAGCTCTTAAAAAACGTGCTTCTGCAATAATCTGTTCTTTACCATCAAAGTCTGTTTTGTCTTTAAATTCTAAGATATAATTGGCTCTATTTACCCCAGCAAACATCCAATTCCATATATCTCTCAAATTACTGTTATTGGAAGTATGTGTCATTTCATCTACTTGTTGAAATCCTGGGACATCACTAGCACTTTCTCCACCTGATAGTGTATTGTCAGAAGCTATTTCACCAAGAAGCACATTAACATAGGAAGCTTGAAGTAAATCATAAGCTGCTATTAAAGCTTGATTATAATCGGATTCTGAATTAAAGTAGTTTTCTGAATCGATGGAATAAACAGGATCTCTGTTTACAAACTCGTCAGAGCAAGAAACACTTATAGTAGTGAAAACTACAATAGCAATTACTGCTTTTAATATTCTATTTTTCATGTTTCTAAATTTTAAAAATTAATATTAAGTCCAACAATAAATGTTCTTGGTGTTGGATAAAATCCATAATCTATTCCACCACCTATTGGGCTTCCACTAGAAGCAGAAGGATCAAATCCTCTGTATTTTGTAAAAGTGTATAAATTATTTAATGAGGTATAAATTCTAAGTTTGCTAATCCCCATTTTCTCAGAATCTTTACTGTTAACTGTATAACCTAATTGAACGTTTTGAATACGAACAAATGATGCATCTTCTACAAAGTAATCAGAAAAAACATTATTAGCCGTTGCAGCAGTTGTAACTCTTGGAACTGTATTACTTGTACCTTCGCCAGTCCATCTTCCCAAAACATAATTTAACCTATTTACATCTGATAGCGTTCTTTCATAATTTCTAACCATATCATTTCCAATTGAAGCAAATGTATAGGCAACAAAATCAAATCCTTTATAATTTAAGTTAAGATTAAGTCCCATTGTGACATCAGGAATAGGATCGCCAATATTTTTTCTGTCGTCAAAGTTGATAACGCCATCATTATTTAAGTCTTTATAACGAATATCTCCTGGAGCAGCATTAGCACCCAATGCTAATTGTGAAGGATGTGCCGCTACTTCAGCAGCATTTTGAAATATTCCATCGGTTTGAAAACCATAAAAATATCCCAGAGGTTGACCAACTTCCATTCTAGATATTGCTGGTTGACCAACACCGAAAGATCCACCTTCTAAAAATCCAGTACTGTTGTTCACTTCGGTAACTTCATTTTTTAATGTTGTAATGTTATATCCCAAAGAAATTTTAAAATTATCTGATATAGACTCTTTATAATTTATTGTAAATTCTAAACCGCTATTTTCAACAGAACCCGCGTTGATTGTTGGCGAACCTGAACCTGGTGCATAAACTCCTGTGATTCCTGAAACTGGAATATTACTGATTAACAACTTATCCCTTGTGTCAATGAAATAGTCGATAACAGTTTCTATTTTATTGTTGAAAAAATTAGCGTCTAAACCAACGTCAAATTTCTTAGCTTCTTCCCATTGTAATTTTGGATTGGGTAACACACCAATAGCAACACCATTTACTAAAGTGCCGTTAAAAACATAAGTACCTTCTCCGCTCAACGAACCTACATAACCATTGTTACGAATTTGGTCATTACCTAGAATACCATAACTAGCTCTTAATTTTAAGAAATTAAAAGAATTTGATTTGTTAAAGAAACTTTCATCTGAGATTTTCCAACCAGCAGTTACCGAAGGGAAAATACCTGTTTTATTATCGGGACCAAACTTTGTAGAAGAGTCACGTCTAACCATTAATGAAACTAAATATTTTTGACTGTAGTCATATTCTAATCTACCAAAGTAAGAAAGTCTTCTTTCATCATAAGCATAAGAACCTACATCGCGTCCTCCATTTGGACTTGTTCCCAATGCTAATGCAATATCGGCATTATGCCATGTATTGTTTGGCACATCAAATCCTGTAGCAAAAAGCCCAGAACCATACTCTTTGTATACTGTAGTTCCAAGAGTGGCTTTGAAATTATGGTTTTCTAAAAGTTTAAAATTATAATCTGCAAAAAAGTCAAAGGTGTAATTATTATCTTCAATAGCATTTTGAGAAACACTACTTCTAGTTACATCAAAAACTTTACCACCATAATCAACTTCTTTAGCAAACGATTTTCCTCTACTATTAGATGAGTTGAAACCCATTCTTCCAGTTAATTTTAAATCTTTTATAACTTTATATTCCAAAGCGAAAGTTCCACTAAGTTTTTTCAACTTATAATCATTAAAAGTATTATCAATTTGAGCTAAAGGATTAATAACTTCAATACCAAAACCTGGCGTACTTGGCACAAGAGTATAATTTCCATTCGAATCATATACTGGTAAAGTAGATGGTGTATTGATAGCATTAAACAAAACCGAACCAAGACCATTTTCGTTTAAAGCATCTCTATCAATATAGGTATAAATAATATTAGTTTGTAATTTAAATTTATCTGATAAATCAGCATTCAATCCCAATCTTGCTGTATTTCTTTTGAAATCTGATTTTCCACTTCCAACAATTCCTTCTTGTGTTAAATCAGAAGCACTAAAAGTATAAGTGATTTTCTCAGAACCACCCATTATAGAAAAGTCTGTATTTACAACAGGTGCTTGTTGAAAAACTTCATTTTGCCAGTTAGTTCCCGAACCTAAGCCAGAAACGTCTGGATAAGGTACTGGTTGCCCACCATTGGCATAACTTTCATTTAATAAAAGTGCATATTCCGTAGCGTCTAAAAGAGATAATTCTCTACTTGTTTCTTGCATTCCTACATAGGAGTTGAAAGAAACTTTTGTCTTTTGGTTTTTCTTACCACTTTTTGTTGTAATTAATAAAACACCATTGGCACCAATAGTTCCATAAATAGCAGCTTGTGCATCTTTCAAAACTGTAATGGATTCAATATCATCTGGATTTAACAAACTTAAATCTCCTTGATATCCATCAATGATTGCTAACGGAGCATTATTCCCATTAGTTGCGATACCTCTAATTCGTATATCTAATCCTGCACCTGGAGCACCAGATTGTTGTGTAACTGTTACACCTGCAACCGTTCCTTGTAAAGCTTGTTCCACTTTGAAAGGTTTCAATTGCTCAATAGTTTTGGCAGATACTACAGTAACTGCACCAGTTACATCTTTTTTCTTTTTACTACCATAACCAATGACAACAACTTCCTCAAGATTTTTGGTATCTTCGGAAAGTCGGATAGAAAGTTTTTCATTTTTGTCAACTTTGGTTTCATAATTTTTGTACCCAACATAACTGACCACAAGCACAGAACCAGATGGAATTTTAGGTAGTTTGAAATTTCCATCAAAATCTGTTGTCGTAGAAATGCTTTGATTTTTGACTGCTACATTAACTCCTGGTAAGGGTTGTCCAGAAATAGCATCGATAACCGTTCCAGAAACTTCGAACACTTGAGAAAATGCAAATGAGGAAGAAAGCATGAAAACGATTAGAAGTAATTTTGATTTCATAATAAATTGGTTTTTGATTTGTAAATTTATCAATAGTATTGTTATTATCTTAAAAATTACCACTACAAAAAGTATACAACGAAAAAAAAATGTAAATTATTAGAGAATACTGCATTCGCATTAAGTTTCTTTAACAAACTTTACATATGTCAAGAAAAAAATCTTTTTTAAAAAGCTAAAAAAGACCAATCTCAAACGTTATTGTTAAGGTAATGTATAGGTAAAACTCATGTGTTGAATTCAAAAAAATGTAATATTTTTCGTTTTCCTATTTATTGAAAAACTATTTTATCAATACAAAATAAGAAAACAATTCAATAGAATTATGTCAAATAAGCATACAACTAAATAAAAATTTTATTCATTTATAATTCTAAAACTATTAATCATTATTTCTTAATAACTTTTAAGTTTTGAATTCCATGAGAATTTTCAACTCTTAAAAAGTAAATTCCAGTTTTGAAACTACTCATATCTAAAATGTGATCAGAATTGACCAAATCAACAAGATGTATTTTACCAACAACATCGCTAAGTGTAATTTTGTTTTGGTTATCAGATAATTGTAAATGCAAATTATCATCAACTGGATTAGGATAAACCAATTGTTTGAAAGCAGTTTCATTTTGTATACCTAATGAACAATTACTTCCTACCACATAAGAAATGTATCGAGTAACAGCCAATCCTCCAGCATAGGCAAACTTAACAGCATAACTGATAGTAGAACCTAGAGTTTGTCCAGTTATGGTTTGGGTAAAAGTTTGCCCTGAAACATTAGACATTTGTGTTTCAGTAAAAGGAGATTGACTTCTTAAAAAAGCAACTAAACCCACTTTACTGTCTAATAATTCAAATGTGATTTTTACATCTGTTCCGATAGTTTGAAAGGTGTAATTATAACCCAATGTAAAAGCACCTTCTGATGCTTGAGTATCGCTACCCGAACATTGTGGATTAAAACTAGTTGTGGCATTCAAAACTATTGGACTATTAGTAACTGTATTTCCAGACATATCAGTTGCAGCAATTGTAAAAGTATAATTAGTGTTTGATGCCAAATTTGGAATAATTACTGATTTTTGCACTCCTGATGGATTATAAACGGTAGTAGTTGGTCCACCTGGATAAGAAATGGTATAGGCAATAGTTCCCGAATTATCATTTGCATTCATTAATAATTCAACAGAAGATCCTGTAACCGCACCTAAAGAAGCTACAAAATTTGTTGGCGATTCGGTATCAACAGCCGTGTTTTGATAAATTCTAACGTAGTCAATTATCATAGAAGTTTGAGTGAAATTTGCTGGAATAGTTCCTGCAAATCCTCCCATGGCAATATTTAATAAAATATATTGGTCAGCATCAAATGGCCAAGTACTTGCGTTTTTTACAGATGGATTGTAGGTATAAAATAAAACTCCGTCAAGTAGAAATGAAATTTGGTTTGGAGACCAATTCATGGAATAAACATGATAATTTTGTGCTATATCCGAAGCTTGAATTCCTCCCTTATTAACAGTATTTCCAGAAGAAGACGGTGTATGAATAGCAGCACCTATATAATTAACTGGTTGGCCAGGAAATATTCCATGTTCCATGATGTCAATTTCACCACAGGCAGGCCAACTTGTTGTCCCAAAATTAGAATCAAAAAAACCACCATCTTCATTTACATTTTTGCCCAATAACCACAAAGCAGGCCATGTTCCTTGTCCGTTTGGAGCTTTGGCTCGTATATCTACTCGACCATATTTAAAAGCAAATTTAGCATTTAAACGTGCAGAAGTATACTGTTTAGTAACTCCTTGGTCGGTAAAAGGTTCTTTTATTGCTACTATATTCAAGTTTCCATTATCTACAAACGAATTGGAAATTAAATTAGTATAATGTTGTACTTCGTTATTAAACCAACTACCACCAGCCGGTAATTGGGTTTGGTGATACCATTTGTTTGAATCAACTGCTCCATTGTTGTCGAATTCATCTGACCAAACTAAATTATTATAGACAACGTCAACTTGAGAATACCCATATTGTGAAGCTAATAATAGGGTTAACAGTGCTTGGAATAAAAAACTTTTTTTCATATTTATTTTTTGTAATCATTAGGATTTAAAAAAGCATTACTCTTTTAACACCTCTATTTTTAATTTATTAGAAATTTATAATTTGGTTAGTTTAAAATTTTAATTTTTCATTCTTATCCCACAATCCCCAATACGCTCCTACTGCACCTTCAGGGCCAACTTTCCATGACTCATCAAAAGAAGAAAAATAGAATGTTTCAATATTATTTTGAGTTGCCCATTGCTGGGTTTCAATAAAATATCTCATGGCATTTTCATTAGAAGCTATAGAACCTTTTAGAAATCCTCCTTCGCTAGGCCATCCTGTTTCAGTAATGATTACTCGCTTTCCATTTCCAGCACCACTGGCAGACCAAAACATACTTTGCATGTGAGGTAAAGAGTACTCGATTGGACAACCTTCCCAATAGGGATAACAATTCGTGAGGATAACATCGCAAGCTTCGGTAATATTTGGACGATGAGAAAACTCATAATAAGCATCTACATAACCCACCGGAATATTAGGTAACGCTTCTTTAACACGGTTGATGTAATTCAACAATTGTTCTTCGGTTAAATCACCTCTATACATTACTTCATTACCTACTGCAGCAATATCAACACAACCTTCATTGGCTAATTCGATTAAACTTTCAATTTCTCTTTCATTTAGTTCTAAATCATCTCCTAGCCAAGCGCCAACAAGGGTTTTCATTCCGTTTTCATGAGCAATTCTAGGTATATGTTCATTTCCTTCAATGCATGAAAAAGAACGAACCCATTTGGTGTATGGTTTTAATATTTGAATACGTCTATTAACTTGTTCTGCTGTAATAATGTCTCCAGGTTTTTGGCCGTCTTCATACATACTGAAACAAATACCGTGCATTCCTTTCGCTAAAGTTTCGTTCCACAATTCAGCCAACTTTTTTGAAGAGATTTCAGAAAAATCTATTCTTGGAGTGTCGTTTTCATTTGTGTTTTGAAATTGATTTTCATTAGAATAATTTTTAATTGAAAAATCATGACCTTCTCTATATGACATACTGCTTATTTTAAAATTTTAAATTTTCATTTTTATCCCAAATTCCCCAAGCCGTTCCAATGGTTCCTTCATCTTTCATTTTCCAAGACTCATCAAAAGAGGAAAAATAAAATAACTCTAGATTATTGTTACTTGCCCAATCTTGAGTAGTGACAAAATATTTCATAGCATTAATTTCTGATGGAATTGCTTGCTCTATGGTATCACCTTTACTTGGCCAACCAGTTTCTGTCACAATAATTTTTTTGCCTTTAGCTACATTTTTTGTAAGCTCTAACATGTTTTGCAAATAGGATATCGAATAATCAATATTTGCTCCTTCCCAAAACGGATAGAAGTTTACCAAAAGTACATCGCAATTAGAAACTAAATTGGGTCTTTCTAAAAACTGATAATAGGCATCAACATAGCCAACAGGAATTTGAGGCAATGCCTCTTTAACTCTTTTGATATAAGTAATAATTTGTTGTTCGGAAATTTCATCACGATGAAGCACTTCGTTCCCAACAGCTGCAACGTCAACTAATCCAGCTTTGGCTAAAGCAATTAGTGATTGAATTTCTTTTTCATTTCTATCCATATCATTGCTAATCCAAGCACCAACAATTGTTTTTAATCCTTTTTGATGTGCAATTTCAGGTACTAATTCATTTCCTTTGGTGCAAGAAAAAGTACGAATCCATTTAGTATGTGGCGCAATAATGTCTAATCTTCTTTTTATTTGTTCTGCCGACAAAATATCTCTCTCATTTTGACCTTCGATGTAAGGACTAAAACAAATTCCGTGTAAGCCATTTTCTAAAACTTTAGAAAATTCCATCTTCATTTCGGCTTCACTTTTTGAACTTAGATCTTTTCCAGCAATTGTATTTAATGACTTATTTTTTAATAGCGAAAGTAATTTTCCTGAAAGATAGGCCGATGATTGAACTTTTACTTTCCCTTTTCTGGTATCTAATTCTTTTTTAATATCTCTAGCTTTTTTCTCTGTTAAATCATAATTCCACATCACCCACATGGCTACCAAAGTTCCGAAAATTGGAACGCCAGAAAAGAAAATTCTTAAACCTGTAACTGCACCTTCGGGTTGCGTTGGAGCACCAGCTTTAAAAGAAACTACAGACATAATAACTCCTGTCAATAATCCAGCTATAGCAAAACCAAACTTAACCATCCACCAATAAATGGCTCCAAAAACTCCTTCTCTTCGTTTTCCCGACTCTAACTCGTCCATGTCACAAACATCAGCTGTCATTGACATCATTAATGTAAACAAACTTCCAATCCCAAAAGAAAAGAAAGGCAAAGCAAACAAAAACATGTAAGGTTTACCTGGAATGAAAAGAAACCACAACAATATGTAACCGAAAATAGAGATACCTTGACAAATCAAAAAAGCTCTTTTTTTCTCCATTTTTTTGGCTATCCAAGCTACAATAGGAATTACTACGAATGTGGTTGCTAAAGCACCTCCACATCCAAAAAGTGTAGGCCAAATTCCTGCTGCAGCAGTATCTCCATTAAATAAATAATAAACAACTATAAAAAAAGTAAAACCGGCAACGGTATTAAAAGCATTAAAAATAAAAAATGTAGCAATACACAATTTTCTGAAAGGTTTATTAGAAAATGCTTCTTTGAAACTAATTAAAATTTCTTTTAAACTTCCGCCTATAGTTTTAATAGTTAGTGGTTGTAAATTATCATCAAACTTAGTTGATTTACTTTTAATAAAAATTGCAGGAACCATAGCTAATATCATAAATATTCCACCAACTAAAACTGCCAATGTTCTTGTTGCTGTATCTGCATTTGGGAACCAAGAAGGATCATACATTATCACCCAAAACCATGGTGCAATTACCCATGCCCATTGTCCAATCCATTGAGAAATTGCCATAATGCTTGTACGCTCATGAAAATCATCACTCATCTCATAACCCATGGCAACATAAGGAACACTAAAAATTGAAAGTCCAATATGGAATATTAGTGAAAACGTTAGAAAAAAGGTAAAATTGTACATTACACTATCTTCTCTATGTAATTGCCACATAATCATGAATGCAACTCCCATTATTATGGAACCAATAAAAACATACTGTCTTCTTCTTCCCCAAACCGATTTAGTATTGTCAGAAATGAAACCCATGATAGGATCAAAAAAGGCATCGACAACTCTTGGTACAAAAAATAAAACACCCCACATCCAAGATGGCATGCCTAAATTTTCTACTAATACTACCATAAAAATACCTAAAGCAGCAGGAAACATTTGGTTGGCCAACATACCCAAGCCAAAAGCTATTTTTTGACCCATAGGAACTAAAGTCGTGGAATTTGAATTACTATTTGACATATAAGGTATTTTTTTAGATTGTTTAATTATTATGTTTTATCAGTATGGTTTGTAAAGCTTTTTTATCAATGGAAATAATTGAAATTTTATTTTCTAATTTAATCTCTAATGTTTGCCCATTTTCTGTTGGATTAAAAACTACTACAGCAATTGAACCATCCGGATTTTGCACAGCAGTTGACATCAAATCACTATTACTTATAGTACATCCAATTTTTATGGCACCTGGACGCATGAATTTACTAAAATGTGACATAACGTAATACAACGGTGTAAAATATACTTCGTCTTTATTAGGATCTACAATTACAGGAGCAACACACCAGTTTTTGAACCAATTTGGTCCACCTTGTGTATCTAAAACCATATTCCAGTCAACCCATCCATCAACCCAATTGTTCAAACAACCTATAATATCAACTGCATAACGATTTACTGGAGCGTATTTTGGGTGTAAATATTTCTCTTTTTCACTGGCCCAATCCCAACCCCAATCGGTGGCTTCTTTTTTCCAATACCAAGCATCGTCGTTCCAATGTGGAATTTCAGAATCGACACAAGCTTCGGTTTGAATTAAATATTTATTTGGTGCTTTTTTGTGGGCATATTGTAGGTCTTCTGGAAATACTTCATAGGTACTTTCATACCAATGAATGGCCAAACCGTCATAATATTTAGATGACTTTTCATCTTTATACATCACGTCTACCCATTCTTTTATACCAGCTCTATTTTGATCATAACCCAATATTTTTGTATCACTCCAGCCATCTTTTTCTAATTTTGGACCTAAATGATTTTGAACAAATTCTGTCATTTCTGATGGAGAAAAATTGGTGCTTTCCCAATTGTTGCCATTACCGTGAGGTTCATTGATAACCGTAACTCCCCAAATTGAAATTCCTTCTTTTTTATAGGCATCAAGATATTTTGAAAAATACAAAGCAAAAGTATCATTGAACTGAGGCAATAATTTTCCACCAATATATTTTTTATTGTCCTTCATCCAAGGTGGACAAGTCCAAGGAGATGCAATGATATTAAAACCATCTTTTGAAATAGCTTTAGCTTCCAATATCATTGGAATTAAATCGTCTTTGTCATCTTCAATGGAAAAATGTTTTAAGTCTAAATCATTCTCAACTTTAGCATACGTGTAATTGCTTAATGAAAAATCGCATGAAGCAATGTGAGTTCTTGTAAGTGAATAATTTGCACCTTCTTTACTAAAGTAAGCATTTAGAATTTTCTTTCGGTTTTCATTACTCAATTTATTCAGTAATGAAGCGGAAGCTTCGGTAAAAGATCCTCCAAAACCTGTTATGGTTTGAAATTTTTGTTCTGGATTTAAAATAATAACACTAGAATTTTCATTTTTTGAAAAAGTTGTAATTTTCGTTAAAGCATTTCCTTTTTCGGAAGTTTCGTATACTTCTACACGCCAATTTTTCTTTTGAGCTTGAGTGTTCATAATACTAAATAGTAATGCGAGAAATAAAAAATTTTGAATTTTCATAATTCAATTCACTTTATCTTAATTAATTCCTTGTCAAATTCTCTTTTTGGAGGCATTTCTACAGAATCTAAAAGTGTATTCAAATTCCCGTTGAATGTTTTTTGAATGGTGTTGCCGTCTCTCTTCAATTTTTTAAAAACACCTTTATCTACCAAATCCCAAACTGCATATTTTGCGTTACCATCAACAGTGAGTAAACCAAAATGATTCTCGGAGCCATTCGGATTTCCTGCATCTTTCCATGGCTCGTCAAAAGCTTCAAAATAAAAGCAAGAGATACCTTCTTTGTCTGTCCAATCGCGCATTTTGTGATAAAAAATTCCAGCTTTGTACTCGTCTACTGCTTTAGAGTCTTTACTGCCGTAAAGCTCATTTGAAAACGTGGCCCAACCTGTTTCGCCTATGTGAATTGGTTTTTCGATACCCAAACTTTGCATATATTTTCTAACGGCATTGTATTGTGATTTTGCATAATCCACTGCGCGTTGCATCGCTATGTCTAATTGTTTTTCTTTAGAAAATTGAAATTCATTTTCAGAAATTCCCCAAAAAACTGGATTGTAATGAGTATCGTGCATTGGATAGGTATGCATTGATATGTAATCTACTGCTTTGATTAATTCAAAAAGTTCTTTGGTGTGGTATTCTTTATCACCGCCACCCCAAGATGCAAAATTATCTGAACTTGTAATCCACAAATCTTTTGATAATTTACCAGTCTTTTTAAGATCCTGAAGATGATTTACCCATTTTAAAATTACGGATGGCTGCACATAATAAGCGGTTGCCCATTTCACCATTGCTTCGTTTCCTACTGCAATTACTTTTATAATCTCTGGATATTCATTAACCAATTCAACAGCTCGCGCTATTTCGGAAGCGTTTCTTTCGCTTTCTTCGTTATGATTAGGTTCAAATCCCGTCCACGCATTTTTACAATCAATCCATGTTCCGAGCATTACATACATCTCAAAATTTGGATCTTCATGCTTTAGTTCTTTTATAGCTTTCAGCACATTTACTGATTCTGGTAGATGAACATTATAAGTCCTGATAATTTTAATGCCCATAGCAGAAAGGATTTTCATATCCTCTTTCAGCTGCGCAATGGTGGGTTGTACTCTTCTAGAATTGGCTCTGTATCCTCCATAAGACATCGCCTGATACTTTGTATTTCCTAATAATTTTTCTGCGGTCATTTCTTTTGAAACTAAATTTCGGGTATTATGTTTGTTACAAGATAAAAATAAGAGTAATACTATGTAAAAAATCTTATTCATTATCTTAAGAAATCTTTACTTAAGTAAACCACTACTAGTGAAATTTCTCCTGTTCTATTAAATATTTTGTTGCTTATTTGTTGATTTAACTCAAGCGTATTGAGAACTTCATTTGTTCCATTTTCATAAAATAATTCTATCTTATTGGATGTTGAAATTCTGTAAATTATTGGAACTTGGCAAACGGTAAATGCTAAGCTATCACTCTCTAATGTTAAGGTTTTTGTATTTCCATTAACAAGCACGAATGTAGCTTCAGTTTCACTTTGCAAAAACTCATTTCTGTGAAGTAAATTAGGTTGAAAAAATAATTTTCCATCTTTCATCTTTAAGCCCAATTCACCAATACGAGTCAGAATATCTTCTTTTACCTGACCAGTCATTCCAGGTTGTTGTGCTCCTTTATTGAATGGTGTATGCGAATAAGGATCAGTAGGGAAAGCACCATAAACCTCTGGAGATTTATGAACACCAATACCTGCGCCAATTTGTTCAAAATGAGTAATAAGAGAATTAATTAGACTTTGATCTTCGTTATTGTTAATGGCTTGGTTTGTCACCTCTAAAACTGCAAGATATAATTTGGAAACCATGTGCCAATAAATAGAACCTAGACCTTCATAACCATAAAAAGTTCCAGATCGACCTGTGAAAGCTTTGTGATTGAAGACATCTTCAAAAATTTGTAAAACACTTTCCGATTCTATTGAAACCAATTCTCTGTATTCTTGATTGTTTTCTAATAGTAAAAGTGCCGCTTTTAAGTCATTGGCATTATGAAAATTACCATTAAAATGATATCCTCCTTTTATGTCTTTATTGATTACTTGGTAATTATTATTTTGAAGCAACTTTGAGAGTAAAGCTGATTTTTCAATTTTTTCTTGAGGAATTGTATTTTTTTCTAAAAACTTCGGTAATTCCTTGTTTGGATACAAAATATAACTGTCTTGATCCTTTCTATACAAGGCGCTATGACGCAAGGCATCTAAAATTTCTAATGACTCTTGACCATTCAAAAATCCTGAACTTAAAACGGCTACTTGTCCTTCTAACATTTCTGGTAAGTAGGAAATAGAAACACCATCATTTTCAACCGACATTAAATTGTAGGCATGAAATAATTTATCTTCTCTTTGGTTAGCTTTAATAGCGTGCTCAATAAAATCAATACTCACTTGTGTGAACGTTTTCAATCCAGCCATTGAATGGGTTCTTTTCTTACCCCAAAATCCACTGTTGTAAACTTGAAAACGATATTCTGATGCGGCTTGACCTAAAGAATCAAGTATTTTTTTTCGGTCTTGATTAGTAATAGAACCTGATAAAAGTGGTTGAAAAGCAATAAGACTTTCTCTAATGGCATGATAAAATTCTACCATTTCGTTTGAAATCTTGATAGTTTCTTGGTCTGAATTTTCTAATAGTTGTTGGAAAAATTTCAAAAATCTTCTTAAATAATATAACGTAACCATTGAAACGCCATTACCCACCAAAGCATTATTAGCATCATTCCATTCTGGACGTTGTGTATTCATCCAAATTCCAGCTTCTGGAATAAAATTTGACATTTTGGCCAAAACGGTAGCCAATATTTTTTCTATTAAGTTAACATGATAAATTTCGTCATTATTATCTCGTAACAAAGCACCATCAGCACCTATACTATTTCTGCGCTTATTGATTTTTGAATCCCATTCGTGATTAAATTCAATGGTGTCTTTGGGTTTCTGTAGAATATCTTGATACGATTTAATTGTATAAGGCACAGCAGCGTAAACAAAACACTCATTATAAAAATATGAATTCAATTTACCGGGTTGGTATTTCTCAATAAATTCCAAAAATTTTAATAGATAAATAATCTGATGATCGCCCCAATACCCAATGTAAGACCAAGGATTATCTGGTTCAATAGTTTCCCAATCAAAGCCTTCTTTTGTTACACGATACGGATTATAGCCATCAAAAGTAGAAGCATTCAAAAACTTGTGAATCATTCCATCTATAAATTCAGGAAATGCATTGGCTAAAGATTCCCAATTCTGAAAAATATCACGCCAGTTTCCTTCATAATCTAATATTTTTGAGCCATCAATTTCGCTTCTAGTATTGATAGAAAACTTATTCCAAGGTCGACTAGGATCGCCATGACGTCTACTAAATTTTAACGGAAGATACTCCGTGCAAAGTCGAATTAAATCAGCATCGTCAATTTTTGAAATCAATTGTTGAAGATGAGCGTACTCGAAAGTTAAAGGCAAGTTATTTAAAAAAACAGTGTTTTTTTCTGAAACATCCTTATTTGCTTTGGCTATATAGTTAACAAAATCACCTTTCTCAATTTGATAATTGTTGTCAAAAATTCCGCCACGCATAATATTAAACAACACGTTTGAAAAATGTCGGGTATCTTTTCGCTTATCAGCAGTGAATTGTAAACCATCGGCAGTAGCGTTAAGAGCTACCAAATTTTTGGTACCTAACTCAATATCATTAGTCAGTTGATCATTTAATGTTTTATCATTACAAATAGAATCCGCAAGTTGAATAACTTGTGATTGATTTTGGTTAACATTGGCTATAATCTTCCAACTTTTTACTTCCTTCTTATCTAATTCAATATCCGTTGAAACAAAATATGCGCCTTTTTCGCCTTTGATGTCTGTTTCTGTTTGAATTTTTTGTTTTTTTCTAAAGGCAGAAAGTTGCAATGAGGAAAGTAAATATATTGGTTTATTTAATCCTAATGACCAAACTATATTAGCTTTTAACGCTTCACTTGGTTCGGCTTTATCAACTATTATGGCACTTAGAGCAAAAATTCCAAGTCCACTCTCAGAATGAAGCTCATTTCTTTTGTAGGCATCTACTAAATTACTCGTGGTTGCTTGTAAATCACTACTAACTCCTTGTGGTAAAACATTTTGAATTCCGTCCAAAAGAGTAATTGCATATTTTTTATCTGAATTATTGATTAAATCCGATTTTTTAATAAAACCGTATGCATTGCTATTGCTCCATTGATAACGATAGGTAAGTTGAAAATCATGATGAACTTCTTCAAAAATAATTTTATTCCCATAGCTATTTTTATACAAATTTCTGCTAATAGAATATTTGTCATTAAAACGCTCAGAAAATGGTTCCCAAATAAATGTCTCATCATCTGAATGAATTTGAAAAATTGATTTACTACCCGTTATGTCGGCGAATTCTGTTATTTTATCATCTGTATAATAAGGAAAAAGAGCAAAATCTGCATTTTTTCTTCCAGCCGTTAATCCTCCATTACTTGAGATAAAAAGCCAATGATTTGAATCACTAACAATACTCATGAAAAATGGTCTCATGCTATCATTATTGGCAATTTTATAATAATTTTCATTATCAATAACGACGATTTCTAAAGAAACAGTTTTATCTACAATTTTAGAATCATGTTTATCCATAATTGTTTGGCTTTGGCTCATAATCTTTCTAAATTCAATTTATTTTTAAGAATTGTTTGAGAAATTATTCTATTCGTAAATTCTAATATAGTCAACTAACATAGTTTGAGGAAAATCAGTTTCGCTGTTTGGTGAACCTGGTAAATTTCCACCTACTGCCACGTTAAGGATGATGTAAAAAGGTTGATTGAAAACCCATTCACCCGGAACATCAGCTGGAGTAATTTGATTGTACAATACATCATCAACATAATAATTGATATAATTTTCTCCCCATTCTATTCCGAAAATGTGAAAATCATTATCAAATCTGTCGTTTAACAATGAAAAAGTTTTAGTAATTGCACTACCTCCAGAATAACCTGGACCATGAACAGAACCAAATATTTCTGTTGGTTGATTTCCTATGTATTCCAAGATATCTATCTCTCCACATTGAGGCCAAGCAACAGTATCAGAATTTGCACCTAACATCCAAAAGGCAGGCCAAATACCTTTTCCCCAAGGCAGTTTAATACGTGCTTCAATTCGACCATATTTTTGTTCAATCTTTCCTTTTGAATAGATTCTCGCAGAAGTATAGGAAGAACCTAAATACAACTCTTCAATAGCAGTTATTTTTAGATTACCATTTTCAACAACTATGTTTTGCGGTCTATCGGTGTAATATTGCAATTCATTGTTTCCCCAACCATTTGTTCCTGTTCCTATATTGTAACTCCAAAAACTTGAATTTGGCGCTCCATTTACATCAAACTCATCTTGTAAAACCAATTGTGTTTTGGTGATAACAGTTTGTTTATCATCTACAGAACATCCTGCAAGAAATAAAGAGACGCTAGCTAAAATGAAAGTGCTTTTAACTGATTTTATTTTTTTATTCATCATGATTAAATTAAAGTTATTATGAAAACTTATTAGTTATAAAAATAGATGTTGTCAACATAAAGCACTGAACCATCACCACCTTCTAAAATAAGTTGAGCAAGATGTGATCTACTTAGCAAACCAGGCATTGCAGAGAAAGGAATGTCTATGGAAATCCAATTTTGTGAAACTAAAGTTGGAGCAGTAAAAGTGGTAGAATGTCTCGTATCATCACCTCCACCATATACACCACCAGCACCGAAATCTACAACAATAACTCTAAGCTGTCTTCCTGGAGCAATTGGCCCTGGAATAAAGGCATCTAAATGAACGTGAGTCATAGCAGTGGCATTTATAGTTGGACTACTAAATTCAATCCCAACAAAATTAAAAATAGTATAATTTAAGATATTATCTCCTTGCACTGAAAAGTCATTTGAAACAGTAGTTTGCCATGGTTGCCAATACCCATTATAATAGTTCACGGGAACATTGGTGTAGGTATCTGAAAAAATAGAAATTACGTTTGCAGCATTTCTTGTAGGTGTTGGTGCATGACTAAATGTACCAACACAATTAATAGTTAAACTACCTGTAGCAAGTTCATCACCAAAATTTGCAGTGATAACAGCAGTTCCAGTACTTAAAGATGTTATAGAACCAGTAGCATCAACACTAGCTACACTTGGGTTTGAAGAAGAAAACTGTAAGTATGAAGGACTCATAGTAACTACTTGATTAACTCCAGTTGGTAAATTAAATGTTGATACAACACCATCAATTTGAGAATTAACTCCAGTAAAAGTTGTTTCTGATACATTTGCACCATTCATAATAGAGGCAACTCCATGAGAAATAGTTCCTAATTTTTCAAATTTTACTTCATCAATCCAAAATGTATATCCATTACCATTTTCTGGACCTTCAGAAAAATAAAATAATCCTTTTTGGTTTTTCAATTTTGAAGCATCAGGGATAGGAATAATATATTTTTTCCATGTCGTACTCAATCGTGTTCCATTAATAGAAGCAGGGTATTTATTTTCTCCTAAATCAATTCCAAAACCAACTACATCCAAGGTTGCAGCTACAGAACTTTTTGCCCAAAAAGTTAAAGCGTCATATTCTGACAAGTCTCTTCCTACCGTTGTAAAAAAAGCACCGCCAGCATAAGCTCCTTCTGGGTCATTTTCATTAGGTACATCAAAACGCATAGAAGCGCTAGAATTATTATAAGTAACATCAGAATCAACCTGAAAGGCTGTAAGCACTGTGTTACTAAAAGCAGCATAATTTAGTCCTGCACTGAAAGTGTCAATAAACACATCAGGATTTTTAGAATAGCTTGCTTCTTTAAAGTCATTTGAATCGTTTTCACATCCAAAAAATACAACTGCAATTACCAAAGTTGATAAAAGAGTCATCCAACGAGCGTTAATAAAATTTGTTTTCATAGTATTATCTTTTTTTTTTTAATTTCCAATATTAATTGTAACATAAGTTCTGATTTCCCACTCTACACCATTAGAATAACCAATAGCCGTAGGATCTGGAACTAAGTTTCCTGTTGCGTCCAATACTTGAGTTGGATTGTATCTTGGAGAATATTGATCTAAAGAACGCCAAGTTCCTCTAAGACCAATTCTTGTTCCTGGAAGTATAAACCAGTCCGGTTTACCAATTCCAAAAGATAAATCTGCCATTAATTGTAAAGGGTAAGTTAAATTGAAATCTCTGTGGTAATCAAAAGGTCCCCAATCATTTACTTTTACAAATGAAGTTAACTTAAGTCTGTTGTAAATCATTTTTACGTCTAAACCGAAACGATCAATAGTTCTAGCGTCGCTACCGTTAGATTGTGCAGGTCCACCATATATATTTGTTATGATACCAAAATCAGAATTAAACTTTGAAACAAGTCTAACATTTGTTTCCCATAAATCTTTAGCAGGCGGTGCTCCTTCAAAAGCAAAAGCTGTTCTGTTAGCTAAAAACCCGATTGCGGCATCTTGAGTAGTAGGCAAATGACGGTAAACGAAACCAGCGCTCACTGCAAATTTTGAATCTTCAGAACGATCGTTATCCCAATCATACATCCATGTTCCTGGAGTTGGGTCAAAAGTAAATAATAGTTCACCTGCAACTTGTTCTCTATTGGCTCTCACAATAAAAGGGTCTTCTAGAATATTTCTTGGTCGTCCTGGTGCTGGTACAGTACTTGAAATTGGTCCTTCTAATGGTTTTTGCCATAAAAAATTAGGCGCGATTTGTAATTTACCAACATTGTAGGTCATACCTGTTAGGAAATTATATTGATTTCCACTGCCGCTATCTTTCAGTCTCCAACCAGTAAAAGTTTGTGTTAAATCTGCACCACCACCAGCAACTAATCCTTGAGCAGCAGCTTGAGCATACCAGTTAATAGTTCCTCCGGTGTAAGTAATCTTCATTTTACCACCTAAATTGTCTTTAGATTCTATTTTGTTGGTATAAACTTGTTCATTTCCTTCTTCACCTCTAACAACTTGGTATTCTCTACCTTCTAAAGGTTGTCCTGCCCAAATACCACCTAAATCAATACTAATTTTATCAAATTTTCTATTTAAATGTAATGTGAAACGTCTTGTTTTTGGTTGTGGAATAGCATAAGAAGTTTGCGTATTAGTTCGTTGAGTTAAATCTTCATGAAAAATACTCGTTAGATTAATTTTACCAAAAGTATTAGAATATTTTAATAAAATAGCTGGATTCGCACCCCACCATAATTCTGGTCCCATGGCCAACTTAAATCCTTTGAATAACTTTTTCCCTTCAATTTCTAGTCCTAATGGAGCTCTACCTCTATATATGTCAAGATTTGGTCCGTAATTTGCTTCAGGATATAAACCAAAGAAATCTCCCTCGTATCCCCAGTGGTAATGCCCAGTTCTGTAGAAACCATCTAATTTAAATAATTTTTCATCCCATCTAAAACTAGCTCTATAAACTTCTACACGATTGTTATCTTCTAATGTTACATTTCCATCAGGACTTTCAACAACAACTGGACGACCTCTATTTTCATAGAATATTTCATCAATTGGATTCAATGCTACATTTCCTAAAATATTAAACTCCACATTTGCTGTCATATTTGAAGTAGGACTTCCTTCCACTCCAACGTAAAATGATTGCATACTATCAAAACCTAATTGATTAGGATATGTAGTACCATTTGGATCTGGTTCATCAGGAGTTGTTATTAAATCACCACCTGTGTTAAAAGTTGTGAATTCTGCAGTTAATCTTGAAAACCTAATTTTACTGTTTTTTTGGCTATCTAAAGCGGCTTTGTCACCTCTAGCTCTGAGTGATGCATCTAAAATCTGAATTTTATCAAAGTGATTTTGAATGTCACTCAATGATTTTCCATTTGTAAATGGACTTAATTCATGAACATCTTTTAAAACATAATAAGCTGATCGTGGATATAACTGGTAGGTTCCATTAACGCTAGTTGGTCCTTTGGCGCAAATTCCAAACCATTCTTCATTCATGTTGTTATTACCTTCAACATAATCAAAACTATAACCTCCATTTGACCAAGAAGCGTTTGTATCGTGAATGTCTAAGTTTTTTGTTTGTCCAAATTTCCACCAACCATCACTAAATTGAAAAGTAAATCCTCCCAAACTATTGCCACTTTTCCCTAAACCTGCAGCATTTTCATAGATTTCTTTCCAATTCCCTTTCAAAATTTTGGCTTGTGCGTTTTGATCTTCCTCATTAGTAACAGCATTAAATGCATCAGTACCAAATTCGGTTAATAAAACAGGTTTACCATATTCTTTTTTCACTCTTTGATATAAATCTCCAAATGAAATACCACGGTATACATTAATACCCAAAATATCAACATTTTTACATTCTTTTGATATTATATCGAGGAAAAGTAAGTCACCATTACATATTGCAATTGGATGAGAGTTATCAATAGTTTTCATTGAAACAACCGCTTCATTGAATAACTTGTACATAGACTCAGCTCGGATAGTAGATTTTCTGTCTTCTATAGGAATATCCTCTGTTTCTGCTCCATCCCAAAACAAACCATAATTATTTTCATTTCCCAATAAAAATAATAGTAATCCTTTGGTATCTTTATATTCTGAAGTCATTTCTTTTACCTCTTTAAGAAGTAACTCTCTTGTTTTAGGGTCAGAGTATTCAGTATTTACAGTCCAAGTACCATCTATGGTTAAACCATAACGACCAAATGAATGATTAAGCATTGTATAAATACCATAATTAGTGTAAATATATTCTATCCATTTTTTTGGCATTCCCGTGTAAACTCTAATGGTATTTACACCCATATTTTTTAACAAACCCATTTCATCATCCAAAGCTTTTTGAATAACACTTTCAGGTTGTTTCCATAAACTGTAGCTATAATTTGTACCAATAGGAACATAATCCCAGTTCATCCCATTTACAATAAAATCTTTTCCATCAACTTGAAATTTAATTCCATCACTTGAATTGTCAATAGTAATTTTATTGGCTTGTGAAAAAATTGAAGTTGAAAAAAACAGAACAGTAAATAGTAAAATAAAATTTCTCATAATATTAATTGTTTGGTTTGTTAGTGTATTTCTATATTTAATTTGAAAGCAATACAATTTAGATAAATTTATTGCGATTAACTTAATTATCCATTGCGTTTTTTAGTTTTTCTATAAAAATTAAAGACACAAATTGTGATATTGTAAATTTACATTTTTTATAATTTCACTCCCAAAATATACATTAAAGAAACTATACAAGATTACTTTAAAATAAAAAAAATGGCTTAAAGCAGATAAATAGAGTGAAAAAAAAGCAAAATAAGTAATAACGTCAAATACAGATAAAGCAGTTTGTATAGTTTATGTATAGGTAAATTACTTAAATAATACTTTTTTTATATCGAAAGAATATATTCAACTAGTCCAGTTTCGTGCGGTAAATCCATTTTTTTGCGCAAACGATATCGTTTAATTTCTACACTACGAACAGAAATATTTAACAAAGGAGCAATTTCTTTTGACGATAAATTCAATCTAAGATACGCACAAAGTCTTAAATCATTAGGAGTTAATGTAGGATGAGCTTGTTTTACTTTCTTTAAAAAATCTTTGTCAGCGGAGTCAAATGCTTCTTTAAAAACATTCCAAGCATTGTCAACCGATACGTTTTTATTTATAGTTGTAGCTATAATTGATTTAATACTTCTAGAACTAGACTCGTCTGATGATTTCTTCAAATCTTCTCTAATTAGTGATAATAACTCATCCTTTTTAATTAAGTTCATAGTTGATAGAGCTAACTCTCTGTTCTTTTCATTTACATCCAATGAAAGTTGCTCATTTCTTAATTTCATTAATTGCTGCTCATTTTCCAACTCTTTAATTTCAAGCAGTAAATTATTTTCTTCTATCAATTTCTGCTTTTGTTTGGAATAATAATTTCCATAAGCTTTGTTAATGTAATAGGCAAAAACACACATTAAGAGAAAATAAATAATTAGAGCAAAATTTGTACTATACCAAGGTTTTGATATTGTAAAAGTATATACTACACTATTTTCTGGTTGTGAATTGATAAACTTTGATCTTACTTTGAAAGTATAGTCTCCTGGTGATAAATTCTTAAAGTTAACAGTTGACTTAGAGCTCCAATCACTCCACTCATCTTGAAATCCTTCTAATAAGTATTGATATTCAGTAATAATATATTTGTTGTATCCAGGAACAGTATAACTAAAAGTAATGTTATTTTCATCGTGGGAAAACTTCCCATTCTCTGTTATTGGAAAGCTAATTAACTTGCCGTTGAGCTTATTGATACTAATGTTAGAGAGAACTAAATTATTGTTTTTAAAATTTAATTCATCAATTTTAAAGGTATAATATCCATCAGTAGTTCCGATTAAATAATTTGAATTATTCAACTGTGTGATATTTTCATATCCCAACATAGAATTTGTAATTGAAGAAGGTATAGAAATCACATTTTTCTTTAATTCAGAATTTAATTTATTTACTGTGAAATAGTTTATATAATTTTTAGAAAATAACCATAATCTATTTGAATTATCAATTATTAATTTTCCAGAAGTATATTCATTATTTTCAAAAACTGAGCTTAATGTTTTATCAATTTCAAACTCTTTTGTCTTTTGATTTAGCTTAAAAATTCCTTCCTTGTAAGCATAATATATTGCATTATTAAATTTAGAAAGACCGGAATTTTTCCCTTTCTCAGGTTTGGTATAAGTATAAAGTTTTGAACCTTTTCTAAAATCAGAATCTAATTGAAAACGAAAGATTCCTTTATATTCATGACTTACATATATTTCATTTGAATTGGTGATTTCGAAATGTTTAGAGGAATAATTAAACCCAGAAATTTTATTTCTAAATATCCATTGATTATTAACTTTCTCTAAAACAGATATTCCGTAATAATTACCTTGAAGTAATAAGTTTTTTCTATTGGGTACAACTTCGAGTTTCCAAGTTCCCGATTGAGAAAAAATTTGCTTTGAAGACTCATTTTCTATAATAAATGTACCAGAGTCATGACCACAAAACAAATTTCCATCATGAACAAACAGAGACCAAACTTGACCTTTCGTTCCTTTGATAAATTTGAATTGATTGTCATTCAAAAAATCTTTATAAAACAACCCTTGATTAGTTCCGATATACAATTTTCCTTTATGAAGTACAGAAGCATAAACGGTTCCTAAAGTACCCGTATCATCAAAAAAACTTCGAATCGGAGATTGTAAATTGATACAATTAATTCCGTTATCTAATCCAAGCCATATGTTGTGATCAATATCCTCAAAAATGGATAAGACGGTATTATTACTCAATCCTTTTCTTTGAGTAATATGATATTTTACTTTCCCCTCTTTTGTTAAAATAAAAACACCATTAGAAATCGTTCCAATAGCAAAGTTCCCATTTTCAATCATTTGACTACTGTAAATACTGCTTGATGAAATATCTGAGTCGGCTTCAGTATTAAATTTCACTAAACTCCCATTTGTGAATTTATAAAAACCATCAAATTGAGTATGAATAAGCAAACCATCAGTAACATCAAAAATATTTACAATTTTATTATTTTTAAGTATTGCATTGTTTAAAACCAACCTACTTGACCCATTTTCTATTTCAAATAAATCATAATTTACAGTTTGATAATAAATAGAACTTGAGGTTTTAAAAGATTTTAAAATATTATTTTTTGGTGTAACGATTTTGAACGTTTTAGTTTTAGTATCATAAATATAAATCTTGTCAAGGGATTGAAAAATAACCCATTGATCATAATTCAAAATATTCCAAAACTGTTCATCTACATTGATTTTAGATTTAATCTTCTGACTTAAAGAAGAATATTTTAGCCTTCCATTTTTTTCTCTAATCCAATAGCCAAATTCCATGTAACATCCTGTAAATACTTTATCTCCAATAACTTTAACAGAACGAACTATTGTTTCGTTTGGTGATTTATATAGCGTCCAATTAGAACCATTAAATTCTAACAATCCTTCATTATTGGCAAAATATACAAAATGATTTTTATCCTGTGAAACCATCCAGTTTTGATTTCCAGCGCTATAGGTGGTGGAACTATATTTAACAATTGGTGGTAAATCCTGAGCACAAATAATACCAGTAAAAAACACCAGTAGTATCATACTTAAAAATCTTTTGTTAAATAAAATCTTGTCATCCATAGTTACACAATATTACAAATTCTAAAAATAGTATTAAAATCTAAAAGTAATTTATTTAATTGATTTATAAAAAAGAAAAGCACGGAATAAATTCCGTGCTTTTCAAAACTAATTAACTTAAACTTATTCTTTTATAAATCTTGTTGAAGAAACATTTCCATTGATAGATGTTTTAACAATGTAAACACCCACTTGAAGACTTTCAACATCTAAGGTAACTAACTCTGTATTTGGAGTTTGAGAAATTACGGATTGACCTAACAGATTGTATATAGTAACTTTTTCAATTGTCTGAGCTGATTCTATATTTAAAACGTTAGTTGCAGGATTTGGATACAATTTCACATTTGAAGTATCAAAATCTGCTGTTCCTAGAGTAGTGTTTTTGTGTAAATAAATATTGTCATAATAAACTGTTCCTAAATTAGAAGTTATAACAAATTGCACAAAATCATTTTTACTCGGGCAAGAATTACCTGGAGGTGTATTTATACAGTTAAGACTAGTCATTGGTATGTCTATTGAAATCCAAGTACCTTCAGATCCTGGTGTTAAAAAGTTGGAACTATTCCCAGTGTATTCAAAGGCATTAGTCTCTCCAGTTGTTCCATTCCAATTAGAAAATTTAAAACTAAAAACTTTACCTATAGTTGTGGGTTCAGGTGTCCAAATATCCATATGGAAACGTGTAAATTCATTTGCGTCAAATCTTCCTGCTAAAAAGGATATTCCTTCACATCCTAAACCTGTAATTTTATTTGTGTTATTACCATCAATTACTACCAAACTAGTTGAGGCTCCACACCATGAAGTATTATAAGTATTATCGTCACCACCTGAATAACCTAATACACCAACATTAGGATAGGGAGCATCAGTAAATACAGCTTTTACGTCAGCGGCAGGTCTATTTGGTGGTGTTGGAGCAGCAGTTGTTGGAGCTGGAATTACAGGAGGTGTTCCAAGCGGTCCTTTGATATTGTCTACATAAAAAGTTCTTGCAGGTGTAGGAACGGTTGGATTAAAAAATCCTACTGCACCTGGAGCCCAATAGGCATGTATAACAAAACCTGAATATATGCCATTTGCTGGTGTTGGTTGGCCGTCTAATTCAGTATTAAATGTAAATGAAATTGTTTGCCATGTGCTTCCACCAGGATGCGAAGCAGAAGCTGCAGTTATAGCTGGTCCACCAACACCTCCTGTTACTTTAACTAAAAATGTAATAGCAGTGTCCGAATATACATCCATAGTCATTGTTTTGGTAGTTGTCAAATTAACTAAAGAGGTTAAAGTTAAATTAACACCCTGCCATGGTTGACCTGCTGTGTTTCCAACTAATTTAAGAACCTGAGTTGTGTTAGTGCCAGTACCTGTTTCAACTACAGGAGCTGGGAAATCACCAAATGCCGCACCCACTGAGCCACTTTCTCCAGGTTCAAATCCTAACAAAAGGTCTTGTGAATATCCTAATGAGAAAATCATAAGGAATACAAATAAAATAATTTTTTTCATAATAAATTGATTTAAGTTGAACACAAAACTAGACAATAAACATTGTATTATAAAATTAGAGTAGTATATAAAAACTATACAAGTAGTAATTAAACTCAAACGTTTGAAATATGGGTGTATAATATCATTCTATGAAAAATTTTAGTTCTAATGTTGTGGTATTATATATAATGAAACATTTAAAAAATTATCATATAAATGGATAATAAATTAAATTTTAATGACAAATTGATTTATTTATCTACTTCAGAATATATAACTGATTTATAAAAAAGAAAAGCACGGAATAAATCCCGTGCTTTTCAAAACTAATTAACTTAAATTTATTCTTTTATAAATTTTGTTGACGAAACATTTCCATTAATAGAAGTTTTTACAACATAAACACCTACTTGAAGACTTTCAACATCTAAAGTCACTAACTCAGTATTTGGAGTTTGAGAAATTACGGATTGACCTAACAGGTTATAAATAGTAACTTTTTCAATTGTCTGAGCTGATACAATATTTAAAACGTTTGTTGCAGGATTTGGATATAACTTTACATTTGAAGCTTGAAAATTATTTGTACTCAATGGTAAACCTTTGTAAAAATAAAAATTATCAATAAATAAAGTGGATGGAGCAGATGGATCTATAAGAAGCTGAGTGATTTTTGTTTTATTTGTGATATTACCCGTAAAAGTTGACATAGGCAAATCAATTGTCTGCCATGAACCAGTAACAACTGGACCTAGAGGGGCTAAAGCCTCGCCACCATCAACAGTATTAACTATTTTTACAGAAATTGGATTAGTACTTGGGGTCCAATAATCGATGTGAAAATTTTCCATAGTCGATAAATCAACACCTGTAGCATAATTTGTTACCATTCCAATAAATTCACAACCTAGAATTTTCCATGTATCGTTACCAGTAATTTGAATTGGGGTAAATGTCCCTAATTGAGACCAACCTGTTGGTAATTCACTCAAAGTTACATTTGAATAAGCATTGCTGTAGATAGAAACAACATCACTTGGATTTCTTGCAGGAGGATTTGGTGCAGCAACTAAAGGTTCTTGTCCAGGACAAGGTGCGCACAAAGTACCACCACAGTCAACACCTGTTTCACTTCCATTCTGAATACCATCAGAACAAGAAACTGGATCTGTTAACCTGTTTGCTCCCCAAGTAATATCATCAACTAACAATTGAACATCAGATGTTCTGTCAGGACCACCACACGTGAAGTCAACAAAAACAACCACTTGGTCAATGTTAACATTTTCACCAACATTAAATCCAGATATGTTCCAAGTTAATGTTACCCATTGGTTTGTAGTTGTAACCAATCCTTGATTGTCTGTAATTTCAAATACAGTTCCGTTTGTTGCATTAACAAATTTAATTCCAACTTTCCCAGCAATACTTTTATTTACTTTCATGCTTAAAGTCTGATTGCTAGGTACAGCAGAATCTAATTGCCAAGTTCCTAAAGTACCATGAAAATTAATAATACCAGCATAACAAGCTGAACCTTGTGTAGCATTAATTTTTAAAACCTTTGTTGTAGCAGAAGTATTAACACCATCTGGATCTGGATTTGTAACAATCTCAGCACCAGGATTAGGATTTTCAAAAGTTGTCCAATTCGTCAAAACACCAGAGGGAGAACCAGTTTCAAAACCTAAGTTATATTGTTGTTGTTGTGAAAATCCTACTGTAGTAGCCAATAGGAAAAATAAGAAAGTAATTTTTTTCATAATTATAAAATTTAAGTTGAAATACAAATTTAAAGTATTTAAATAACACATTCAACAACATTGATATATAAAAACTATACATCAAACAATACTACTCAAACGATTGATATTCTTAATTAAATCAATGCTTAACGTATTATTTGGAGATCAAAATACAAATGCGTAATTAAGTAAATGTTGTGGTAATGTATAGTTAAAATAATAATATTCGATTAAATTAGAAGTTTTATATTATATCTTCTTCAACGAAGTCAATCCAAAATACCATTTTTTATAAAAAATAAACAAATAAATTAAGTATTAATAAATTATCATATTCATAGTTTATAAAAATGAGAATTAGATAGTACTATTTCTCTTTTGAGAAATGATTACATTTGCACTCATTTACTTTTTTGCTATGAAGAGTTCAGAAATTGCTACGTTAGAACCCAAGAAAAATATCTTAATCAAAGGCGCACAGATTCACAACTTGAAGAATTTGGACGTTGTCATTCCTCGCAATGAATTAGTGGTCATTACTGGACTATCTGGTTCAGGGAAATCTAGTTTAGCTTTCGATACTTTGTATGCCGAAGGTCAACGTCGTTATGTAGAAAGTTTATCAAGTTATGCGCGACAATTTTTGGGACGACTAGACAAACCAAAAGTGGAATATATCAAAGGTATTGCACCTGCTATTGCTATTGAACAAAAGGTAAACACGACTAATGCGCGTTCAACCGTTGGAACTTCAACAGAAATCTATGATTATTTGAAATTGCTTTTCGCACGAATAGGAAAAACATTTTCCCCTATTTCTGGAAATGAAGTAAAAAAAGATACGGTTTCTGACGTAATCAATGTAATAAAAACTTTTACCTCAAACAGTAAATGGTTACTCTTATCACCAATTCATCTTGAAGAAGGTAGACAATTAGAAGACAAACTAAAAGTATTGTTACAACAAGGATTTGCTCGTATTTTAGTCAACAACGAAATGGTACGATTGGATGAAATTGACCAACATGCATTAGATAATAAAGATGTTCTACTCATAATTGACAGAATTGTCATCAAAGAAGAAGAAGATTTTTATAATCGATTAGCCGATGCGGTACAAACTGCATTTTTTGAAGGAAAAGGAATTTGCTACTTACAAGAAGTTGACACCAAAAAACGTTTGGAGTTTAGTGCTAATTTCGAATTGGATGGTATCACTTTTTTAGAACCTAACATTCATCTTTTTAGTTTTAATAATCCTTATGGTGCTTGTCCTACTTGCGAAGGTTATGGAAACATAATTGGTATAGATGATGAATTAGTTATTCCTAATACGACACTTTCTGTATATGAAAATGCCATTTATCCTTGGCGTGGTGAAAGCATGGGCTGGTATCGCGACCAATTGGTAAACAATGCCTATAAGTTTGATTTTCCTATACACAAACCTTATTTTGAATTATCAGAAGAGCAAAAAGAACTGATATGGAAAGGAAATAAATACTTTACTGGATTAGATGATTTCTTCAAAGAATTAGAAGAAAAAAATTATAAAATTCAAAATCGAGTGATGTTATCTCGCTATCGAGGTAAAACAAAATGCAACACTTGTAAAGGAAAACGATTACGTAAAGAAGCTAATTATATTACTGTTGGTGGCAAAACTATCTCTGAATTAGTTGATCTATCTATCAAAAGATTAATTCCATTCTTTAGCGAACTTAATCTCTTGGAATTCGACCAAAAAGTGGCCAAAAGACTTTTAATTGAAATCAATAATCGATTGGCTTTCCTTAGTGATGTTGGTTTGGATTATTTGACTTTAAATAGAAATTCGGCTACCTTATCGGGAGGAGAATCACAACGAATTAATCTAGCAACTTCACTCGGAAGCAGTTTGGTTGGCTCGATGTATATTCTTGACGAACCAAGTATTGGTCTACATCCAAAAGATACAGAAAGATTAATTAAAGTATTAAAAAACCTTCGTGATTTGGGCAATACCGTGATTGTGGTCGAACATGATGAAGATATAATGAAAGCAGCCGATAGAATTATTGATATTGGTCCAGAAGCAGGAACTTTTGGTGGTGAACTAGTTGCCGAAGGTACTTTCGAAGAAATTTTAAAAGCTGATTCATTAACCGCAAAATACCTTAACGGAAAACTAGAAATTGCAGTTCCAAAAAAACGCAGAGTTTCAAAGAATTTCATTGAAGTAAAAGGCGCGCGCGAAAACAATTTACAAAATGTAAATGTTGCTTTTCCTTTAGAAAGTTTAACAGTTATTACTGGCGTTTCAGGAAGCGGAAAAAGTACTTTGGTGAAGAAAATATTGTTTCCTGCCATGCAAAAAAAGCTAGAAGGCATTGGAGATAAAGCTGGGCAATTTTCCGAAATTTCGGGAAGTTTTTCACACATAAAGCATATTGAATATGTAGATCAAAATCCTATTGGCAGAAGTTCTCGTTCCAATCCAGTAACATACATCAAAGCCTATGATGACATTAGAGATTTGTATGCCAAAGAAAAGTTATCCAAAGTTCGAGGTTATCAAGCCAAACATTTTTCGTTTAATGTAGATGGCGGACGCTGTGAAACTTGTAAAGGTGAAGGTTCCATCAATGTAGAAATGGTTTTCATGGCAGATGTTTCTTTGCCTTGTGAAACTTGTGGCGGAAAACGTTTCAAAAAAGAAGTCTTAGAAGTCGCTTTTGAAAGTAAAAACATAGACGATATTCTAACAATGACAATTGACGATGCTATTGCTTTCTTCTCAGAACATAAACAAACAAAAATTACACAAAAACTGCAACCGCTTCAAGATGTTGGCTTAGGCTATGTACAATTGGGACAATCCTCTTCTACTCTTTCTGGTGGTGAAGCACAACGCATTAAACTGGCTTCTTTTTTGGTAAAAGGAGTGACCAAAGAAAAAGCACTTTTTGTATTTGACGAACCAACAACCGGTTTGCATTTTCACGACATAAAAAAACTTTTAGCTTCGTTTGATGCGTTGATAGAAAAAGGTCATTCAATCATTGTCATTGAGCACAATCTTGATTTGATAAAATGTGCGGATTGGATTATTGATTTAGGACCAGAAGGTGGCGAAAATGGTGGTCAATTATTAGCCGTAGGTACACCAGAAGATATTATTAAAAACAAAAAATCAATTACGGGTTATTATTTAAAAGAGAAGTTATAAAAGATATTATTCAACAACAATTTTCTTTGTTATTTTTATTGCTTCTGTTTCAAAAACAGCTAAATACATTCCCTTAGCTAATCCAACTAATGAAACCGTTTCAATTAGCTGGGCATTTACAATTTGTTTCTTCATAACCACTTTACCTTGCATATCAATAAATGAAAAAGTATAATCAGTGGCATCAACTGACCCCAAATTAATATTCAAACTATCTTTAGCTGGACTCGGATAAAAACTAACTTGATTGTCGTTGAAATTAGCATTTGAAAGTGTTGTAGACGCTTTGGCAAAATGAAGCATCGCTCCAGTTGCTGCTTTGGCAATATTATAAACATACGTAGGATCCATATTAATTAATAAATCACTAGCTGTATGCCTATGTGGTGTTTCGTTCTTTTCAAAAAAACCCGTAATAATCTCGTTGTTGTCTTCAAATGGCATATAATCAGACGCATAAGCATAAGACAAAAAAGTGTTTAAAGTAGAATACAGTTCAACGCAATTAATCAACTCATTCGTTACTGTGTTTGAAGCAGCATTGTTAGAAGTTGGACTGCCAGTGTCTCGTTCACAAGTTATGGTGTCATTAGTCATATCGGCTCTTCCTCCTACTTCATCAATGTTAAAAACTAAGCGAATATCCATTTTAGGAGAAGTACCATTTACGACAGTCGAAACAAAGTGTTGACTTCCTATCAAACCATCTTCTTCTCCACTGAAATTAATGAATTTTATAGAATACTCTGTGGGAATATCTTTTAATAAACGAGCCACCTCAAAAATAGTCACTACTCCACTTCCATTGTCGTTTGTGCCTTTACCAGTTATGGTATCATAATGTCCACACAAAATGATGAACGTATTGGGATAAAGTGTTCCCACTTTTGTAACTACTAGATTTTTACACGTAGTAGAACCATTTGTAAAACTATACTCTTGCAACTGATTACTACTGTAACCATAACTAATATATTCTGCTTTTAACCAATCGAGTGTGTTTTGTAACGGAGCTGTACCTCTTCTTTTTATACCTAAATTTTCAAACTCAGTAAGATTGATAAGAACATTGGAAGCTGATACTTGATCCACAATACTTCCGTAATAAGGAATATAGGTTTGACTGTAACCAATAGATGTTAATAAAAAGAATGAAAATGAAAATAGTAGGTTTTTCATTGGTGTTTTGATACTATAATTTAATTTAAATTGAAAAATTATTAGCAAATGTACTAAAATAGAATGCATATACATAATTCAAAATCTTAAAATATTTAAACAAAACATCTTTATAAACGATTATAAATCTGGAAGTTGAAACTTCTTAATCAAACCTTAAGAAATTACTTTCTGGTTTTGGCACACGTATTGGAATATGCCTTACAACAGCAAAAATAACTGTTCGAAGAAGCCGAAAATCGAAAGAGTAAGCAAAACGCATAAATATAAAGATCATGAAAAAAATTACCTTTTTAGTAGCAAGCGTTTTAATGACAACTGGTATTTTAAACGCTAAAGAAGTAACACGATTTACTTCAAACAATACAAATTTTTGTTTCGATGAGCCAATCTCATTTGTAGAAAGAGGCATTGAGTTTTTTGTTTTTCCAAATGGAGAATTTGATTTTAACACTCGACCTCAAGATAGTCAAGGTGATTATTACTATAAAACTGCTGGAAAAAGAGGAACAACAGTAGCCATTGGAAGACCAATAAATTATGGTACTTTAATTGAACATGATAGTTTTGGTAGAGTACGAAGAATTGGTAACACTTTTATCAACTATGACAACCGTGATAGGGTAAACAGAATTGGAACTGTTTACATGAGATACAACAGATTTGCACTTACCCAAATTGGTGGAATGCAAATTGTGTATAACCGAAGTGGTGAAATTATAGATACTATAGGAAGCGTAAAAGGATATAGAAATCAAGGTTATGCCTATTCATATCAAAATTATTACAATGATTATTACGTTAATAATTATGCTTCAAACTTTCAAGATGATGATTACTATTACTATAAACCAGATGGTAGTAGAGCAAAATTTGAAGATAATAAAGAAAAAAAATAGTTAAGGTTGGTTAAATTTGTTGGTTACGTTTTGCAAAAAAATCCCGTAAAGTTGAAAAACAATACGGGATTTTTAATTTTATAAAAACGGTATTAATGTCCGTTGCTCACTTTTTTGTCAAAATTAATTCCTTGAGCTTTTAAAATTCCAGTAACCTTCCATGCATAAAAGGCCAAATAAGCAAAACAAATAACGCCAACAATATAACTTACGTGAATGTTAGACATATCGGCAACGTAACCTTGTAGCCAACTTACAATTCCACCACCCATAATCATCATGATTAAAAAACTACTACCTTGACTGGTATGTTTACCCAATCCACTTATGGCTAATGTAAAAATACAAGGCCAAAGCGTACTACAGAATAACCCAACACTTGTAAACGCATAAACACTTACCATTCCATTGGTAGCCATTCCTGTTAATAATGCAACAATTCCCAAAATGGAAAATATCAATAACATTCTAGCTGGATTTCCTTTACTTGCCATGTCAGCTATTATTAAAACTAAAATAATCAATCCATAAACATAGAATGGTGTTAAATCGTGATTCATAAATTTATTAACACCTAAGAAAACTCCAAATGCTAAATAAGGAGCAATAAAACGCAATATTTTTTGCAAATTCATATCATCTGTAAAAGCTTCAACGGCACCTGTCCAACGACCAATCATCAAACTAGCCCAATATAAGGAGATGTAAGGCGCAATATCTTTTGTCAAGAAACCTAAATTTTTCTCCATATAAGCTGGTAAATTACTGGCTGTTGACACTTCAACACCTACATAAACAAAAATAGCAATCATTCCCAATACCAATTGAGGATATTTTAAAGCAGAACTTCTAGTAGTATTCGTTTCGCCTTCTACTTCAACAACCGCTTGTGGTTTGTCTGGTAATGACGAGAATTTTAACAGAACAGCTACCAATAAAAAAGCGGCACCAAGAACCAAATAAGGTGTTTTAACACTCTCAATACTCATTTCGGTATTGCCAGAAATAGCAGAGCCAAAAATAGCAAAGCTCACAATTAACGGTCCAATAGTTGTCCCAAGATTATTAATTCCACCTGCCAAAGTCAATCGTTGTGAACCAGTTGTTATTGGTCCTAATGCAATTGCCAAAGGATTAGCAACCGTTTGTTGCAATGAAAAGCCAAGTGCAACTATAAATAAGCCTGAAAGCATTAGTGGAAACGATCCAGTATTAGCTGCCGGATAAAATAATAAAGTTCCTAGAGCTGAAATTACAAGACCTAATGCTAAGGAATTTTTATACCCAATTCTATTGATTAAATCACCTTTTGTTAAATACGAAATTATCATATAAATAATAGACCCAACTGTGTAAGCTACATAGAAAGCAACGGATACTAATTGACTTTCGCCTTGAGACAAATCAAAAGCTTTCTTGAAAACGGGAATTAAAATATCGTTACTCGCTGCAACAAATCCCCAGAAGAAAAATACGGTTACTAATGGAATAAATTGTGCCCAATTGGTTTTTAAATTTTCTGTATTCATTGTTTTAGTTTTGGTTTGGTTAGTTACTATTTTTGTTTGTATTAAAAGTTTATCTTGATTTTATAAATATACAGTTATCTGCAAATTACTTTTGGAAAATTCCGATTAGTTATTAACGAATTTATTCTGATTTCTTAATTTCGCTTTTTGGTCCTATTCCGTTAGTATTAAACGCTTCTATCTGAAAATAATACGCATCCGAACGGTCTAATCCGTTGAAATAATATTCGGTTTTACCATAAACCATGATAGAACCGTATAATTTATCAGGCGATTTACCAAAGTAAATCACATAACCATCGGCATTAGGTTCTTGTTGCCATTTGAACCACACATTCCTGCGTTCGCCTTTCACTCTTGGTCCAGAACGTAAAGGAACAAATCCTTTTACTTCAGATGGTTTTTCGCCGTTACCTTTTCCAAAAATACGAAAACCGCTAATAGCAAATTTACCCGTTGGCATTCCAATATTTTCTAGTTTCAAATAACGCGCAACGAGTGGTTTTTGCAATTCGATATATTCATGCGGCACGTCTTTGGTGCTTTTGCTTTTATCAATCGCTACTTTCCAATTCTTGTTATCGTCTGAAGTGTAAATGATGTATTTATGTCCAGAAGTTGTATCCGGTTTGCCCATAATGTCAGCATCTTGATCGGCATAGTTGATTTGTATCGCGTTGATAGTACTTTTTTCACCCAAATCAGAAAGTATATATTCGCCTTTATTAGCCGTTTTTGCCGACCAATAGGTTTTGATGTCTTCATCAACAGCAAGATTAGGTTGAAATCCACCAAGCGTTGAAGAAACCTGAACTGGTTTGTTGTAATTCAGCAACATCCAACCGGCAAAGCTTTCACTTAAATGTCCTTTATTTTCCGAAGGTAAGAACGTTGGATAGTCACCATAAGCCGTATTAGAATATAAAATGTCATCTTTGTCAAAACCAGCTGGCCAAATGCCTAATCGGCGTTCGAAGTTGTTTTTTACACAAACACCAATGGTGGAAACATGCCAATATTGATTGTTATTGTCGGTGAAAGTGGCACCATGTCCGGCACCGCGAGCAAATCCACCAGGTTTATACGAAAACGGATTGTGAGATTGGTATTCAAAAGGTCCAAGCGGATTGTTTCCGACGTAAACTCCATCAGCATAACCGCTGAATTCTGTTCCTGGCGCACCATATTGCAAATAGTATTTACCGTTATGTTTTGTCATAAAGGCACCTTCAGTAAACGGTTGCAAAAAAGTGTTGTCATTATGTTCACCAAAGCGTTCCCAACCATGTTCATCGTCATTCAAAGCCAAAACTGGAATCCTATCTCCTTCGGGTTGAAAAGTTTTGCGATTGAGTTTCATGCCATACAATGGATATAAATTACTCGAACCATAATATTCATAGACTTCGTCTTTTTCCTTGTCCCAAAAAATTTGTGGATCCCAAGCGGCAGCTTCTGATTTGTGGATGAGTTCTTTCCACTCGCCTTTCGACGGATTGGTACTCATCCAAAGCGGAAATTCTTTGCCGTGAGTAGAACCAACCACTAACAAAGTATCATTAACAAAAGACAACGACGGCGCGCACAATTCGTCATAGACTTTATGCTCAAGACGAAGGAATTTTTTGGAAATAAATTTCCAATTCGACATATCTTTACTGTGCCAATAACCCCATTGATTGGTAGAAAAAAGATAATATTCTCCTTTGAAAAAAGTAATTACCGGATCAGCAGTGGCGCGATGTTTTCCTTGCGTAACAAAATTGGGAATCGGGCAATACCCATAATCAATATTAATCGGATTGCAATACGTTCTTTGCTGGGCAATTCCATAATTTGAAATAACCATCAGTAAAAGCAATGCTATCCGATATTTCATCTGTAAGAGGTTTTAATTAATAGGTACAAAACTTATAGCCGTTCCTCCTCCAGCCGCCAAAACTAATTTCAGTTTGCTTTTAGAAGTGACATTCATTGTTTTTATCTCATAATTGATTGGATTTTTTTCCCAATGAGCGCTTTTCCCATCTTGATAGATAGTGGCTTTGTATTTTTTATTGGGTGAAAGGAAATCTAATTTTATTTCCGAAGTTCTTGCATTTTCATCGGTGATGGCACCAAGAAACCAGTTTTCAGATTTTTTATCTTTTCGAGCTACTGTTAAATAATCGCCTGGTTCAGCTTCGAGATATTTGCTTTCTTGCCAATCAACTGCTACGTCTTTGATAAACTGAAAAGCATCGAGATATTTTTCATAGTTTTCAGGTAAATCGGCAGCCATTTGTAGTGGCGAATACATAGTAACATATAAAGCCAATTGCTTTGCTAAAGTCGTATGAACTTGCTCTTTTTTAGCTTTGTCATACAAACTCATTTTCACTTCAAAAATCCCTGGAGTATAATCCATTGGTCCGCCAAGCAATCTGGTAAATGGCAAAATGGTCTCGTGCATAGGCGGATTTCCGTTACTCCAACCGTTGAATTCGTTACCTCTTGCTGCTTCTGCAGCAATATAATTGGGATACGTTCTGCTGTAACCTGTTGGTCGAGAACTTTCGTGTGAATTGACCATCATTTTATAATCGGCAAATCGACGAGCAACAAAGTTGAAATGGTTGACCATGGTTTGTCCGTCATGAAATTCGCCACGAGGAATAATTCTACCTACATAACCTGATTTGGCAGCAGAATAACCATATTTTTTCATCAATTCCAATGCTCTGTCCAAGTGTCTTTCATAGTTGGCTACAGAACCCGAAGTTTCATGATGCATTATCATTTTCACGCCTTTTGACTTGGCATAGGCATTGATTTCATCCAAATTAAAATCCGGATACGGTGTGGTAAAATCGAAAACGTCTTCTTTCCAATTGCCAAACCAATCTTCCCATCCTACATTCCAACCTTCGACTAAAACACCATCAAAACCGTGCTTGGCAGCAAAATCAATGTAGCGTTTTGTATTGGCAGTAGTGGCACCATGTTTTCCAGAAGGAATTAAATCTTTGGTCAATACGTTTTGTGCATTTTGTGAACCTGCATAATCCCAAGTAGCTTTTCCGACATGCATTTCCCACCAAACACCCACATATTTCATGGGTTTTATCCAAGAAGTATCTTCAATTTTGGAAGGTTCGTTAAGGTTTAAAATCATTTTGGAACTCACAATATCTCGAGCATCATCGCTAACCATAATCGTTCTCCATGGCGAAACGCAAGGTGTTTGCAAATAGGCTTTATCGCCAATAGCATTGGGAACAAGATGTGATGTCAATTTGTATTGACTTGGAATTACATCCAATTGCATGACAGGATAATTGACAACTGCAGCTTCAAAAATATTAATATAAATTCCATCTTCCGATTTCATCATCAAAGGCGATTGTACAGCATATTTACTGAAAATAGTTTTTAAACCAATACCATTGTTTAAGTTGAGATTATCGGTGTTAATTTCAGAAAATTTAGTTTCCATATAAGGATATTCTTGACTGTCATAATCTCCAGGTATCCAAAACGTTTTGTGATTTCCTGTTAAGTTGAATTCTGATTTTTCGTCTTTTATGATGAAGTAATTCAAATTCTTTTGTTTTGGAAACTCATAACGAAAAGCTACACCTTCATCAAATACCTTAAAAATGATATTCATCCTTCTTTCTGATGCTTTTTGTGAAAGCGCAACAGACATTTCATTATAATGATTTTTAATAGTTGATTGTTCGCCCAAAACAGGTTTCCACGCTTCATTAACAGTCCAATTTCCTATACTATCGATGCTAAAACCGGAAGTTAAATCATTTCCTTCTTTTAGTTTTATACCCAAAGAACTTGTTTTAATTATTGACTTGTTTTTATACAAAACTTCATAAACTGGTTCTCCATTAGCGGTTAAAAAAAAAGTAAGTGTGATTTGTTTTGACGGAGAAAATGCTGTTTGTGCCGAAAAAGTATAAGTAAAAAGAAGTAAGGCAATGGTAATCCAATTTTTCATAATATATTTTTTTTGCTAAGATAAAAATAACATTGAATTTTAAAAACCCTCTAGTAATTACCAAAGGGTTTTTAACTAATTAAACCAAAAATCTATTTAACTAACTCAATTTTAGTTTTAATAGCTGTATTAGAATCTTTCCCAATAAAAATTTCAAATTCTCCTGGCTCAGCAACAAATTGCAATTCGGAATTGTAAAATTTCAAATCCTCTGCCGAAATTTTAAAGGTAACGGTTTGTTTTTCTCCTTTTTTAAGAGCAATTTTTTGAAAGCCTTTGAGCTCTTTTATTGGTCTTGTTACTGAACCTACCAAGTCTCTAGTATACAATTGAACCACTTCTTTTCCGTCAAAAATTCCTGTGTTAGTTACATCAACTGTAACCATCAAAGACTCATTAAAATTAATTTTTGAAGCGGACACTTTAAAATTAGTATATTCGAAAGTAGTATAACTCAAACCATAACCAAAAGGAAATAATGGCTCGTTTATTTCATCGATATAATTGGTTTTGAACTTTTCAAATTTTCCTTCTTTGTTGCCTAATGGTCTTCCTGTATTTTTTGAGGCATAATAGATAGGCACTTGACCAACACTTCTTGGAAATGTTGTGGTTAATTTCCCTGATGGATTTTCATTTCCAAATAACACATCAGCAATAGCATAACCTGCTTCACTACCAGCAAACCACACATCTAAAATAGCTGGAACGGTAGCATTTTCATCGGTTAAAACTAGCGGTCTTCCATTAAATAAAACCAACACTACAGGTTTTCCTGTTTTCAATAATGCCGCTAATAAATCTTTTTGGGCTTGTGGAATTTCAATATTGGTTCTGCTGCTGCATTCTCCACTGAATTCAGCCGATTCTCCAAGTGCTGCAACAATTACATCAGATTGATTGGCAATCTTCAAAGCTTCAGCTAGTATTGCTTCATTGGTTCGATTATCTCTGTTCAAAGTTTTGCCAAACATGGTGGCTTTTTCTTCAAGTGCAGCATCATAATCTAAATTGCTTCCTTTAGCATAAAGAATTTTAGCAGAAGTTCCAACAATAGCTTTTATTCCGGCTAGTAACGAGATAGAGTTTTCCTGTTTTGTGGCTACACTCCAAGTTCCTGCCATATTTTCTTTGGCATCAGCCAAAGGACCAATTATGGCAATTGTACCCGATTTTTTTAACGGTAAAAGTTGGTTTTCATTTTTTAATAAAACTAATGATTCTGTAGCAATTTTTCTAGCTTCACTCCTACTCGAATTGGTAAAAATTTCTGTTTTAGCTCTATTTTCATCACAATATTTATAAGGATCATGGAATAATCCTAAATCATATTTAGCGTTTAAAATCAGTCTAACAGCATTGTCTATTTCATCTATCGTAACTTTTCCCTCTTGTAATGATTTTTGTAGTGTGTTTAAAAATCCTTCGCTAACCATATCCATTTCTGTACCAGCATTTAATGATAATGCAGAACCTGTTTGCATATCGCCCATTCCATGTTCGGTCAATTCCATAATTGCAGTATAATCTGTAACAACAAAACCTTTGAAACCCCATTGTTTTCTGAGTACATCGGTCATTAACCATTTATTGCAAGTGGCAGGAATGCCATCAACTTCATTAAAGGAAGCCATCACGGTTCCAACACCTGCATCTACTGCGGCTTTGTAGGGTGGAAAATAGTCGTTGTACATTCTAATTCGGCTCATATCAACCGTGTTATATTCACGTCCTGCCTCGGGCGCACCATAAAGAGCAAAATGTTTGACACACGATAAAATGGTGTTATTTTTTGATAAATCATCGCCTTGATAACCTGTTACCATGGCTTTTGCAATTTGACTTCCTAAATAAGGATCTTCACCAGAACCTTCAGAAACTCTTCCCCAACGAGGATCACGGGAAATATCAACCATCGGTGAAAATGTCCAGTTGATTCCATCGGCACTGGCTTCTTGGGCAGCAATTTGAGCGCTTCTTTTTATTAAATTCATATCCCAAGTACACGATAAGGCAAGCGGAATTGGGAAGGTTGTTTCGTACCCGTGAATGACGTCCATTCCAAAAAGTAATGGAATTTTCAAACGACTTCTTTCTACGGCAATTTTTTGTACTTCTTTAATTTTTTGAACCGATTTGATATTGAACAAACCGCCCACTTTGCCTTGCCCGATATTTTTGGCAACGTTTGAACTATTAGCTTGACCAGTGGTTATGTCACCAGAAGTTGGCAAATTTAACTGACCTAACTTTTCTTCTAAAGTCATTTTTGAAATCAATTCGGAAACAAAGATTTCTTTTGGAGCAATAGTAGCTATTTTACTTTTTTGTCCATAGGATAAAAATATCCCAACAAATACTAATAGTATAAGGCTAAACTTAAATTTCATTATAATCTATTCTAGGGTTTGATTGCGATTTATCGAAAAAATGACGAAACTAACTATTTTTAATTTTAAAATCCGTGTTGAGTGGATGAAAATCCTAAATTTTGCAATCCTGTTTGTACTTCTGGTGCTTGCATGAATAAGTTCCAAAGAAAACCAGTTCTATAATTTTCAATCATTGGAACAATCGTGCCTTGATCTATGGCTAAATATCTTTTGGTCACCCAATCATAGTGAGGCGAAAAAGCATCATATGGTCCGGCGACACCAATTAATTTGTCTTTCCAGTCGGCATTTTCATAAAAAAATCGCAAAGCTCTCATTGATTCTTCAGGCGTATATGGAAAAGAAGATAATGCCGCTGTTGGTGATATTATTCCTTTATCATTACCAGGTCGATGATCAGTATAACCAACCGTTCCATTTGGGTTTCTAGTATAACTAGCCGTTAATCCCCAACAATCTTGACTATAACCAATCCATCCAACTGGATTTGTTGAACAATAGGTATACATAATTTGAGCATGATTTTTAGTAAGTTCCCAATAATTAGCATATTGATCTGTTAGTCCTCTAGGATCAAGTCCCAAATAAGAATAATGTGCCCAAAACATGGGTCCAACAGAAGTCGTACCATTATATTTTAGTATTAAAGGAATGTTATAACTAGATCCAGGATTTACAATTGCACCATTTCTTGCCCAAGCTTGATGATAGGCCGCTGAGGGAATTGGATGCGTTGGTGAAGAGGCGCCCATTACATAGGTAATCAAACATTCATTATATCCTTCAAGTTTAAAATTCATTTGCCATCCATAATTAGGAGACCAATGCCAATACATAGCGTTTTCACCTCTAGTATACCAACTCCATTCAACTCCTTTCCACAAGTTATCTGCCTTTTGTGCGAGTGCTTGTTCCTCTGGAGTTCCATTTTTGAAATATTCTCTAATACAAATTAATCCCTGACATAGAAATGAAGTTTCAACTATATCACCTCCATTATCGATAGTTCCAAAAGGAACGACATCACCATTTGTTCCATTCATCCAATGTGGCCATGCTCCGTGAAATCTATCCGCATTTTCAAGAAATGTGAGTGCAGTAGTTAGTCTCGAAACTGCTTCTCCTCTTGACACAAAGCCACGTTCAATACCAACAAGAATTGTCATTAAACCAAATCCTGAACCACCTGTAGTAACAAGATTTGCATCAACATACGTTTCATCAGTATGGTATCTTTCGCGAGCAAGCTTTGAATTAAACTCAGCGTAATCCCAAAAATACTTGAAAGCATCTTTTTGTGCCAAATCTAGTAGTTCATCATCAGTAAGTTGAGTAGGAATTTCTGATGTTGATGTACCTTTATCTGAACACGAACAAGAGATGAGAAAAAAATGTAAAATAAAAAGTGATTTGAAAATATATTTCATGATTGTGAATTATGTTTCATTCAGAATTAAAAAGTCTGACGGTTTGACCGCCAGACTTCATTAAAATATTAGATAAATTATCTTCCTGCTAATTCTAATTCATATAAAGCTCCTATCTCAGAAGGAGTTAATGCTTTGTCATAAACTCTTAATTCATCTACTTGACCTTTCAATGCTGCATTCCAAGCATCTGTATTTGTTCCATTTGCAACCGTTTCAAGAGCACCAATTACTGGTCTTGTTGGTAAAAAATGATTCAAAGGTTTAGCAGCTCCACCATTTCTAACTTCCCATGCTGAATTGGAAATTTTCACACCGTTTACATAAAGTTTGTTTGTTCCAGTTGGTCCGTCAAAAATATAAACGATATGTGCCCATTGACCGCCAATTTTATTAGCTGCCCATGTGTGAGTTGCATCCATCCATGGCTCTTGTTTAAGCATGTTTACAGCATCTCCACCAAATTCAGATCCATCTGCATTTTTGATTCTAAAAACCCCTTTCATTTGGATGGAATCACTAGTTACTAAACCATGTGTTTCTGCCAATAAATTAAGATTTCCAAAAGTTTCCCCTGTTCTTGTCAAAGAGAAAATTGGTGAAATATTACTTGGACCACCAGCTACCAATTTTGTATTTGAAATTTTTGCCCAACAACTAATTGAAGCACTTCCAGAAGTTGTGTTTAAAGCAGTAATTGCAGGATATGCCATAAAACCAGTGTTAAAGCTAGCTGCTTGTCCTTTAATTCCTTCTACATAGGTTGTAGCAACTGTTGATGTTGGCGAGGTATTGGAGATAGACTCTTTTCCATTTCCATTTAAAGGCCAATAGGCTTTTAGAGAAGTTGCTGCAACTTCGTCTGCATTGTTGTAACCACCAATTGGAGGTAAAGAACTTGAGTCATCACTGCTACAGCTGTTTAATGCTGCAAGTCCAAAAGTTAGGGCAATTGCCGAAATAAAAATTTTGTTCGTTTTCATAATAATAAAATTTAGTGTTTAATAATTTGTTTAATGTTAATATTTAAGTTATTTAATTTTAATATCCAGGATTTTGAGTCAATCTTCCACCGCTTGCTATAATTTGTTCACTAGGGATTGGAAATAGTTCATGTTTACCAATAATAAATGTTTTTCCATCCAATGCCATTACAGACTGTGCTCGACCCGTTCTAACTAAATCAAACCATCTATCGTGTTCCATTGCCATTTCCCATCTTCTTTCGTTTAGTATTTGTGCCAAGTCAACACTTGTAAGTGGATCTAAACCTGCTCTTGTTCTTAATTCATTCACTCTGTCCTTAGCTTCCCCTGAAAAACCTAATTGAAAAGCAGATTCTGCTCTAATAAGCAAAATATCGCTGTATTTTAAAATTCGTAGATTCTTGGCTGTATTTCCTTTATCTCCGTTCCAAGATTCGGCAGATTGACTTTGGTAAGCTTTGTAGTTATATCTAGGATTTGTCCACGATGTTGGCGCTTGGAAACCATCCCAAAGTGTGGAAGGAACAAACATAACCGTTCCTGCTTTTCTAACATCGCCAGATTGATAAGAATTGACTAAATTTAAAGAAGGTGTATTAAAACCCCAACCTAAATCTGGAGTTCCTCTTGGTCCTTGAACATTAGTATAATCCCTAAGTCCATTTGTTAAAGAGGCTTGAACTTCATAAATTGACTCGGTGCCATTTTCCCCTGATTCTCTCCATACTTTAGCGTAATCTGTTAATAAGGAATATTGACTTGAAGCAATTACGTTACCAGACATATCATAGGCTGATTGCCATTTTGTTTGGTACAAATAGGCTTTGGCTAATAATGCTTGGGCTGATCCTTTTGTAGCTCTTCCCAAATCATTATTACTGTATTGCGATTTTAGAGGCAATCTTTCAATAGCATCTAATAAATCTGTTTCAATTAAAGCATAGGTTTGTTCTTTTGTTTTTCTATTAAAAACAACGTCATTAATAGTTTCGGTATCATTAATATCAATTTTAGAGGTTACTAATGGAACACCTCCAAAACAACGTACTAAATCAAAATAGTATAATGCTCTTAAAAACTTTACCTCGCCGATTAATCTATTTTTTAAATTGGCATCTATAGTAAGTTGCTCTAAATAAAACAGTGCATTATTGGCTCTATAAATGCCTGCATATCTTCCTTCCCAAACATCATTAAAAGAAATATCGGTAGCATCAAAAGTTAGATTATCTAGTTTGTGCTTGTCAGTTCCCGTATCAGTAGATGTGGAACCTTTGTCTGCATCATCAGAAGTTATACTTGTAATGCCTATCCAAGAAAAGGAATACATATTGTAATCCAATTGTTTATTGTAAACACCATTAACCAAATTAGTGGCATTTTCAGGATTATTTAAGAAATCAAATTCAGATAAAGCTGTATTTGGTTCTACATTCAAATCATCTTCACATGCAGAGAAAACAAAAAATACTGATGTTAAAAACAAAAATTTATATTTTAAAATACTTTTCATAACGTACATTTTAGAAACTAACATTTAAACCCATTAAAAATGTTTTATTTGTTGGATATGCATCCAATTCAATGCCGGCACTTCCCATTGGATCAGCATTATTATTACCTGATAATTCAGGTGAATATCCAGAGAATTTTGTGAAAATAAATGGATTGAGTGCTGTTGCGTATATCCTCACTTTATCAATCTTATCATAAAACTTTGGCAAAGTATATCCTAGTGTTATGTTATTAATTCTAAGATATGAACCATCTTCTATATAATAAGTAGAAGAACGAGGTACTTCATTAAATGGTTTTGGATTTGATGCATCGGGATTTGAAGGTGTCCAAAAATCTTCAAGCACATCAAATTCAACATTTTCACCACCAAAGCGTTGTGCCTTTTTACCGTTGTATAATTTATTTCCACCAACGCCATAAGTATCAACAGAGAAATCAAACGTCTTGTAATTCAAACCAAAACTCAATCCATAAGTGTAAGTAGGAAGATAAGAACCTGCCACTACACGTTCATCACTATAGGTAAAATTTCCGTCACCATCAATGCCAGTTACATCATATACATAAAAACTTCCTAATGCTTCACCTACCAATACTTGCTTTGTCCATTGACCATTATTAATACTTCCGCCGATATAATCAGCGAAATAATCATTATTAACTCCTGTCAATTCGTTTTTATTAAATGAAATATTTCCATTAATAGAATAGCTCCAATTGTCATTAATTTCCTTTGTCCATTTTAAGGAAAGCTCCATTCCTTTATTAGAAACAGTTCCCGTATTTAAGGTAACTGGATCTGGTGACAATACATCTGGCAATTCAACAGGTAATATTACATTATCCGATTTTCTATCATATACATCTATAGAACCTGATAATTTATTTCCTAAAATCTTGAAATCAATACCAAAATCAATTTCTTTCATGGTTTCCCAAGTTAAATTTGGGTCTACTTGATAAGGTTGATTATTTCCTGGATAAATAGTTTCATTTGCTCCAAAAGTATAATTAAAACCAGAGGCAAAAACAGGAATATTTAGTGCATATAAGCTATTTCCATTACCTACTTCACCATAACCAGCTCTTACTTTTAAGAAATTAATAAAAGTAACATCTTTTAAAAAATCCTCATTAGACATAATCCAACCTCCAGAGAAAGCAGGGAACAAAGCCCATCGTTTTGACTCTTGGAAAGTACTTATTCCTTCTCTTCTCAAAGAAGCACTGAATAAATATTTATCATTATATTCATAATCAACTCTACCAAAATAGGCTAATGAAACAAGTGGTGTTTCTTTTCTGTTATCAATAAAAGAGTCTGGTGGAACTTCATCATTGTAGGTGGCTAAATCTAATGACCAATAATTAGATTGTTCTGGCACATTCCAACCAATAGCACTAAGATTTTCGGTTACATTTGAAGTAGTTCTCGACATACCTAAAGTAGCTTTGATATCATGTTTTCCAAATACTTTACTGTAAGTGAAAAAATTATCCCAATTCCATCTATAACTATCTCCTCTTCTTTGTTGAAGTGTATTTATTGGGTTTGAAGAAGGATAATCACTAGCGTCTTGAGTTGGATTTTGAGATAACCAAATATCTCTACTTGGTGTGTAGGTGTAACCTTTTGAAGTATCATAAGTAGCACCGAAATTGGTATTAAATTTTAAGTTTTCAACTATTAATAATTCAGCACCAATATTACCAAACAATACAACGTTTTTATTTTCCTCAAAAGTATAATACAATTGAGAAACAGGATTCCCAACATTATTAAACCTATCGCTTCCATTTATATCCACTTGACCAGTTTCTGGATTTCGTAGCGGAACTCCCCATCGTCCATTTTCAAATTTTACAGGAACAATTGGCGCTTGTTTATAAGCATTAGTAAAAGCACTTAAAGGTTTAGGTGTATTGTTAACAATAGATAAATTAAATGATTGGGAAATTTTTAATCGTTTTTCAAGAAACGTAAACTCATTGCGAGAATTTACATTAGTTCTTTCAAATTGAGTCCCATTTAAAATTCCTTTATCTTTCAAATTGGTAACACCAAAGTAAAAATTAATATTTTCTGAACCACCAGACATGGATAGGTAATTACTATATGTTTCGCCAGTACTGGTAATTTCATCTAACCAATTGGTTTCATATGGCTGTGTAAAATTAAAATAAGAAGAAGAACCTAAAGCAGTATTATTGTAATAAACATAACGATAAGGTTCAGACATTTTAACCTCTCTTTGAATTGATCTTATCCCAAAATAAGTATCATAATTTATCTTTAATTTACCGTTCTTACCCTTTTTTGTAGAAACAACTACAACACCATTCGAACCTTTTTGTCCATAAATAGCTAAAGAAGAAGCATCTTTCAAAATATCAATAGTTTCAATTTCATTTGGACTTAAACCATTCAAACTTGAGGCTTCTAAACCATCAATAATATATAATGGATCTCTTCCACCCAATACAGTTCCTAAACCTCTTATTCTGATAGAAGGATTTGCGCCTGGTTCATCATTGGTCACAATATTAACACCAGCAGCTTTACCTTGAATAGCTTGTATTGCAGACTGCGATGGAGTTTTAACAATTTCGGAAGCTTTTATTTGTGCCACTGAACCTGTAATTGATCCCGCTTTTTTTGTTCCATATCCAACAACTACTACTTCTTTCAATAAAAAATTACTCTCATTTAAAACAATAACCATATTTATTTGTGCTTTGGAAGTCACGGTCTCAAAACCAATCATTGAAAACTCAAGTAAATCTCCTAATTCAGCTTTTATAACAAAGTTTCCATCAAAGTCAGTTTTAGTACTGATATTTTTATTTTTAACAACAATATTTGTCTCAGGCATAGGCAATCCGTTAACGTCAACAACCTTTCCTTTGATTTCTTGACCGTAGGAAAATGAATAGAAAGTAAATAATAAAAAATAAGTAAAAATAAATTTCATGAGAGTATTATTTTTTGTTTGTGCTAATATACTAACTAAATCGATGTAGTAATGACATGAAATTCACTACACATCTACATCATAATAAAAATAATAAAATACAAAAAATTGATTTACATCACTTTATGATATATAAAGGCACTAAAAAACACATCTAAACAAATTGAATATGATGTAGCAATGATGAGTTAATAATTAATAAAGATTGGTGTTTAAAATTATTATATCAACAAAAAATATAATAATTTTATGTGTTAATCATAAATTTAGACAAACTATCATCTGGAGATAATCCAATTTTTTTTCGCAATCTATAGCGATGAAGCTCTACGCCTCTGAAAGAAATATTCATTAACGGAGCAATTTCTTTTGAAGAAAGATTCATTTTGAGATAAATGCATAATTTAATATCCTTTGAAGTTAGAATTGGATATTTCTTTGATAAACGTTGCACGAAATCTTCATTGCTTTGAAGTAAATTTTTCTCAAAACTTTCCCATTCATTCTTATTGATAGCATTTATTTTAATTGCTTTTTTAATGCTACTTCTCAAGTTGCTAATATCATTTTCTCGTTCTAACGCTTTTAAAATACTTTCAATCATTTCTGATTGTTTTGCAATAGATAAAGACTTTCCTGCCACTTCAGATGCTTTTGCTTGAATTTGAACCTCAAGGATATGTTTTTCATATTCTTGCAATTTTAATTTATTCTGAGCATCCATTTCCAACTGAATAATTTCCTTTTGATGTTTTAATTCCTCTTCTTTTAATTTTAATTTTTCTACGTATCTTATTTTATTCCATTTATAATACAAATAAAAGATACCTGAAATAATTAAGAAGTATATCAAAACCATCCAAGCAGAAAAATACCAAGGTTTATCGACACTAAATTGATAGTCATCTAAGAAAACATAATTTTCTCCATCATGATAATAAACCTTTAATTTCTGTTTTCCACTAGAAAAATTATTTAAAATTATAGTTCCATTCTTGATTGGTGTGTAATCATTCGAGTCATTCAATTTATAAAACAATCCGAGATGATTGTATCCATAAAACTCGGAAATAATATCAATTTCTATAGACTGATTGTACTGTATTGAAGTATTTTCATCGATAATCTTACTTTGATAAAAACCTTCAATTGAAATATTTTGTTTTTTAATTTTGTTATTATTCAAATAAAAAGAAAAGAATCCATCATCTAGATTCATCATCAACTTGTTGCCATCAATGAAAACTTTCGTATCCTGATTGATTATCTTTCCTTCATAATATTTCTCTGGAATCAACTCCCAAATGAATTTATTACCAACCTGATGTATAATGTAGAGTAGTTTATCTTTTAGTACAATGAAATTTGAAGTGTTTACTGGTATAATCTCAGAAATGTTGGCGAAATTTTTATTAAATATTTCATTTCTTTCCAGCTTGTTTGAGATACTATTAAAATTATACCAAATACCATTGATGAAAAACAATATCTCATTCTTAAAATCAAAAATCTTTACGCCATAATCATTCACTATTTTGTTTTGTTGCGTAATGTTTTCCACTTTATTTACTTCATACAAGTTGTTGAATGTAATCCGGTACAAACTCCTGTAATTGTCCACAGCCCATAATTCTTTTGGGCGATTTTGAGCTATATTTTTAATTGGTTTGGTTAAATTTCCAATTATACTATATCGTGTCAAATCTATTGGTGCATTGTATAAAATAATTCCCGAATAATTGGCTTGAAAATATTTATTATCAAAATCACTTTCTTGAAACTTCCATCCACCACTAATGGAATTTACTTTTTGCAACGAACCATTTTCATATATAAAAGTCCCATCATTGTGACCAATGATGTATTTTGTACCAATTTTATGAATATCCCAAACTTGCCCTTGCGAATTAGGAAGCAACTGCAATTTTTTATTTTGGTACTTAAAAACACCGTGATTAGAACCCAACAAATAACCATTATCTAAAGAAGCCATTGTATAGACTGAGCCCAAAACACCCGTATTGTCTGAAAAAATATTGTAAGGCGAATTGATTTCGATATGCGATATACCATTGTCTAAACCCAGCCATAAATCATTTTCTTTATCAAATCCAATGCATAAAACCGAATTGTTTTTCAAGGAATTATTACGATTGATATTCTTAAAACTATTCATCTTTAAATCAACGATATATAATCCCTGAAAAGCAGTTCCAATAGCCAATCTATCTTTATCAATAAATTTAGCGGTGATGATTATTTCTTTCTTTAAAACGGCATTCAATGGATTTTGCCAAGGCACAAGTTTACCATTTTCTTCAACGAAAACTCCGTTTTTTTGGGTGAAAATATAGTTTGAATTATTATTCTTTGCAATGGCATGTATAATAGTATTTTCTAAACCTTGCCATTTATCAATTTTACTAAATTTTTTATTCTGATATAAATAAACCCCGTTTCTGACTGATGCAGCATATATTTTATTGTCTACTACAAAACAATAGGAAATTTGAAATGGAATTCTAACCTTCTGTATATCATTATTTTTATAGATAAAAAGTTCATTGAAAGATTGAAAATAAATAGCATCATCATGCTTAAAAATTTTCCAAATCTCTTCATTAATAGAAACTCCGGAAAAGAGATTTCTATTTTTGGATAATGATGAATAAATCATTTTTCCATTTATTCTTCTCCAATAACCAAATTCATTGTATGAACCACAATAAACTCGGTCTCCATCAACAAAAACAGAACGTATTATTGTTTTATTTGGTAAATCATATTTTTCCCATCTAACACCATTATACCTTAGAAAATAATGATTATTAGCAAAATAAAAAGCGTTGTCATTTCCTTGAGCAATGCTCCACACTTGATTGTCACCCGAATAATTTGACTTGGTGAAATTTTCAACAAAAGGAAGCTGTTCTTGAGATTGAACAGTAATAAAAACAAGTAGTAAAGAAAAATTAATAAATATCTTTTTCACCGAATTAAAAATTATAATTCAAATGTAAAAAAGATATTGTAGAAAAGCTTCATTTTAAAAGAAACATGAAAAAATGCCCTTCAAATTAAATTACTTTCCATCAACATAATCCTGAAGGTACTCAAAACGAGGCGTTAGTTTACCGTTTTCAGTCATCTTGGATCTGGCAAGAATTCCGTCTTTATCATTGTTGAAAAAAGCTGGAATTACATGTTTCATAAACATTTCACCAAAACCTTCACTAGCATCTTTGGGTAATTCACAGGGTAAATTATCAACAGCCATTACCATTATTGATCCTGGATGTGTATAAGGAACTTCTTTATTCTCACTAGGCAAATAACCATAAAAAGGTTCTGCAATAGTTGACGCTCTCATTGTACATGCTATTGGCCCATCAACATCACAAGAAATATCAGCAACTACTTTTATTTTACAATTGGGTGACTGCAACATTTCTTTTGTTAAAATATCGGGAGCATTATTCCCGTGAAAATGTCCCGCCATAAAAATATCTGCTGCGTTGGCAAAACGTCCAAAATTGGAAGTATAATCTTGAGGATTTTTATAAAAATCGTTATTATCTATAACTTTTCCATCCAAACGTTTGTTGTAATCCAAAACATCGATTTGAGTATAAACCGGTTGTGAATATATTTTGTTCAAAAAATCTTCTGTAGAAACTTGTTTGATTTTCATACCGTCAAGAATCTCTTTAGCGCCCATTCCTACTTTTCCATAACCGGTTAAAACAATTTTGATATTGGGTAGAATTTGTCTTTTCAATCGAATGATTAAGTCCTCTTTGCTTTTAAGTGATTCGGCTTTGGGCAAATTATATAAATCATATTTAATCCCAAAAGCTCTAAAACCATTATAAGCTCCTACAATTCCGGCATAACGACCAAAACCTATTAAGCGTTTATTATCACTGTCGACTATAGTTTCATGATCATACAATTCAATGTTTTTAGCAAGGACAGCTTGTAATAATTTTCGATTATGAGATTGCTTTTTGATAGTATGCGAAAAGAAAAAATATTTTTTATTAGGAATTAATGCATCAACTGGAATTTCTTTTACTCCAAAAAATACATCACAATCTGATATATCACTAGACACTTCAATACCTAATGTTGAATAATCTTCATCACTAAAAACTCTAATATCTGAAGACTCTACTTTTACATTTGCCTCAGGATGTTCTTGCTGCAAACGGACTAATTCTTCAGGTGTGAAAACTACTCTTCTGTCTGGCGGATTTTTTCTTTCTTTAACTATTCCAAATTTCATCATTCCAATTTTTATTGCACCAAAAGTAGCAGTAACGAAATCGATTTCAAAGCTTTTATCAAAAATAAAATTGTGAAAAACCTGTTGATAGCTTTATGCAAATATTGCTTTACCTTTTGTATGAATATTTATATTTGTTGCTCAACTATTTCAAAAATGATATTAAAAATTTCCCAACATAAAATCTTAGTTCTATTACTGCTTATTGTAACTGTATCGTGTTCAAAACAAGAAAAAACAGATGATGGCATTATAAAAATTAATGATAAAGGAATTCCCGTTATGCAACCCTTGCAAGAAGAATTGCCATTACTCTCTACTGCTTTTATAAATGACAAAAAATTTAGTATTTCAAGATATTTTGAAAAAACATGGTCCGAAAGAAACGATAATGTTAGTTTTCTGGTTGCTAAAAATGGTCAGATAATTTATGAAAATTACATGGGGTTTGCCAACAAAAGTACCGATGAGAAAATCACCAAAGACACTCCGCTTCACATAGCATCGGTAAGCAAAGTGATTACAGCAACAGCTATTCTGATGTTGATTGATGCTAAAAAAATCAAACTTGACCAAAAAGTAGTTACCCTAATTAAAAACTTTCCTTATCCCGATGTTACTATTCAAACGCTTTTAAATCATAGAAGTGGTATGAAAAATTATGCCTATTTCACTTATGAAAATAACAACTGGGATAAGAAAAAACTACTCACCAATGAAGATATCATAAAGGTTATGGTAGAAAAAGAAATTCCACTAGAAACAAAAACCGACACAAGATTTAGCTATTGCAATACCAATTATGCCGTTTTAGCATTGATTGTAGAAAAAATTACCAAGTTAAAGTTTCCAGTGGCTCTCAAAGAAATGATTTTTGCACCACTAGGTATGACCAATACGCATGTATGTGATTTTGAAAAAGACAGCCAAAATATTGTCCCATCTTATAAAGGAAATAACGTGGAGATTGGAACAGATTACCTCGATGGAATTTATGGTGACAAAAATATTTATTCCACTCCAAGAGACTTATTAAAATTTGATAAAGCGCGTTATGCTCCATTTTTTCTTAATCCAGAATTGCTAAAAAAAGTGTATAAAGGATACAGCTATGAAAGTAAAGGCACTAGAAATTATGGTCTTGGTGTCAGAATAATTGAATTTGAAAAAGGCGAACCTTTTTATTATCACAACGGATGGTGGCACGGCAACACTTCTTCTCTAATAACCTTAAGAAAAGAAAAAGTTACCATGATAGTTTTGTCCAATAAGTTTACCAAAAAAACATACCAAACAAAAAAACTCTCTAGTTTGTTCGGTGATTATCCATTCAAATTGAATGACAACAGCGACGAATAAAATTGCTTCCCATTTAAAATACTTGACATAGCCTTCAAAATAGCATATCTTTGCAAAAGTTTTATATCTGAAATTATATATCAAATATTTAATATTTTATTGGGGTCGACTGGTTTTGACAGCAAGTCGAATTGAACAGTAAGCACGTCGAGCATTGTACTTTTTTGCTCGTAAATCCAAAGGTACAAAAACATAAACGGCGAAGGAAACTACGCTCTTGCTGCATAATCTGAATTAAAGTAAGATTAGCCTCGTCCTACAAGGTAGGAAAGCAGGATTTACCTCGAAAGCTTTGGTTTGTGGCGGTCGATAAAGGTAAATCGTAAATACGAACCTAAGAACAGTTGCGCTTTGGGACTGTTACGAAAATTTAAGAAGATAAGTGTTTTGTGGCTGTTTCTGGCCTAGCAAAATGACGAAAACCCAATCAGGAAATAAGCGTGTAGAAAGCTCTTTAGTTGCTTGTTTGGACCCGAGTTCGATTCTCGGCGACTCCACTTTTAACCCTATAAGTATTTGATTTATAGGGTTTTATTTTTTCAGTTGCCATTTTAGTTGCCAATTAGGGTGTTTATAATTATTACTTAAAAGAAAAAAGCACCTCATCCCTGAAGTACTTTAATCGCAAAAAACTAATAAATGAGTAAAATTAGTTTTTTGCTTTGAAAATATCTTTAATGTTAACATCCAATTCTAATTGGCCTAAAAAGATAGGTCTTTCAAATTGTCCGTTATTGCAAAAGGTGTTAATATGATATTCGGTTTCTTTGATTAAATTCTCTTTTGTCATTTCAAAAATTACTAATACTTTAAGACACTTACATACTATTTGAGTAGCTTGTTTTACTGTTACATCCCCACGTTTGATGAACTCCAATAAATCCGTATAGTTGTTAATTTCAATTTTCATTTAGCTAAATTCAAATATTATTGGTTCAAATCTATTGTTTGGTTCTACTGTTAATTCAGTAGCTTTCAATGTAGGTACTACAAATTTTGATAGTTCAATTATCATTTTTAAACGTTGCAAAGGTTCTAAACTATTCAAATCCGCATCCAGCGTATCTAAATTATTTGATACAAGTAAAGAAAACGCATCCCGAATTTCTGCAGTCGTTTTATTTACTGCTCCTTTGGTTCTGCCTCCAAATTTTTGTCCCGTTGTGTTTGCCATTTTATAAACTATTGAAAACTATTTTAGTTTGCGAAGTAACTCGGATTGATATTAACATCATAACCTTGAATGTTAACTCTGTCAGTTCCCAATGCTCTCAATAAATGCAGTCCGTTTTGGTGTCTATCTACTATTTTAAAAGTGTCTATAATGGTTTTGATATTGTTATACTCATCCGCTTTTGCTGGGTTTAGATAAACATAGAAATCCGCTTCGGTTTTATCTAATTCAATCGCACCGTTAACCAGCTTTGTAGGTAACTTGCAAAGAAGTAATTTAGCTTGTGCCTCTATAATTGGTTTAATATCAATCTTTATCATATTTAAAGTAACATCCAATTCAAGGCCTAACTCAAACGGTTTTGGATAAGCTTGTTTGATTGCCTCAATAGAATAGCTTTGCATATCATTATAGAAAGCATCGTTAATAGGTTGTTTTGTTATTTGCTCTAAATGTTCTTTTGCCTTGCGATATATTTCAGCATACTTAAACACTTCATTTTTTTGAGTAATATGCTTTAACTCATCATAGTAAATTTTAGTTTTCATTTATTATCTTTTTTATTGATTGTCTTATCGTTTTACTCAAAGTTTGCTTTTTTCTATTACTGATATAAATTAACTTTGCTTTATCCAATGCACTCAATCTGATTGTTATTAATTCCATTGTCTTACATTTTAACTATTCAAATGTAATAAACATTTCTTATACAAAAAAGTATTTTTATAGATTTTATTTATTATCTTTGATATAAGTAAATTGGTCTTTGCTTTGGGGGTTGACTGGATGTCAGCTCCCTTTTTTTATAGTAGCATCAAATCAATTTGCTTTAATACTTTATTGACAAACAAATAATTCATTTCGTTTTCGTTTTCAGCTAAATATAATATTCGTTTTTTTACATAGTTTTCTGAATACCTTTCTAATTGTACAATGTTTTTATACTCTTTTAAATATTCAATTTTTGCTACCAATCCCAAAATATTAATAACTTCTTTCGCTCTTTTTACTGTTATATCTGATTTCATTTTATACTATTTTTTTAAATTCATTTTTAGATTTCTAAGTGTAACAAGTGTAATGCTATTACAGTTGGAATTACACTTGGAAAAGCTTGTTAAGTATCTATTTTATTGATTTTGTTTATCTTTATTACACTTGTTACAGTTAAAATTTAATACTAAAATAAAAGATGATATTTTATTCTATAAAAAAAAATGACTTTTGAATTCTGCAATAGTAATTATGTGTAACAAGTGTAATAAAGCAATCTAATAAACTAATTATCAATAACTTAAAACCTAATTTATTTGTAATTCTATGTGTGTAGCTATTACACTTGTTACACATAAACTACTTAATCCATCGCCTTTTGCCTATTGAATAGCTCCATTCCAGCGATTTACCCTGTCTAATTTGTTCCAAAAACCACGTTTCAATTAGCTTTTTTACGTTTTTACTATGAAAAAAACGTTCATTTCGCATCGGATTATCATATTCTTGGTAGATTTTTAAGAAGTCATTAACCGAAAATGAATCTCTTAAATTAATCAAATCATTAATAATCCTTTCGAATTCCTCGCTCATGGAATTATTATCAAAAGCAACCAAATAATTATCTCTTGTTTTATCGTATGAAATTTGTTTTATACCAAATTGTAAATAAATTGAAACACAATTAAAAATGAATGAATAAAATCTATTCCATTCCTTAACATCCCAATCAGTAAAAAATTCGCAGTTAAAATCATCCTTTGGCGAATGGTGTTGATTGTAGTAATTTGTGAATTTATATTCTAAAAAACGTTTATTAGTTGAAGCGTTCTTTTCATCATACCTAACAACCCAATTTGAAGTTATCATAAATTTTGGCGTTTCTTCAAAAGGGATTAATTCAGCGGTTAAACCTTTTCTTTGGCAATTAATTGCACCTAAAATATTAGTGTATAAATCATCATATTTGAAACCCGCTGGAACATCATCAATAGCATAAACTTTATGTTTTCTTTGTAAATCTGCAAATACATGAGTATAACCAGCATCAAATTCATTACCTCCTTTTAACATTGTGGTGGTTACTTCATTTATAGCTTTGTAAATTAGCGTTTTACCTCTTCGACCATTTCGGTTTTCATCGTTTGCATTTTCATCTGTTAAAATAATACAAGGGTTGTTAATTTGGCTTTTGTGAGAATGACACAAGTAACCAATCATTTTACCAAATTCAAGAAGGGTTCTGAACTTTGTATCATCGTTTTCATTTACGATTGTATCATTATCAGCATTTAAAACCGCCCTTGTTAAAAATTCTTGAAACATTCCAATCTCTTTTGTATATTCAAATTCTCGGGTTTGAATTTTATGTGGTGAAAAGAAACCATTAACCTCTGAATATTCTTTTCTTTTGATTTTAAAAGTATCATCGTCAAAGTAAAAGAAACCATTTTTAAAAGGTAAACCGAAACTGTTTTTAGTATCTGAATAATATTTCAATTCAGTTGGTGGAATAAGCGTATAGGATTGATATATTAAACTATTACATTCACGAGCTATTGTTTCTCTAACTAATTCCGTTTCGTGCTTACATTCGTTTATATTGCTTTCTAAGAAAGAAACTATATCAGTTTTATGATTAAAAAAATCAATTACATTATTTGTATCAACTAATAATTGAATTTTATCATCGGGTGTTGAAATTCTTTTGAACTTTTCTTGTACAAAAAAATTTGCATACATAACTCGAGAAGTTACAACTTCGCCAAATCCATCAAATGAATAAAAATTAATCGTTTCATTTTCAATCGGTGGCTTAATACATTCTTTAATCGCAAATTCAACTATATCAAAATTTAGATTTTTACAGTCAATATCATTAAGCACAAAAACTCCATCATGTAGGCGAACATAATTAACTAATTCATTCTTTTTAACAAATTGGTTTATATATTTCTTTTCGTAGCTTGAAAAGTCTAAAAATGCTTTTCCTTTTTTATTGAAACGTTCATCAGTCAAAACCTTTTTAGCATCATTACCATAAACCACGCTTAATTGATTTCGTAAACTATCAATTTTATTCTTTGGATTTTCTCTATTTGAATTTAAAAGAATAGCAAAAGTTCGCTTATCAATTTTATCATAAATAGTGCTTCTATGGTTTGTATTTAATTCAATATCAATAAAGGTTGGATAAGCCCGTTTTATATCATATTCTTTAACCTTAAAAGGTAATTCGCCACGCATCACGCTTGGTGTTTTGCTTAGTGGGTTGTATTCTCTATTATCGATATACTCAACATTAAAAAGAATATCATCGCTTTTAATATATTCGCCTCTTAACTTCAAAACCATATACAAAACATAGTTTCTGTAAGAAACCAAATTAAAAGGGTTGTAATTTATTCCTTTTGCTTTTGTTTCATCAACTTTGGTGTAATAATCGTTTAGCTTTTCAATATTATTACGAAAGTATTTTAAATCTAATTTTCTCCCCTCTTTTATGTAGCATGAAACATATTTTACATAGTCATTATTTTGCAAAGGATTTTTATTTAAAAATCTAAATGTTTCTAAAAAGCATAAATCTCGTTTTGTGTGAAAATCGGTTTTATTAACCGCATCCGTAAAAGTGAAAGTTTGCTTTGTGCTTTTGCTTAATAATTTCATTCGTATAGAAAACTCGGTTTTCCATTCCAATATTAAATCAATTTGTTTATATTTGCCTTGTGTTACTATCGATAAATCAGGGCTTTGGGTTGTGTTACTCATAGCTCTTTTTTATCTTTTATACTTTAATGATTTCACTTCTTTAAGCCCTTCATCAAATTGTTTTTGGTCGATAAAAATTCTCCTTCCAATTCGTGTTGCTTTAATTTTGCCTTCAATTATCCAATTACGGATTGATAAATCACTTACTCCAGCATATTTTGCTATTTCAGTAACTGAATAAAGTTTTGGCTCTTCTTTGGCCTCTCTGTTTTTAATTTCAAATAACATAGCTTCTATGTTACTTAATCTCGTTTCTAATGCTTCAAATGGATTATTCATTTTAAATAGTTTTTAATAGAAATTGATTATCAACTTCTTTCTAATCATATAAGCGAAAAAACAGTACTTATTTTTTTTTGATTTTTTTATATGTTATTTATAAGTAATTGATATATAAATAAATAAAATCATTATTTTTGCATAAAATTATATACTTAAATCCACTTGAAAAGAATAAATATTAATACAAAAGAGAAATGTTTTAGGGTGTTGTATTCAATGAATACTACCAATTTTGACTGTAAAAAATGTAAAAAAATAGATGGGGATTATTTCTTAAATAGCAACTACGAAAAGATTTGCAGTTCCTGTAAAAAGATACATAGTACTACTAAGAATACTATTTTTGAAAACGTAAGATTTGGGATTGTGAAAGCTATGAATATCGTTTATGATATTCAAACTTCAAAAGAATATTTATCCAGCATAGCTATTTCAAAGAAATATGAAATAACACAAAAAACCGCATGGTTATTTATTAAAAAAATAAATTCAAATAAACGATATATTGATAGGTTGATGAATGTAGAAATTCAAACTAAAAAAAGCATATTTTATAATTATAAGTTCGAAAGAGAAATAATAAAATCATTTAGCTTTTAACAAAGGGATTTCAACATTAAATACTTCATCCATCGCTTCTTTCTTTTCGGGTTCGCTTACTTGGTAATATTGATTTAAGGTTTTCATGTCGTTGTGGCCTGTAATTGAAGCGATTAACTTATCTGATTTGCCTTGTCGTTTCATCATAGTTATAAAGGTTCTCCGAGCGGTGTGAGTCGAAATCCTATCTTTGAAAATCATATCTACTTTTATATTTTCTTTTCCTTTGGTGGTAACCTTTTGCACCTTATTAGTATATTCCAGCTCTTCAAAAACTTCTTTAATATAATCGTTTTGTTTTTGATTTGCTATTAATGGTAGTTGATAATCATACTTCAAAAGAATGTATCTTGAAAGGGCGGTTAATGGTATTTCTCGAGCTTCTTTTGTGGTTTCTTTCTCTTCTTTAAGAATGATAAAATTATCTGTTACATTACTTCTACTAATCAAAGAAAGTTCTCCAAATCGCATCCCTGTAACACATGCGAAAACAAAAACATCCCTTACTTTTTCCAATCTATTGCTTTTGAATTCATGCTTCATTAATTTATTTAAATCCTCAATAGTTAATGCAATTTGATTAGTAATAACTCTATCTACTTTTTTGAACTTTACAAAAGCATCATTATAAGTGTATTTCATATCTTTTGCCCAAAACATAAAAGATTTAAATAAACCTAAATTTCTTGCATAGGTGTTGTTTATATGTCCTAAATCATCCATACAATAACAAGTGAATTCTCTATGGAATGTTTCATCTATTGTACTGAATGTTAATTTATAACTCTTTTTGCTTTCAAAGTTTTTAAGAATGTTTTTTATATTTTCATAGCGTTTTACAGTTGATGGCGACCAATCTTTACCCTTTGTTTTGTATGAAGTAAATTCATCGTATGCTTCAAAGAAAATATTTTTTCCTTTGGGTGTTACTTTAAACTCTTCATCAAAAACCTTTTTTAAAGTTTTCGAAGTAAACTCTTCATTTATCCTTTTGTATAAACTTTCAGTTTCCAGCATCAAATTTGAATACCTATTCATTTGCATTTTAATACTCTCTGCAAACTTGGATTTATTCTTGCCACTTGTGAAAGGTGTTTTGTTTTCTTTATCCCAATTAATAGGATTTATTTTCTCCCCTGTTGAAAAGATAAATTTCTTTTGTTCATTTTTAAAAAAGCATGAAAACAAAATTAAGGTTTCATTTTTTGAGTTCGGTTCTTTGAGTTTAAAACTGTATTTCATATCGTTGCCATTTTAGTTGCCATTTTTGTTATATATCATTATAAAACTAAATGATAACAAAGATAAACATTTCTTTATTAATAGGGCTTAAACCGCATTAAACAGTTATAAACATATTAATAAACAATAAAAAGTGCAATACTCGGCGACTCCACAGTAAACCTTGAAAGTAAAATACTTTCAAGGTTTTTTTTATCATTCCTCATTAAAACTCCAAAAAATCAGACTTTCGTCTGCTTTTAATAATTATATGTGAAAAGAAATTAATTTTAATTCAATTTCTTTATCTTACTTTCATCAATATTGTAAGCTTTCACTACCGCATTATAATCATTATAGTCTAATGAACTGTTTTTACTAAAGTATCCTGGAACTATGACAATTCGAAACGTTTGATTGGTAATAAAACTTGGAGTTAATCCCAAATTATAAGTCCCACCTGCATAGATTGTAAAATCAACACTACTGAAATCAAAATCATAATCTAGTTCACCTTCAGGCAAATATAAAGTTCTTGGAATGGATTGCCATATAGGCGTATTTGAATTAATTAAACCCGTAAGTCTATAAATCAAAACAACATCCGAAGAAAAAATTTGTGGATTAAATGTTTGGTAAATAGTATAACCGTCATTAGGATTATAACCAAAACTTACATTTCTTAACTCAAAAACTTGACTTATAGTATCGTTGTCAATATCGTCATTGGTGGTACAACCTTGTAGCGATATCATCCCGATAAACGCTAAAACTATTGTAATTCTTTTCATGATTTTATAATTTAATGATTGATAATAGTAGTTACTATTCAATTGTTGTGCCAAAAATTACTTTTGCCAAAATTTTGTACTTTTGACCCATGGGAAGAAATAATCCAAGAAATATCAAAGCACATAACGACAAACTTCACAAGGCGCAAGATAAGGAAAAAGCTAAAAAAGCAACGCGTGCCGAACAACTCAAAGCGATTGTGAAAAAGTTTAATGAGAATAAGGCAAAAGAGTAACTAGCCAACATAAAAAAAGTGAACTTTCGTTCACTTTTCCCCTTGAAATAACATTAGTAGGTATCCATTTCAAGTACACAAGACCATGGCAAATCTTATTCTCCATACACTATCTCAGCAATATCGCTGGCTAGCCCTATTTCTATATCGTTAATCACGCCAAATGCTCTAAACTCCCAGTGCTCTGGTTTGTTAGGTTCGGTTAAAACCGGATGAAAATCATACGGACTTTTAGTAGCGCGAGTTAATAGCACCCGCAGGGTTTCCTTTCTGACGTTTGTAGATATTGATGCCATCAACACCTAGTTTTTTGAACCTAATGCGAATGTTTCCACCAAAAAGTTCTGTGAAAATCTCTGCTTTATAGGTTGCAGGGTCAAACTCTGTAGAAGTTCCAATAATACCCAAATCCTGCCCAATGGCTTCAGTGTAATCTTTGGCAGTTTTATGACGTGCTATGTCTAAGCGCAACACACCACCTTCATTAGCAATGGTAGTATCGCGACTATCCACGGCACCTTTTAATAGATTTTTTTGGGTATTGACCAGATTAATACTGTTGATTATGCTTCTGCAAATAGCAACCTCTGCTTCTACTTCCGCTGGGGTCATGCCTAGTTCAGTAGCAAAACTTGGAATTTTTTCAGCATAGTTGAATGCCCATACTAACAACGCCGCATCTTGTTGCGGGAAATACGATTTGTTCATACTTAATAAATTTAATTCGTTACTAATTCTTTTTAAAACTCTGCTGGCAACCGCATGTTTTTTACCACATAGCGGGTTCTTTTCCTAGGAGATTGTACCAAGTAATTATCACTTCATTAAAATTTATTTAGTTATAGACTGCTTTACAACAGTAGGTTATAAATCTATAACGCAAGAATTTTAAAAATTGTATAGGAAGTTTACTAAAAAAGTGTTAAATATTATATTTCTCTCAGTACGCTTGAAAAAATAACCACATTTTTTTTGGTTTACACAGGTATTTTTTTGGTTTAAACTGCATTTTTTTTGGTTTTCACTGCATTTTTTTTGGATTACACCGGTATTTTTTTGGTGCGATGAGGTATTTTTTTGGTTTGAACTGACTATAATTGAGTTTTTGTGGTATTTTTTATATATTAGCGGGAGGGGATTTGATATAACAAACGAAAGGATTCTTGTAATTGGGAAAATTAAAAAATTATTTATTAGTTATCTTTGACTTCTTTGAAACGTATTATTTTAAAAATTAACATTTGATAAGCCATGAAACAGATTATTTTATTCCTACTTTGCTTCTCTTCTACTTTTGCAACAGAACTTAAAACAAAAGCTACTCCAAAAGAAGTCATTGTTTATACTGAAGGCGCACAAATAACTTCTGATGTCGCTATTACCATTCCTAAAGGAAGTAGTATAGTACGAATAACAGATTTATCACAATATATTAGTCAAAACACTATACAAATCAGCGGCTTAAAAGAAGTGTCTATTATTTCCATTGGATTTGATATAGTATTTTATCCAAAAAAAGAAGTTTCCAATAAAGTAAAAGAATTAAAAAAAGAGATATTCAATAAATCAAGAGAAATTGCCGTTTTACAAAGTCAAATAAAAGGACTTGAAGAAGAAGAAAGTATATTAAAAGAAAATAAAAATTTAAGTAGTTCACAACAAGCAGTGAATTTAGAAAAATTGCTACAACATAGTAAACTTTATAGAGATAGAATACCTGTAATTAAAATTGAAATTTTTGATTTAAATAAAAAAATTAGTGATTTGCAAATAGAGTTAAATGCTATGCAACAAGAATTAAATAACACTAATAGTAACATTGATGAACCTAAAGGTGAAATTGTTTTAAAATTAAACAATCCTAACGATGCCGTTGCGTTAAACTTAACAGTCAAATATATTGTTTCTAATGCTGGATGGGTTCCATCCTACGAAATAAAAGCAAAGAATACTAAAGATGCCCTGCAATTTGCATATAAAGCCCAAGTATATCAAAATACAGGTGAAGATTGGAATGATATCAAACTAACCTTATCAACAGGAAATCCAAACTTCAATAATGATAAACCTAAATTAGAAACGCAATACTTAAACTTTATTAATCCCTATACATATAGTGGCAATAAAGATAAAGAAAGTCAAAACTTTGTCTATAACCCAATGGTTAAAGAAGTAACTGGTATTGTTTCAGATAAAACAGGTCCTTTACCTGGTGCAAACATAGTTGTGAAAGGAACCAATATTTCTGCTCAAGCAGATTTTAATGGAAGATATACCATAAAAATTCCTAAAGGAAAAGAACTGGTATATTCTTTTACAGGATATGATAATAAAGTTATCCCAATATATAGTACTAACATGAATGTAGTTTTAATGGATGGAATTAAGTTAGATGAAGTGGTTGTACAAGGATATAGATCTATGCCTTTAGCAATTGATTCTTCCGAAGATATAGAGTCCAAAAAAGAAGAACTAATTACTGGTTCTGGTGATGAAAAAGAAATCATTATGAATACCGTAACATTCAAAATTAAAAAGAACTACAGCATCCCATCGCTTGATACACCATCCATTATTGAGATTGATAACTTTACTATTCCAGCTGAGTTCGAATATTATTCAGCGCCAATATTGAGTGAAAATGTATTCTTAACAGCCAAAGTAAAAGATTGGAACAAATATGATTTGCTGCCTGGCGATGCAAGCATATATACCGAAGGAAGCTACGCAGGCACTACCTATATAGACCCTTATCAAACAGAAGAAGAATTAGTTATTTCAATGGGAGTAGATAGCAATTTGATTATCGAACGTAAACAATTAAATAATACAAAAGATAAATCTTTTCTTGGTGGCACGCGGATAGTAGATCGCAACTATGAAATAACAGTTAGAAACAACAAAGCCAACGACATTATGATGAAAGTTTATGACAGAATTCCAATTAGTGAAAACAAGGAAATAAAAGTAGAAAAAGAAAATATAGACGGTGCAACATTTGACGAAAAAACAGGTATTCTCTACTGGCAGTTACCAATTTCTCCAAAGCAAGTTGCAAAAAAACAACTAGCTTATCAAGTAAAATATCCTAAAAACAAGAAGATAAATTTATAAAACAAAAACCTCATATCACCGTGAGGTTTTCATTTAATATAAATTAACAAAGTCGCCCATAAAGAAAAACTACACACCATTTTTTATAATCCCAAGAAGAAATATGCTAGAAAAATTTATCCTCTTTCCATTTTTCGGGATTATCCCGTATATAATTTTGAATGTTTTCAAAAGAATGGGCATTCCTAATGATGTGATCATGAAAACGGGATTGCCATTCAAAACTGGCATGGGATTTTCGGATTTCAAAAGAACACCTCCCTTTGTACCATCGGATAATTTTGGAAATAGAATCATGGAACATGGGATTTTTATCACCTGCAAAACCCCCGATATTTATTTCATCACCCCGTACAGACGCGATTAATCGCGTCTCTGCCGTATTATCATCATTTTCTGGTGCGATTAATCGTGTATATGGCGAAATATTATCCCGTACAGACGCGATTAATCGCGTCTCTGCCATATTATCATCATTTTCAGTCGCGATTTCATTCTGTACAGACGCGATTAATCGCGTCTCTATCGCAATATCATCATGCAATTTATTTATTATCAAAATCCCATGAACATGATTCGGCATCACCACAAAATTTCCCAATTCCACAAACGGAAAATGATTGGGGATTTCTTTCCAATACTGTTCTGCCAATTCCCCTATTGTGGATAATTGCATGGCTGCATCCTTAATTTCTCCAAAATAATGTGTTCTGTTTTGGGTGCATATGGTAATAAAATAGGCACCATTGGAACCATAATCCCAATTTTGCAATCGTGCGGAAGGAATGCGGTATTTATTTTGGAATTTATCGTTCATACTTACAATTTTACACATGGAAATTTACAATAATATCATGAAACAAAAAAACCTCACATCACTGTGAGGTTTTGAATTATATAAAAATATAACATCTACATGTTTCTGCGGTATTGCCCTCCTACTTCAAACAACGCACTCGTAATTTGTCCTAACGTACACACCTTGGTAGCATCCATTAGTTTTTCAAACATGTTTTGATTGTTGATGGCGGCTTCTTGCAGTATGTTGAGTTGTTCTTCTACACTATTGGCATTGACTTTGTGCAAATTCTCTAAAGTTTGAATTTGGAATTGTTTTTCTTCCTCGGTAGCGCGTATTACTTCAGCCGGTAACACCGTAGGCGAACCTTTGGAACTCAAGAAAGTATTCACCCCAATGATTGGGAATTCACCCGTATGTTTTAGCATTTCATAATACATACTTTCTTCTTGAATTTGGTTGCGTTGGTACATGGTTTCCATAGCGCCAAGCACACCACCACGTTCCGTAATTTTATCAAATTCAAGCAAAACGGCTTCTTCTACCAAGTCGGTTAGTTCTTCAATAATAAACGAACCTTGTATCGGGTTTTCATTTTTGGCTAAGCCCAATTCTTTATTAATAATTAACTGGATTGCCATAGCACGACGCACACTTTCCTCGGTTGGCGTAGTGATGGCTTCATCATAAGCATTGGTATGTAGCGAATTACAGTTGTCATAAATAGCATACAACGCCTGCAACGTAGTACGAATATCGTTAAAGTCTATTTCTTGCGCATGCAACGAACGACCTGATGTTTGAATATGGTATTTCAACATTTGCGCTCTTTCATTGGCGCCATATTTTTGCTTCATGGCTTTTGCCCAAATCTTACGCGCTACTCTTCCAATCACCGCATATTCTGGATCAATACCATTAGAGAAGAAAAACGACAAGTTAGGACCAAAATCGTTGATGTTCATGCCTCGGCTTAAATAATATTCTACATACGTAAAGCCATTTGACAACGTAAATGCCAATTGCGTAATAGGATTGGCTCCAGCTTCGGCAATATGATAACCTGAAATTGAAACCGAATAAAAGTTGCGCACATTTTTTTGAATAAAATATTCCTGTACATCACCCATCAATCGCAACGCAAACTCCGTTGAGAAAATACACGTATTTTGGGCTTGATCTTCTTTCAAAATATCGGCTTGAACAGTTCCACGAACTTGCGATAATGTTTTGTATTTTATATCTTGATACACATCCAACGGTAATACTTGGTCACCAGTTACGCCCAAAAGCATCAAACCTAAACCATTATTCCCTTGTGGTAATTCGCCATTGTATTTTGGACGCTGTAATCCTTTCTTTTTATAGATTTCGTTTATTCTTTCTTCAACCTCAACCTGAAGATTATTTTCAAGTATGTATTTTTCGCAATTCTGGTCGATAGCGGCATTCATAAAGAAACCCAGTAGCATTGGCGCTGGACCATTTATCGTCATCGATACCGAAGTCAACGGATGGCTTAAATCAAAACCAGAATACAATTTTTTGGCATCGTCCAAGCAACAAATAGAAACGCCTGCATTTCCGATTTTTCCATAAATATCAGGGCGCAAATCTGGGTCATTTCCATATAAAGTTACACTATCAAAAGCAGTTGATAATCTTTTGGCAGGCAATCCAGCACTCACATAATGAAAACGTTTGTTAGTTCGTTCTGGTCCGCCTTCTCCTGCAAACATACGCGAAGGATCTTCTCCTTCACGTTTAAAAGGATACAAGCCAGATGTAAACGGAAATTCTCCGGGAACGTTTTCTTGCAAATTCCATTTCAAAATATCTCCCCAAGCTTGGTATTTTGGCAACGCCACTTTAGGGATTTGAGTGTGCGATAAACTTTCGGTATGGGTTTGGATTTTTATTTCCTTGTCGCGTACCTTGAAACTATAAACAAGGTTTTTATATTTGTTGACCTTATCGTTCCAAGTGAGAATAATTTCCCAATTAAACGGATCAAGGTTCATTTTTACGCGATCAAATTCTTTCACCAATAGGTTTAAGAAATCTTTATTATCTTCATTGATATTCAAACTACTAGCGTCAATTCCTGCTCTATCAATTTGGGCTGTTTTTTTACTAACACTTTCAATGGTTTTATAAATACCATATAACTTTTGCGCTACTTCAACTTGCGTTAAAACGGTTTCGTCATACTTGCGGTTGTTCTCTGCAATTTCAGATAAGTAACGCGTTCTATGTGGTGGAATAACGAAAATCTTCTCACTCATTTCACGGGTAATTTCAAAAGTCGATTTCAAATCAGCTCCAGTTACTTCCACTACTTTGTCCATGATTTTCTTGTAGAGCGTATTCATTCCTGGATCATTGAACTGCGAAGCAATCGTACCAAAAACAGGCATTTCATCAGGATTGGTATCCCAAAGGTTATGATTGCGTTGGTATTGTTTTTTTACATCGCGCAATGCATCAAGCGCACCACGTTTGTCAAACTTGTTCAATGCTACTAAATCAGCAAAGTCCAACATATCAATTTTTTCTAATTGTGTTGCTGCACCAAACTCTGGTGTCATCACATACAACGAAACATCAGAATGTTCAATAATTTCAGTATCACTTTGTCCAATACCTGAAGTTTCAAGAATGATAATATCATATTTAGCCGCTTTCAATACTTGAATGGCTTCATTCACATATTTTGACAACGCCAAATTGGATTGACGTGTGGCCAACGAACGCATATACACTCTAGGATTGTTGATAGCGTTCATACGAATTCTATCACCAAGCAAAGCGCCACCAGTTTTACGTTTCGAAGGATCAACCGAAATTAATCCGATAGTTTTTTCTGGGAAATCAATAAGAAATCGTCGCACCAATTCATCCACCAAAGACGATTTTCCAGCACCACCAGTTCCAGTAATTCCCAAAACAGGAATATGTGAAGTTTCATTCTTCGTGTGGATTTTATCTAAAGTTTCTTTAGCTACTTCAGGGAAATTTTCAGCCGAAGAAATCACGCGCGCAATTGCCGTTGGATTTTTTTCTTCCAAATGATTGATTTCACCATTCAAAACATCGCCAACAGGATAATCGGATTGTTTAACCAAATCGTTAATCATGCCTTGCAATCCCATCGCACGACCATCATCTGGAGAATATATTCTTGTAATTCCGTAATCTTGCAATTCTTTTATTTCTGAAGGCAAAATTACACCACCGCCACCACCAAAAATCTTGATGTGTCCTGCGCCTTTTTCCTTCAACAAATCGTGCATGTATTTGAAATACTCATTGTGTCCACCTTGATAGGAAGTCATAGCAATGGCATTCGCATCTTCTTGTATCGCAGTATTCACGACTTCTTCCACACTTCTGTCATGACCAAGGTGAATGACTTCAACTCCAGTCGCTTGAATGATACGACGCATGATATTGATGGCAGCATCGTGACCATCAAAAAGAGAAGCGGCAGTAACAATTCGAACTTTGTTTTTTGGAATATAAGGCGTTTGTGGTTCCATTTTGAGAATATGATAATTTTGAGTGCGCAATTTACGCAATAAATAAAAATTGTTACAACGATTTCGTAGAAAACATAAAAATAATTCAAGCATTTTGTTATCTAAAAAAATACTGTAGTTTTGATAACAATAGGTAAGAAATTCAAAACCATAAACTTGAACTTAATGAAAAAGATAATTATTCTCATTCACTGCAAAGACCAAAAAGGGATTATTGCTACGATAACCAATTATATAGCGCAAAGTAAGGGCAATATTGTTTACCTAGACCAACATGTAGATGCTGATCAAAACGTATTTTTTATGCGATTGGAATGTGAATTTCAAGAAAATGGTTTCACAGTTGAAAGTATTCAAAAAGATTTTGAAACCCAATTTACAAACCAATTTGAAATGTCTTGGGAACTTTATGAAAGTAATCAAAAACCCAAGATGGCATTATTAGTTTCAAAATACGATCACTGTTTGTATGATATTTTATCTCGCTATTGTACCGGAGAACTGCATGTAGAAATTCCTTTAATTTTAAGTAATCATCCAGACTTACAATCCATTGCTACTAGATTTGATATTCCGTTTTATCATGTGCCGTTTACCAAAGAAATTAAAGATGAAGCAGAGAAAAAACAATTAGAAATATTAGCCGCTTATAGCATTGATTTTATTGTTTTGGCGCGGTATATGCAAATCGTTACACCTACTGTAATTCAACATTATAAAAACCGAATTATTAATATTCATCATTCCTTTTTACCTGCTTTTCCAGGTGCAAAACCCTATCATTCTGCCTTTAATCGTGGGGTTAAAATTATTGGTGCAACCAGTCATTATGTTACTGCTGAATTGGATGAAGGTCCAATAATTGAACAAGATATTACACGAGTTTCGCACATTCATTCCATCGATGATTTTATTATGAAAGGAAGAGATTTAGAACGTATGGTACTGGCAAGAGCAATAAAATTACATGCCGAAAGAAAAACGATAGTGTACAATAATAAAACGGTGGTGTTTTCTTAAAAAAATTTATTGGCTTCATTTTTGTTACTCCAAGAAAAAAAACATTTTTATGAAAACATTCCTTTCTCTAACTCTTGCCTTTGTTTTATCCTTCAGCTTTATGGGTTGTGCAGAAATGCAGCAAATGGCTAATCAATTTCCTGAATTAAATACTATTGGTGGCGTAAATATTAGTGCAGGTTTAAAAGAAGCACTCAACAATGGGATTACAAATCAAGTGACAAAACTAACTGCTGTTGATGGTTTTTATAAAAACACGGCTGTAAAAATCTTGATGCCCGATGAATTAAAAAAAGTAGATACGGCTTTGAGAAGAGTAGGATTAAGTTCTCTAGCAGATCAAGGAATTTTGATGCTCAATCGTGCTGCCGAAGATGCTGTAAAAGAGGCAACTCCTATTTTTGTGGATGCAGTAAAAAATATGAGTTTTACCGATGCCAAAAATATCTTGTTGGGTAACGAAAGTGCCGCAACTACGTATTTACAAACCACTACGACAACACAATTGTATGCCAAATTTAATCCTGTAATTAAAAATTCCTTTTCAAAAGTGGGTGCCGATAAAGTATGGACAAGCATTATTACCAAATACAATAGTATTCCGTTGGTTCAAAAAGTGAACCCAGATTTAACGGATTATACTACCAATAAAGCTTTGGAAGGAGTTTTTAAAATGATAGCCATAGAAGAAAAAAATATCCGTACCGATATCAAAGCGAGAACATCACCTTTGTTACAGCAAGTTTTTGCTATGCAGGATAAAAAGTAAAACTAATACAACATACTATCTCAATTGCATCCTAAATTGTTTTGGGGTGCAATTTTTCTTTTTAAGAAAAACTCTATTGAAATAGGTTTGATTTTCAAAACCCGACTCAATAGCAATTTGGGCAATTGTTTTATCCGTTTGCGCAATAAGAGTACAAGCATTGCCAATTCTAATTTCATTTACATAATCTGAAAAAGTTTTTCCCGTCATTTTCTTGAAAAACTTGCAAAATGCTCCTGTAGTTAAATGAACAGTCTCCGCTGCTTCTTCTAACAAAATAGTAGAAGCCGCATTTTGTTTAATATAATTAAACACCATATTAATGCGGGTTTCGTTTTCTTTTGAATTCTTTGGCGAATAAAACGCAGACGCTAATGGTTCATAATTTTCAAAAGTTAAATCATTTAAAACATTCAGTAAAGCTATAATTTGTTTTACTCCTTTTTCAGTAGCAATGGACATCATTTGTTGTTCTATATTCTTTGCCAATGGATTTGGAAAAAATAATCCTCTTAAACTCGTTTGCAACAACTTTTTTATTTTATAAAATGCCTCACTATTCATATAGTTTGCAATGAAATCCTCCGAAAACTGAATAACTACGGCTGACACAGCTTCATGTGAGTTAGCATCGCTTTCCCATGTGTGTGGTATTCCAGAACCTAACAAAACTAAATCGCCAGCTTGAAAAGGCAGATAGCTATCACCTACTAACCGCATTCCATTTCCTTTTACAATTAAAGTCAATTCATATTCAGGATGATAATGCCATTTGAATTCAAAAAAAGGCATTTCAAAAGCGAAAGCATGAATGGCATTTTCAACAGTAATCGTTTCTAAAAAGGCTTTCATAACACCGAATTTATCTTAATACTTAACTATTGCATCAAAACTAAACAATATAGTATTATAAATTTCATTTTTTGTACTATTGAATTAAGTGTATAAAAGCTATTTTTGGATATATTTCAAATTGTTTATCTATGACAATCAATAAAAAAAGTTTTATTTCATTCTTTTTCTTCCTTTCTACTTCTTTATGCTTTGCACAAAACAATGCCAATTTCGTCAATGTATTTATAGGCACAGACGGAACGGGACATACTTTTCCTGGACCATCAAAACCATTCGGAATGGTACAACCTGGTCCAGATAATCGTGATGAGGGTTGGAACCATACGAGCGGTTATCAATACAAAGACACTTTATTGATGGGATTTTCACAAACACGGTTTAGCGGAACAGGCATAGGTGAAATGGGCGATATTCTACTATTACCTTATTCAAAGACTAAACCAAAAATGCAAAGTTATTATTATAAAGAAACCGAGAAAGCCAGTGTTGGTTATTATACCGTTACCAAAAAAGATGATGTAAAAGTAGAACTCACTTGCTCGGACAGAGTAGCTTTTCATCAATATACCTATCCCACTAAAAATGCATATGTATTAGTTGATTTACAACATGGTTTACGTTTTTTAACGGATAGTTTAGTACTTGAAAGCGATGTTAAAATTGAAAACAATCACACTATTTCAGGCTATTGTAAAACCAAAAATTGGGTCACCAGAAAATACTTTTTTACTATAGAGTTTGATACTCCTTTTTTTGAACAAGAAAAACTACCAATGGGCAAAAAAGAGAATGCACCTAAATACAATTTGTCTTTTACCCTAAATGAAACTAAAGTTTTAAAAGTCAAAATTGCCTTATCAACGGTTTCAGTAGAAGGTGCCAAAAATAATTTGCAAACCGAAATTCCGCATTGGGATTTTGAAAAAGTAAAAAATGAGAATATCAATGCTTGGAATACCTATCTTAATCGAATAGATATTGAAGCTCCACAAAAGCAAAAAGAAATCTTTTATACCTCATTGTATCATTTGTTTTTACAACCTTCAAACATTGCAGATGTTGACGGAAGATACCGTGGTGCAAATGATGTTATAACAAAAGCTCCAAATAAGGAATACTACTCTACTCTATCCATTTGGGATATTTATCGTGGGGCATTTCCGTTGTTGCAAATTATCGCTCCTGAAAAAGTAAACGGTATTGTCAATTCCACATTAACACATCACAAATCTGCCGGCTTTTTACCCATTTGGACCGCTTGGGGACAAGATAACTATTGTATGATTGGCAACCATGCTATCCCGATGCTTTTATCTGCCTACAACAATGGATTTAAAGGCTTTGATGCCAAAGAAGCACTCACAGCAATGGTCGAAACTTCAACAAAGTCACATATTAATTCTGATTGGGAATTATACAATCAATATGGCTATTATCCTTTTGATAAACTAGACAACGAAGCGGTTTCAAGAACTTTAGAAAGTGGTTTTGATGATTATTGTGTAAGTCAAATGGCGGAAAAATTGAATGATAAAACCAATACAATTGCCTTTGATAAAAGAGCCAATTATTATAAAAATTTGTTCGACCCAGAAACCAAATTGTTTCGAGGAAAAGATACCAAAGGTAATTTTAGAACACCATTTGACCCATTAACCGCAACATCGCCAATGAATAATCCGGGTGATTATACCGAAGCCAATGCTTGGCAATATTTTTGGACACCGGCGCAATATGACTTAAACGGTATGATTTCTTTATTAGGTGGAAAAGCCAATTTCACCAAACATTTAAATACTTTCTTTACTACTGAAACTCCAAACCCTAATAAGTTTCTCGGCCAAGAAGCCATGATTGGACAATATGCACATGGTAACGAACCTAGTCATCATATTTTGTATTTGTATGCCTATTCTAATGAACCAAAAACGGGACAAAAATACATTCACAAAGTCATTAATGAATTTCATAACAATACGCCAGATGGCATGATTGGGAATGATGATTGTGGGCAAATGAGTGCTTGGTATATTCTATCGACTTTGGGCTTTTATCCTGTGAATTCAACCAATGGAGAATTTGTTTTGGGAAGTCCGCAAATGAAAAAAGCGATTATTCATCTTACCAATGGAAAAGAATTTATTATTAAAGCAAATAATTTTTCCAATGAAAATATTTATAACGAAAATCGATTGCTGAATGGAATTAAAACTACAAAACCAATCATTACTTATAAAGATATAATGGCTGGAGGAACACTTCAATTTGAAATGACAAAAAACTAATTAATTATGAAAAAAACAACATCAATACTTCTACTATTTTCAGTACTTATGACAACCGCACAAGAAAAATTACAATCGTTCCCTTTTGGTAGCATCAAACCAACAGGTTGGCTAAAATTACAAATGGAAAAGGATGTCAAAGGATTTGTGGGTAACTTAGACCTATTAGTTCCTGATTTGATTAATGATCCTATTTATGGGTCAGGAAGATTGCATAAAAACAGTCAAGTGAAAGATTTAGGAAATCTTAAAGAAGGAGATGCCGAAGGAAGTGATCAATACAAATGGTGGAATTCAGAAACCCAATCCAATTGGTGGGATGGCTACATTAGAAATGTATTTTTAGTAAATGATAAAGCAGGAATTGAGAAAGTAAATCAATATGTACAAAGAATTTTAGCCACTCAAGATGACGATGGCTATTTAGGAATTTACGACAAAGAATTACGCTATAATTTTAATTCAGAAAATGGAGAATTGTGGTCAAAGGCTACTTTATATCGTGGTTTATTAGCTTATTATGAAGCGACAAACGATAAAAAAGTATGGAATGCATTAGTAAGAGCTGTTGACAATGTAATGAAAAACTATCCTATTAATGTTTCAAGTCCGTTTAGTTCAGGAGAAAAATTTAATGGTGGAGTTTCACACGGATTAACCTTTACTGATGTTTTGGATAAAATGTATCAAATTACTAGTGATAAAAAATATACTGAATATGCTTTGTTTTTGTACAACGATTTTTCTAAAACCTATCAATCAGAAGAAGATGTCCAACTAAAAAATATTCTAAATCCAAATTACAAATTAAAATCACATGGCGTTCATACGTATGAGCATTTACGACCATTGATTGTAGCTGCTTATCAAAATAAGGATTTGCAAAAAGCATTAACTATTTACCTCGAAAGAATAAAAAATACCACTACTCCAACTGGTGGACCAATTGGAGATGAATGGATTGCCGAAAGAACCGCAGATGCAACACACACAGGTTATGAATATTGTTCTATTCACGAGTTATTAGATAGTTACACTGTTTTATTTCAAAAAACGGGCAATGCAGTTATTGGCGATGACATTGAAACCATTTTTTATAATGCTGCTCAAGGTGCGCGAAACCCAAACTCTTCTTGTATTGCTTATCTGAAAACCGATAACAGTTTTGAAATGTTGGGTACCAAAAATGGAGAAATAGAACCTGACAGAAAACAAACACGCTATAAATATTCTCCAGCACATCAAGATGTTGCGGTTTGTTGCAATCCTAATGCTGGAAGAATTTCTCCCTATTTTATTCAGTCCTCTTGGATGAGAGAAAATGAAAATACCTTAGTAGCAACTTTACTAATGCCAAATAGTTTAGAAACTACTATCAAAGATTCCAAAATTACTATTGAAAATAAAACCAATTATCCAAATGAGAATGTTATTCATTTTCAGATACAACTTGATAAACCTACTACTTTTGTTCTTAAAATAAGAAAACCGAGTTGGGCAACTTCCATTGTGACAAACGAAAAATACACCACTAATGACAGTTATATAATAATTGAAAGAACATTTAATAAGATAGACAGCATTCACGTTGAATTTAAAACTGAAGTTAAAGTAATAACGGATAGTAAAGGAGAACATTTCTTTTCATACGGAAGTCTATTCTATGCTAAAGCAATTTCATCTATACAAATTAAAGGAAAAGAATATGCTAAAGGATTTGAAGATTTAAACTATGAACCATTAGACAAAACCCGATTTAAATTTATTGAAAATCATGAAGCAAAATTTGAGAACAATTCTATAAAGGTTAATTTAAAGAACTTAAATTCAAACAAAAAACAAGTGGTAACGCTTACTCCTTTTGGCAAAACGATTTTAAGACAAGTTTCTTTTTAAAAATTTAGAAATCAATAACATAAGTATAACAAAACCTTAACATAAAAGACTTAAAAGACACTGTATCTTTGTAGTGTAATAAATTTGGTTTTTTATTATATTGGTTTAGGTTAGTTAAAAGAGCTGTCAAGTCTGGGAAGAATTGGCAGTTTTTTTTTAGTTTTGATTTTTAATAAAACCAATAACTTTGTTATTAAAAGTGAACGGTTGCTCCACATTTACTACGTGTCCACAATTTGGAATTACCACCAAACTTGATGATTTATAATGACTTTCGACAACTTTTCTAACTGATGGTAAAAACATATAATCTTCTTCTCCCATAATGTAAAGCGTTGGGATATTCATTTCTACTTGTCTGAACCATTTTAAAACAGGATTAATTTCGGCTGTTAGTTTGAACCAACGAATAAATTCTTTTTGATACAACTTCTTAGCTTCGTTAATAAATAAAAGTCTGGACTGCTTGTGATTTTTATTGGGCATTATTACAAAGGCAAAAAACTTATACAAGACTAAATAAGGCAGAACATATTTAAACATATTGCCCAATCTCATTAATATTTGAGAGCGAAAATTCATCTTTAGAATAGCTCCACCAAGTATCATACTTTGCACTCGTTCTGGATGCATTTCGGCTAATTGACGAATAAGAATGGTACCCAAAGAAATTCCAACAAAGTGTGATTTTTGAATTTTTAAATAATCCAAAACTTCAATAATATCTTCTGCAAGTGCCGAGAAAGTATATTTTTGTTTGAAAGCATTTTTTATTTGCTGGTTGGAATTTCCATGACCGCGCAAATCCAATAATAACACATTATACTCTTTTTGAAATTCCCTTATTTGCTTGAACCAAATAGCCGAACTTCCGCCTGCACCATGAACAAAAGTTACCCATTGTGTGCTTTTAGTGTTTGAATATATGGTGTAATTTATCACAAGTAAATCAATTAATTAGGTGTAAATATAGTATTTACTAGGAAAGAAAAATTCAAAAAATGGCTTTTAGTGTAACAATTTAAAATAGGCAAACGCTTTTACCAATCTGCTACCATACCAAGAAAACATTTCACCATCTACAAAAATAGTTTTGGCATGATGTGTATATCGTCCTAATTCAAAAGCATGTTCATCAGTAAAAGGGAATGGCTCTGAAGACAGCAAAACCAAATCAGGATCACCTTGAATTCGCATTTTCTGAATGATAACTTCAGGATAACGTTCCTCTCTATTGGCATAAATATTTTCAAAATGATTTAAGCGCAACATTTCATTAATAAAAGTATTGTTTCCTGCTACCATATAGGGATTTGCCCAAATGAAATAGGCCACTTTTTGTGTTGGTTTGTCTTTAATAAAGTTTTTGAAATCCTGATGTGCAAAATTTATTTTATCCATCCATTTTTGAGCTTCTGTCCTTTTATTAAAGAGTTGACCAAAGTCTTCAATCATTTTCAGATTATCTTCCAAAGTAATAATATTGGTTACCCAAACTGGACAAATTTTAGAAAGTTCTTCAACTATTTCTTTGGTGTTTTCTTCTTTATTAGCAATAATGATATCGGGTTGCAATAATTTGATTTTTTCGAAATGCACTTTTTTGGTACCACCAATAATCTTTTTGGTAGATTTAAAATGAAATGGATGAACACAAAACTTCGTAATTCCGACAATACTTTCTTCTAGACCCAAATCATATAGTAATTCAGTTTGTGAAGGAACAAGTGAAACGATACGTTTTGGTAAAGTTTCAAAAGTGTGGGAAGTACCTAGTTGGTCCGAAAATGTTTTCATATTTGTTTCACAGAGTTTCACAGAGAAAAAAAAGAGATACTCAGAGCTTTAATCCATATTCTTTTTGAAATCTGTTTTTAAAATCATTTCCATTTCTTGTTGCAATTTCAACGCTTCTTCCCTAGCTTTTTGGGCAAAATCATGTCCATTGGACGCATAAATAATTCCTCTAGAAGAATTAATAAGTAAACCTACATCGTCATTCATTCCATAAGAACAAACATCATACAAACTGCCACCTTGAGCACCAACTCCAGGAACCAAGAGAAAATTATCGGGAACTAATTTGCGGATTTCGGTAAAATATTCTGCTTTGGTAGCACCTACAACATACATTAAGTTTTGACTATTTTTCCAGGTTTTAGATGTTTTGATAACGGTTTTATAAAGTTCTTCACCATTAACCATTTTTGTCTGAAAATCAAAAGCACCTTCGTTGGAAGTTAATGCCAAAAGTATAGTGTGTTTGTTTTCAAAAGCTAAGAAAGGTTCTACACTATCTTTCCCCATATAAGGTGCAACAGTCACACTATCAAAATTTAAATCCTCCAAAAAAGCTTTAGCATACATGGTGGAAGTATTGCCTATATCGCCTCGTTTTGCATCGGCAATGGTGAAGATTTCGGAATGTTTTTCGTTGATGTACTTAATGGTTTTTTCAAGAGATTGCCAACCTTTCAATCCATAAGCTTCATAAAAAGCCGTATTAGGTTTATAGGAAACACATAAATCATGTGTAGCATCAATTATGGCTTTATTGAATTCAAAAATAGGATCTTCAAGAGCTAGTAAATGCTGAGGTATTTTGGTTAAATCCACATCCAATCCAATGCAGAGAAAGGATTTCTTGTGTTTGATTTGTTGAATAAGTTGGGTTGTTGTCATATAGTGTAGTTGTTTGACAAAGTTACTAATTTCATAGTATAAAAAAAGCCTCAAAAAATGAGGCTTGTATTTTAGAAAACTTCGCTTTCTTTTAATTTTTCCATATTGTTCACCAACTGAAGTTCGTCAACAAATTTTTGAATTTTACCATTCATCACACCATCCATATCAAAAACGTCTAGACCAATTCTGTGATCGGTAACTCGTCCTTGTGCATAGTTATAAGTACGGATTTTCGCTGAACGGTCACCCGAACTTACTTGTGATGTACGTTTGGTAGCATCTTCTGCTTGTTTTTTGGCTAATTCTTGTTCGTATAAACGAGAACGCAAAACTTCCAATGCTTTATCTTTATTCTTATGTTGCGATTTTTGGTCTTGACATTGTGCCACCAAACCTGTTGGGATGTGAGTTAAACGAACCGCCGATTTGGTAGTATTAACAGATTGTCCTCCAGGACCAGAAGAACAGAAGAAATCTACACGAACATCATTCATATCAATTTGTACATCAAATTCTTCAGCTTCTGGCAATACCATTACCGTTGCAGCCGAAGTATGCACTCTTCCTTGGGTTTCTGTTTGAGGAACACGTTGCACTCGGTGAACGCCAGCTTCAAACTTCAACGTTCCATATACGTCTTCTCCAGTAACTTCAAAAATAACCTCTTTAAATCCGCCTGAAGTTCCTTCATTCATATCAACCACCGAAGTTCTCCAGCCACGACTTTCACAATATTTAGTATACATACGGAACAAATCTCCTGCAAAAATGGATGCTTCATCGCCACCAGTTCCGGCACGGATTTCAACCATAACGTTTTTGGCGTCTTCTGGATCTTTAGGTATCAACATGAATTTGATTTCCTCTTCTAATTCGGGTAAACGATCCTTTGCTTCGTCCAATTGCATTTTGGCCATTTCTACCATTTCTGCATCTGAACCATCCGCTATAATTTCGTTAGCTTCTTCGATGTTACCGGTAACGTTGATTAGCTCTTCACGCTTTTCCATAAGCGCTTTAAGTCCTTTATATTCTTGATTTAACTGTACGTAACGCTTTTGATCAGAAATAACATCAGGTTGAATAATCAAATCCGATATTTCGTCAAAACGTTGTTTTACATATTGCAATCTTTCTAACATACTATTTTAGTTTTCGAGTGCAAAAATACAATTTTTTGTTTCAAGTTTAAAGTTAAAGGTTTCAAGTTTTTTTCTTAGTATTGTAACACTTAAAAAAGTTATCATGAAAAATGTAATAGTTATAGTAGTTTGTGTTTTATTTATTTCGTGCCAAAATAAATCGGAAAAAAACTTCGGACAATTAGAAAAAATGAATTGGCTTATTGGCAATTGGGAAAATAAAATGCCTGATGGACTTTTAACCGAAACATGGTCTAAAGAAAATGACAGTACTTTTTCGGGGACAAGTTATTTTATAGTGAATTCTAAAGATACAGTTCATTCAGAGACAATAATCTTAACACAACTCAATGATGAGCTGGTTTATAGACCAACTGTTAAAGGCCAAAATAATGATGAACCGGTTGATTTTATATTAAGTTCCGAAAGTGAAAACACGTATAGTTTTGAAAATCCAAAACACGATTATCCACAAAAAATAGTGTATAAAAAAGTAAATGAAACTAGTTTGATTGCCACAATTTCTGGCACGCAACAAGGGAAAAAAAGTTCGGAAAGTTATCCGATGAAGAGGAAATAAATAATTTAAACGTTTTTTAATAATTTAACGTCTTGCTCTAAAATAATCTTCAAAGAAAGTACAATCAGAGGTCAAATCTTTATAATATTCAGGATATTGTGATTTCAAATCTTGATAATATTTGTTTTTACCAAATACAAATTTTTCATAATCATCATAATCGCCTTTATAACTGTCTTCATTTAAATTATGCAATCTATATTTTTCGCAACGGCCAATCATTCGCAAACATAAAGCTTTGAATTTAGCTGTTTTAGCATTTTTAAGTGCTAACAAATAATAGGTTTTTGCAGAATTGCATTGATAAAATTCATTTTCATCTACCATAGTAGAACTATCTCCATCACTTGTCCAATAATAGCGACGCATCATCCAGGAGTTGCCATATTGTGTCATGTTATAATAACAATTTGCTACTAAGAAATAATAGTAATCTTTGTTTTTTTCTTTTGGGTTTTCTGCTTTGTTTATATACTTAATCAATTGTTTGGTGATAGTATATTTATTCAATCGAATGGTATCTTTTATTGGAATAAAGTCAGGTGTATATTTAAGTTCATAAAAAGGATTTTTATCAAATACATTACTGCCATATGACCAACCGCTTCCATTTCTCTCCCAATTGGAATATTTATCATTCCAAAGCTTACTATCAACTTTCTTAAAACTATATAAAGCTTTAGTTAATTTATTCAATCTAATATATTTTGTCCCTAGTAAATCATATAATCTTGGAATTTCAGTTTTTAAAATACTGTATTTAAAACTAGAAAATTCATCCTCTTTGTCTCTGTTTCTGTAAATATTTTGAATTAAAACTTCTAATTGTTCAGGAGTATAAACCGCATTAATATAATCAAAATAATCAGTATAAAAATCAGAATAAGTATCGCCACTATTTTTATTTGATTTCCAATATATCGTATTATAAAAATCGTGATTTTCATTAAAAGTATGATTATTCAAGGTAGAATAAAGTAGCGCCGCATCACTAGTATTGCCTTTATATTCTAATTCTTTCCCTAAAGAAAAAATGAATTTTCGAAAGCCTTTATTTTTCAAGATTATTGGTTTTATTTCATTTAAAATAATTGCTTTACCATATTCTTGTCTAGCATTTAAGGCCAATGCTTTGATTATTTCTAATTGATTTGAAAATAATTCTGAATTTTTACTAGATTTTAATTCCTCTAGCAAAGTCAAACTTGCGTCATAGTCTTTTGTTATGTAGTGCAAATAGGCTTTACAACTTTTCCAAAAAGTTGGATTTTCAACTGTAGTTAAGTTTGCATTATTAATAAATGCTAATAATTCACTTGCATACACTCTATCGGTTTCAATTCTTTTAAAAACATCTGAAGCATTGTCTATTTCACTTTCCCAATAGTTATTTGTAGTAATTGATGGTTCAAACAAAGAATAGTAAGGCGTAAAAACCCAATCTTCAATTTTATTCACTTCACGCAATAACAGAAAACTCAATCCTTCAAAATTAGGTTGGTATTCATATACTTTTTTGATGTATGCTAATGATTTATCATGTTTTCTGATAGCTGCCAAAAGATATACATTTGCTTTTTCTTTATTCGTTTTAGCATATTTTAATACCTCTTCAATAGCTACTTCATTGTTATATTGCTGAGATACCATAAACCTTTTATCTGGTGCATTTACAAATACTTGAGCTGCATAAAAATTGGCTAAGGCTTTGTCTGTTTCAGCTAAAGTTCTAAAATACAAACTCCAATAATAGAGAATGTCTTTATCAAGTTTAGTTTGATAATTTGTTTCAAAAAGTGTTTTTATTTTTTCAAATTCATGATTATAAAAAGCCATTCGTATAGCCAAAAAAATATATCTAAATTGTAATGCTTTATTGTTGGTTGACTTTGATAATCTTATGGCTTGATTCAAAAATTTAGTTCTTTGTGTTAATGTCATAGCTTCATTTCGTTCCCAAGGATCATCAACCCAAGAATTAAAGAACTCACAGTTTTTAGCAAATTTCAAATAATTAATAGCTTCATAATCTTTGATTTTATACAAATAACGTAGCATTTCATTATTTGTCCCTGAATTGATATCACCTAGACTTAAACTTTGCAAAACTTCTTGAACAGATTTATAGGATACCTTGTTTTTACAATAATTTACCCATAAAACCTCATTGGGCATTTTATCAAAATCGCCATAAACAGACTTTGGCTCAAATGAATTTGCCGAATAATAAAACTCGGCATACGAACGATAGCCAGCAATTTCTGGATTAAAAAAAGAAAAACGAAGTTCTTCTCCATAGGGATAAAAACCACAAGCAAAAAGCGATTTACTTACTAAAATCAGAATAAAAACTAGAAAGTTCTTCATGGCTATAGTTACTTAATTGTTGTTCATCTAAATGAAATAATGAAACTGTGGTGTTGTTATCAAAATTTATATACTTCTTTAAAAGCTGAATGGTTTGCTTGATTTTTTGGGCATCAATTTCTTCAAATTTTACTTTATCATCTATTCGCAAATACGTTTCATTGATAACAGTATCTTTAGTAACTGAATACCACAATGGTTTTATTTCCTTTAAAATAGTTTTTGCTTTTTGATTGTTAGTATAAATTACGTTAGAAAATTGTTCATTTTGATAAACTTGCATCCAGGAATAAATAGGTAATGCGACATCAAGATGTTTAGGATAATTTGTATCCACATTCAAATAACTTTCCAGCTCATTTAAATCTAATATTGAATTTTTGGAGTGGTTTTGCAACGGATTAAGCAAATTATAACACATCAGCATAACTTTGTCTACTGGTGGAATTCCCATTTTATCAGGATATTTATACGGATACAATCGAAGTGTACAACTGATTTGTTTTTTGGATATTTCTTTAAGTTTCTTTAGAAAATAAAAATAATTATCCTTGGATTTCAAAGTCCAATCACAATCCATCTGATATTCAATTGGCATTGATTGATTTCTAAATTTTTCTTTTGAATATTTATCAATTAAAAAATTCACATTGTCGGCTAAAGTGTCTAAACTTCCTTTTGTAGTTTTTATAAAAACCGAGTTTTTGATATAGACTGTTGGCACAATATTCATACTGTCTTGTTTATAAAAATATAACTCAGTTTTTGAAATAGGGAAATTACCCATAGCATCGCTATGATCAACTTCAAAAAACTTCACATACAACTTCTTAATATTATGTTTTGTTAAAACAGAATCTTCCGCCTGAGCCATGCTCCAATTATTACTTTTCCAATAATAAAAAGCTCTTTCAACATGCGTTATTTTATGTTCCTTTTCACAAGAAAAAAAGAACAGAGAAAGCAACCCAAGAAGTAGTATATTTTTCATTTTTAAAATTTTAGTTATAACGTATTATTCGTATTAAAAGTATATAATATTTCGGAATTATTTACATTAAAAAAACCTCGCTTATTTCTAAACGAGGTCTTAATTCTTAATACTCAAATCTTAATACTATTTCACCGGAATATTCGCCAAAATCTCCAAGAAAAACTTCCAAAATTTCTGAGAAGATTTTATCGAAGCTCTTTCATCTGGGCTATGCGCACCATGAATGGTTGGTCCAAAGGAAATCATGTCCATTCCTGGATAATTGGTTCCTAATATTCCACATTCCAATCCGGCATGACAGGCAACCACATTGGGTTTTGAACCGTTTTGTTTTTCGTAAATGTTAACCAAAACATCTAGTATTTCAGAGTTTACATTAGGTGTCCAACCCGGATAACTTCCACCAAAAGTAACTTCACAACCAAACAATTCATAAGCCGAACGTAAGCCGTTAGCCAAATCCATTTTCGAACTTTCAACTGACGAACGTGTTAAGTTTTGGATAGAAATTTCGCCTTCCTTAACAATCACACGAGCAATATTATTGGACGTTTCTACTAAATCTTCCATATCAGCACTCATTCTGTAAACACCGTTATGAGCTGCATAAATGGCCCGAAGTAATCCTTCCTGAACACCTAAATCCATAACCTTACTTGGTAAATCGCTTTTCACGATTTCAATAGTAAGATTAGGCTCCATGGTTTTGAATTCCGTTTTGATGTCCGTAATGCTTTCTTGCATGTCAAATACAAAAGCTTCATCATACATGCCAGCCACAATTACTTTGGCAACACTTTCTCTCGGAATAGCATTACGCAAACTTCCACCACTAATTTCTGCTATTTGCAATCCGAAATTTTCAAATCCGTCAAATAATAGGCGGTTCATAATCTTGTTGGCATTACCCAATCCCTTGTGAATATCCATTCCAGAATGTCCACCGTTTAGTCCTTTTACAGTGATGGTATAACCAACAGAACCTTCGGGAGTATCTTCCTCGTTATAACTTCTAGTAGCGGTTACATCGATGCCACCAGCGCAACCAATATCAATTTCATCGTCTTCTTCAGTATCCAAATTCAAAAGAATTTCTCCTTTCAAAATGCCACCTTTTAAGTTCAAAGCACCTGTCATTCCGGTTTCTTCATCAATGGTAAAAAGTGCATCAATAGCTGGATGTGGAATGTCTTTGCTTTCCAAAATTGCCATAATTGCGGCAACACCCAAACCATTATCAGCACCAAGAGTTGTTCCTTTAGCTTTTACCCAATCACCATCCACATACATATCAATACCTTGTGTAAGGAAATCAAAATCGGTATCATTATTTTTTTGGTGAACCATATCCAAATGCCCTTGTAAAACAATAGTTTTGCGGTTTTCCATTCCTGGAGTTGCTGGTTTTCTAATAATAACATTGCGGATTTCATCTTCAAAAGTTTCTAGTCCCAAACTGTTACCGAAATTCTTCATGAATTCAATCACACGTTCCTCTTTTTTGGACGGACGAGGAACCGCATTTAAATCGGCGAACTTGTTCCAAAGTGCTTTTGGTTCAAGATTTCTAATTTCTTGGCTCATTATAGTTGTGTTTTTTTTATTATCGAGGCACAAAGTTACAAAGTTTAGTTTCTTTGTGAATTGATATTGTCTTTATATTTACAATAAAAATTATTGACTTGAAACACAAATTTATATTTCCTGTTTTTCTTTTGTTTCAGATACTCTTTCTGAGATTTTTAGTATTCTTCCCCGAAACGGTTGAACAATTTTATAGTAACAGATTGTATGTGTATATTTCACATGGTTCAAGAACTATTTTAGGCAAAATTCCTTTTTCTGTAGGAGATATTATGTATGGAATACTGATTATCTATTGCCTTTACTGGTTTTATAAAAATAGACAACTGCATTGGAAAAGTAAATTTTGGTCGGTGTTAAGTTTCCTATCCGTTTTTTATTTTTTCTTTCATTTGCTCTGGGCGTTTAATTATTACCGTGAACCATTATTTGAAAAAATGAACATTCAGCGCGATTACAGTGATGAAGATTTGTTTGCTTTTACCAAAAAATTAATTACCAAAACCAATGAAATTCAGTTTCAAATCACAAATAATAAAAACAAAAAAGTTACCAATCCCTATTCTCAAGACAGCATTTTTAAAATAACTCAAAATGGCTATGATAATTTGGCCCTACAATATCCATTTTTCAAATACGAAATTCCAAGCAGAAAAAAATCTTTATTCAGTTTACCTCTGAGTTATATGGGTTTTGGAGGTTATTTAAATCCGTTTACCAATGAATCTCAAGTAAACTACAAATTACCCATGTTTGGATTTCCCAATGTTATTTGTCACGAAATAGCTCACCAAATTGGTTATGCGAGTGAAAGTGAATGTAACTTCATAGGCTTTTTGGCTTGTATTAAAAATGAAGATTTATATTTTCAATACGCCGCTTTAACAACAGCGCTGAGATATTGTATGTCAAACGTTGGTATGAAAAATGAAAAACAATTTGAAACACTAAAAAAGAGTATTAATCCCGGAATTATAAAAAACTTTAAAGAAAGTGATTTGTTTTGGGAACACTATGATACCATTATCGATAAAGGATTTCACGCTTTTTATGATCAGTTTTTAAAAGCAAACCAACAAAAAGAAGGTATTGATAGCTACAGTAAATTTGTCAATTTATTGATAAACTATTATAAAGAAAAAGAAATACAATAATTGAGGTTACATAAAACAAAAAAACCATCTCGTTTTATTAACAAGATGGTTTGTTGTGATCCCAGAAGGATTCGAACCTTCGACCTACGCATTAGAAGTGCGTTGCTCTATCCAGCTGAGCTATGGAACCAATTTTAAGTCGGGGTGGCAGGATTCGAACCTGCGGCCTCCTGCTCCCAAAGCAGGCGCGATAACCGGGCTACGCTACACCCCGTGTTTTTAGTATCAAATGCAATTCCGATTGGCAATCGGGACACGATAACTAGGTTACACTAAAACCTAAAAGCGGAGAGTAAGGGATTCGAACCCTTGGTACAGTTCCCCATACGCATGTTTAGCAAACATGTCCTTTCGGCCTCTCAGGCAACTCTCCAAACTCAATGAACGAAAATTTATTAAGCGGTTGCAAATGTAATTTATCATTCTATATTTCACAACTATTTCATTTCTTTTTTTAGTATTTAAAATAAATATTTATTAAAATCGTTCGCTATCAATTAAGTAGAACTGTATAAAATTTCCTTTTCTATTCGATTTAAGATTTATTCAAGTTCAAATTCATTAATTTGTAATAAAAGATTAGTTTTGCATTACAAACACACAAGACGTTCGCAACCGAATTATCAGGAGTGCAACGAAGTAAAACAACAAATAAAATGAGTAAAAAAGTAGTTATAGTATCCGCTGTGAGAACTCCAATTGGAAGTTTTTTAGGTTCATTATCTTCTATTACAGCAACAAAATTAGGTGCAACTGCTATCAAAGGGGCATTAGATAAAATAAATTTAGACCCAAATTTAGTTGACGAGGTTCTAATGGGCAATGTGGTGCAAGCAGGTGTTGGACAAGCTCCAGCAAGACAAGCAGCATTATATGCAGGTTTGCCAAACTCAGTGGCATGTACAACAGTAAATAAAGTTTGTGCCTCGGGAATGAAAGCTATCATGCAAGGCGCACAAGCTATTATGGCTGGAGATGCAGAAATAGTGGTTGCTGGCGGAATGGAAAACATGAGTTTAATTCCTCATTATGTTCATTTAAGAAACGGAGTGAAATTTGGTCCAACAACTATGGTTGACGGTTTACAGAAAGATGGTCTAGTGGATGCCTACGACAATAATGCCATGGGAGTTGCTGCCGATTTATGTGCTTCAGAATATAAAATTTCTCGCGAAGAGCAGGATAATTTCGCCATTCAATCCTATGAACGTTCGGCAAAAGCTTGGTCTGAAGGAAAATTTGATAATGAAGTTGTTCCTGTTGAAATTCCACAAAGACGCGGTGAACCTATTATTTTTTCAAAAGATGAAGAATTCACCAATGTTAAATTGGATAAAATACCAACATTAAATGCAGTATTTACTAAAGAAGGAACTGTTACTGCAGCCAATGCTTCAACTATAAATGATGGTGCTGCGGCTTTGGTATTAATGAGTGAAGAAAAAGCAAACGCAATGGGATTAAAACCATTGGCGTATATAAAATCCTATGCTGATGCAGCTCAAGAGCCAAAATGGTTTACTACTGCGCCAGCAAAAGCATTACCAAAAGCATTAGACAAAGCAGGATTAACTGTTGCTGATGTTGATTATTTTGAATTCAACGAAGCTTTTGCTGTAGTTGGTTTAGCAAATGCCAAAATTCTAGGTCTTGATAACAATAAAATTAATGTAAATGGTGGTGCCGTTTCTTTAGGCCATCCGCTTGGATGTTCTGGAGCCAGAATTGTAGTTACATTACTTAATGTCTTAGAACAAAACAATGCTAAAATTGGTGCCGCAGCTATCTGTAATGGTGGTGGTGGTGCTTCTGCAATCGTTATTGAAAGAGCTTTATAATAATTACGAATTGTGAATTACAAATTAATAATCCCTAATTCGTAATTCACAATTCACAATTCATAATTTGTCTAAATGTTTGCCATCTGTAATCTAGCCATAATCCCTTTACGAGCCGAACCTAGTGATCGAAGCGAAATCGTTTCGCAGGTGTTGTTTGGTGAGCATTTTGAAATTTTGGAAAAGAAAAATCAATGGTCAAAAATCAAATTGCAATTCGACGATTATGAAGGTTGGGTCGATTCAAAACAATATCAAATTATCTCTGAAAAAAACTTTACCGAATTATCCAAAGACGCTATAATCTTAAATACTGATTTGGTAGAATATGTAACAAATTCTAATAATTTACTTCTCCCAATTACACTTGGCGCTTCACTCTCGTTTTTAAATCATAGTGAAGTCAACATGGATAATTTTGAATTTGAAGGAATGAAAACTAGCGGTGTAAAGCCAAAATCAAATTTGTTAACCACTGCCTATATGTATTTAAACGCTCCTTATCTTTGGGGAGGAAAGACACCTTTTGGCATTGATTGTTCTGGATTTACTCAAATGGTGTATAAACTAAACGGATACAAATTACTTCGTGATGCTTCACAACAATCCACACAAGGAGAAGCTTTGAGCTTCATTGAAGAGAGCGAACCAGGTGATTTAGCATTCTTTGATAACGAAGAAGGCAAAATCATTCATGTGGGAATCATGATGGAAAACAATTATATCATTCATGCTAGTGGAAAAGTTAGAATTGACAGAGTAGATCACTTAGGGATTTACAATGCCGAACAAAACAGACACACACACCGATTGAGAGTGATAAAAAAAATCATTTAAACCGTTTCGTTTTTTTAAACCAAACAGTTTTTTTTATTTTTTCAAGCTAGCTAATCTCACTAAAATTCCTTACATTTGGTTTAGAATATAGCCTAAATTCAACCTGATGCAAAACAATTCTTCAATTGTTGAATCTTTCAAGACCTTCTTAGAAGAGACGGGAGAGCTAGCTTATTTTACCGCACGATTTTTTAAAGAAGTCGTAAAACCACCTTATGAATTTAAAGAATTCCTGAAACAATGCTACAATATGGGCAATCGCTCTTTATTGTTGGTTAGTGTTACTGGTTTTATAATTGGGTTAGTTTTTACGTTACAATCTAGACCTACATTGCTGGAGTTTGGTGCAATATCTTGGATGCCATCCATGGTAAGTATTTCTATAATCAGAGAAATGGGACCAATAATAACCGCCTTGATTTGTGCCGGAAGAATTGGTTCTGGAATTGGAGCGGAATTAGGCTCTATGCGAGTTACTGAGCAAATTGATGCTATGGAAGTTTCGGGAACAAATCCTTTCAAATTCTTAATAGTAACTCGAATTTTAGCCACTACTTTTATGCTTCCTATATTGGTTTTCTTTGGTGATGCTATAGCTATATTTGGTTCTGCATTAGTCGAAAACATAAAAGGAAATGTATCCTTTTTACTCTATTTCAATCAGGTTTTTGACGCTTTAGTATTTAGTGATTTGATACCTACAACTATTAAAACGTTCTTCTTTGGTTTTGCTATTGGTTTAGTAGGTTGTTACAAAGGATATAATTGCAAAAAAGGAACAGCAGGCGTTGGTTTAGCTGCCAATTCAGCGGTAGTTTATACGTCAATGCTGCTTTTTATTATAGATTTTATTGCCGTTTTTGTGACCAATATATTTTACGGATAATAGTATGAGTACAAGTAATAATAAATCTAATCCCATCATTGAAATCAAAGACTTGAAAAAAAGTTTTGGAAGCAATCATGTATTGGAAGGATTTAACATGAAACTGTATGAAGGGGAAAATCTGGTGATTATGGGAAAATCAGGTTCTGGTAAATCAGTCATGATAAAATGTCTCATCGGATTGGAAGAACCCGATAGTGGAACCATTTTCGTAATGGGTAAAGACATCAACAAATTAGAACATTGGGCATTAGATGAACTGAGAACCGAAATTGGTTTTCTCTTCCAAGGAAGCGCGTTATACGACTCCATGTCGGTGAGAGAAAATTTAGAATTCCCACTACGTCGTCACACCAAAAAGTTTGGGATTATAAAAGACACCACACCTATGGTGATGGAAGTGCTCGAAAGTGTTGGTCTAGCTCACGCTATTGATTTAATGCCAAGCGAACTCTCTGGTGGAATGAAAAGAAGAATAGCTTTGGCAAGAACATTAATTTTACAACCCAAAATTATTCTCTACGACGAACCTACAACTGGTCTAGACCCAATCACATCCAAAGAAATAATTTTACTCATGATGTCTGTGCAAAAAAAGTACAACACATCCTCTATCATTATCACTCACGATGTCGATTGTGCCCGAGTGATTTCAAATAGAATGATTTTATTAATCGATAATATTAACTATGCCGAAGGAACTTTTGAAGAACTATCAACTTCTGAAGATCCGAAAATTAAAGCATTTTTTAAATAAATAATACTAATGGAAAAAACAGCATCAGAAAAAATTCGTTTGGGTTTATTTGTCATAATTGGATTGTCATTCTTTGTGATTGCGGTCTATTTTATTGGAAGCAAACAACAAATGTTTGGAAAAACAGAACATTTAACCGCTGTTTTCAACAATGTTGGCGGATTGCAATTGGGCAACAATGTACGCTTTTCGGGAATAAATGTGGGTACAGTGCGAGGTATCGAAATAATAAACGACACTACCATAAACGTAGAAATGCAGATAGACGAATCCTATTTTCCATACATCAAAAAAGATGCTATTGCGTCTATTGGTTCTGATGGTTTGGTGGGAAGTGTCATTATCAATATCATTCCAGGAAAAGGAAATCAACCACAAGTTAAAGTTGGCGATGTCATTAATTCTGCAAAAAGAGTACGAACCGATGACATGTTGAGCACCTTGAACATCACCAATCAAAACGCCGCAAAACTCACAGCCGATTTACTCAAAATAACCAACGACATCAATAATGGCAAAGGAACTATTGGAGTTTTACTGAAAGACGAAGCCATGGCAAACGATTTAAAGGAAACCATAAACAATTTAAAAACCACTACACAAAAAACAACCCAAACCATCGATAATCTAAATACTCAAATTTCTGCTCTCAACAATAAAGACAATGTCATTGGCGTTTTAAAAGACACCGTAGTGGCCAATAAAATAAAAAATGTAGTGGCCAATCTCGACCAATCTAGTAAAGAAATCAACAAAATGGTAACCAATCTAAACGCTACCATTTTAAATATGAAAGAAGGAAAAGGCGCTATCAACTATTTGTCCAACGACCCAAAACTGGTTAAGCAAATAGACTCAACCATGACCAACATCAACGAAGCCAGTAAAAAATTGAGTGAAAACATGGAAGCCATGCGACATAACTTCCTATTCAAAGGATACTTCAAGGATCAAGAAAAAGAAAAAAAGAAAGCCGCTAAGAAACAATAGTTTTTGTTCTACCACGAATCGGTTGGGTTGATAGCTACAACATTATATTTCACATTATAAACCATTAAGTAATTTTAATTTCATTAAGTCTTAATTTGCTTAATTCGCTTAATGGTTTAAAAATTTGTGTTCAATGTTTCTTAAAATAATCTATTTGGTTTTACCCACATAATTCGTGGTAAAACCATAGTTTTAAATCTCTTTCAACACTTCTACCAAGTAATCAATGTCTGCTTTGGTGTTGTAATGACTAAAAGAAATACGCAAACTTGGTTTTTTCAAATCGTCTTCCGAAAGCATTTCGGCTAACACGTGTGAAGGTTTTAAACTACCGCTTTGGCAAGCACTTCCTCTAGAAACCGCAATGCCTTTCATATCAAGGTTGAATAATATCATGGTCGTTTTTTTCTCCGAAAAAGGCAACAACACATTCAAAATATTATAAAAAGTAGTCGAAGCATTCTCTCTGGCTTCAGGGAAAGCTGCTTGAAGCTGTTGCAAACAATAGCTTTTCAAATCAGCAATATAATCCCTTTCTTCGTTTAGATTATCATAGGACAATTCCAAGGCTTTGGCCATTCCGGCAATTTGATGCACCGCTTCAGTTCCGGCGCGCCAACCTTTCTCTTGTTCGCCTCCAAATAACATAGGTTGCAACACCAAACTTTTCCGAACAAAAGCAAACCCAACGCCTTTGGGTCCATGAAATTTATGAGCACTAGCCACTATAAAATCAATAGGGATTTCTTGTAAATCGATTTCTGTTTTTCCAACAGACTGAACCGTATCGCAATGAAACAACGCCTTGTTCTGATGACACATCGCTCCTATTCGGTTGATGTCATTAACAACGCCCGTTTCGTTATTCACGTGCATCAACGAAACTAAGGTAGTAACCTCAACAGCCAGTAATGCGCCCAATTGAGCATAATCCAAAGCACCATTGGGTAAAACACCAACATACTCCACCTGAATACCAAATTCTTCTTGCAAAGCCAATACCGTGTACAACGTAGCATGATGTTCTACTTTGGAAGTAATAATGCGCTTTACGCCATTATCTTTCACAGCACTTCGCAAAATCCAATTGGTAGCCTCGGTTGCACTACAGGTGAATAGTATTTCCTGCGATTTGCAATTCAAACATTTTGCAATTGTTTTTCGTCCTGTTTCAATAACAGCTTTGGCACTTCTACCAATGCTGTGTGAGGAAGAGGGATTTCCATAATCTTGTTGCATAACTTTAACCATTTCATCAATTACTTCTTGACGAATAGGTGTCGTAGCGGCATTATCGAGATATACTTTTTGCATAATGCAAATATAAAAGTACTATCCTAATTAAATGATAAAAGATAAATTTAATAGTATAAAAAACTTATTTTTGCTAAAAAATTATTTCAAATGAAACGAATAGTAAGTGCAATACTGCTGCTTTTTATAATCACTGCCTGTGATGATGGTGATTTGAAAGTGGATGTGATTGACTTTTCCGATGTCCCTGCTCAAAAGTGCAGCGATAAATATATTGTTTATAAAACAAAAGAAGCCGAAATGCTAATTTTGTCAGTTCCTGAAGAAGTATACGTTCAGCTATTTAAGAATGACGAAACGCTTCCTGATACTCCTAGAGTAGTTGAAATAAATAGTTCTAATCAGGTGATATACAGACAATACAATGGTACAGTAAGTGCTGATAATATTTGTCCCAATGTTACTGCCGCTACTCCCAATGTTATAGAAGAATGGAACGCTACATCAGGAACCATTGAAATCACAACCACGTCTATAAAAACGGTCGATGCCAATAATGCTACTAGAATTACCGGCTACAAACACAATATCGTATTCAAAAACATCACGTTCCAAAAACCTAGTGGCAATCAAACCTATGAAACCTACGTTTTTGGAGATTACACCACTTCGGTAAGTGCGCTGGCTTTCGGTTTTGATGAAGAAGTAGACAAAAGCACTTGTGACAATCGCATTTTTGATTTTGCGGGTGGCGAAGCTTTTATTTTAGATGTTGCTGATTATGCTACCCTTTTTGAAAATGCAGTGACTACTGATCCAAGAACAGCAACGATTAGCGCGACTAACAAATTGTCCTATCGATTGTATTCCAATACTATTAGCAACACCTACTTTTGTACCACGCCACAACCTACCACTCCTGCCCTTTTACAACAATGGAATGCCGTGGATGGCGTGACCGATGTTAGTGGAATTATAGAAGTAACTACAACCGTTTACGGAACTGGTTTTCAACACACTATTCATTTGAAAAAAGTTACTTTGAAAAAAGATAATAGCACCTTTAGTTTAGGCGATGATTATTTGTTTGGAAGTTTTATAACCAATCCTTAATCCAAATTTCAAATGCCAACCGATTGTATCAGTTATCAAAAATCAGGGTATTTTACTAAATTAATGATTGATTATTTAGATAAAAAACCAGAGTTGAATGCTCTTTATAATCGCTTTCCATCCATCGAAAACTTTGAAGGTCAAATCAAGGAAAAAGAAACTAACTTTCCTCTAGAAAATAGAAGCACTTTAGTAACGGCGCTTACTAAGCAATACCAAGCTTTTGAAATTTCAGAGGCTACTAAAGGTAATATTGCGCTGCTGAAGGATGCCAAAACATTCACTATTACTACGGGACATCAGTTGAACTTGTTTACAGGTCCTTTGTATTTTCTTTATAAGATAGTGTCAACTATCAACCTTTGTCGGGAGTTAAAACAAACCTATCCTCTCTATAATTTTGTGCCCATTTATTGGATGGCAACAGAAGACCACGATTTTGAAGAGATTAATTATTTCAATTTCAAGCACGTTAAAATCAAGTGGAACAAAGAAAGCTTTGGTCCAGTGGGAAGATTGGCAACGGATGGATTAGATAAAGTGTTGACCGCGTTCGCTTTGGAGTTGGGCGTTGGTGATAATGCTACCTATTTGAAAAATCTATTCGAAAAAGCCTATCTACAACATAACAATCTGGCAGATGCTACTCGCTATTTGGCCAATGAACTTTTTGGCAACAAAGGTTTAGTCATTCTCGATGGCGATGATGCTGCTTTGAAACAACTATTCGTTCCCTATGCTAAAGAAGAGTTAGTAAACCAAACATCTTTCAATAAAGTAACCGAAACCAATGCCTCGCTAGCCGATTATACCATTCAGGTAAATCCTAGAGAAATCAATTTGTTTTATATTGAAGATAATCTCAGAGAGCGAATACTATGGGAAAACAATCAATATAAAATCAACAATACTACACTGGTGTTTTCTCAGGATGAAATGCTTGCGATGCTCGAGAAAAGTCCCGAAAAGTTTAGCCCTAACGTTATCCTAAGACCACTATACGAAGAAGTCATACTTCCTAACTTATGTTACATTGGTGGTGGTGGCGAAATTGCCTATTGGTTGCAACTAAAGTCCAATTTTGAGGCCCATAACGTTACCTTTCCCATTCTTTTAGTGCGTAATTCGGTGGTATTGGCTACCGCTAAGCAAGCGCAAAAAGCAGACAAGCTCCAACTCTCTTGGGCTGACTTATTCAGCAACCAACAAGAGTTGTTCAACCATAAGACTCAAGAGTTCTCCCAATTCAATCTTGACTTTTCAGCGCAAAAAGAAGCATTGAGAAAGCAATTTGCAGCTCTCAACGACATCGCTACCCAAACCGACAACTCCTTTACCGGTGCTGTGAAAGCCCAAGAAGTAAAACAACTCAAAGGTTTGGAAAATCTAGAGAAGCGTTTGCTCAAAGCCGAAAAGAAAGTGCATGCCGATAAACTGGATCGCATTATCCAACTTCAAAATGAGTTGTTTCCTCATCAAGGGTTGCAGGAACGACGTGCCAATTTCGCTGAGTTCTATGTTGATTATGGTAACGAGCTGCTCGAAAAACTATCGGAGACGTTAGACCCTTTAGAGCCAACTTTCACTATTATCACCCTTTAAATCAATAACTTTTCAACACGAAAACGTTTGCGGTTACACCCTGATTCCTACCCTATTCCTATTTGGTATACATTTGATTTATTAATCAAAACTATCAGTATGAAAACAAAACTACTTTATTTATTTATTACCCTTTTTGCGTGGCATAGTAACGCACAAGTAATCTCCATGATTGGCAGTACAAGCCCTTCTGGAAGTTGGTCTGTAGATACCAATATGAATACTACCGACAATGTAACCTACACCCTGAACAATGTAACCGTTACCACCGCTACTGATCCTGCCACTACAGGATTAAAATTCAGGCAGGATGGACTATGGACAAATAACTGGGGTAATGCTAACTTTCCCTCTGGAACAGCCACACTAAACGGTGCCAACATCATGACCGTTGCCGGTACTTATGATGTTACGTTCAACAGAGTGAATGGTACTTATACTTTTATTCCTTCTGGTTTTCCTAGTATTGGGATTTGGGGACCAGCCGTAAACTCACAATTGGGTTATGGCGCACCCGATGTCGATATGGTGACTACTGATGGGATTACCTATACCCTTTCGGGGTTTTATTTTAGCAGTGGTAACTGTTATTTCCGTCAAGATAATGCTACTACTAACCAGTGGGGAAGCACTACTTTCCCAACGGGAACTGCCGTGTTGAATGGTCCATCATTATTTGTGCCTGGTGGCGAATGGGTAGTGACTTTCAATAGAATTACCGGTGCCTATAGCTTTGACTACAATAGTGTTGGCATACTAGGTTCGGGGTTAAATGGTTTTAATGTAGCCGATACCGATTTGACTACTGCCGATGGATTTAATTATACTCTTGCGGGATTGGCTTTGACCACTGGTGAAGTGAAGTTTAGAAAAAATAACGATTGGGCAACCAACTGGGGTGCTGCTGGTTTTCCTACTGGAACAGGTACACAAGATGGCCCCAACATTCCGGTAACGGCAGGAACCTATAACATCTCTATTGAAATTCCTGGTGGGAATTATGTCTTTACCAATACGTTATCGACAGCGTCTACTAGCATGGCTTCGGTGAAGGTTTATCCTAATCCTTCGGCTAGTGTTTGGAACATCTCACATAGTGATACTATTTCGAGTGTTCAATTGATGGATAGCTTGGGGAAAGTGATTACTAGCTATGCGCCTAATGCTACTGAGTTCCAAGTGGACGGTAGCGGCTTGAGTGCAGGAGTATATTTTGTGAAGATTACTGCTGGTTTAGACTTTGCCGTGCAAAAAATTATCAAAAATTGATATTCGTTCTATTTTTAAAACTCGTTTAAAAGCATTACTTTTGCACGAAATTTAAAAAACAAACAAAATACAATGGCAACAAATAGAACTTTTACCATGATTAAACCTGATGGCGTTGAAAACGGACACATCGGAGGAATACTAAATATGATTACTGAAGGTGGTTTCAGAATTGTAGCAATGAAATTAACACAATTGACTGTAGCTGATGCTCAAAAGTTTTATGCGGTACACTCGGCTAGACCTTTCTTTGGTGAATTGGTGGAGTTTATGACCCGCGGACCTATCGTGGCGGCTATCTTGGAGAAAGATAACGCTGTGGAAGATTTCAGAACGTTGATTGGTGCTACTAATCCTGCTGATGCTGCTGTAGGTACTATTCGTCAAAAATATGCTACTTCTATAGGCGAGAATGCTGTTCATGGTTCCGACTCTGATGAGAATGCCGCTATTGAAGGTGCTTTTCATTTTGCTGGTAGAGAGCAGTTTTAATACTTAGTGTTCAGTGCTCAGTAGTTAGTGAGCATAGTTTTGCTAGTAACTAGCTTGGTTTATACTATATCAAATCCCATTCATTAGGTTGAATAGGATTTTTTTTGGTGCAGTTTTGTTGTTTTGAGGTTCCCACCTGCGTGGGAATGACACAGTTTGGTTGCGGGATGGTGCACTTTCTTTGTTTGGTGGCATTGAGCCGTTGTTTGGTAACATTGAGAAGCTGTTTGGTGGCATTGACAGGTTGTTTGGTCGCGTTGAGAAGCTGTTTGGTGGCACTGAGAAGTTGTTTGGTGGCATTGAGAAGGTGTTTGGTGACATACTTATGTTGTTTTGGGTGTTTGAGAGGTTGATTAGTGGCATTGAGAAGTTGTTTGGTGACATTGAGAGGTTGTTTGGTGGGATTGAGAGGTTGATTGGTGGCATTGAGAAGTTGTTTAGTGACATTGAGAGGGTGTTTGCCACGAATTACACTAATTGTTATGGTTTTTTTTGCCACGGATTGCAAGGATTAAACGGATTTCTTTTTCTCGCAAAGACACGGAGGCGCAAAGGTTGTTTGCCACGAATTAGCACAATTTGTTTTGGTTTTTTGCCACGGATTGAAAGGATTAAACGGATTTTTTTTTTTCGCAAAGACGCGGAGGCGCGAAAGGTTGTTTGCCACGAATTAGCACAAATTGTTTTGGTTTTTTGCCACGGATTGAAAGGATTAAACGGATTTTTTTTTCTCGCAAAGACGCGGAGGCGCGAAGGTTGTTTGGCGGTTTGCCAGGGTTGAAACCCTGGGCTACAAAATGGTTCGTTCCTATGGAACTTGTTGGTGGTGTTTTTTTGTTGTTTTTCGTTCCGTTGGGAACGGGATATGGGTAGTAAATGTTGGATAGTTTTTTTTAGTGCCGTAGGCACGGTATTTATTTTGTGTTTGTGAGAAAAAATGGTTATGTTTGAGGAATACATTTTTTAAATTACTATGGCATTAAGTTGGAACGAAATCAAAGACCGAGCAATACGCTTTTCTAAAGAATGGGAACATGATTTTAATGAAGATGCAGAAGCAAAATCATTTATGGATGATTTTTTCAATGTTTTTGGAGTGCCAAGAAGAAGAGTTGCCACTTTTGAAGAGCATGTAAAAAAAGAAGGTGGTAAACAAGGGTTTATTGATTTGCTTTGGAAAGGAACTATTTTAATCGAATTCAAATCTAGAGGTAAAGACTTAGACAAAGCACACCAACAAGCTAAAGATTATTTTCCCGGAATAAAGGACAGCGAACTTCCTAAGTATATATTAGTTTCAGACTTTGCTAACTTTCGTTTGTATGATTTAGATGAAAATACAATAATTGATTTCAAATTAGCCGACTTAGTTCATAACGTACAACTTTTTGGATTTATTATTGGTTACCAAAAGAAAGTTTACAAGGAACAAGACCCAGCCAATATCAAAGCGGCGGAGTTGATGGGCAAACTACATGACCGGTTGGAAGAAATAGGTTATGATGGTCACCCGCTAGAGGTGTACTTGGTGCGCATTTTGTTTTGTCTTTTTGCGGAAGACACCACCATTTTTAACAAGCAACAATTTCAAGATTATATAGAGCAACGTACCGCCGAAGACGGTAGCGACCTTGCCGCTCGCATTCAAGAACTGTTTCAAGTACTCAACACACCCGCTGACAAACGATTTAAAAACCTTGATGAGCAACTGAATGAGTTTCCTTATGTGAATGGGAAACTGTTTGAAGAGGTGTTGCCAACGGCTAGTTTTGACAGCAAGATGCGACAAGCGTTGTTGGACTGTTGTTATATAGATTGGAGCAAGATATCGCCGGCTATTTTTGGCTCGATGTTTCAAAGTGTGATGAACCCAAAGGAACGCCGAAACCTTGGTGCGCATTATACCAGTGAAACCAATATTTTGAAACTTATTAAACCGTTGTTCTTGGACGAGCTTTGGGCGGAGTTTGAAAGTATTAAAAGCAATAAGAACAAACTAGCCGAGTTTCACAAACGCATAAGCACGTTAAAGTTTCTAGACCCTGCGTGTGGCTGTGGTAACTTTTTGGTGATAACTTATAGAGAGTTGCGCTTGTTGGAATTGGAGATATTGCGTGCTACTTATAAATCTGGTCAAGGCGTGTTAGACGTTCGTGAGATTATGTGGCTGGATGTTGATATGATGTATGGGATAGAGTATGAAGAGTTTCCTGCGCGAATAGCCGAAGTGGCGATGTGGCTGATAGACCACCAAATGAACATGATGATAAGTAATGAGTTTGGACAATATTTTGTGCGCTTACCATTGAAGAAAGCGGCTAAGATTGTGCATGGAAATGCGTTGCGAGTGGATTGGAATAACCTTGATGATGCTAGACAATTTAACATCAAGGCAAATGTTACCAATATCTACAATATTAATGAACCAACAGAAACTTATGATGTTTTAAATATTTATTCAAAAACTGTTAACGTAAATCCAATTCATTCAATACAATCATCCAAAGGAGGAAAATGTACTTTTGATTATATTATAGGCAATCCTCCATTTATTGGACATCAACTTAGAAACGTTGAACAAGTTAGCGATATGAATGCAGTCTTTGGCGATGCAAAAAGAGCAGGAAGACTTGATTATGTTGCTGCATGGTATTTAAAAGCAGCACAGCAAATACAAAATACAAAATCTAAAGTTGCATTTGTTTCAACTAATTCAATATCACAAGGAGAACAAGCCAGTATTTTATGGTCGATATTATTTAATTTTTATAAAATAAAAATTCATTTTGCACATAGAACATTTAATTGGAGTAATGAAGCTAAAAGTAATGCCGCTGTTCACTGTGTAATAATTGGTTTTGCTAATTATGATATAAGTCTTAAAAAACTTTTTGATTATGATAATATAAAAGGAGAAGCACATGAAATTTTAGTAAAAAATATAAACCCTTATTTAGCAGAAGGAAAAGATATTATTATTGACTCACGCTCTAAACCAATTCATTTGTTTCCTGAAATGGCAAAAGGTAGTCAACCTACAGATGGAGGGTATTTAATTTTAGATGATAAGGAAAAAAACGAACTTTTAACTAAAAACCCTAAATTAAGTATATATATTAGAAGATATTTGGGTGCTTATGATTTATTAAATAATAATATTAGATATTGTTTTTGGTTTGTTGATATAGACCCTAAAGAACTGAAAGATTTTATTGAAATTAGGGAAAGACTAGAAGGAGTAAAAAAAATGAGATTGTCTAGTCCTACTCCAAGTGTAAAAAAAGAAGCAAATACACCTTATTTATTTACACAGATAAGACAACCAAAATCTCAATATATTGTAGTTCCTGAAACTTCATCTTCTAATAGAAAATATATACCCATTTCATATTTATCAAAAGATTTTATAGCTAGCAATTCTTTACAAATTATAAACGATTCAAGTTTATATTTATTTGGTATTATACAATCAAAAATTCATGATACATGGGCAAGATGTTTATGTGGTAGACTCAAAAATGATATTAGATATACTCCAAATATATATCATAGTTTTCCATTCCCAGAAAACCCAAGTGAAAAACAAGTTAAAGCCATAGAAGAAAAAGCGCAAGCGGTGCTTGATGCCCGAGCGCAGTTTCCTAGTAGTTCGTTGGCTGATTTGTATGACCCGTTAACCATGCCTCCTGCCCTAGTGAAAGCACATAATGAGTTGGACAAAGCGGTTGATGCTGCTTATAGCAAACAAGCGTTTACTAGCGAAGCCAAGCGAATGGAGTTTTTGTTTGAGTTGTATGAGAAGTATACTGCGGATTTGTTTACGAGGGAGAAGAAAGTAAAGAAGTAGATTATGGGAAAAGAAGAGAAAGAACAAAAAAGAGAGAATGAAAATATGAAAGAAGAAGATAAAATTCATATTGATAAATTAAATGCTCATGTAAATAGTGCAAAATTAAGAGCTAAATATGGACTTGAAAGATTTGATATTTTAATTATTTCTTTATCAAGTGGAGGTATTGCATTATCTGCTACCTTTTTTGAAAAATTTGAGGATATAGATAAATTAAATGTTTTTTGGGCTTGTATATTTTTTTCAGTTGCATTAGTTATAAATCTACTTTCTCAAGTTACTGGATACTATGCAAATAATTATGATATAAAGTATACACTAGAAGAAATAAGAGAGACAGAAAAGAAAAAATATTATAAAAATTATAAAGTATATGATTGTTATAAAAATGTATTTAATGTTTTAACTACTTTATTCAATCTAATATCCCTCATAAGTTTTATTGTTGGAATAATATGTTTGTTACTATTTATTAATAATTTAAATTAAGAAGTCATGACTGAAGATGAAAAGAGAAAATTAGAAAATCTTGAAAGAGCACGTATTCAAGCTGAAAAAGAAAGGCTTGAAAGAGAGAGGCAAAAAATTGAACTTAATGAGCAAATTAAGAAAGGAATAGGATCTGATAATAGGCCAAAGAAATAATATGCAAAATAATTAATATAATAAATAAAGTATTATGAGTGAAATTATAAAAAGCAAAAGAATTGAATTTAGTTGTGCTGGATTAACTTACCCATTTTATCTTTTTCAAATTTTTAAAATTTTGTTATTTATATTTGGTGATTATCTAGGTATACTATGGATTTATCCATTTATTTTTTATTGTTTTATTTTAATATTATTAATGTTTTTACATAGAAATTATTTAAGAAAAAAATTAATAGAAAGACTACAATTTAATTTTCCAAAATTAAAAGATTTAGATATAGAAATATTTATCATGCCTTTAATTCGTGGAAAAACATTATTAAAATTATCTCTTGTTTATTTTTTAATAATCTTATTTCTAAATATACCATCATTTATCTCTATGGGATTTATTAATATTTTTGGTGTTATTTTTATTTCCAGTTTATATTTATTTTTTTTATTTGCTGAATATGTTCTAACTATACATTGCAAACCAAATACTATTGTAAAACTTGTCACTGTTTATGAATTTTCACATGAGGGTAAAAAATTTATAGATAAAAAAGATATTTATAATGAGTATAAAGAAATATTAGATGAAATTAATGAAAAAGCTATAGGGTATATTCCTCTCGATAAGTCAAATGAAGATGAATTAAATTTAATTCATATTAAAAACAAATTAAATTCTTTTAACTCTAAATTTGAAAATGTTACAATAGAATCAATTTTTATAATTGGTTTGGTACTTAGTGGTTTCTTTTCAATAATTAATACAATTGATATTAATATTATTAAAAATACTTTTATAGAATTATTAAAAATTTACTCTCAAATATTTTTTAAAGTTTTAAATCAACAAAATAATTCAAATAGTCTCTTAAATCTCTTAAATTTTAGTAAAGAGGAATATTATACTATTATTTCTGTCTTAACATTAATTTGTAGCACCTTTTATATAATGGTTTTGATTATGAGATTAAGAATAAATCATATTTATATCAAAGCTAAAGCAGCTTATGAAGAGTTAATATTTATTAATAATCAATATAATTATATAAAAAATGATATTTCGACGCAAAAAAATATTAAAAATCAATTACTTAAGAAAAGGGACTTTTCATTGAATTCTTCTGAAAGACTTGCAAATTCATTAAATACTACTAGTGAGTTTATAGTTTTTTATAGAGAATTAGGGCTTTTTATTTTTTATAGTATAATATTAATTTCTTCTTTTCAATTAAATTTATACTTTGGAATTATCATAACCGTTTTTACAATTCTAACTAATCTAATTAAAAAATTTGAAGAAATTCTAAAGTTTGAAAATATAAGGTATATAATTAGTAAATATTAATTTAACGCTTAAGTTATATTCTAGTCGAAATTATAATAAAATCAAAGCGAGAGATGAGAGTCTTTCGCTTTTTTGTTGAATGTATCGAGATGGACCCAATTAAAATATAATTTATTGACATAACTATATAACATTAAGCTGCATGCCTTGGTTTATTTTTACCTATTGAAGTATTTCTTCTAAAGAAAATATAACTAAAGTATAAAAGATGAGCACCACAAAATTAATAGGATCTATACTGATTATTATCAGTTTAGCTGTAGGGTATTTGGGTTTTAACAAAATTAATGATAACAGCAAAGAGGTGAATTTGCTAGGGCTAAAAGTAGCTGTTGCGAACGAGTCAGGGAAACAAGAGGGGTATTTGTATTTGGGATTGGCGGTGGTGGTATTTGTTGGTGGCGTTTATAGCGTTACTAAAAAGAGTGTATAGTGTTTAGTATTTAGTTTAGTTGATAAAGTTACTTTATTGTGGGGGTTTGTAATTTTTGTTAATGGTTGCGGGTTGCGGCTTCTCGATAAAATCCCATTCTCGTTTAGTCAACGAGAATTAGGATCACTCGAAGTGACGGAGATTTAAGGTTGTGGGTTATGGCTTCTCGATAAAATCCCATTCTCGTTTAGTCAACGAGAATTAGGATCACTCGAAGTGACGGAGATTAAGGTTGTGGGTTGCGGCTTCTCGATAAAATTTTCAAAAGCAAAAAATGTTTTTTTGCTTTTGAAAATCACTCGAAGTGACGGACGGATGTTAGTTTGATGAGATGCCTCGTTCCTCGGCATGACAAGATTGGGGTTGCGAAGTATTGGTAAAGCAAGAAGGTTGTATTATTAACCACCCCGCCCTTTGGGCACCCCTCCAATGGAGGGGAATTTTTATCACCCCGCCCTTTGGGCACCCCTCTCCCGAATAGAGTTCGGGATAAACTTGGAGGGGAATGTTTAGGTTGTTTTTGTGTTGGTTTTTAGTGCTTTAGGTGATTTCGTGACGTTTTTTGGAAAAAATGGGATGGAATTGGGTTGAAAGTTGGGGAAATTTGGAAAAAGTGGTTTCAGTAAAATGTAGGATTTATTGAACATTTCGTAATTTGTTATGTAGTTGGTCGATGTTCATTGTAGGAATATTAGTGTAGTATAAGTTTTTGTAAGAATTTCGTAAAAGTTTGATTTTGATTTGGTTATTACAAAAAAAGCATTTTACCTTTGTGAAGTCGGGGGCCCCAAATCACTGATTATAAATTTTTAATACCTACAAATCATGACACAATTGCAAGAGCGCAAGCGCTCCATGTACAAGGTTGTAGAGGACTATCTCGCAACTGTACCGGCGGCTACTATAGCCAACATGCCTAACTTTGAGGCATTTTATCAAAATTTTTCTGCTAAGGTAGCGGAAATCAATGAAATAGCAGAAGTCCAGACCTGGAGCAGGGATGGTTTTGTTGTAGACAAGCAAGATTATAAGCTTGATATGGCTACTAAGGCGGCTAATGTTGCCCTGAGTGTGAAGGCATTTGCTAACAACACTGGTGACATGGCGCTGAAGAAAGCTATGAGTTTGAGAGCGAGTTTTCTTGCCAATCGTTCTGAGAATGGTAGTTTAGACAAGTGCCGATTTATTCATTCGAAAGCTACTGAATTATTAGGTAACTTGGACACGTATGGTGTGACGCAGGACACTTTGGATGATTTGAATAAGAGCATTCGTTATTTTGCTGAAGCTATTCCTGCTCCAAGAACGAACATTGTAAGTCGTAAACGCGCTACCGACCAGTTGGCGGTTTTGTTTACCGAGTGTGAAGGGTTCTTGAAGGCCATGGATGTTCTTGCTGACATGCTAGAGTATAGAGATGTTGCTTTTTATGCTACTTATTTTTCGAGTAGAAAAGTTATTCAACCGAGTTATAGAACGCTTTCGATTGTTGGGCGTGTAACGGATGCTAGTGGTTTACCGTTGAACAAGGTTCAGGTGTTTTTGAAAGGAACGCTTATTAGTAAGCTAACTACTGAGAACGGTGGTTTTGAGATTAAGAATCTTGAAAGCGACGTGTATGATTTGCAGTTGCTTAAATCGGGTTATGACCTGACGACTGTTAGTGTTGCTGTAACGGCTACTGACCGCACTGAGTTGGCGATAGTTATGCCAGAGGTTGTGGCGGCTAAAGCTAAGACTGCTTAGTAACTGTTTTTTAATTAAATGTGAAAAGGCACTTCGGTTGAAGTGTCTTTTTTTTGTTTTCGACCCTTTGATGCTTCGATCCTTCGACCCTTCGATAGGCTCAGGGTAAACTAAGCTCAGGAGGACATTTTCTTTCTAATTGTATTTAATTGTAAGTTCAAAAAATAATATCTTGATACTATTAACGGGTTGAATGTGATTTTTGTTTTATTACAAACTTTTAGTTTTGAATAACGATAGCATCTCATTGCCCTTTTCGGTTTGCCCAGTGGCTATCAATGATTGACCATATCGGTAGTAATAAATGGTTTCAGGCTCAGTAGTAGCATTAAACAACTCTAAATACCATTTGGCTGCAGTGTCCATATTCCCTTCAAAAAAATTTTTGTCGGCCACTTTTATAATCATGTCAACTGTTTTATACCCTTTATCCATGATTCTTTCATAGGTTTCAACCACATCAATATCAACAAAAGTCTTTTCTTTAACTACTGGGGGAATTATCACTGTATTAGTAGGTATAGAGGCAACAATAGCATCATCAGTTGTAGTTGCTTTTTGAATATCAGTTGCATTTATAGCTTTTGCTTTAACTTTAGCATACCTAGGGGTAACTTTTCTAACATTGTTCTTGCCAATATCCTTTGGAGTAATCATATCTAAACTTGTAACTTCATACGTTCTGATACTACTGCCAAAGTTCATGTTTATTGTTTCCTGAACTCGATACGCTATGATAACTCTATCATCTATTGCAGCAGTTTCCATAGGGGTTTTGTCATTGCTTTGAGCAAAAACAGCATTAGAAAAAACTATTCCCAGCGTCATTAAAAAAATAGCAGAATATTTCATACAATTGAAATTAAATGGCTAAGAATCTGTTTACATTCGAGGTAAGACAAATTTAAGCAGACAATCTATTGGTAACGTACTTTCCCTATTAACTACACAAATAATCGATGAAATGCACTTTTTGTTACCATTTGATATAAAAAAAGGAAAGTTTTACACCATTTTTAAAGGGAGAATTAACTCAAAACACTTATTACTACATATACAAATAAATGCAGTTTATCACACTGTCCCGACGCTTTGGGAGTCGAAGTGCCTCTTTTTCTAGTCTTCGACAAGCTCAGACTGACATTTTCATTCTTATGGTATTTAATTGTAAGTTCAAAAATAATATCATCACCCCATTTTCTGTTTGTAGTTAATTAATATTTATATTTGGAATAAAGTATGACGATTTTCATAGATATATAAAGTTGGCATCCATATAACCGCATACAAGACTTTAATGCTAACTTAAACATCCAAACAATGAAAAAATTACTCCTCTCTATTTCACTCACTTTACTTGTAGCGTGTAATGTATCTTTTGCTCAATCAAAAATCAAAGCAATCAAAGCAGGAAAGGTGATTGATGTTATAAGCGGAAAAGTTTTAACCAATCAAATAATTTTGATTGACAATAAAATGATTATTGAAATTGGAAGCGGCATTGCCATTCCTAAAGATGCTGAAATAATTGATTTAAGTAATGCCACAGTATTACCCGGATTAATGGATTGTCATACTCATTTGACTTTTCAGCCGGGAGATAATTATTATGAAGATATCTTTCGCAAGACCCCAATTGATTATGCCGTCCTTGCTCCCACTTATGCCAAACGAACGTTATATGCTGGTTTTACAATGGTGCGCGATGTGGGTGCAGACCAACTTATAGATATTTCGTTGCGCAATGCCATTAACAGAGGCGATATTGAAGGGCCACGCATGTTGGTGTCCACGTTTGCGCTTGGTGCTACCGGTGGTCATGCCGATTTAACGGGATTTAATCCAAATATTGACTGGAAATATAATAAAGAGTATACTGGTGTTGCCGATGGTGAGAATGAAATACGCAAGCGTGTTCGCAACAATGTTAAATGGGGTGCTGACTGGATAAAAGTATCTGCTACAGCAGGTGTGTTAAGTGAAGAAGAAAGTGCTGGTGCTCCACAATATTCTCTTGAGGAAATGAAAATAATTGTGGATGAAGCGCACCGCTGGGGCAGAAACGTTGCTGCACACGCTCACGGTACTGAAGGTATTAAACTGGCGATTGAAGCAGGTGTTACTAGCATCGAACACGGCAGTTTAATTGATTACGAAGGCATTCTCATGATGAAACAAAAAGGCATTTGGCTAGTAGCTGATATTTATAATGATGATTACATCCTTGCCGAGTTTTCAAAAAAAGGATATCCCCAAAAAATAATTGATAAGGAAAAACTAGTTGGCCGTTTGCAACGCGAGAATTTCCAGAAAGCTGTTAATGCAGGCGTTAAAGTGGCTTATGGAACAGATGCAGGAGTTTATCCGCATGGCGGAAATGGCAAACAATTCAAGTACATGGTAAAGTTTGGATTAACCCCAATACAGGCCATACAAGCAGCAACAATTAATGCCGCCGACTTACTGAACTGGAAAGACAAAACAGGTTCCATAACCAAAGGAAAACTCGCCGACATCATTGCTGTTGAAGGTAACCCTCTGGATGATATTACCATTCTTGAACATGTGAAGTTTGTAATGAAGGATGGAGTTGTGTATAAAAATGAAATGAATAAATAAAATTGTGATTGAAGAAGCGGAGAAGGTTACACTTCTATTGAATACTTTTTGAAACAGTAAAATCATAGATACTCAAGCATTATGCTCATGTAAACAAATGAAGCTTCGGAAGAAAATTGTATCGAGAACAAGGAGAATAGTTTGAATAACGGTTCTCGATATATTTTTTGTGTATCTCGCCTTTTGGGGCGAGATACAAAAAAAACACTCGAACAGACGGAAGACGATAAATACAAACATCCTGAACACGTCACTTCGATTAGTTTTTGGAATGACAAACGATAGTTTGTTATTTCAAAAATTGTATCGAGAAGCTACAGAAAAGTAATATCCTTATACCATTTATTAGGTTGAATAGGATTTTTGTTTTTTACAAACCTTTAAATTGGAATAACTTTTCTAACATTGTTCTTGCCTATATCCTTTGGAGTAATCATATCTAAACTTGTGACTTAATAGGTTCAGATACTACCGACAAAGTTGAATGCAAAGGCAGGTTTTGGTCATACATTAAAGTTTTTTTTTATATCTTTAATCTTCTGAACTAAAAGAATATGAAAAAAATTCTAGTATTACTGACACTGATAAATACACTTTTTATCAATTCCCAATCATTTGAATGGGTAAAAACACCGCCAATTGTTTTCAATTCTTCCCCTAGTTTAATTGGTTATCCTACTACTTGTGATGTACTTGGAAACGTATATGTTACTGGTTTTGCAAATAATGCTTTTAATTATACTGAAATTTATGGTGATTTGTTTTATAACAAATATGATACTGCAGGACAATTATTGTTCTCTAAAACCATAACTGGAAAAGCACAAGTATATGATATAAAAGCAGATACTTTTGGAAACACCTATTTAGCAGCTTCCTATGTTCAATCCATGACAATAGGAAGTACTACTATTTCGACCAGTAACCAAGGAGTAAGACCAGTATTGCTAAAATTTGATTCAGATGGAAACCTTATTTGGAATATAGAACTAACAAGCTTTAATTCTGCCATAAATCATTTTAATTCAATAGCTATTGATAACAACAATGCGGTTTATATAGGTTATGACAACTATAATTATTCCTATGTTAAAAAATTAGACACAAATGGCAACGTGCTTTTAACCATTGAACAACAAAACGTAAATGTCATTTCATCTGTAAGTGTTGACGATGAAGGCAATATTTATACTGCTGGTGCTTGTGCCAATTCCAATTCAAAATATGCCAATGTATTAGTACCCGCAACATTTTCATACAATACCTATGTAGCAAAATATACTGCAACAGGAGTTTATCAATGGGTAAAATATGTTCAAGACATTACTTGTTCCTCTCCACAAGTAAAAGCCAAAAGTCAGAATGAAGTTTATTTTAGTTCCACTCTTTATGGCGCTTATTCCTTTGATACCCTGATTGCTGAAGGACCAACGAATAATAGCTATGATTTTTTTATTGCAAAACTTAATACTGCCGGAACATTTCAATGGGTTAGAGAAGTTCCAGGTGCCGGAAAGGCCTTTTTAGGGAAAAGAAATTACCTCACTATAGATACTTCGGGAAATGTTTATTTTGCAGGAAGTACCGCTGGAACTGTAAATTGGGGGAACAACATTTCAACAACCTCGACTATCTATCAAGACGGATTACTTTTAAAATATGATACAAACGGAACTATCATGATGGCAAAAACGGCTGGAGGTTCAGATACCGATAGGTTCGATGGTGTTACGACAAACACTATTGGCGATGTAATTGTATCTGGAATTGTTCGTGGTACTTCAAATTTTGATGCCATTCAGCATTTAGAAACAGATCCGCTCAAGTTTTATCCTGTGCTCGCTAAAATCAATATTTCGAATTTATCTACTACCCTATTTGCTACTGAAACTTCTATTTTATATCCTAATCCAACTGCTGATTATTTTTACATACAACATGCAACTACAAATTCCAAAGGAGAAATATTCAACATTCTAGGAGCTAAAGTCAAAGATTTTAAAGTTAACTCATCACCTGTATCCATTCAAGAATTAGCCGCTGGAACCTATTTTATAAAAGTAGATGGCAAAAAAACATTCAAATTAATTAAGTTGTAAAGCAAATCTATATATCTCAACGATTTATAAACTCGATGTAACCATACAAAATGCTCTAAACGTCCAAGATGTGTAATAACCTATAACAATCAGGGAAATAAAGAACATTAAGAAATCCTTATTACTAGATATACAATTGATACACCTTGTCACACTGTCCCGACTCTTCGGGAGTCCAAGTGCCTCTTCTTTTTGTCTTCGACAGGCTCAGACTGACATTTTCTTTCTAATTGTATTTGTTTGTTATTACATATACAATTAATTGCACCTTGTCACACTGAGCTTGTCGAAGTGCTTTATTTTGGTTAAGTGTTGACCCTTCGACAGGCTCAGGGGGACATTTTCTTTCTAATTGTATTGGTTTGTTATTACATATACAATTAAATACACCTTGTCACACTGTCCCGACGCTTCGGGAGTCCAAGTGTCTCTTCTTTTTGTCTTAGACAGTCTCAGACTGACATTTTCATTGTAATTGTATAGAAATGTGAGTTCAAAAAATAATGCTTCGGCTAAGGGTTAAAATCACCTATAAGTTGGTTTATAGAATTCTTGGCAATGTTCAAAGCCCTTAGAGAATTCTTTTTCTTGAAGGAGTGTGCTTCCATACGAACCAATATATTGATGAGCATTTTGATTGCATCATTAATATAAGGACCTTTGTTAAGCATGATGCACTCCGCCTGAACGCCTTGAACCACATCACTAATTTCAGCTCTTGTTGGAATTCCTGTTTTGGCAAGTGTTTCAAGGACTTGTGTAGCCCAAATAACGGGAATATGAGCCGCTTCGCAAAGCCATAGGATTTCATTTTGAACTTCTGAGCTTCTTTCAAATCCTATTTCAACCGCCAAATCACCTCTTGCAATCATAACCCCAATGTTGTCTCTCTTCATTCCCTCGAGTAGAATGAATGGTAAGTTTTCAAACGCTTCTTTGTTTTCAATTTTAAAGACAACTCCCAGCTCTTTGGCATGATTCAGTTGTAATTGTTCGAATAAAAACTGAACATCTTTTGCGGTTCTCACAAATGAATAGCCTACAATATCGGCATGCTGGCACACAAAAGGCAAATTCTCAATGTCTCGTTTGGTTAGTGCAGGCAGGTTAAGTTTAGTATCAGGAAGATTAATCCCTTTTTGAGATAATAATTTAGATTTATAACAATGGGTTATCATAATTTCAACATCTTCGTCTGTTTTAGCAACGACTCTAGATTTAATCATTCCATCATCAAATAAAATGACATCATCTACATGAACATCATTTATTATTTGGGGCAACATAACGCCTATTTCACCCTTTTTTAGTTGGACACCCTTTTTCCCGAACTTTGATTTCTTTCCGGAAGTTTTTCTTTTGGTTAAAATGATATGCTCCCCTACTCTAATAGGAATTCCATTTTTTACTTTTCCTTTCTTATCGGCTATTTTAATATCGGCTGTTCTTATCTTAGGACCCGATAAATCGATGTAAATTTTAATTCCCTGCTTGGTTTCACTATTGATTTCGTTAATAAACTGTACCATTTTAGTCCAAATAGTACTATCACCGTGACTTAAATTGATTCTCGCTATTTCCATACCGCTTTTAACCATTTCAGCAATAATCGATTTGTCGTTTGCCGCTTCATCGGGTAGCGTAACCATTATTTCTGTAAAATGATTTTTTCTTACTGCATTAAAGAGTTTATTGGCATTTCTCTTGACTAACTCTTTACTCCTTTCATACCCTATCACTTCAATCTTTGACTTTTCCTCAACAGGAAGTCCCTGAATTAATTTTAGATTTCTCACAACACTATACAGATTGCTATACACATACCCTTCTGATGTGCCTAGAGAAGATACTCCATAATCAGAGAGACTGTCATGATATTTTCTTAAATCAAAACTCCTAAGGATTAAATACCGGCATAAATTCTTTGCACTTAGTCTGTAGTCTTCATGAATTTCAGATAGCGTTGCATCTATTTTTGACTCGTTGTCAATAATAGTTTGTAAAATCTCATTTAATTCATTGCATAACTTTTCAATTTTCATGCTTTCGCTTAATTAAGTTCTAGAATTCTATAGTAAAATTAATCAAAAAACACATCCAAAACAGCTGCAAAGTACATTTGTTGACAATAACATTAAATACATTTAACTAGTACTACTTTATAGGTTAGTTTAGAGTTAAAATAAAAAAAATAACCGAGACTTCGGTATTGGAAGAAAATTGTATTGATTACAAGGAAAATTGGATTTAAAACGGTTCTCGATAAATCCCGATAAAAATCGAGACACTCGAACCTACGTTTTTAAATACTTATACTTAAAGGGTTAACAAGAGTTACTTTTTATTGTAAACTCGCCAAGCTTTGCTCAATAGTAGCAATCTTCGCCAAAGCATCGGCTTCTTTTTTACGCTCGTTGTCTATGACTTGTGGTGGTGCGCCAGCCACGAATTTCTCGTTGGCTAGTTTACCTTGCACACTGCGAAGGAAACCTTGGGTATATTTCAACTCTTCGGTTAGCTTGGCAATCTCGGCAGCAATATCAATGTTGCCTGAAACAGGAATAAAATATTCGTTGGAGTTCACTCTATAGGTCAACGCGCCATCTATCTTATCTGTAATGTATTCCAATGAAGTGATGTTGCCCAGTTTCATAATCACACAATCAAAATAGGAGGAAACTTTTTCGTTATTCACCACTTTCAAATCTACCGCATCTTTCATGGCGATGTTTTTGTCTTTGCGGATGGTTCGTACACCGGCAATTACTTCGGCAGCAAAATCAAAATCGGCAATGAGTTCCGCATCAAAAGAAGTCATAACAGGATATTCCGCAATAATCAATGCTTGCTCTGGAGTACGCGTGGCAATGTGTTGCCAAATTTCCTCTGTTAAGAACGGCATGAAGGGATGCAACAGTTTCAAGTTGGCCTCGAGCATTTCTATCGCTTTATTGAAAGTAGCGCGGTCTATCGGTTGTTGGTAAGCCGGTTTTATCATTTCCAAGAACCAAGAACAGAAATCATCCCAAACCAATTTGTAAATGCTCATCAACGCATCAGACAAACGGTATTTCTCGAAATGGTCTTCAATTTCTACTAAGGTTTGTTGCAACTTGGCTTCATACCAAGCAATAGCTACTTTGGAACTTTCGGGTTGAGGAATATCGGCTACTTCCCATCCTTTGATTAATCGGAAGGCATTCCATATTTTATTGGCAAAGGCTTTACCATTGTTGCACAATTCTTCGTCAAACATAATGTCGTTACCGGCAGAAGCGCTCAACAGCAACCCTACTCTAACGCCATCGGCACCAAATTTTTCTATCAGTTCCAACGGTTCTGGAGAATTCCCTAACGATTTTGACATCTTACGACGTTGTTTGTCGCGCACTAATCCAGTTAGATACACATTGCTAAATGGTTTTTGACCGGTATATTCATAGCCTGCAATAATCATACGAGCCACCCAAAAGAATAAAATATCGGGACCGGTAACTAAATCATTAGTTGGATAATAGTATTTGAAATCTTCGTTTTCGGGTTCCATAATACCACCAAAAACCGCTATAGGCCACAACCAAGAAGAGAACCAAGTGTCGAGAGCGTCAGAGTCCTGACGTAAGTCGGAAGTACGAAGTTGGAAGTTGGAAGTTTTTTCCTGAGCTAGCTTTAAAGCGTCTTCAATATTTTCGGCTACTACGAAATCTTCTTTGCCTTCTCCATAATAGTACGCTGGGATTTGTTGTCCCCACCACAATTGGCGCGAAATATTCCAGTCGCGGATGTTTTCTAACCAATGACGATAGGTATTGTCAAAACGAGCAGGATATAGTTTAATCTCTTTGGTTTCCAATACCGCTTTGATGGCTGGTTTTACCAAATCTTCCATGCGCAAGAACCATTGGTCAGACAAGCGTGGCTCGATAACGGCTTTGGTTCTTTCGGAAGTACCTACTTTGTTGAGGTGGTTTTCTATTTTTTCTAAGGCGTTGATATCCTCTAGTTCACGAGCAATTTCTTCACGCACCACAAAACGGTCTTTGCCTTGATAGTGCAACCCAAAGGAATTGAGCGTGGCATCATCATTAAAGATATCGATGATTTCTAGGTTATGTTTTTCGCCTAAAGCTTTGTCATTGATGTCGTGAGCCGGAGTTACTTTCAAACAACCGGTACCAAATTCCATATCCACATATTCATCAAAGATGATAGGAATAAAACGGTTGCAAATAGGCACAATAGCTTGTTTACCTCTCAAATTTTGGTAGCGTTCATCATCGGGATGAATACAAATAGCAGTATCGCCCAATATAGTTTCTGGACGTGTCGTAGCAATGGTTACAAACTCATTACTGCCTACGATTTGGTATTTTAAATGGTATAGTTTCCCTTGGCGTTCTTCATAAATAACTTCTTCATCCGATAAGGTAGTTTTGGCTTCTGGATCCCAATTGACCATGCGATACCCACGATAGATTTGCCCTTTGTTATACAAATCCACAAAAGAACGAATCACCGAAGCTGACATATCGGCATCCATAGTGAACTTAGTTCTATCCCAATCACAAGAACAACCCAGTTGTTTTAACTGCTCCAAGATAGTGCCACCATATTTGTTGGTCCAATCCCAAGCGTGCTTGAGGAATTCCTCTCGGGTTAAATCGTTTTTGTTGATTCCTTCGCTTTTTAACTTGGCAACCACCTTTGCTTCTGTAGCAATAGACGCGTGATCGGTTCCTGGAACCCAACAAGCGTTAAACCCTTTCAAACGAGCACGACGAATCAACACATCTTGAATGGTGTTGTTGAGCATGTGTCCCATGTGCAACACTCCAGTCACATTGGGAGGTGGAATGGTGATGGTGTATGGCTTTCTATGGTCGGGTTTAGAATGAAAATAGTTGTTTTTCATCCAGTAGTCGTACCATTTTTTCTCTACTGCAGCGGCGTTGAATTGTGCGGGAATCATATGATTTTTGATTTCAGATTTTAGATATTAGATTTTTGATTGGGGATGTAAGATTAACGATTTTTGAATGATGATTTTTGTTATTGTAATTGTAATTGATTTTGCTATTAATTTTTAGATTACAAAAGTGCGCTACGCTTTTCTTTTAGCCCCGATTGAAGTGGAAATCAACTTTGTCAAAGTTTAAAACTTTGACAAAGTTATTGCAACGAAAAACGGGAATATGGAACGCTGAAACACACTGTCCTTTCGCTCCAAATTATATTGGCATGCCTTTTGTAAACTATACTGCAAAAGTAATTAATAAAGACTTTAGAAAAAATTAAGAATTAAATTTTTGTGTATTAATTTAAACAGAGTATTTTTACTAAACCAAATATTAAAATTTGACCTATGAAAAAAGTTTTACTCATTACGGCAATCCTTATCAATGCTGCAGTTTTCGCCCAAATTGGACCGAGAATTGAGTTTAAGGATAAAGACAATACCATTGATTATGGTAAGGTGAATAAAGAGGATGATAATGGTGTGCGTTCTTTTGAGTTCACCAATACGGGTGATGCTCCGTTGATTATTATCAATGTGCAGTCGACGTGTGGTTGTACCGTTCCATCCAAGCCTACAGAGCCGATTGAACCGGGAAAAACGGGAAAAATTGATGTGAAATACAATATGAATCCGGGACCGATTAGAAAAACGATTACCGTTGAGACGAATGCTGTCAACGCCGAAGAAGGTCGTGTGGTTTTGAAGATTAAAGGCGAGGTGGTTGTGAAACCTGTCGAAAACCTCTTAGAGAAAAAGACAAAAAGCCCGATGATGCAATAATAGTAAGTCCTCTAGTTCCAAAAAACGAGAGGACTTTTTTTTATAGTATCTTTTTCAATTGGAATTTAAAAGTATAGACTCTCGAACTTCTTTCAATTTCTATTTCAATCGTCTTCCCTTCCTCTGATTTGAGAAGTTCATTAATTTTTTCGATGGAAAGCGTATGCGCTTTTTGTTTATTGATGGCTATGATTTTGTCCTTTGTTTTTAATCCGGCCAATGCTGCAGGAGAATCTGCTCTTACATTATAAATTCTGAAAATAGGTTTGAGCTCAAATTTTATTTTTAGATTGTCTTGGAAACGCGAGTCGTTAGCATAACCATTATAGACAGTAGAGGATTTACTTTGGCTGTCTTCATAGGTTTCCTTCACCCACTCTAACCCGTCGTGTTGCACTTCAATACCACTCATGTTGAAGTTGAATGGCTCGTTGCTTTTTGAATTTGGTTTTGAATACAGTTTCCCATTGGGGTAATCAAAGACAATTTGAAATCTCGAAAGTACCTCTCCTCCTATTGAACCTGCGCGGTCTTTTACAAAATTGACACTTTTGACAGAAGTCGAATCGGGAAAGGTTCCAATGCCATTTTCAAATGTTTTACTGCCAAAAGTGAAACTTGGAATTCTTGCTCTTTGTCCATACACATTGCCACTAAACCCTCTTCCTAAGTAGTCTTGAATGGTTTTGGGAGGTAATTGCAACAGACTTGGTTTGTTAAGAAACAGCCAAATAGCATCGCTGTTACCGGTATCCAGTAACATTTTAGAAGGATAATTTAAATTTGTTGTGGTTACATTGGAAATATAGTAGGGTTTGTTTTCTTCTATGGAAATAGAGTCTTTTTTAAAATTTCGTTTTAGTTTTTTGGAAAGCTTTTTATTGGTTGTGGAATACACGATTATCTTTTTTCTTTCATAATCAATCTCGATAGGATGATTCCTAAAGAAATGATACCCCATAATCCCGTTTACCGGAATTCCAACCTGAGAGGAGAAATTAAATTCTTGGTCAAGAACTAAATATATAACATGAGCATAATCGACATAACCGTTAACTTCCATTTTGTTTTCAGAAGATTTATAGGCCTCAATCGCATCATTACTTCCCAAACCATTTAGATTTATTTTTTCGAGATGAAATAAACTAACTTGCTCTTTATCGTCCAGACTAAAAAGAATGGTTTGTTCCACTCCAGTATCTAGCAGAAAAGTAAGCGATTCACCATTGAGATTGATAGGGATAAAAATGAGATTATTAATAAGTTTGAAGGGAATAACGATTTTCTTTTTATCGTTTGCTATTTGAAAATTAGATTGGCTAAAACAAGTCAAATAGGTAACAAAATATAGACAAAACGCAAAAACAATTCTCATTGGTACTGATTTTTTATAAATTTAATAAAAAAGAATAGTCTGAACCTATTTTTTAACAATTGTTAAAACAAAAAAGAGATTGTTTTCAAACTAAAAAAGTCGCAAATTTGCACCACAAATAAATTCATCATGCCTAAGATATCATTAAAAGGTCAGCAAATGCCTGAATCACCAATTAGAAAATTGGTTCCTTACTCCGAAATTGCCAAAAAGAAAGGTCACAAAGTCTATCATTTAAATATTGGTCAACCTGATATTAAAACTCCTGATGTTGCTTTGAATGCGGTAAAAAATGCCGATTTAAAAGTACTAGAATACAGTCATTCCGCAGGGTTTGAAAGTTACAGAACGAAATTGTCTGCTTATTATAAAGCACATGGTTTGCCAATAGATGTAGCAGATATCATCATTACAACAGGTGGTTCGGAAGCGTTGCTTTTTGCTATGGGAAGCACTATGGACTCGGGTGATGAAATTATCATTCCTGAACCTTTTTATGCCAATTATAATGGATTTTCAACCGCTTCGGGTGTAAAAGTAGTTCCTGTTATTTCAACTATTGATGAAGGGTTTGCTTTGCCACCAATTGCTGCTTTTGAAAAATTGATTACCCCAAAAACAAAAGCTATCTTGATTTGTAATCCAGGAAATCCAACTGGTTATTTGTATTCTCAAGAAGAAATCATGCAATTGGCAGCATTGGTTAAGAAACACGATTTGTTTTTGATAGCCGATGAAGTATATAGAGAGTTTATCTATGATGAAAATGATAAACACTATTCTGTAATGAATGTTCCCGGATTGGAAGAACATGCTATCATGATTGATTCTGTTTCCAAAAGATATAGTATGTGTGGTGCTCGTATTGGTTGTATTGTATCAAAAAACAAAGCTTTGATGGCAACTGCTATGAAATTTGCACAAGCGAGATTAAGTCCACCTACTTATGCTCAAATTGCAAGTGAAGCGGCTCTTGAAACTCCACAAAGTTATTTTGATGATGTTATTGCCGAGTATAAAGACAGAAGAGATACATTAATTGCTGAATTACAAAAAATTGAAGGTGTAAAAGTAGCTACTCCAAAAGGAGCTTTTTATTGTATAGCCAAATTACCTGTAAAAAATGCTGATGATTTTGCCCAATGGCTATTAGAAACCTATGACAATAATGGTGAAACTGTTATGGTTGCTCCGGCGGCAGGTTTTTATTCCACACCTAATGTAGGCTTGGATGAAGTTCGAATTGCTTATGTTTTGAAGAAAGATGATTTAATTCGTTCTGTAGCTATCTTAAAAGATGCTTTACAAGTTTATAATCAAAAGTAAATTTATTTTTACTTTATAAAATCAAAAGAGCCACTCTAATGAGTGGCTCTTTTGTTGATTTACATACTTATATCTTTATCTCTTCAGTGAGAAATGCGCTTTAAATTGTTTGGCTACGTTTTGTTCTACATAATCTACACTAAACCAGTAATCCGTTGAAGGTAGTAGTTGACCGTTGTAGGTACCATCCCATCCAGTTCCTGTGGAACTAAGTTGTTTGATTAGTTTTCCGTAGCGGTCAAAGATGTAGATCTTAGCTGACGGTTGTCCTGCTAGTCCAACAATATTCCAAGTGTCGTGTATACCATCTCCATTTGGGGTGAAGTAATGTGGGTAATCGATGATTTGAACGTCTTGGATAATCAGTTCTTCACAACTGTAAATGCCGCCTTCGGTATCCCAAACATGGATGACATGACTGCCTAAGGATACGTTTTCAAAGATATTGCTCGTTTGTCTTGGTCCATCGTCTAAACTGTATTCATACGTGCCATAGCCTTCTATGGTTACCGTTATGATTTGGCTAGTGGTAAACGCATTGGTTACGGTATACCCTACTGTGCCTGCTGGTATAGCGGCTTGTCCTGATTGTATCACGGATAATGCTGCCGATGTTGTGGCACATCCTAGTGGACTAACACTAGTGGCTCTTACAGTGTAGGTTCGGGTAGCACCTGTTGGTGATGCGGTGTCTACAGTATACGTTGGTCCTGTAGCGCCTGTAATTGGTGTGGTGGAGTTGTCTTCAAACCACTCAAAGGTATAGGCCGATGCATTGGTGATACCACTGTTCAAAGTGAGTGGTCGTACGACTACATTGCTAGCATAGTCCACACAGATGGTATCTACGCCGTTTGGTGTAGTGATAATAGGGTTCGGGTAACGCTCTATCGTGATGTCTATAGTTGTTAAGGCATAACACAACGGTGTGATGGTGTTGCTGCTGTTTTCTACTTTCACCCATATCTGATCGGTGTCTGGTGTGGTGATATAGGCTTGAACTTGGGCTAATGGTATGGCATTAGTGCCTGCTATAGCATCGGCTTGGGTATGATAGTAGCTAATGAGGAAAATGGCTGGGTTTTGTCCGTTTAGGATGGCGGTGTTGTATTGGGTTAAATCCAATTGGTACACGCCGTCATATGGATCAAGATAATCGTCACAACTGGCAAAGGTTTGTGGTCCTGTCGCTTGTGCATACTCTTCTACGGCTAAGGTCAATACGCCTGTGGCATTAACACATCCTGTGGCATTGTTCACTACTCTGATGTAGATGTTTTGTGTATTAGGTGTGGTATTTTGATAGTTTGCTGGCAGTGGGGTTTGACCGGTATTGGTTACTGGGTTGGCTCCTTGTGCGGTAGCATAATAGGTAATGGTAAAGTTGGATGGACTTTGGGTAGTGCCTAAAATAGCGGTCGCCAATTGTGGATCGGTCATATCAAAAATGGCAATACCATCGGCATCATTATCACATACTCTATACGGTGCTAGTGGTTGGATAACCGTTGGTAATGGATTTACGGTTAGCGGTTGTTCTACTAGTACTGCGCAACGGTTGCCTTGGTAGTCTACTCTGTTGTTCTCTACACGTATCCATACGTTACCACCTACTAATGCGGCTGTTGGGGTAAGTATTTCATTGGCCACTACATTGTTTTGGGCATCGGCTAGCGTTGGGAAATAATGTAGGGTAACATTCGGATCGCCATTGGCAATATAGGCGGCATTTAAGGTTAGATTAAAGATTTCCAATAAATCGCCTGGGTTGTTGTCGTCACACTTGGCGCCTAAACTAGGTGGATTGGTGCGTGGTGTGGGTACTGGCAATACTCTAATGTCTAAGGTAGTTATGCTTTGACAGTTGGCTGGTGCTGGTGTGGTAACTACTACGCCTAAGGTTTGTACTGCTGGGAAGATATTGGTGTACGCTGTTGGGGTGGTAATCACATTGGTGTTGTTTTGGGCATCTGCCAAACTTGGATAATAGCTTACGGTATAACCTGGTAAGTTTTGGGTGATTTCGGCTGTCTTTACGGTTAAATCAAAACTGTGGAATTGATTATTAGGATTGGCATCGTCATCACAAACACTCAATGGCGCTGGTGTGGTGAGTTGTAATGGGGTATTGATGACTAACTGGAAGCTTCCTAGGTTGTAACATCCCGTGGCGTTGTCTTCTACTCTAACCCATATGGTCTCTCCATTAGCTCCTATGTAGTTCGTAGCAGGTATAATCGGTGCTGTACCGTCTTGCGCTGCGAGTTGACTGTTGTAGTAGGTAACGGTGTAACTGCCTGTAGCGGGTTGTTGGGCTAACACATCTGGGGTGCGTTGGGTTAAATCCACTCCAGTAATGGCATTTTGTGGGTTGTTGTCATCATCACACACCACGATGTTGTTTAAGGCTACTGGGGCTATTGGGCTTGGGTTTACATTGAGTTCTATGGTAATGACACTCCAACAGCCAGTGTTGGGGTCAACGGCTCTTACGTAGAGTAGTTGTACAAACGGATTGATGTTGTCATAAAGTTGTGTGGTGTCAATAGGACTGCTGCCCAATTGTGCATCGGATAGGGTTTCATGGAAGGTGATGGTGTATACAGCGCCTTGTAATAGGTCGGGGATTAGTGTGGTTAAATCAAAGCTAGTGAAGCCGTCTTGGTTGTCATCACAAAGTGTGTAAGGTTGTGTTGGTGGGATTGGTGTTGGCAGTGGTTCTACTCTGATGTCCATCGTAGAGATTACCGAACAACCGGTATTGGTGTTGGTGATTTTTACGCCTAACGTTTGAACGTAAATGATTTGGTTTTGGTATTGTAAATTGGTAATGGCATTGGTACCATTCTGTGCATCGGTCAGACTTGGATAGAAGGTAACACTCATTCCGGTTTGTCCTAACAAAATTGGAGCTACTTGTGACGCCAAGTCAAAGGTCTCAAAGCCTATGGCTCCTATGTAATCACATAAGGAGTATTGTGGGTAGTTCGGTTGTAGGGAGTTTGGAATTGGGTTAACGATTAAGTTTAATTCCACAGTATCATAACAGCCTGTAGCGATAGTCTCTACTCTAACATACAGGGTTTGGTTCCAAATGGTTTGGTTGATGTAGCTCGTTACATTGCTAATGGCATTGGTGTCTGCATTGGCATCGGCTTGGGTGGTATGGAAAGTTACTGTGGTTAGTGCTGGGTTGATACTGCCTAATATTTGTGGTACCGTAGTGGTTAAGTCAAAACTCTCAAATCCTGTAGCGCCTGTGTAATCACATAGTGCGTATGGTGATGGTGTGGTGGCTTCTGGCGTTGGATCGACGATTAATTGGAGTTGGACTACTTCATAACAACTTGTGGTAATAGACTCGACTCTTACATAAATAGTTTGTGTCCAAAGGTTGATATTTGAATAGACTGTTGGATTTGGAATAGCTGTTCCATCAATGTTAGCATCTGTAATAGTTTCATGAAAAGTCACTGTATATGAAACACCGCCCGTAATATTGTTTATCGCTTGTGTCAAATCAAAATCTGCAAATCCATCATTATTGGCATCACATTCGCGCAGTGGTTGCGGATTTGGATTGACAACAATATCATTAATAACAGGATTAATTACAAAATTAGTTGGATTTGAAAAACAATTCGCTACTATTTGTTGGGCAACTATTGAATGGTTACCAGCGGTAAGATTAAAAAATACTGGACTAGTTTGATAAGGATTGCCATCCAAAGAATATTGATAATTTAAACCTATCGGATTAGTAACCGTAACTGAATTAGCATTACAAGATTCAACGATAGAAAGTACTGGGTCAATCTGCGGAACAACTACAATTTGGAGTGTGGCTGGGTTAGCACATTCAGTTGGATTTGGAGTAAATGTGTATGTAGTCGTAGACGTGTTATTCAAAGCAGGTGACCACGTTCCTGTAATTCCATTTAAAGAGGTTGTTGGTAATGGGTTTAAAGTTGCGCCGGCACATATAGGTTGAACAGGGCTAAAAGTTGGAGTAACTTTTTGCAAAATTGTAATTACTAAAGTAGTTGAGGTGGCACATTGACCTGCATTAGGAGTAAATGTATAAGTTGTTGTTGCAGTATTATTTAATGCTGGTGACCATGTTCCTGTTATTCCATTTAATGAAGTTGTTGGTAGTGGCGCTATAACTGAACCAGTACAAGTAGGCGGAACTGTAGTAAAAGTTGGAATAGTATTAGGATTTACAAGAATTTGTAAAGTGGTAGACAAACCACATTGACCTGTATTTGGGGTAAAAGTATACGTTGTTGTAGCAGTATTATTTAATGCTGGTGACCACGTTCCTGATATTCCATTAAGAGATGTTGTTGGTAGTGGACTCAATGTTTGTCCAGAACAAATTGGAGCAACAAGATTGAATGTAGGAGTAACATTTGGATTAACTGTAATTGTTAACGTTGCAGTAGTACTACATTGTCCTACTGTTGGTGTAAATGTATAAGTAGTTGTTGCCGTATTGTTCAATGCTGGTAACCACGTTCCTGTTATTCCATTTAATGAAGTTGTTGGTAATGGAGTCAAAGTTTGTCCTAAACATACTGGAGCAACTGGATTGAATGTTGGAGTAACATTTGGGTTAACCGTAATAGTCAAAGTTGTTGAAGTAGCACATTGTCCAACAGTTGGCGTAAAAGTATAAGTAGTTGTTGCAGAGTTATTCAATACTGGTGACCACGATCCCGTTATTGCATTTAATGAAGTTGTTGGTAGTGCACTCAAAGGTTGTCCTGAACATATTGGAGCAACCGCATTGAATGTTGGAGTAACATTTGGGTTAACTGTAATTGTTAACGTTGTTGTTGCGCTACATTGCCCTGCTGTTGGTGTAAAAGTATAAGTAGTTGTTGTGGTATTATTCAATGCTGGTGACCAAGTTCCCGTTATTCCGTTTAATGAAGTAGTAGGCAATGCACTCAAAGGTTGTCCGCTACAAATTGGAGCTACAGGATTAAAGGTTGGATTGGTATTTGGATTCACAACAATTGTCATTGTTGCTATTGAAGCACATTGCGCCACATTGGGTGTGAATGTATAGGTAGTAGTTGCCGTGTTATTTAATGCAGGTGACCACGTTCCTACCTTACCGTTTAAAGAGGTTGTTGGTAATGGTGATAGTGATTGTCCTGAACAAATAGGTCCAACTTGATTGAAGGTTGGTACTACTGTAGAAGCTGTTTGACTTGGGGTACAAACGCCATTCCATGTAAGTGTAAAGGTAACTGTTTGACCCGGTGTTACTCCATTCACAACAAAATTGGATGGAGAAACTAATGAACCCGTAACTATAGGTCCACCATTTATAGAATAACTATAGGTAAAACTAGTTTGACCGATATTATTAAAATCAAAAGCTACAGCAGTTGCCGTTGAATTTGCTGTATCACAAAATAAAGATGGTGGTTGCGTTGGTGCTTGATTTCCAACTGTTACTACAATTGCAGCTCTAGGGCTTTCGCAACCACCAACTGTTTGACTTACATAATAGGTTGTAACTCCTACTGTTGCCGTTGATGGAGTTGGAGCTGTTCCAGAAGCAGTTCCTCCAGTAGCATTTGTTCCATACCAGTTTAGAGTTCCTCCAGTACTTGGCGTAGCTGTTAAAGGTGAAGCAACAGCATTTTGACAATAGGTTATTGGAGTGACTGTTGGTGCAGCAATTGTTGGAATTGGATTTACTACTAAAGCAATTGGAGTTGAAATACAACCAGAAACTAAATCTTTAACTGTCACATTATAAGTTCCTGGAACCAACCCTATAAATGTTGGACTCGCTTGATAAGTCGTTCCGTTAACACTGTATTGATAATTATTTAATTGATACGAATATGACCCCACATTTGTATAATCTTGTGGATCTAAAGCAGTCCAATCAGCAGGATTCCATGTCATTGATGGATGTGGAGCAGTTACATTTCTTCTGTATGTAAAACCCGGAAGGTTTGCGGGCGTAAAAACAACACCATCTGTTCTTCCCCATATATCTATTTCAATATCCGTACTAGAAGTTAATCTAATATTATCATTATTATTTACTCCTGCACAGGAAGCAACTACTAAATTTGGGACAACACCTCCTTGATTTGTAACACTGCCCACAGATATTACATAAACCGAATTATTATTTAATATTCCTGTTAATGGAAACTCACAAGAGGTGAATGTGTTTCCATTATTATAAATTTTGAGTTTATAACTTGATAAATTTCTTGGAGCGCCAGTACCATTATAAATCTCTATATAGGTTAATGAGCCTACATCTTCATCTGTCACTTCTGAAATAAATAAGTCTGATGGCGTTGGTAACGGTCCTGTATTTGTTGGACTTGTAAAAACAATAGTCCCAGTATTTATTGTACAAGTTGGTTGTTGTGTAACAGACACTATAGCTATTGGTAGTGGGTTTATTGTTAATGTAACAGGAGTCCTTGTTGCACTTCTGCAATTATCACTCAAAGTGAATGTTTCGGCATAATATGTCCCCGCAATTGTGGGTAAATAGCTGAGAGAATTTGAAAGCAATAAATTGCCACCTGTTGCTGCATCATACCAATTTACTCCAAGATTTGCATTAGCTGTAACAGATAAAACAGGAATGGTTTGGTTAGCACAAATTGTAACGTTGCCATTGCTTGTAGGTGGATTTGGTGAAGGTAAAAAGGAAACTGTAAAAATGTCGGATATTGTTGAACAGAAACTATTATTTAAATTGGCTATATCTTGCGCCACCTTGGTTCTGTAATATCTTTGAGAAGTAATCCCAGGAGTAATGTAAGTTGTTGAATTCGCTCCTGGAATATCAGTCCAAGTGATGTTATCTGAGCTTTGTTGCCATTGATAAAAATAATTAGAAGTCCCAGACGTGTTAGCTTGAAGAGTAATGTTTACTGGACTAGATCCTTGACAAATGCTATAAGTGGTTCCTATTGCTGAAGGACTTGAAACTGTAGTCAAATCACCGCAAGAACGGAACATGATATCATCAATGGCTAAGTCATTACCACATCCACCAGCTCCATTATTCTTCATTTTTAGAACTACAGAAGTTTGGTTTGTTGTAGTAAATACCAACCCATATTGTATCCAGTTTGGTGTTGGCGTTCCTGCAATATCTCCCGTATTTCCAGATTGTAAAAGTACAGTTTCGGTGTCATTCCATATCTCGAAACTAATATTGATAGGGATTCCAGTTCCAGGACATCCTCCAGATGCAGAATTGTAGATATTCAATACCCAAGCCGAAAATTCAAATCTTGTGTTTATACACAATCCAGTTACCGTTCTTTTGAAAAATTCGCCAGTTGTAAAGCTTGCATTCACAATCAATGATTTGCCATTTGTACCATCGATTTCAGTATCTGGTGTATGGTCTAAAGAAGTATGCCAGTTTTGAGAATTTGGAATCAAATTAGTTATGTAATTCAACGTATATTGTCCATCTTGTGGAAATCCGCTACCAACGTATGTATAGTTTGTTGTTCCCGCCGGCAGTTGTGGTCCATAGTTTGTTCCGCTTCCAAAATTTTCTTTAAAAACCGGTTCACCTTTACTTCCTGAACAAAAACCTAATTGACCGTTGTTAGCAATTGCTGTTACCGACATATCATCAATGGCAAAATCATTACCATCAAAATTAGTATTGTTATTGAATAATTTAATATTTACACAACTACCATTAGGTCTAAAAGTGAAAACCACTTGTTGCCAACCATTTGCTGTTGGAGGAGCAGTTAAACTACCTGAAACAAGTGTAACTGAATTTGCGTTTAAAATTTGAACCCCAATAATGGCTGGTGTTGGAGTTCCTGATACTGGTCCGTAAACAGATCTAATCCAATAACTAAAAGTATAAGTTGAACCAATAGTCAAACCACAAACTCCACCGCCACCATTTCCTGCTTCCCAAAAATTTTGTTGTCCACCCGTTGTATTTCCATCAATAACCATCATGAAACCCGCTCCAGAGGTATGATCTCCTGATGAAACAAAAGAAGTTGTATTGATTAACTGTGGATTTGTAGTCAATGCCCAATTTCCAGCATTTGTTGAGCCAGAAAAAGGTGGCGTAAGTCTCGTATATCCAGCTCCATTTGAAAAGAAACCAAGAACAGATCCGGATTCAAAGTTACCATTAACCAGTAAATTTTGGGATTGTATTTGAATAGCATTGAAGAAAAATGCTAGTATAAATATATTTTTAAGTATTGATTTGCAATTCATTATGAACATATTTAGTAATTAATTTGGGGAACAATTTTGGTTAGCAATATAAACATAATACATTAAACATCAGATAACTAATGATAAATATTTCTACTAAAAAATTTAAGCATTTCTAGAAAATATAATGAAAAAACCTCAAATGAATGAGGTTTTGTATTACTTTTCCGTTTTTCTTCTTTTTCTTTCTGCTTTCAATAAATTTAATTCTCTACTAGTTTGTCCTGCTACAGAAGTATTTTCCTCAGCACGACGAATTAAATAGGGCATAACATCTCTAACCGGTCCAAATGGCAAATATTTAGCAACATTATAACCGTGTGAAGCCAAATTAAAACTGATATTATCACTCATTCCATATAATTGTCCAAACCAAATTCGATTATCGTTCTTTGAAATTCCTTTAGATTTCATCAACTCCATAACCTTATAAGAACTCTCCTCGTTATGAGTGCCAGCAAAAATGCACATACTGTCCAAATGCTCCATCATATATTCCACTGTAGTGTCATAATTGATATCTGTAGCTTCTTTGCTTTCACAAATTGGTGTTGGATATCCATTTTCTTCGGCTCTTTTATTTTCTTTTTCCATATAAGCACCTCGAACCAATTTCATTCCAATAAAAAATCCTTCTTCTTTTGCTTGTTTGTGTAATTTTTTTAGGTAGTCTAATCTATCCCAACGGTACAATTGTAGTGTATTAAAAACTATGGCTTTCTCTTTATTATACTTTTTCATCATTGCAGTAACCAATTCGTCTGCTGCGTCTTGCATCCAACTTTCTTCTCCATCAATCAAAAGTGCAACATCCTTTTCGTAAGCTGTTTTGCAAATCAATTCAAATCTATTTACTACACGGTTCCATTCTTTTTGCTCTTCTATAGTTAGTGGCTGCTTCTCTCCTATTTTTTCATATAAATAAAAACGCCCCAAACCTGTAGGTTTAAAAACGGCAAACGGAATGGCTTTTCTTTCTTTGGCAAACTCAACCGTTTTTAAGGTCATTTCTAAGGCAGCATCAAACTGTTCTTCTTCTTCTTTTCCTTCTACGGAATAATCTAAGACTGATGACACCCCATTTACATACATTTTATCAACAACCGAAAGGCAATCATCCTCAGTTGTTCCCCCACAAAAATGGTCAAAAACCGTAGCCCTTATTAATCCTTCAACAGGTAAATGTGCTTTCAAAGCAAAATTGGTAACTGCTGTTCCGATTCGAACTAACGGCTCATTGGCAATCATTTTGAATAAAAAATAAGCTCTATCTAACTCGGTATCGCTTTTTAACGCAAAAGCAACTTGTGTGTTGTTGAAAATTTTTTCCATGTTTGTAATAAAGCAACAAATATAAAAGAGTTTTAAGTATAAATTTTATACTTTCAACCACAATTTTCTATAGGATTTATTCCTATCATAATCCTGTGCTTGTTTGTCAATATTAAAGTAGCGATTTCCTCTTGGATCATTTCCAACACCTGCAAGATACGCCCAATTTCCCCAATTGCTCGACACGTCATAATCAATTAATTGTTGTTCGAAATAAGCTGCACCATAACGCCAATCGAGTTTCAAATCGTTGCAGAAATAACTGGCCACATTTTGTCGTCCTCTATTGCTCATGAAACCTGTTAGTTTTAATTCAAGCATATTAGCATCAACAAAATCAACGCCTGTTGTGCCATCAATCCAACTTTGCAATTGTTGAATATTGTGTTTATTGACAATAATTCCTTTGTCTTGAATGCCACTTTGTTGAAAAAATTTATTAGAATATTTCTTCATCATAAACCGAAAATAATCTCTCCACAACAATTCAAAAACCAACCAATAGGTCGAATCATTAGCGCCAAGTTGAGACTCATATTTTTTCAATTCAAAATAAATTTCTCTAGACGATAAACATCCTAAAGCCAACCAAGCAGAAAATTTTGAGGAATAATCTGCACCAATTAATCCGTTGCGGGTTTCTTTATATTGGGAAATGGCATTTGTTCCTTCAAAATAATGACTCATTCTTTTTAATACTGCACTTTCGCCACCTTTAAAAATGATAGCTGCTCTTTTGTCAATTTTTGAAAACGATAAACCAAGTTCAGCCAAAGAAGGAATTTTAGCTTCGGGAATTTCTGGCGATTTGATGGCTTTTGGTCTATCAAAAACAGTTCTAATAGTAGAGTCTTTTTCTACTTTTTTTCTGAAATTACTGAACACATCTGGAATATCTTTAATCGAAAAAGGTAAATCTTCGGCATGATACAAAGTGCTGGTGCTAAAGGTTTCAAATTCACATTTCACTTTAAACAATTCGGCTTGAACCAAAGCATCAGTTTGTTTTTCTTCATAAGCAACTTCTCTCTTGGCAAATACTTTGTACGCTTTATATTCTTGAACAATTTTAGGAATTTCGATTTCGGGTTTACCTTTAATAACAATCAATCCCGAACCCAACTCACGTAGATTTTTATCTAAATCGGCAACCGCTTCCAATAGAAATTGTGCCCTGAAACTGCCAGTTTTTTGAAATCCATACTCCGTTTCGTGAAAATGAGAATCATCAAAACAATACACTGGTATAACTTCATCACTCTTGGCAATGGCCTTTACTAATGTTTCGTTATCATGTAATCTTAAATCGGTTTTAAACCAAACTATAGCTGTTTTCATAAATCATCTATATTTTTTAAATAAAAATCAGCTTGTTCTAATAAAGCCACTTTTGCTTCGGGTTGCATTTTTCGCCACACATTATACATCATTCCAATTCTTGGATTTTTGGCTAATTTATCTTCATTTTTATCATAAAAATTCCAGTACAAACTATTAAAGGGACATGATTTCTTGCCCGTTTTAACAGATTTATCATAAAAACAACTGCCACAATAATGACTCATTTTATCGATATAACTCGCCGAACTCACATACGGTTTTGTTCCTACAATTCCGCCATCGGCAAATTGGCTCATGCCACGTGTATTGGTAATTTCTACCCATTGAATAGCATCAATATAAATTCCTAAATACCATTCATCCACTTCATCGGGATGAATTCCGGCCAACAAAGCAAAATTTCCCGTAATCATTAAACGCTGAATGTGATGCGCATAAGCATAATCTAACGATTGGGTGATGGCATCTTTCAAACAATTCATTTTGGTTTTTCCCGTCCAAAACCAAGTAGGCAATTTTTCTTGATTATTGAAAAAATTCATCGTTTCATATTCGGGCATTTTTAACCAATAAATGCCTCGCATGTATTCGCGCCAACCAATTATTTGTCTCACAAATCCTTCGAGTTGATGGTATTCAATTTCGTCTTTTCTATCTTCCCATTCCTTGATAGCTCTGTTTATTACTTCTTGTGGCGAAATCATTTTTACATTCATAGAAAAGGAAACTCGCGCATGATACAACGACCATTCGTTGGGTGTCATCGCATCTTGATAACTTCCAAACAAAGGCAAACATTCTATAACAAAAAATTCTACTAATTCCAACGACTGTTTTCTATTTATCGGCCAAACAAAATGGGTAGCATCAATGTTTCCAATGGTTTTAACATCGGTTTTCGCAATTTCAGATACGATTTGAGTAACATTATTATCAAAAACCAATGGCGGCGTTGGTTTATGATTTTTGGGTAGTTTTTTTCGGTTTTCACCATCATAATTCCACTGACCCGTTAAAGGTTTTTCTCCTTCCATTAAAACGTGATGCTTTTTTCGAAGGGCACGATAAAAGCTTTCTAATAAAAATGTTTTCTTGCCTTCAAAAAAAGAACCTAATTCTTCGCGCGTGGTATAAAAATGTTCTGTGTCAAATACCTGAAATGGAATTGAAAGTAAAGAACAATAATTTTTGAATAAAACATCTAACCGGTATTCATCAGGCAATTGATATTCGAATTGAGAAAAAGTATCTTTTGCTAAAATAGTGTCTATGTTTTTTTCAAAGGATTGCAAGTTATTTTTATCATTTAAATGAAGATAAATGACTTGATGTCCTTTCGATTTTAATTCGTCTGCAAATGACTGCATTGAAGCAAAAAATCCAACTACTTTTTGAATATGATGCGTTGCATAATCAGTCTCTGTTCTGATTTCCATCAAAACATAGGTCACATTTTCATCTTCGGTTACAAACCAGGAATGATTACTGTTTAATTGATCTCCAAGAATTAATCTGAGTTTTTTTGACATTTTATCTTTTTATTTGAACCATTAAGATATTAAGGTTCATTAAGTTATTCACAAATAAATATTTACTAATCACTTATTCATTCTGCATTTATCACTACAATATTTTACTTCATCCCACACTTTTTCCCATTTTTTTCGCCATGTGAAAGGTCGGTTACACACTAGACATATTTTACTAGGTAAGTTTTGCTTTTTAACTCCTTTCATACTCTAGTTTTAATTTAGTTCGCTCCCACTCTATCGCTACGGCTGAACCTTCGGCAATAAATACTGCTGCTGGTTTTGTATGGTTCAAACACGAAAAGGCTTTGCCATACATAGCTTCAAAATCACAAGTAATTTGATAATCAATGACGTCATGAATTTTCCAACTTGGATGTTGCAGACGGTATTCTTCTGTCTTGTTATCGTTTATTTTGGTATAGCCATAATAATGTTCGTAGATGAATTTTTCTAACGAATGTTGTTTCATTTGATGAGATGCAATCGCATTTTCAACATAAATGCTATTCCACTTTTTATTGACCATCCATTCAAAGGTTACTTTTTGGCTATTATCATCTTTAGTGATAGTATGTTTTGTTGGAACTACTGTGTAATGTTCTTTATATAAAGTATTTGCCATCCAAGCTACAATTCTGTATGGAATTGTTTCATTGATAAAAACAACACCTCGTTTTGTTTGGTTGCCTTCTTTTCTAATCACGTAAAAACGCAAATTAATTTCTTCGAATGTGCCTAATTTTGGAATTGGAATATTAAATAGTTTAGTGTTTTTAAACATAAAACCGACTAAACTTATATATGCCTTTCCTTGATATAAATCGAGTTCAACTCCTTTAGGCAAAAAAGGCAACAACACTTTGGGGTCAATTTCATAATTAACCATAATGATGTTTTCCCAATTTGCTTTTAAAAATATAGCCATTACTTTACGCTCTTTTTTGAATTTTTATTGGGATTAGAAACATGCTTTTTTAAAATTCGTTTTCCTTCCTCTTTCACTTCTTTAGTTTTTCTGAAACCCCAAATAATATCACTTGCATACTTTCTAGTAGCTTCAATATCCACAATAGGATGTGGATACTCTTTTCCTATTTCGCAACCATACAATTGCTGGTCAATTAATCCTAATTTCCATGGTTCATGAATTAAATGTGATGGAATATGAGCCAATTCGGGTACCCATTTTTTGATAAAAATTCCATCGGTGTCGTGTTCTTCAGAATTTTTAATCGGGTTATAAATTCTAACGGTATTAATTCCTGTAACACCCGATTGCATTTGAATTTGTGGATAATGAATTCCAGGTTCATAATCGAGAAATTGTCGTGCCAAAAAATGTAATTCTAGCCAGTCCTGCCATAGATTAAAAACAAAAAACGAAACGACCATAGCGCGCATTCTGAAATTAATGTAACCGGTTTCGACTAAACAACGCATGCACGCATCAACAATTGGAACGCCCGTTTTTCCTTCCTGCCACGCTTTGATATAAAGTTCGTTTTTTGGTTTTACTATGCTATCAAAAGCCGAATTAATATTCCGAAATTCCATGCTGCATTCATCTTCAAACTTTTGAATAAAATGACAATGCCAATGCAATCGCGAAACAAAATTCAAAACAGCTCTTTTATTCGAAGCTTGTTCATAATGCTGATTCGTATATTGATAAATCATCCGCATGCTGATGTTTCCGTAGGTCAAATAGGGAGACAATCGGCTACATCCTTTTCTGCTTAAATTAGGTTTGGAAATATGTTTGCTATAATTCACATAACGCTCTTTGACAAAACTATCTAAATAGCGCCAAGCCCAATATTCGCCGCCATGTTGGAAGTTTTTATTGTGAATTGTGATTGTTTCTGGTAATGTTTCACCTTTTAATTTGGTGTAAAAATCAGGTTCTAAATTTTCTATTTGTAAAGACTGAATATCGATTATTTTAGGTTCGCCTCGCATTACATTTTCCCATCGCTTGTCCCAATCTTTTCTCGATTTCAATTTTCGGATAACACCATGCATTTGCGATTGTTTCCACTGAATTTTATTTTCATCAAAAAACGATTGCATAGCAATATCTCTGTCAAAAGTGACTTTGTTTCCAATTTCTTGGTGTGAAAAGACAGTTTTAACCTCATAAACTTTAAGCAATTCTTCAAAGACGAATGGAACTTCCTTGTGAAAGAAATAAATCTTAGCTGAAATCGTGGCTAACTTCGACTGCATTTCTTGAATTGACTCATATATAAACCGCCAATGACGCACATCAGAATCATCATAATTCATGACTGATGGTTCAAAAAAATAAAGCAGTAGAAACGGAATTTCTTCTTGTTGTGCCAAATAAAGTGGCTCGTGATCTGTAAAACGTAAATCACGTTTGAGCCAAACAATATTTATAGCTTTTTTACTCAATTTTGAAGTAATGAAGTTATGGGTTTATCAGGTTTTGCATAACTCAATCTGTCTAACTGAATGGTTTTATGATAACTATCCAAACCAGAACAGGTTATGGTATTGGCTTTTTCTAAATCGATAAAACCATCGTCGTATAGACAATCTTCTGGAACATATATTTGAACAATCTCACCTATAATTAAGGTGGTATTATTTATATGAATATCTATTTTCTCTCTAAATTCAATTCCTAACTGAACCTTACTTTCTGCAACGAAAGGCGCAAAAAAATGATTTTTGTATTCGGTATTCAAACCCGTAACATCAAATTCCGAAATTCCACTTTCATATCGTGCTGAAGTTTGATGCGCTTGTTCATAAATAGTTTCATTGATGTGATTGATGGTATAAAAACCAGTTTCAATCATGTTTCGCATAGTATCACGTTCTGGTGGACTTGGACGAAAAATTAATCCAACCAAAGGCGGATTTGCTCCAACATGAAAAAACGAACTAAAAATAGCCAGATTAGAATTGCCATTTTTATCAGCAGTTCCAACTAGAGAAACACTTTTAAATCCACCCAAGCTATTTATAAGATGCACACGGATTTGTTTTTCCATGGCATTTATTTCCTCTGAAGTGATGTATTTTTGCATACCGAATAATTTATTTGTTTTAACCACGAGTCGAGTGGGTTGATATATTTCAAATTATAAACCATTAAGTAATTTTAGTTTCATTACCTCTTATTTTGCTTAAATTGCTTAATGGTTTTAAATTTGTGCTCAATGTTTCTAAAAAATTCTATTTGGTTTTACCCACACATTTCGTGGTAGAGCCATTAATTTAGAAAAAATTATTTTCCTTTTGATGAAGTGCAATCCACTTTTTATCGCTGTTCAATTTGAAAGTACCAAGGTGTTCTTTATTCCATTCTTGAGGAGAAATTAAGGATAGAAAGTTGACGCCATTTTCTCCCACATACAAATGATAAATCTCACCAATCACTGGCTCAAAGGCAAATTTAGCACTATAAACTAGTTCGTTCCATTCATACTCTTCCATCAATTTTTGATATTGATTTTTAAGTTCGTTGAACTTATTTTCAAATTCTTTATTTACATTAGTTATTCCTCTACTTTTCCAAGAAACAATATCATCAACCTTGATTATTGGTGCACCAACACTAGTGGAATAGGGCAAAAAACTAGCGTTATAACCTTTCTCTTCTGAATAAACAATATTATCGGGTCTTTCTTTTTTCATTATTATATAGGTAACTGAATTTTACTATCGCTTTGAAATTTTATTATTTGAAATGTTTCTTTGTAATTTACATTTGAATCTATCAATGCCTTCTACTCTTTTGGCACTGTGTTTTGTTTTGCAATTCTCAACTCGTTCTCGCCAAAGTTTATAGCTACTAAACTTTAATTCTTTTTTCATCAATGCTTTGACATCGGCTTCCTTTAAACCAAATTGAAATTCAATTGCATCGAACGGTGTTCTATCTTCCCAAGCCATTTCGATAATTCTATCAATGGCCATTTCGTCTAGTATTTTTGCGTTTTCTTTTTGCATAAATTTTTGTTTAACAAATATGTTTAAAAAGTAAACAAATGTAATTCAAATAAATTAAACCAATTGTTAATCAAAACCAAAAAAAGAGTTATTTTGCAAAAAATACGTTTTGAATTATGCAAACCATACAAGCCAACGGTTACCAAGTTTATTTTAACGAGAATGGATACGATTTACTCAATAAATTTATTACTGATAGTAACTATTCAAACATCTTTATTTTAGTTGATACCAATACCAATGAAAAATGTTTGATGCGGTTTTTATCTTTTTTAGCTACTGATAAAAACATTGAAATCATTGAAATTGAAGCTGGCGAAAGCGAAAAAAATATCACAACTTGTGTCGAAATTTGGTCAATTCTAACAGAACTAGGTGCTGATAGAAAAAGTGTTTTAATCAATCTTGGTGGTGGCGTAATTACAGATATCGGTGGATTTGTAGCATCCACTTTTAAAAGAGGTATTGATTTTATTAATATTCCAACAACACTTCTGGCTATGGTTGATGCATCAATTGGTGGGAAAAATGGTGTAGATTTAGGCAATTTAAAAAACCAAATTGGTGTTATCAGCGTACCAAAAATGGTGCTTGTGGACACTGACTATCTAAACACTTTACCTCAAAATGAAATGCGTTCTGGATTAGCAGAAATGCTAAAACACGGATTGATCGCCGATGCTAATTACTGGGAACAATTCAAAGATTTAAGTCAATCTGACTATGCTGATTTTGACAATTTAATTCACCGTTCTATTGAAATTAAAAACGAAATCGTTACACAAGATCCAACAGAAAATGGGATACGGAAAGCGCTCAATTTTGGTCATACATTAGGACATGCCATAGAAAGCTATTTCTTGGAAAATGACGATAAAAAAACTTTGCTACATGGCGAAGCTATTGCGGTTGGCATGATTATGGAAAGTTTTGTTTCTTGGCAAAAAAACTTAATTTCAGAAACTGAATATGCTGAAATTAAAAAAGTGATTGCAGCTGTTTTTGAAACTGTTATTTTTGAAGAAAATGACCTTCAACCTATATTGAATTTACTCATTCATGACAAAAAAAATGAATACGGTAAAATACAGTTTGCCCTGCTTGATGGAATAGGCGCAATTAAAATCAATCAAGAAGTTGATAATGAATTAATTATAAAATCTTTTGAAGATTATAAAACTTAATGATTTTTTCACAAGAATAGTTGCATTTCGCAAATTTTATTTTTTACATTTGCCCTAATGAAAAAAAGTGACAACACTTCTAATTACAGTATTTACAGTCAAGAAAGCACAAACAATTTCTTAGCTTTTTCCTCTCATTTTTTAATTCAAAAAAATGAATTTACTGCTATGCATTCACCAGTCACTTTTTTATTCCAAGAGAAACTTCCAATAATTTATGCTAACATTAGGGTTTGAATTCGAGATTACTTTGTTTTTTACAATTCATAAATCTTCAATTTTACACTCTCAATGAACACAAGATATTTCGACTTAATAAACCAAACGTTCTACTTTCCTCAAGAAGAATTCACTTTAAACAAAGACAACTTACAATTTCACAATATTGATTTAATGAAATTGGTGGAGCAATATGGCACGCCTTTAAAATTTACTTATTTACCTCAAATTTCTAACAACATCAACAAAGCTAAAGGTTGGTTTAGAAGAGCAATGGAAAAAAATAAGTATGAAGGCAAATATTATTACTGTTATTGTACAAAGAGTTCGCATTTTAGTTTCATCATGGATGAAGCTTTTAAAAACAATATTCACATCGAAACGTCTTCTGCTTTCGACATTAATATTGTAGAGAATTTGATGGCACAAGGAAAAATCAACAAAAACACTTATGTCATTTGTAATGGTTTCAAAAGAGAACAATATATTGAAAACATTGCGCGATTAATCAATAATGGTCATAATAAAACTATTCCAATAATTGACAACTTCGAAGAACTTGATTTATTACAAGAGTCTATAAATGGTAAATTCAAAATTGGAATTAGAATTGCAGCCGAAGAAGAACCAAAGTTTGAATTCTATACTTCCAGACTTGGAATAGGTTATAAAAACATTGTTCCTTTTTACAGAAAACAAATCGAAGAAAACAAAAAAGTAGAACTTAAAATGCTTCACTTTTTCATCAATACTGGCATCATGGATACTGCCTATTATTGGAACGAATTAGTGAAATGTATCAAAGTATATGTGGCATTAAAAAAAGAATGTCCAACGCTAGATAGCTTGAATGTAGGTGGAGGTTTTCCAATAAAAAATTCATTGGCATTTGAATATGATTATCAATACATGATTGACGAAATTATCAATCAAGTAAAAATTGCATGCGATGAAGCTGAAGTTGATGTTCCACATATATTTACTGAATTTGGTTCGTTTACTGTAGGTGAAAGCGGTGGCGCTATTTATCAAGTATTGTATCAAAAACAACAAAATGACAGAGAAAAATGGAACATGATTGATAGTTCTTTCATTACTACTTTGCCAGATACTTGGGCAATTAACAAGCGATTTGTAATGCTAGCGGTAAACCGATGGAATGACACCTACGAAAGAGTTTTGCTTGGTGGAATGACTTGTGATAGCGATGATTATTACAATTCTGAACAAAACATGAATGCCATTTATTTACCAAAATACAATAAAGAAAAACCTTTATACCTTGGCTTTTTCAACACTGGCGCTTATCAAGAAACCATTGGAGGTTTTGGCGGATTACACCACTGTTTGATTCCACAACCAAGACATATTTTAATTGACCGAGATGAAAATGGAATCTTAGCAACAGAGGTTTTCTCTGAGCAACAAAGTGCTGATGATGTATTAAAAATATTAGGATACGAGAAAAATAGTTAGCCAATTTTAATTAGATTTAGCTATTATTTTTAACACAATTAAATTACACAAAACTATTTGATGGTTTGAAAAAAAAGTTTTTCTTTGAACCATCAATTACATGATACAAAAAACAAAATGAGTAAAGGACCAATAAGTCAGTTTATAGAAAAAAATTACCTTCATTTCAATGCAGCAGCTCTTGTTGACGCTGCTAAAGGATATGAACAACACTTGCTTGAAAATGGCAAAATGATGATTACTTTGGCTGGTGCAATGAGTACAGCTGAGCTTGGAAAATCATTAGCCGAAATGATACGTCAAGACAAAGTACACATCATTTCTTGTACTGGCGCAAACCTTGAAGAAGACATTATGAACTTAGTAGCGCACAACTCCTATAAAAGAGTTCCAAACTACAGAGACTTATCGCCACAAGAAGAATGGGATTTATTAGAAAACCATTATAACAGAGTTACGGATACTTGTATTCCTGAAGAAGAAGCTTTCAGAAGATTACAATCTCATTTATATGATATATGGAACAATGCCGACTCAAAAGGAGAACGTTACTTTCCACATGAGTTCATGTACCAAATGATCAATTCGGGTGTGTTGAAACAATACTACGAAATTGATCCAAAAGATTCGTGGATGGTTGCTGCAGCCGAGAAAAATTTACCTATTGTAGTTCCAGGTTGGGAAGACAGTACTATGGGAAATATCTTTGCTTCCTATTGCATCAAAGGCACTTTCAAACCAACAACGATGAAAAGTGGTATTGAATATATGATGTGGCTTGCCGATTGGTATCCAAAAAATTCCACAGGAAAAGGAGTAGGTTTCTTCCAAGTTGGTGGTGGAATTGCTGGTGATTTCCCTATTTGTGTCGTTCCTATGTTATATCAAGATATGGAAATGCATGATGTTCCTTTTTGGAGTTACTTTTGTCAAATATCAGATTCTACAACTAGTTATGGTTCGTATTCTGGAGCTGTTCCTAATGAAAAAATTACTTGGGGAAAACTTGACATTCATACTCCAAAATTTATAATTGAATCAGACGCAACTATTGTTGCTCCATTAATATTTGCTTACTTATTAGATTTATAAAAGATTTTTTTATGAGAAGAATTATCGTAGACTATGCCAAATTAACAGGAGACATACTAAACCTATTAGTAGATAAATTCCCTGAAGGTTATGATGATAGCGATATTATTCGTTTTAGAAATGCTCAAAACGAATTGATAGAAGCTGTAGAAGTTAGAACAGAAGATACTATTTATTTAGTAAAAGTGAGTACCAAACTTGCTAGTCGTATGGAGAAATATGACGAGGAAGAAGATATTGACTCTGTTATCGAACCCATTGTACCCATCAAAGGTTTAGACGATGATGAAGATGCTATTACCGCCGATGAAGATGATGTAGAAATCGATTTATTAAAAGATGATGGTGGTTCAGATGATTCTGATGACGATGACGATGATGAAGACTATGAAGTTTCGGATAATAATTTAGAAGACGAAGACGACGAAGAATAATACTAAGTACAAGGTACAAAATACGAAGTACGAGATGAAAAATCCCAAAATTAGATTTATCTAAGTTTGGGATTTTTTTTAATCAATACTTATGAACTTCGAAATTTCCAACTTCGTAATTCGTACCTATAAATATCGTTCCTCAAAAATACGTTGATGGTGATTTTGATGTCCGATTATGACAAAACCCAAAGCTCTTACCGACATGGGATTGTTTGAAGCAACTCCAACTCTCAGTAATTGTTCTTCTGAAAAAGATTTGAACAACGTCAATGTGGATTGTCGCACAACTAATAATTCAGTTAATAAATCTTGAATACTTCGAGAGTTAGCATTGGCTTCATCTACATAATTATTTTCGTCAAAACCTGGCAATTCAGTTTTATCGTTTCGAGCAAAACGCAAAGCTCTGTAGGCAAAAATTCGTTCGGCATCAATTAAGTGCAAAATAATATCCTTGATAGTCCATTTTCCTTCCGCATAACGGTAATCAAATTTATCCATAGGAATTTCTCTAACGAATTTCACCAATCGATGCACCGAGATTTCCAATTCTTCCACTAAGGTGTATTCATCTGAAACTTGATCGATATAGGCACCATAATAGGATGCATATTCTGAAGGTTGTAATTGGGTTGGTTTCATTGTTTTTGTTTGCTTTTTTAATTTTTAGGGATAAAAGTAACCGCTTTTTTATCACGAGTTTGATATAGTTTGTGGTTGAATTATGTTTGCTGGCACGGATTGCAAATCCGCGCTATCGGGCAGTAGTTGTCATTCTCTTGGTGCGAATTTTTTTGTTTTTGTGTAAAATATCAATTGACAATAATTTGTATTAAACCAACCATCACCACCACTAATTATATCTTTTTCCAAAAATGATTTTAATTTTTCTTCGGGAGGATTTGAGTGAAAATTATTTACTATAACAACCACAATACTATCATTTTTTAAATTTACAATTCCAAAATATTGTTTGTCATAAAGGTTCATTTCTTTGGAATTAATTGTGAACTCATCTCTAATTGCTTTATTGTACATTTTATCTTCTTCGTTTTCTTCTTTAATCTGCCATGGGTTCTTGGTCAGATGAAAATTTGCTCCGATATTTTCTTCAATATATTTAACTGTTTCTTCGTTCGGTGTAAAGTAATCTTTCTCATTACGATACTTATTAAGCCAACCTTTCTTTCTCATAAATTCTGCTGGAAAAATAACAGAAATTGACTTTTCGAACTTCAAGGTCTTAATTTTTGAAATGGTATCTACTACTTTCAAATTCTCCACTTTCTCAGACTTTTTGAAACAAGAATTGAAAAATAAACAGATTAGAAATATTATAAAAATGTTTTTCATAATGAGTGGAGAAACTATTACTGGTAACTATCTTATACGTCTTACAAAATTAAACCAATACACCCAAAAATGGATTAATAAGTCTAACAACCGTCATACTTTTTACTTATTTCAAATATATAAAAATAGTACCATCCGATAGCGCGGATTTGCAATCCGTGCCTACAATACACACTAAATCTAATGTAGTGCATTTTTTTATTTTGTTTTACCTTTTCTTTACTTTCTCAATTTTATGGGCACGGATTACAAATCCGCGCTATCGGGTCATGGATTGCAAATCCTCGCTATCGGTTACTTGATACGAAGCACAAAGCTTCATTTAACCACTGAACCTCCAATTTCTTGTAGGTGCTGTTATAGCCAGTTGTTCTTTTCATCTTGTCCAATATAGTTCTAATAATTCGTGTGCTGTCTTCGGTATGATTTGTCGGTCTTCTTTACTTTGTCCGCTCACTAATTGCAATTTTTCTTTAAGGTCAACATAAATTGGGTGTTTTATACTCGAAAGTAAAAGTCCACCTTTATTGAGTTCTTCTGTTATTTCGCTTTTCAGTTTTTGCTTGTCAGTTTGCAAATAGTCTATGTAGTCAAAGCCACATTTGACTATTGAATTCGCTTTTAGCCTTTCAACTTGTTTGTCAAGGAATGGAAGTCCGTATTTTTTAAAGTCGCTAAAAATTTCTTTCACAGTTTTTGTTGTCGTTTCAACTTGTCCGTTGTGGAAATAGTATGCGTCTTGAATATTTAAAGCACCAGAATTATGTCTTAATACTTTCAAGTCTTGGTGAGGATTTATTAGTCCAATGTTGTAATGGTTAGAAACAATGTAATCTGGATTTAGTCTTGAAGCAATTGAGCAGGCAAAGTTTTTATCTTTAAGCGTAAAGATTATGTGGAGTATTTCATAAACTGTAAAATTGTTTACCTGTCTTAGTCGCTGAAATGTATAGCAACTGTTTTTATATGCTAAAAACTCAAAGTCAGGCAAAACTTCACCTGCTGTCTGAATGAGGATTTGTTTTATCTCTCCTTTTTTCAGTTCAGGTGATTTGTCCTGCTTATTTGTCAGCTCTTTTATTTTGTCAATCCAGTTCAATTTGTCTCTTTATTGGGGTCGTTCTACAATTGGCTATAACTATCTTATACGTCTGACAAAATCAAACCAATACACCCAAAAATGGATAAATAAGCCTAACAACCGTCCTACTTTTTGCTTATTTCAAATATATAAAAATAGTACAATCCATCAGCATACTACTAACTATTTCCCAAAAACAACCAAATCCCATCAAAAATAACCAAAACAGGCAAAAAAAAACGCTAGAGGTGCTCAGAAGACAAAAAAATGCCCTGAAACGATATCGCTCGATGTTATGAACTCTACACTTTATAAACAGAAACCTGCACTCAATACAGAGAACTCTGAACTCAATGGAGAGAACTTTAAACTCAATACATAGAATTCTGAACTCAATACAGTGAACTCTGCACTCAATACAGTTAACTTAAAACTCAATGCATAGAATTCAGAACTTAATACACAGAACTCTGAACTCAATGCAGATAATTCAGTACTCAATGAAAAGAACCCGATTACTATGACTTAAATAAATAAGTCATAATAATCAGGTTGTAATTGTAATAATTTTATAATTTAAGCCGAGTTCCTACTGGCATTGGTATTTCCAAATAACGAACGCGTTACTAGTTTTTCATACACTGCAATTAATTTTTCATTTCCTTTTTTTCCTTCTTGCAAGGCTTTGATTTGTGAGGAAGCATATTGTTGAATGGTCAATAAAGGCATCACAATTTGTTCTCTCATAGCGATAGAGGCTTTTCCATCGGGATAATTTTGCATCAGTTCGTTATGCCCCGCAATTTTGAGCAAAAGTCGTTTGGTTTCTAAAAATTCATCGTATATAATTTGCCAAAAATCTCCAAATACTTCGTCATCTTTCATGTAAGCGGTCAAAGGAAAAAAAGATTTCGCCAATGACATCATACTGTTTTCCAACAAGGTTCTGAAGAATAAAGAATTATCATAAAGGTTTTGAACTTCTTCCCAGCGGTTATGCGCTTCAAAATACTTGAGCGCAGTACCAACCCCAAAAAAACCGGGAACATTTTGTTTTAATTGGCTCCAAGAACTCACAAAAGGAATGGCACGCAAATCGGAAAAGTTTAATTTTCCGTCTGTATTTCGTTTGGATGGTCGACTTCCAATATTGGTTTTGGAGTAATATTTCAGGGTACTCATTTGCTCCAAGTAGGGCAAAAATTTAGGGTGGTTTTTGAAGTTGGTGTATTTTTCATACCCTAAAGTAGCCAATGTATCTATAATTTCTTTCTCGGTTTCTGATAGATTATTTTCGTCTTTATTAAAAATCTGATTCGCAACTCCAGCACTCAATAGATTCTCTAAATTATACCGACATGAATCTTGTGTGCCAAAATTGGAACTAATAGTTTGTCCTTGCACCGTTACTTGGATTTCTTGGTTTTCAATAGTAGAACCCAAAGAAGCATAAAACTTGTGTGTTTTTCCGCCACCACGAGCTGGTGGTCCACCGCGACCATCAAAGAAAATGACTTTAATATCATATTCTCTTGAAATTTTGGTAATCATTTCTTTTGCTTTAAAAATACTCCAGTTTGCCATTAAGTAACCGCCATCTTTTGTTCCGTCAGAAAAACCGAGCATTACGGTTTGCTTATCTTTTCTTTGTCTTAAATGATTTCGATACGTTGGGTTTTTATACAACTGTTCCATGATTTCATAGGCATTCTGCAAATCATCAACAGATTCAAACAATGGAACAATATCAACCGTTGGGTTTTCCCAATCTAACAATCGGAACATGGCAAAGGTTTCCATAACATCCAAAGCACTTTCGTTGTTACTGATGATATAGCGGTTGCAGGCTTTTTCACCATTACTCTCTTGAATGGCTCTCATCAATTCAATGGTTTCCAAAGTAGAACGGGTAATTTCATTTTCAAAGAAATGGGTTTTCAAATCAAAATGAAGTTGTGCCAAAACATCCATTTTTTCTGTTTCGGGTAAAGTTTCATAATTATCAGGAAAGTAAACCGATTTTTCTCTTTTCAGCAATGCAATAATATCATCAAAAACCTGACTATGTATTTTACTATTTTGACGAATATCCAACGACGCAAAATGAAATCCAAACTGATTTATTTTTTGTAACAATAAATTGATTTCATCAAGATACAAGGATTGATGTTCCTTGATTATGATTTGTTTTACTTTATTTAGTTCATTTTTCAATTCCTCTAGTGTAATAAATAATTCACCTTGTGAGTAAAAAACAGAACGATATAATTTATATTCTAAATTGGAAATAATAGTATCCACTTCATTGAAAGTCAACTTTCGTTTTAAAGTTCTGATGTCAAAATAATAACATTTTAGTACAGACGTTCTCAATCTATGGGCAACTTTTTCGGTGATTTCGGGAGTTACATAAGGATTTCCATCTCTATCGCCACCTGGCCAAAATCCCAAATTGATGATTGGGTTTTCCATGCTATTGCCATCAAAAATATTCTTTTGTAAATATTGCATCATCTCTCCTATCGTCTGATAAAAAACATTTTCGAGATACCAAATTAAGCTAACCGCTTCATCAAAAGGATTTGGTTTTTCTTTCTTGATGAAAGGTGTTTTACCAAGTTGTGCTAAAAGCTGTTTAATTTTGATTAAGTCATTTTCTCGAATGGCATCTGTTAAGTCGGTGATAATTCCCAAAACAGAACCGGGATAAAATTGAGTTGGATGTGCGGTTAATACTGTTCGAACATTGAAATTTTCGAGAAATGAAATCAATTCATCACGTTTGTCTTTGGCTTCTGATTTTTCTTTAATATCTCGCAATGAACCTCTTCCTTCCATATTATTCACCACAGGAAATGCTGCATCTTCAATAGCATCAAAAAGCACTATTTGTCGTTCAACATATTGTATAAAACGAAACATTAAATCTATTTTTTCTTCTTCCGAAGCGTTGTCTAAATACTTTGAAGAAAAGAAATCTACAATTTGTTTTGGTGACCAATTATTTTTAAAACCATTGTCGCAAACTTCTGAAAACAAAGGAAGCAAAACACCAGTATTGTCAATAGCATCAAACGGAAGCGTAATAAATACGCTGTTATAAATGTGATACTTTGAAAGGACATTTTGGTTGAAACGTTCAATTTTTGGTAAGGTGTACATAAAAACAATTTTTGAAATTTAAATGTACAAAAAAACCTCAAGCTTTGACTTGAGGTTTTAAATTTTATTAGTTTTTAAAGGTCTTCTAATTCTTGGAAAATGGTGTGCATCAACCTTTTTTTGTCATTGATGCTTTCTTCAAGAGATATCATCGTTTCGGTTCTGTAAACACCTTCGATATCATCAATCATAAAAATTACGTCCTTAGCGTGTTTGGTATCTTTGGCTCTAATTTTACAAAAAATATTGAATTTACCAGTAGTTACATGAGCTACTGTCACATATGGAATTTCATTAATTCTTTCTAAAACAAATGTAGTTTGTGAGGTATTGTTTAGATAAACACCAACATAAGCAATGAATGAATAACCCAATTTTTCATAATCCAACGATAATGAAGAACCCATAATAATTCCTTGATCTTCCATTTTCTTAACTCTAACATGAACTGTTCCAGCAGAAATTAAAAGTTTTTTGGCAATATCTGTAAATGGAATTCTGGTATTGTCAATCAACATATCTAGAATTTGGAGGTCAACTTCGTCTAATTTAAACTTACTCATAAAATTATATATTCATTATTTATAAAAATCAATATGCAAAAATACATTTTATTAAACAAAAAAATAAATTTACTAATTAATTATTAGTCCATTAACAACTTTCTTGCTTTTTCCTAAATAAAAGTTAGCTTTTTGGTCAATTTTCGGAAAATCGGTTTCTTCAGAAGAAAACTGCTCTCCGTTAGCATCAATTACAACATGACCAAAAAAACTATCTAAATTTTCAATTTGAGTAATTCTTGCCTCAAACTGTACTTTATTCTTATTTAGTACTTCTTTGTATTGCGCTGCAAAATTGATAATTTTTTCTTTATTATCATAATTTATTTTGACGTTTTTATAAACAAAGTCATAAAAAACGACTTTATTTTGCGGAATTTTCAAATAATCATCAATTTTACTGATAACTATATCGTTTTCGCTCAAAAACTCAATTCCAGAAAATAATGCTATAAAAATGTATTTTCGGGTTTCTTCTCTTTCATAATCATTAGGAAAATGACCCGCTTCAAAAAGAATAGTTGGCACTTTTAGATACTGAAAAGTATCACCAATACAATTAATATTAAACGAATCATCAAATCGTCCTATTTGATTTGGAATATACTGTTGCAATACATCATTCATGGCAACAATCACATTCATAGCTTTTATTCGGACATCATTTACATCGCGACTTTCATTAAAAGCTGGTGCCAAAAAAGAAACTGTAGCAGGTTTTCCCGAATCAGCAACACCAAAAATAGTTCGCTGGTCGTGAAGATTATAACAATAATGAGGTTGAAATTCTTCAAATGTTTTTCGCAATACTATACTTTCGGGTTGTGATAGATTTTGTGAGTCTCGATTTAAATCTACTGCATTAGCGTTTTCCCTAGTGTATAGTTCAGCACCATCGGGATTGAGCATGGGTATGATGCAAAAAGTGAACTTACTCAGTATGCGTTCACTTTCTTTTGTATTAGAATTGAGAAAATTAATATAATCGAACAATCCTTTGGTTGTGGTACTTTCGTTGCCATGCATTTGTGACCACATCAGGATTTTTACTTTTCCTGAACCAAATTGCAAGGTATAAATAGGTTTATCTAAAACAGATTTTCCAATAATTGCTGCGTTATACTTTTCCAACAATGGTTCAATATGATTCAAAGTTATATATCTACCAAAAAGGGATTGCTCTTTATTTTGTTCGTGGAGTTGCAAATAATTCATACTGATTGGTTTTAAACTTGAAATTGTCTTTCTGGATATTTGCCTTTTACGCCTTTGAAATGGGGCAAAATTATTTTCATGTCTTCGTCATAATTTCCTGAAACAGCTATTGGATTTCCTATTCTAACTTCTTTTTTTCCGTAATCAAAAGCAACTGGAATAATAGGCACTTGAGCTTTATAAGCGATGTAATAAAAACCTGTTTTTAGTTGTGTTACTTTTTTTCGTGTGCCTTCGGGAGCAATGGCCATTCTAAAAACTTCTCTCGAATTGAAAACATCTACCGTAGCATCTACATTATTTTTTCCGCCACTTCTGTCTAAAGCTGCACCACCAACTCTTCTAAAATACCATCCAAATGGAAATTGGAACAATTCTTTCTTTCCCACAAAATTCATTTCTAAACCAATTATTCCTCGGGTAAATAACCCAAGGAAAAAATCAAAATTACAAGTGTGAGGCATAACCATCAAAACACTTTTTTGGATGTTGCCGTCCATAGTGCCAATAATTTTCCACCCCAATAGTTTTAGAAAAATAAATTGATAAAGCCACTTTTTCATTTGGAATATTTTTCGTAAATTTAGTATTTATCTGTTACTTTTGAGTAAAATTATTTTAGATGATTCAAAAATTATTAAGCTATTTTATTCCTATAAATGTTTACAAGAAAAATTCTGCGGTAAGCAAATCGTTGGAGGTTACTTGGAACAATGGCGAATTGGTTTTGGATAGTAAAAATACCAACTATTCGTATGGAAGTTTGCAACGCATATTGCGCAAAGGACTAAAATATATTGGATTTGAACGCATCAGAAATTTTGAAAACGTGTTGGTTCTTGGTGTTGCGGCTGGTAGTGTGATTAAAACATTGGTGGATGAAATTAAGTTTGAAGGTAAAATCACCGGAGTTGAAATTGATAAGGACATTATAACCATTGCTAATGATTATTTTAAACTGGATACCATACCCAACTTGGAAATTGTTATTGATGATGCTTTTGAATTTGTATTAAAGACTAAAGAGAAGTACGATTTAATTATAATTGATATATTTCAAGATACTACGATGCCTAACTTTTTATTTGAAGATTTTTTTATCAACCGAATTAATTTTTTATTAAAAACCAATGGTTTTATCCTTTTCAACACCATGGTAATTACAAAAAAAGATGCAGCACGAAATTTAGAATACAAAACAAAATTCAACGGAAATTATTCATTACGAATGTATCCAAAAGTTGAAGTACACAACGAATTATTCACCATTAAAAAACTAAGCTAATGGGATTTTTAAAAAAATTATTGATTGGTAAAGTTTCTGAAAACTACAAACCAAAATATGACCCAATAGATCGTAGGATTTTAAACATTCGCTCTATTTGGAATAACGACCATCAGGATGACAACGGTATTGAAAAAATCTTTCGCTTGTTTCTTTCTGTTTCGCAATTGTGTTTTCTTGGTATTTATGTAAAAACTCTAGCGTCTAAAATCAACTTTGCCTACAAAGATTTAGCTATGGATTGCTATATTCTGATGAAGACTTTTTTCCCATTGGTCATATTAATTAACAATTGGCAAGACCATAAAATCCTGATTTGGCTGTTGGTTTATCTAATACTAGAAACCATTTTATACATTCCAACTCTGATTTTTGCATCCGATTTGTTTGCTCGTCCACGTTCTTACAAACGTTCGATGTTGTTGTTATTTTTCAATTACTTGGAAGTAGTAATCTCGTTTGGTGTCTTTTATACTTTAGGTAACAATACCAATATTCCTTTTGGACATTGGTCTGATGCATTGTATTTTAGTTTAATGACTTCAAACACTATAGGTTATGGAGATTATCATCCTATTACAACCTATGGGAAATTTTTAGCTTGTGTTCAGGCGATGTTCTTTTTATCGTTTGTGATTTTATTTTTGAATTTCTTTTCTACCAAAGTAAAATCCAAAGGCTATTTTGAAAATGATCCAGATGAGAATTAAATCATCTTCCTAGCTTTTTCTAAATCTTCGGGTGTATCAATGCCAATGCCGACATGCGTAGTTTCGACCATTTTGATACGTTTCCCAAATTCCAAATACCTTAGTTGTTCCAACTTTTCAGAGGCTTCCAAAGATTTCATGGGTAAATTATAAAATGCTAACAAGGCTTCTTTTCTAAACGCATAAATACCGATGTGTTTCATGTAGCGAACACCAACATTCACTTCTCTAGGATAAGGAATAACCGAACGCGAAAAGTATAACGCAAAACCATTTTGATCGGTTACTACTTTTACATTATTAGGATTAGTAATGTCTTCTTCATTAGTAATTTCAACCATTAATGAAGCTAAATCTACATTTTTATCAAAATCATTTCTAAACACTTCGAGTAATTTAGCCAAAGGTTCTTTGTTGATGAATGGCTCATCACCTTGTACATTCACCACAATATCTACTTCGAGATTTTCTACCGCTTCGGCTATTCTGTCGCTACCACTTTCGTGTTCCTTTATGCTCATAATAGCTTTGCCACCATTAGAAATAATTTCATCATAAATCAGAATAGAATCAGTTACTACAAACACATCGTCAAACAAACTAGTATTCACCGCAGCTTCATAAGTTCGGGTAATAACAGTTTTTCCTCCTAAATCCTGCATCAATTTTGCAGGAAAACGTGTGGAAGCATAACGAGCTGGAATTACGGCAATGATTTTCATTTGTTGAGTGACTGAGTTACTGAGTGGCTAAGATACAAAGTTTGTTTTTAATGCGCCTAGTGAAAAACATTACAAATATATTTGTACTTTTGAATTGCTAAATCTTTGTGTCATGGATATTGAAATAAACTTACTAAACAAAAAATTGGAATTAATCCAATGGCTTTCTACTATTGAAGACTCAACAATTATTGAGAAAATATTGGATTTGAGAAAAAAAGAAAGTAAAGATTGGTGGGATTCAATTTCTGAAAATGAAAAAGAATCTATCGAAAAAGGTTTAAAAGATGCTGATTCTGGGAAACTAAATCCTCACTCAAACGCCAGAAAGCTTTATGAAAAATGGCTATAAAATTCTTTGGACAGATCATGCTCTAAAAGAATTAGAAAATACAATTACCTATTTAGAAGAAAATTGGACAGCAAAAGAACTGCAAAATTTAGCTGTAAAAATGGAAGAAACTTTACTATTGATTTCTCAAAATCATGATTTATTTCAAGTTTCCGAAGTTAAAAAAGATATTCGCAGAGTTGTTATTGTAACTTATAACACCTTGTAATCCGTGCCCACAATCAATTCAAAACAAACCCACAACAGAAAGTTGTATATAATTAAAACCAAAATAAAAATGAAAAAAATTATTACCTTATTTGCCGTAGTGTTTCTATTGTCCTGTAGTAAAGATGATGATGGTACCAAAGCTGTTACTTTTCAAAACTTGACGGGACAATGGAAATTTAAGTCTATTGTCAGAGCCAATGGCACTGTAATACCTTATACCGGGCTGTGTCCTACCCAAACAGATTATATTGAAATATTTTCTTATCGAAAAATTGTTACCTACAATTATTATCCAGATTGTATTAATACTGAGAATTTTGGTTGCTCCGATTATACTTTAACTGAAGACGATATGATTTATGGAAGCAGTTTTCTTTTTGACGAAGCCATAGTAACCAATCTTACTTCATCGGGCTTTAAAATTGAATTTACTGAACCAAGATCCTTAACTTTTATGATTAATATTAATGATGCTAAAACTGTTATTTTTGAAAAGCGGTAATGTGTCTCGTCCTAAAAAAAGTAATTTCTTTTGAAGTAAATACCAGCTAGCGCGAGCATCTTGCTCGTGCCCACAATCGACTTCAAAACAAACCCACAACAGTAATTTGTATATAATTAAAAAAACAAAATAGGGATATTCAAAAAATGATTAAAACAAACAAAATACAACTAACGACTAACACCCTTTTCTCAACTTTGTTGAGGGTATATTTTAAAAAAAGATGGTGGTTAATTCTTTGGATGATGATTTTTGGAATACTTGTTTCTACAAGTAGCAAAAGAGGATTTAATGAAATCTTCATTATGGTGGTTAGTTTTGCATATCCATTTCTCATTGTATTACAATATTGGCGCTTTGCAAAGTCTAAAGACAATAAAATTTTCTTATTGGAAAAAGAATATGAAATTCAAGATAATAAAATTATTGCAACACTGAGTGACGGAACAACGAATACTATTATGACCGAACATTTTGTAAAGGTTATAAAACTTAAAACTGCATACTTACTTTACTTATCAAAAACTCAATTTATTTATATTCCAAAAGATGCATTCAAAAGCGAAGCCGAGAAAAGTTGGTTTGAACAGGAAATTATAAATAAGATTAAACCCCGATAGCGCGAGCGTCTTGCTAGTGCCCACAAACAAAACACAAACCAAAAAACAAATTATATATGTCAAATGGTTATGACTTAAAAGATATCGCAGAGCATTATTCAAAGAAAACTGATTCAGAAATAATACATACGGCAACCGAAAATGCAGCAGGTTTAAGACCTGGTGTTATGGAAATTATAGAAAAAGAAATCAAAAAGAGAAATTTAAATCCTAATATTCTAGAAGGAGTCAAAGCACAAAACAAAGAATATTCGTTAGAAGAAATAAATGAATTGTCTCTAATATTGAGAAATTTACCTTGCCCATTATGCGGAAGTAGAACGACAAAACTCAATGGAACAATAATGCATACTGTGAAAAGTTTTATTTTGTTCTCCTACCACAGAAAAGAGCCTATAATTGCCTGCCCAGATTGTTTAGACAAAAAAAATCAACAATCAATAATTTCAACAGCTTTATTAGGTTGGTGGGGAATTCCAGATGGAATTTTAAAAACACCTGTTTATATCTACAATAATATTAAAGCAAAAAAAGAAAATAAAATTAGAGAATCGAACGAAGCATTATTAAGTTTCACTTTGCAGAATGTTGGGAAAATAGAAACTTATAAAGATGACCCTGAAAAATTAAAGTTAATAATAAAATACGTGAAAAAATAATCTCCAGCTTCGCAAAGTCTCCATACTTTGAGCTAAAAAAATAAAAATAATTCCGCAAAGTCAGGATACATTTGCGGAGCATTTCTAAGGACTTAATACACCTGACAGTTTTTTAAAACCTGTCAGGTGTGGAATTCTCACTCCACAAAACTCTCCTCTTTAAACCCAATCAAATACAGCTTGTCTTTAGCACGCGTAACAGCAGTGTATAACCAGCGCACATAATCCACGGTAATGCCATCGGGTAAATAAGGTTGTTCAATAAAAACGGTGTTCCATTGTCCGCCTTGACTTTTATGGCACGTAATAGCATAGGAAAATTTTACTTGCAGCGCGTTGAAATATTCGTTGTTTTTTACTTTTAGGAATTTGCGGTATTGTGCTTCGCCTTCATAATCTTTAAGTACTTCTTGGTACAATCTATTGCTTTCGTCAAATGTTAAGGAAGGCGATTCGCTGGTAATGGTGTCTAATAAAACAATGGTTTCAAAAGGTTTTTGGTTCGGATAATCCACCATTCTGATTTTGACATTGGCAAACTTAAAGCCATACAATTCTTTGAAATTAAATATCTCCAAAACCTCTACAATATCACCATTGGCAATAAAACCAGCTTCGTCAGTTTCCTTGAGCCAAAAATAATTGTTCTTCACCACCATCAAATAATCGCCCACAGAAAGTTCACTTTCTTTATCCAAAATCCTAGTTCTGATTTGTTGGTTGTATTGGTTCGCTCTTTTATTGGAACGCACTATAAAACAGGTGTCTTCAATGCTGTAATTATTATAGGCACTTTGAATAGCATCTTGAATATCAAAACCATCCGTTAGCCGAACAATATCTTTGAACCCTTTCATGTTAAACTGAAAGGTATCCACAAAAGAACTTTTCAGAATTTCGCGCAACTCGGTAGCATTAAATAATATCCCCGATTTTTCTTCCTGACGCATTACTTCGTCGAGTTCGATAGAAAAAACTTCTTTGTTGTAATGCAATGCCAAAGCATCAGTATCTAAAGCTGGACTTACATCCAATTGAACTGGCGGTAATTGTGCCGTGTCGCCAATCAAAATCAACTTGCAATTGTTTCCGTTATAGACATAGGACATCAAATCGTCTAACAAAGAACCATTTTCATAGAGCTTCGACTCGGTATTCACATCCGAAATCATGGAGGATTCATCTACAATAAAAATGGTGTTTGTATGTTTATTGGCTTGCATCGTGAAAGACACGCCGCCACTTTTCCCTTTCTTTGGGAAATAAATTTTCTTGTGAATGGTAAAAGCAGCTTTGTTGGAATAATTAGCAATCACTTTTGCAGCACGACCAGTTGGTGCCAACAACACATACTTTTTGTTTATGAAAATCAAGTTGTTTACAATAGTAGAAATGACGGTTGTTTTTCCTGTTCCGGCATATCCTTTTAGTACAAACAATTCGTCCTTATTGGTATTGATCAAAAAAACAGAAATCATTTGAAAAAAAATATCTTGTTTTACTGTCGGTTGAAACAAAAACTGCTTGTATAAAAGACTGTAAAACTGGCTGGAAGTCATAAATAGTGGTGATCAAATTTGAATTTCAAAGATAGACTATTCAATGTCAATATCAATGACAATGTCAAATTCAAAAAGCAAACTCAAAAATCAAATTTTGCAATTAAAATTGATATTGATTTTTGAATTTGACATTGAATTTGTTTTCGTAAGTTTGCGCTATTCCCATAAAAACGGATTGAACCATGTGGCAAAACACTAGCGTAATCGATAAGACATACAAAAAACTAGCAATTCAGGTTTCTTTGAATGGTTTGTCGTTTGCTACATTCGATACAATATTGAATAAACCATTGACTTTACGAAAAATAGAAATTGGAAATGTGTCTATCACTTCAAAAATTGAAGATTTATTTGCCACAGCTTTTCAAAACTATCCTGAACTCAAAGCAGGATATGATGAAATTGTCATTATTCACAGTAACAATCTATCTACTTTTGTGCCAACGGCGTTGTTTGACGAGGAATATTTAGGCAGCTATTTGCAATTCAACACCAAGGTTTTTGAAACCGATTTCTTTGCTTTTGATGAATTGTCCAACTACGAAATGAACAATGTATATATTCCGTATGTGAATATGAACAACTATTTTATTGATCAATTTGGCACTTTTGATTATAAACATGCCAATAGTATTTTGGTGCAAAAATTATTAGAAGTTTCTAAGAATAACGAGGAGAGAAAAATGTTTGTTCACGTGAGCGAAACCCATTTTGAAATTATAGTTATCCAAAACCAAAAACTACAACTCTACAACTCCTTTGATTATAAAACTGCAGAAGATTTTCTTTACTATATATTATTCACTGCCGAACAATTGCAGTTGAACCCTGAAAGTTTCAAATTGGAATTAGTAGGTAAAATTACCGAAGGCGATTCCCTTTATAATATGGCCTATAAATATGTGCGCAATGTTGCTATGATGGATGTAAGTGGGATGCAAAACTCTTATACTGAATCGGAAAACCGCGAACACTTCATACTTTTACACTCATGAGAATAATCTCGGGCAAATACAAAGGCCGAAGAATAACACCACCAAGAAATCTTCCTGTTCGACCTACAACTGACATGAGTAAAGAAGCGGTATTCAATGTATTGAATAATCATTTCAACTTTTCAGAACTCATAGTATTAGAACTTTTTGCTGGCACAGGAAGTATCAGTTATGAATTTGCTTCTCGTGGTTGTTCACCAATACTTTGCGTAGATGGCGATATGGGTTGTGTAAATTTCATTAAGAAAACTGCTAAGGAATTCGACTTTGATATTACAGCCATCAAAAGTGATGTATTCAAATTTCTAGAAAAACATCATGGCAACTATGATATTATCTTTGCTGATCCTCCTTATAATTTAGAACAAAAAGACTTTGAAAAATTGATTGAACTTATCTTTGAAAACGAATTATTAGATGAAGAAGGCATGCTAGTGGTTGAGCATTCCAAATACACCAAGTTAGAACATTTGACAAATTATTCGTTCCAAAAAAACTATGGTGGTTCGGTTTTCACTTTCTTTGAATTTGAAGGTGATGATGAAGAAGCTGAGGATTTGGAAGATGAGGATTGATTATATTTCTCTCAACAAACTATCAGGATTTTGTCTTGTATCAAAAACTGTAATAATTTCTATTTCCTCTTTTTCTAATAAAATTCTATAATAAAATGTTGTTTGTTTTGATACTACACATTTATAAACTTCTCTAAAGTCTTTGGTTTCAGGACAACTTTCTGGAAATTTAGAAATCATTTCGATTTTTTTATTCAACTTCTTTAAAAAGTCATCTTTTGTTTTATCATTCCATTTGACTTTTAAATAATCAGTCAACAATAAAAGTTTTAATTCCGCATTGTGCGATAAATAAACTTTCATTTTTTATGAAATTTTCTTCAAAAATTCAGAATATTCTATTCGTTTTCCATCGTTCAAATCTTGAATGCCTTTTTCAATATCCAATTTTTGTGAAGGTGTTAATTCTGTTAAAACATTCTCTTCCGATTTGATGAAATTTGAAACCTTTTCAATGAATTCAGAATTTTCAATACTTAATATTAATTTGACTAATTCTATTTTTGAAGTTTGAATATCCATAACTGTAAATTTTAATCAAATTTAATAAAATATTTTAAAAAAAGCAGACCTATAAGCCGGATTCTGTATTCCGATAAATCGGAACCCTTATCATTTATCTAGCCCAACAATTACTCATTGGATCGAGCTTCCTACCCTTCGACAACGGACGAGTAATCCTTAAATGCCGATATACTTGGAATTTCACCGCATAGAGTTTACCTGGTTTCACTACAGCATTATCTGTACATACTTTCTGTTGCACTTGTCCTCGCCTTTCAACGGTTGGGCGTTACCCAATATGCTACTCTTTGGTGTCCGGACTTTCCTCTCTCGTCTTTTAGGACGAGAACGATAAGGCGGTCTGCGGCGCAAAAGTAATGATTTAAGATTGAAGATTAACGATTGAAGATTTAAGAATTAGGATTTAGGAATTGTTACTATTCTTTTTGATTATTTGGAATTTGGCGTTTGGGATTTGGAATTTTTAAATCTATATTTGTAATCCGATAAAATCCTATGGAACAATTTGTAGTATCAGCTCGTAAGTATCGTCCGCAAACATTTAAAGATGTTGTTGGACAACAAGCTATTACTAATACTTTGCTCAATGCCATAGAAAATAACCACTTGGCTTCTGCCCTATTGTTTACGGGACCAAGAGGTGTTGGAAAAACTACTTGTGCACGAATATTGGCGCGTAAGATTAACCAACCCGGTTATGATGATCCGTTTGAGGATTTTGCTTTCAATGTATTTGAATTGGATGCAGCCTCTAATAATTCAGTTGACGATATTCGCAATTTGATTGACCAAGTTAGAATCCCGCCACAAACCGGACAATACAAAGTGTATATCATTGACGAGGTACACATGTTGTCTTCGGCAGCTTTTAATGCGTTTCTAAAAACTTTGGAAGAACCGCCAAAACACGCCATTTTTATATTGGCAACAACCGAAAAACACAAAATCATTCCTACCATATTATCGCGTTGTCAAATTTTTGACTTCAAACGCATCACGGTAAAAGATGCTAGAGAACATTTGGCTGAAGTAGCCACTAGTCAAGGGGTGCAATTTGAAGAAGATGCCTTGCACATCATTGCGCAAAAAGCTGATGGTGCGATGCGTGATGCCTTGTCTATTTTTGACCGTGTGGTTTCTTTTTGTGGAAATAATTTAACACGACAAGCCGTGACTGAGAACTTAAATGTTCTGGATTATGAGACCTATATTACTATGACCGATTTGATTTTGGAAAATAAAATTCCTGAAGTTTTATTGGCTTATAATGAAATATTGGCCAAAGGTTTTGACGGTCACCATTTTATTGCCGGATTGGCATCGCATTTCAGAGATTTATTGGTAGCTCAAAATCCAGTAACCCTTTCATTATTGGAAATGGGTGAAGCGGCGCAACAACTCTACGGACAACAAGCACAAAAAGTTTCGCAAGATTTTCTGTTAAAAGGAATTGACTTGGCTAACGATTGTGATTTGAAATATAAAGTTTCCCAAAACCAACGCTTGTTGGTGGAACTCACGCTAATGCAACTCAGCTCTATCACTTTTGATGGAGAAAAAAAAAAGCTGACTTTATAATTCCACCGACTTATTATCGCAATAACGGATACTCTATTCAAGAAGTACGAAATACAAAGTACGAAGTACAAGTAGAAGAACCTGACACGAGCACTAGCGAACTGCCACAGGAAACTCGCAACCCAAAACCCAAAACTATAAAGGCTGAAGAACCCGACAAGAGCAGAAGCGAACTGCCGCAGGAAACCCGAAATCCGCAACCTGCAACTACCACTAACCAACCTAAAGTTTCTGCTTTATCACTCGCTAGTATTAAGGCCAAAAAAGAAATGGCTGAAGCCCAAAAATCGTTGGTGAAAGAAGTAGTTCATTTGCCTAACGAACCCTTTACCGAAACCGAAATGCTAGAGCAATGGCTCAAATATGCGCAACGATTGGAAGATAAAGGTTTTCGTATTGTAGCTTCGTTATTGACCATTAATGACCCAATACTTGAGGGAACCAAAATCATTCATGAGTTGCCTAACGAGAGTTCGAAAATAGATTTTGAAAAAGAAAAACCCGAACTATTAGGTTACCTTAGAGGCAAGTTGCACAACCACGATATTGTCATTGAAGTGAGGGTAAATGAAACGTTGGTTTTGAGAAAAGCATTCACCAATCAAGATAAATACAATCGATTAGTGGAATTAAATCCTAATTTAGAATTGCTGAAAAAAATGTTTGATTTGGATGTTTAAATCCTTTTTTTCTTAAAAACTTTTCCCCAGTAAATTAAAAATATTCCAATACTAAGTACAATCCTTAAATAGTCACGGTAGTTAGTTTCAAAACTCAAATCAGAGAAATTCAAACTTCTAATTGTAGTAATCAAGACTACAACTGCAATAATCATTATTAATATTTGAAAATATTTCATGGATTTTATTATATTGTTCCTTGATACATGGCTTTCACGATTCCGTCAGCCAAACCTATTTTTGGTACATACAATTGTCTTGCACCACTCCATTTCATGGCGTTTAAATAAATTCGAGTCGCAGGTATAATTACGTCGGCACGGTCAGTGTTCAATCCTAATTCGGCAATACGCTGCTCATAGGTTAGCGAATTTAAATATTGGTATTGGGAATTTAAATACAGATAAGACAAGGGCTTGTCTTGCATTTTTCCCGACATTTTGAAAATTTTATTGATGTTTCCACCCGAACCAATTAGGATTACATTGTCATAATCGGCAGAATTGGCTTTAATCCATTTTTCTATTTCTTCCCACACGATGTCGCAAACCATATTGTTGAGTAAACGAACCGTTCCAATTTTGAAGGATTTAGAAACTATCATTTTGCCATCACTAAAAAGAGAAAACTCGGTGCTTCCACCACCAACATCAACATAAAGATAGGTTTGATCGGTTTTCAGGAAACTGTGCAAATCAGATGATGCGATAATGGTAGCTTCAATTTTACCATCAATAATATCAATATCGATGTTGCATTTTTCAAGGATAGTTTTGGCAACTTCTTTTCCGTTATACGCTTCACGCATGGCTGAAGTAGCGCAAGCTTTATATTTTTCAACTTTATATACTTTCATCAAGAGTTGAAACGCTTTCATGGCATCTATCATTCTATCAATATTCTCTTCGGAGATTTCACCCACTGTAAAGGCATCTTGTCCTAAACGAATAGGCACACGAATCAAGGCACTCTTGTTGAATTGGGTTGCTGCATCATTTTGTTCTACAATATTGGTAATGAGCAATCGCATAGCATTGGAACCTATGTCGATAGCCGCATATTTTTTTATTGTAATCATTAAATTATATCTGTTTTAGGGTTAAGATTAATCTTCTCCGCACGATCATAATAGTAATTGTACGTTTCATGTTGGGCGCGGAAAATAGGTTCTCCATTAGCACGAATTCTGTATTTATTTTCAAACTTTTCTGAATGATAACGTGCTTTTACATTTCCTTTCCAACCAACATTAAAAGTATCTATAATTTGTTTTTTGATTTCTTCATCATAAATAGGACAAGCTACTTCTACTCTTCCTTCAATATTTCTTGTCATAAAATCGGCAGAGGAAATAAATACTTCTGGATCATCATTATTACAGAAAATGAATGTTCTGGAATGCTCTAAATAATAATCGACAATACTGATTGCTTCAATATTTTCACTCATTCCTTTTACACCGGGAATTAACGAACAAATTCCTCTTACTTGCAATTTTATTTTTACACCTGCATTACTGGCTTCGTACAATTTATCTATCATTCCATAATCGGATAAACTGTTCATTTTTAAATTAATATACGCTGGTCTTCCTATTTTGGCATTATTTATTTCTCTGTCAATTAGTTTATAGAATTTTGAACGCGTATAATGTGGTGAAACGATTAAATGCTTGTATCGGTGAATTCTATAATTAACATCAAAGAAATCAAATACTTTGTCAACATCTTTCAAAATCTGTTGATGACAAGTCAATAAGGTCAAATCGGTGTAAATTTTGGCAGTAGATTCGTTGAAATTACCTGTAGAAATAAAACCGTAGCGTTTTAACTTTCCGTGTTCAATTCTATCAATTACACAAATTTTACTGTGCACTTTCAATCCTTTAATCCCAAAAATGAGCTCAATTCCTTCTTGTTGCATTTGCTCTGCATAGGAAATATTACTGGCTTCATCAAAACGCGCTTGTAACTCAATCTGAACAATCACTTTCTTTCCGTTTTTTGCAGCATTTATAAGTGAACTTATTATCTGAGAGTTTTTTGCAAGTCGATATAAAGTGATTTTTATAGAACTTACTTTTGGGTCCAAAGCGGCTTCTCTTAGAAACTTTATTAAATAGGAAAACGACTGATATGGCGCATATATTAAGTAATCCTTTTGAGCAATTTTATTTAAAATACTTCCATCCAAAGATAATCCTTCGACTGGAAGTGGCACTCTTGGTGGATATAATAAATCAAATCGACCTAGATTTGGAAAATTCATATAATCACGGCGGTTGTGATATCGTCCACCAGGAATAACTCCATCAGAGGCATCAATTCCCATTTTGTTCAAGAAAAATTTCAGTGTGTCTTTGTCAATTAATTGGTCATAAACAAAACGAACTGGTTCGCCTATTCTTCTATCTTTTACAGAAGTGGCAATTTTTTCCAACATACTTTTACTCATGTCACTATCAATATCTAACTGAGCATCTCGTGTAATTTTTATCATATGAGCTGAAATACTCTCGTAGTCGAAAATATTGAAAATACTACTCAAGTTGTAACGAATAATATCATCTACCAAAATCAAATATTGCTTTCCATCTTTTATCGGAAGTTCTACTATTCGATTGGTGTTTTTGGGAATTTCAATGATGGCATATCTTATTTCAGGTTTTGCTTTTACCAAACCTAGCAGTTTTGCTTTTTGTTCGGTTTTCATTACCAATTTGATAGCCAAATAACCGGAAGTGTCTTTCAATAATGGAAACTCCGCTAAATCATTAAGTATAATGGTAACAAGCTCAGGACTTATTTTTTGGATAAAATAATCTTTAATGAAATTCTCATGTTCGGGCAAAAGTTGTTTTTCATTAATTATAATGATGTCTTTTTTTTCTAATTCTTTTTCAATGAGATTTAAGACTCGCAAACTTTCTGCTTGTTGTTTAATCACAATTTCGGTGATGTCTTTTACTAATTGTTGAGCAGAAATACCACCAAGAATTTTTTCACCAGAAACACCTGTTAAGCTAAGTCGTCGGACTGCAGCAAAACGAACTCTGAAAAACTCATCCAAGTTATTGGAAAAAATACCTATAAATCGCAATCTTTCTAACAAAGGAACTGACTCATCTGCAGCTTCTTGCAAAACTCTAGCATTGAATGCTAACCAACTCTTTTCTCTGTCTATATATCGAAAACTAGTTTCTGTACTCATATTTATTTTAAATCTCTTGGGAAAATGACTTTATTAGTAATTCCTTTGGCTATGGTTCGCCAGCTATTTGTTTCAAAAGTTATAGCAACAAAACCAGAGGTAGAAACGTTATCAATTAAAATGCTCCCAAATTTATTGACAAAATTCGTAATAGCCTCATTATGTCCAAAAACAATTAAATTATCATAATTATCTAGACAAGATTTAATAATTTCTTCTAATTTTCTTTCATCAAAAGTGTATAATTCTTCTTTAAAAACAATACTTTCTACAGGATAGGATATGTTTTGCGCAAAAATCATAGCTGTTTCTGCGGCACGCTTAGCTGGACTACTCCAAAGCAAATACATTTTTGGAATATGCTTATTGATTTCTGATGATACTAAATGGGCATCAAGTATTCCTCTATTGGATAAAGGTCTATCAAAATCTCTGAGTGGAGCATCCCAACTTGATTTTGCATGTCTAACTAAGATTAACTGTTTCATAATTAAAAATCAAAAGTATTGAAAGCATAAATTTAAACTATTAATACTAATAATGAAAGTTTAACGTAAAGGATTATTAAAAAAAATACAGAATTTAGAAAAAAATGAACATTGGTTTTAATTAAATACAACATTGTCTGTTTAACGTTTACCCTCTTTTAAAAAAAAGCATATGTTAAAAATATAAAATGTTATAAACAAATTATCAACATATCATTTTTTTGTAGTATTTATTGCCTTAAAAATGTTAATTTACGTATTTTATCTATAAAATTTGCATTTTATCGATGTTTTTTTTGGCGGTTTTAAAAAAACATTTTACTTTCGAATTGTGAAATAGTATAAAATCGAAATAATAACCCCAAAAAAACCAAAAAAGTATGTCAAGAATCAAGGAAAAAAAAGCAAATCTCTTAATCAAAAGATAGCATTTTGAAAGAAAATTGTCATTTTAACGAGTTTTCGTGTTGTTTGTAGAAAAAATGATGTTTAGAATAATATAGTCTATAATTTTACACTCAGATAGTATAACCCAAAATATTATATCCCCATATGCCTACATCTAAAATTCAAGCCCAGAATGCAATTTTCAAAAAAAATTATTCTACTAAATCTAATTGTATGAAAACAAAAACTATTATTATCCTACTGCTTACATTTTACAGTGTAACCATCTCTGCTCAAAGTTCAAATAGAATTACAGAAGCAGTTCCATCTATGACTGTTATGGATATTGACGACTTCTTAGCGCCTACAAATGGATTGCAAAGAACGGCAAGTCCGTCTACTGCTAATTCATTGAATGTTCAAAACGTAAAAAGTTTAATTTATAATACTCAACCTTCTATTTATTATTTCTCGGGTGTTGAAAAAGTATATGGTGAAAAACCGAAAAACCTTTTTACAGATCTTAATTCGTTAAGTAATTTAAACAATGCTATTTCTTTAAAAAATAATATTGAAATTATTACTATCAAATTAGAAAATGCAAATCAATTGAATTCATCTATCAACTTGGAATTGTTTTCTAGCTTTAAGAATTTAAAATATATTTATATAGTATCAAGTTTTGATACTAATGCACAAGCTATTGCAAACATGATAGTGGGAATTAATGAGCAATATAGTGTTTTTTATAATGTAGAAAAAGGAGACACTAATTAATAATTGAGATAAAAAAAGAATATATGAAAAATTTATACTTTAATTCAATCGTAACAAAGCTTAAACACATTGCAATATTATTGTTAATTCTTTCGGGAATTTCCAATACTGCAAATGCACAAGTAAGAAAAGCTTTTACTCAAAGAACCTCATTATATACTCCTAACAAAAAGATTTATAATCTAAAAGGAGACTTTACAATGTTGGGGAATACTTGTTTGACACCTCAAAACTATGGTCCAACAACCAATAATAATGGGCAGTTTATGACTTACGTTGATACAGATGGTGATCCAAATACTTTCAACTCATCGTCTTCAACATTAGTTTTATCAACAGAAAATGGAGCAATCCCAGCTTGTTCTGATATTGTGTATGCTGGTTTGTATTGGACTGGAAAATCCTCTCCAAATGCTACTTTCGACGTAACAAAACCAATTAAAACTCCGCAATCAGTTAACAATAATTTAAATATTGTTCACAATCAAAATGTTGGTAGTACTACAAATCCAATTTATACAACCAATTATACTCTATCTGTAACAAGAGGTGGTAATAATAATAACTACTATCCGATATACACTTTTTCTGGAAATGGAAATACGTATGCCTTCAGATTTTATAATAGCTCTGCAACAAATAGAGTAACTCTTTCGGTTAATGGTGGATCAGAAACAAATATTCCTGTAACTGTCAATGGAGCAAATACTCAAGCAACACTTAATACTCCTTATGCAATAACTGATGGAACACTTACGATAACTATCAGAAGTCTTGTTCGTCTTGCTGGAACTAATGAAAGTGCTAACAATATTCAAAACAATTCAAATGCTAATGTTAATGTTACTGGAATAGCTCAAGTTGTGACAGGTAATTTGACTAAAACATACAATAAAAGAGTTGTTTCTTTAAAAGGACCAGGTGCTTCTTCTTATACTCAAATTACTGCTGCAACTAATGACATCTATTATCCTTCAGGAACTGATGATGATATTTTTTCAGCTTATGCTGAAATCACTGATTATGTAAAATCAGCTACTACAGGTGGTTTAGGACAATATACAGTGGCTGACATGGCTCTATTAGAGGGTAATGTAACAGGAACTGGTTATTCTGGTGGTTGGGGAATGATAGTTATCTATGAAAACTCAAAAATGAAATGGAGAGATGTAACTATTTTTGATGGTTATGCCTATGTTCAATCAACAAACACTACTGGTTATGATTTACCTGTTTCTGGTTTTAATGCTGTCCAAACTGGAAATGTTGGAATGAAATTAGGATTAATGGCGAGTGAAGGTGACGTAAGTTTTACTGGTGATTATTTTAGAATAAGAAACCTCAATACTACTAATTATACTAGTTTAAGTCATTCAGGAAATACAGCTACAAACTTCTTTAATTCCTCTATAAATTCTGGTGGTACTAGAAATCCAAATTTAGTTAACAATACCGGTATTGATGTTGCCATGTTTGACATTCCTAATACTGGAAATACTATCATTGGTAACAATCAAACTTCAACAAATTTTAGATACGGTACAAGTGGAGACACCTATTCCATATTTACAATTGCAATGTCTGTTGATGCCTATATCCCAGAATCTGAAGGAATAGTATCGCTTTTATCACTAAACAACAATCCTCCTGTTTTACCTTACACTGTTGAACCAGGCCAGGAAGGTGAATTAAGTATTGATATCAAAAATTTAGGTACTGAAGCAATTAATAATTTCAAAATAACAATCCCTATACCATTTAACGCTAGTTATGTACCAGGAAGTGCTGTGGGTACCATATTCAGTCCTCAAACTACACCTTCTCCAAATAATGTTCAATTTTTTCCTAATCTTGGAGCAACAGGTTCATTAGTATGGGATTTTGGAACTTTAGTTTTACCAACAGATCCAAATACGGTATTGGCTAAATTGAGATTTAGACTTAAAGCAACCACTGATTGTACAATATTGAATAATGCAACTTGTGGTAGCTCTATACTCGCTGAAGGTAGTATGAGTGGGACTGGTGCAATAACAGGAGTTACATTTGGTGGTAAAAAGATTATACGCGGATATGGTTTAAGTGGACAATGTATTGGTAGTCCATTACCTGATCCATTTTCCGTGAAAATTGAAGCTGCTAATTATGTACAACAAAATTGTCAAAACACACCATCAATTAGAAGCTTTTCCTATTGTAGTGAGAATACAAGTGTTGGAACATCTGAAATTGCTCCATTTTTTCCTCCAGGATCAAAATTCTACAATGAATTTCCGGTTACAATAAATTCAATCCAATACACTGATGCTAACCCTATCCCTCTAGTGGCAGGTTCAACGGTAACTTATTATGCTGTTCCACCAAGTACAGTTGAGACATGTAACTTCCCTTTCACAATTTCAAAATGTCCTGCAATTGTAGCACAAAATGACACTTTAGCTGGTGGAAATGGTACTACTGGCAATTTAAATATTGGAAATGTTTTAAACAATAATGGTAATGGTGCTGATACTTTAAATAATATACCAGCTACTATAGCTCAGGTTACTATCTCAGTAACAACTCCTGCAACACCAATTGGTGCTCCAACTAACCCAGTACCTTTTATTAACACTACAACTGGCCAAGTTTCTGTCCCTGCTGGAACTCCTGCTGGAACTTATACTATTGTTTATAATTTATGTGAAATAAATAATAATACCAATTGTGATCCAGCTACTGTTACTATTACAGTTACCGCACCTGCTATTGATGCGGTTAATGATACTTATACAAATGTTATTTGTTCTACAACAGGTATCATTGGAAATGTATTAGCAAATGATCTTTTAAACGGTGTAGCTCCAACTCTTGGTAATGTTAATTTTACTTTAGTTTCTGGTGCTTATCCTTTCGTTTCTATAGATAATAACCTAAATATAGTTTTATTGTCAGGAATTCCATGTGGGCAATATGTATTTACTTATAAAATATGTGAAAAATTAAATCCAGCTAATTGTGATACGGCTACAGTAACAATATCTATTATAGATACTACTGCACCAACTTGGTCTACAACGGCTGGTTCGCTTAATGCAACTATCGAATGTAGTAACACTGGGGAGATTGCTGCTGCCCAAGCGCAATTCCCAGTAGCTATTG
>NZ_JBPTTL010000020.1:0-1247 GCF_051547085.1 Flavobacterium sp. RSB2_4_14
TCAATCTCTCTTCCGCCTTTTCGGCTGGTGCATTGGTCTTTTACTGGACAAGTTTTACATGCTGGTGTGCGGTATTTTTGGAATTGATAACCGCTTTCTTCGGTGCGACCGGTTTTCTTGTGCCAACTTCCTGTAGTGGTGAGCGTTTGCCCTTGTGGACACGTATAGGTGTTCTCTTCTTTGTTATAAATAAACTTTGATACTAAATACTCGGGTTGTGTGCCGTTTTCATTGCTCTTGCCTTGATCAGGATGGGCTACAATGGTAGTGATGTTATGGTTTTTACAAGTGTCTAGTTCGCGTCCGTTATGGTAACCTTTGTCAACCAAAACAGTAAAAGTTTCTAGTGCTAGGTTTTCTTTGGCTTCTATGGCAATGGCTGAGAGTGCGTTTTTATCATTGCGGTTAATGGTATGTGTGGCAACCACCAAGTTGTGTTTGTTGTCTACTGCGGCTTGAATGTTATAGCTTATTTCTACTACTTGTCCTTGAACCAGTAGTGCTCTTGCATCAGAATCGGTAGTGCTTACTTGGGGTTCGCCACTGGCTTGGAGTTCTTCTTCGAGTAGTTCGTATTTGATTTTGTTTTGCTTTAATCGTGCTATTTTTTGTTGGATGTTACTGATTTTTATAGCGTCTTCTTTTACATCGTTTTTGTCTAACTCATTGAGGTATTCTTGGGTTTTAAGTTCGATATATTCTTTGTGTTTGTCGATTTTTCTTTGGTTATAGTTGGACTTCTTTCCGTTGTGTGCTCTGGATTTAGTACCATCAATAGCAATGGTTTCGCCTGTGATTAAATCGGCATTTTTTAAAAACGAAACAAAGAGTTTGAAGAGTTGTTTTAGGGCTTTGGGATTGTCTTTACGAAAGTCGGCTATGCTATGATAATTAGGGCAAATGGCTTCTACAAGCCACTGCATTTCCAAATTACGAAGGCACTCTTTTTCCAATCGTCTGGAGGAGCGAATGCCATTTAAATAGCCATACAAATAGATTTTTAAAAAGACTTTAGTATCAAAGCTTGGGCGACCTTCGGTTTTTAAAACTCTGAGGGTAAATCCTATTTTCTCTAAATCAATACTGTTTACAAAAGCATCGATAAACCTAATTGGGTTGTCCTGACTAATGGTGTCTTCTAGACTTGATACTTGTAACTGTTGGCGTGATATTCCTGTAATGTGTTGCATGGTTAAAGATAAAAAAAGGATGCCTTTCTTACAAGTATTTTTGTATATTTGAAAAAG
>NZ_JBPTTL010000021.1:0-1192 GCF_051547085.1 Flavobacterium sp. RSB2_4_14
AGATTGTGGAGGTTTTTTCACAGTCTGCCGTTAGCCGTCAGTTTGGCGGAACGTATAAAAACCAATATTAACAAACAAAAATAATTAACAATGGAATTAAAAACACTTGACGAGTACACCGACAGAGAATTACTTGAATTAATCGTTAGTAACCAAGTTAGAACCGAACAGCGAATCTACAAAATTTACGCCTTTTTATTTGATAAATATAAAGACGAGTTTAGTAAAAACAACCAACACAAAGGAGAAACTTTTGAAGATTTTTTAGATTCATTCGATGGACTTGATAAGCAAATCAGAAACATTATAACGAAACAGCAAGATTAATTTTAATTTCGTTATAATATTTGCAATCTAAAGTTCCGTCTTTTCCAATTGTATTAGATGGTGTTGAAATTTTAACAACTAAATTTTCTTCACAAGATTTTAATAAAAGTTTATTTATTAAAAATACGTGTTGTTGAATTTTAGCGTTTAACTTTGATTTTGACTTTGAAATAATTAATTGTGACATAATATTTAATTTAAACTTTAATTCCTTTTTTGTGGAGGAATAATTTAACCACATAATTTATTTTTAACCATTTTACGGTAAACCGTAAAAAACATAACCTTTTTAATTCTAACATTGCAAAAACTTAAAACACATTTATTTATGAAAAAATCTATTTTATTATTCGCATTTGTAACTTTTTCTTTATTTTCTTGCTCAAGTAGTGACGACAATAACTCTTCAATCGACACAACTCAATTAGTTGGAACTTGGCTTTTAGAAAGTGCTAAACTTGATGGCGATGAAGTTGGTTCTTCTGATGAAGCTCGTTTCACTTCAAACGGTAGAGCATTTTACACTTACTACAATTTTGGAACAAACGGACAAGACATAATTGAAAATGCCGATTATTCCTTAAATGGAAATACAATAACAGTAACATACGATGACGCTGACCCAGGAAACGAAACTGACACTTTTCAAATTTTAGAATTAACTTCAACCAAATTGAAAGTGAAAAGCACAGATGACGAAGGAACTTTAATCGAAACGTACACTAAATAGAAAAACCGAACGGCTAACAGCAGTTACAAGAAATGGCAAAAAAAGTAGTAAATTCACGTTTACTTTTCGCGGGGAAATTTAACTTTAACGGAAAAATCTCGGTCACGAACTTTGCCACTTCTTGTAGCTGCGAAA
>NZ_JBPTTL010000022.1:0-1149 GCF_051547085.1 Flavobacterium sp. RSB2_4_14
ATATTCCAGTGTAGTAATGGTGCTAGCACCCAAGCGTTATTCGATTTAACCCTAAATGAAGCAGTAGTTACAGGAGGAGTAACGGGATTAACCGTTACCTACTACAACACTTTGCTTGATGCACAAAACGAAACTAGTCCAATACCAACTCCACTGTCCTATACAGGCACAGACAATGAAACCATTTACCTACGCGTAGAGAATAATACTACTGGCTGTTATGCTACCACAACCCAATTATTGCGCGTTACCCAAGGTCCAATAGCCATAACACCACAACCTTTACGTTATTGCGATCCCAACAATGATGGATTTGGGGTATTTAATTTAGAAGATGCCACCACAGAAATAGCAGGCGGAGTTTGGCCACTAGTGGGTGTTTCCATAGGCTATTATGAAACCCAGACCGATGCATTGTTAGGCACAACTCCATCGTTAATTAGTCCTTATTCCAATATCAATCCAGGCACACAAACCCTATACGTAAGAGTATTTTATACCCTAACCGGATGTGCTAATTATGTCCAACTCCAATTAATCGTCGATCCAACCCCAGAAGCCACCACGCCATCACCTTACGCACTATGTGATTACACAGGCGCTACAGGATTTGAGAGTTTTGACTTAACCACTACGGTACCACAAATATTAGGCAGTATTAATCCAGCACTAACCACAGTCACTTTCCATACCACCCAAGCAGATGCAAACGCAGACACCAATGCCATTAGCAATGTAACGAATTACATCAACCAAACCATTTGGAACCAAACCCTGTATGTGAGAGTAGAAACCATCGTTACAGGATGTTACGATACCGTGGAATTAAACTTAATCGTTAACCCAATTCCAAACTCCCTACAGCCGAACTACCCACAATACTCCTTATGTGATTACACAGGAGCCATAGGATTTGAGACCTTTGATTTAGCTAGTAAAATAGCCGATATCCTATTAGGACAAACTGGAATGAGTGTTACCTTCTATCCAAGTCTGACCGATGCACAAAATGGTACCAATGCCATTACCAATTTACAATACCAAAACCAAATCATCTACGTTCAAACGTTAGGCGTAAAAATCACCAATACCAATACCGGTTGTTCAGTAATCTCTACGATGGACATCAGAGTAGAACCACTGCCTACA
>NZ_JBPTTL010000023.1:0-949 GCF_051547085.1 Flavobacterium sp. RSB2_4_14
ATTGGTTGAGCAATTATGTTTATTGTGGAAATACTTGTATCAGTAATACAAGGCGCAACGCCTACTAATGTATAAGTAAAAGTTGAAGTTGTAGCACCAACGGCTGGTGTGAAAGTTCCTGCTCCTGCATTGAATACTCCGCCAGTTCCTGAAGTACGTGTCCAAGTTCCTCCTGTTTGTTCTCCAGTAATTAAACTAAATAAATCAATAGCTGCAATACTGGATTCACAAATTGTAGTGGCGCCATCAGTTCCTGCATCAGGTTGACCGCCTATATTTATTGTAGCGATACTTACATCATTTATACATGGTGCCACTCCTAGTAATGTATACTCAAAAGTAGAGGTTGTCGCTCCAGCTGTTGGAGTAAATGTTCCTGCTCCTGAATTGAATAATCCGCCTGTTCCTGAAGTTCGTGTCCAAACGCCTCCTGCTTGTTCTCCTGTGATTAAACTAAATAAATCTAAAGGGGTCAAACTGCTTGCGCATATAGTTACGCCTCCATCTAAACCAGCATTTGGCTGCTGATTTATTATTATTGTAGCAATACTTGTTGCATTTATACACGGAGCTACACCTACTAAAGTATAAGTAAACGTTGAAGTTGTAGTGGCAACGGCTGGTGTGAATGTTCCTGCTCCTGCATTGAATACTCCGCCAGTTCCTGAAGTACGTGTCCAAACTCCTCCTGTTTGTTCTCCTGTGATTAAACTAAATAAATCAATGGCAACTGAACTGGTTTCACAAATTGTAGTAGAACCATCAGTTCCAGCATTAGGCTGTGGGTTTATTGTTATTGTAGCAATACTTGTATCAGTAATACAAGGCGCAACGCCTAATAAAGTATAGGTAAACGTTGAAGTTGTAGCGCCAACTGCTGGTGTAAACGTTCCAGTTCCTGCATTGAATACTCCGCCAGTTCCTGAAGTGCGTGTCCAAACGCCTCCTG
>NZ_JBPTTL010000024.1:0-912 GCF_051547085.1 Flavobacterium sp. RSB2_4_14
AGCATTGCAGACAACTGTACACAAGATAGCGTTAGTGCGACATTCACTATTACACCAGCTGCACCAGTAGCATTTAATTGTGCAAACAATGTAACGTTACCAGCTTGTAGTTCACAAGCAGAAGTTAATGCAGCATGGACAACGTTCTTAGCATCAACTACTGCAAGTGGCGGTTGTGGAGGAGTATTGACAAACAATGCAACAACACCACCATCAGCTTGTGGAGGATTTAAAGATGTGACTTGGACGTACAATGTTAGCAATCCATGTGGTCAACCTAATGATTGTCTTGGACAATTTAAAACATTCACTCAAGGAGGTTATGGAACTTCTTGTAATGGAAATAATCCAGGATGTTACAGAGACAATAACTTTGCTGGAGCTTTTCCAAATGGGTTGGTTATAGGATGTGGAAGTAATAAACTTACATTTACATCATCATCTGCAATTCAAAATTATTTACCTGCAGGTGGTTCACCAGCTTTAATCACGTCAAGTGCAACAAATCCTACTAGCACAAGAGGTGTTTTATCTTCTCAATTGATAGCACTTACGTTGTCAGTTGGCTTTGATAACTTTGATTCTAACTTTTCATCAAGTAACACAAGTTTAAGTTCTTTGACTATTAAGTCAGGCACATTTGCCGGAATGACTGTTTCTAATTTCTTGCAATTAGCAAATAATATTATTGGAGGTTGTTCTTCACAATATTCTTTATCAGAAATTAATGCAGTTGCGACAGCTATTAATGAAAATTTTGACAATGGAACTGTTGATCAACAATTTTTAAATTGTGGAGCACAAACTACACCAGGAAGTAATACATACACTTGTACAAAACGATTTACTGTAGCAACTGCACCAGTAGTAACATTTAACTGTGGAAATAATGTTACGGTTCCGGCGTGTAGC
>NZ_JBPTTL010000025.1:0-649 GCF_051547085.1 Flavobacterium sp. RSB2_4_14
GCAAAAAAAACAAGTTATGTAGTACTATTAGCAATAAAACGTGAATTTTAATTTGTATTTGTAAGTTATAACTAGTACTTTAGTGCTCTTCAACTTTTAATTTTATAATTATGAAAAAATTAGAAACTATCAGTTTAACTCGTTTGACAAACTTAGAGTTTGGACAGCACACTAAAAGTGTAAAAAACAATTTACTTCTATTGGGCGGAGGCACGCTCATTACAGACCCCATTTTAACTGACTATATAGCGAGGCTGGGTACAGAGACTACCAATTATGACCGTGCTATGGTGCAAATTTTTAAAAGTGATGAAACGGCTAAAATTGCAGCTGCCGATGAAGCTAGAGACAAAGCGTTTTCATCCCTATTGCGCTATCTTAATGTTTATGAGTTATCTGAAATTCCAGAGGAGGTTTTGGCTTTTACCAGTTTAAAAACGTTGTTTGATACCTATGGAGATGTAAAAAAAATGAATTTTGAAAAAGAATCCAATGCCATTGATAATCTCATTATCGATTTGGACAACACCCAATATAAACCGCATGTTATTCTATTAAATATTGGAACTTATATTGATAGACTAACTACTGCTAACAATAATTTTAAAACGCTTTTTGAAGGTAGAACGCAAGAAACTGCCTCTAAAGA
>NZ_JBPTTL010000026.1:0-621 GCF_051547085.1 Flavobacterium sp. RSB2_4_14
CGGTGTGATGGTATTGCTACTGTTTTCTACTTTCACCCAAATCTGATCAGTGTCTGGTGTGGTGATATAGGCTTGAGCTTGGGCTAATGGTATGGCATTAGTGCCGGCTATAGCATCGGCTTGGGTATGGTAGTAGCTAATGAGGAAGATGGCTGGGTTTTGTCCGTTTAGGATGGCGGTGTTGTATTGGGTTAAATCCAATTGGTACACGCCGTCATATGGATCAAGGTAATCGTCACAACTGGCAAAGGTTTGTGGTCCTGTCGCTTGTGCATACTCTTCTACGGCTAAGGTCAATATACCTGTGGCATTCACACATCCTGTAGCATTGTTCACTACTCTGATGTAGATGTTTTGTGTGTTGGGTGTGGTATTTTGGTAACTTGCTGGCAGTGGGGTTTGTCCGGTATTGGTTACTGGGTTAGCACCTTGTGCGGTAGCATAATAGGTAATGGTAAAGTTGGATGGACTTTGGATAGTGCCTAAAATAGCGGTCGCCAATTGTGGATTGGTCATATCAAAAATGGCAATACCATCGGCATCATTATCACATACTCTATACGGTGCTAGTGGTTGGATAACCGTTGGTAATGGATTTACGGTTAGCGGTTGTTCTACTAT
>NZ_JBPTTL010000027.1:0-513 GCF_051547085.1 Flavobacterium sp. RSB2_4_14
ATTGTTTTGGGCATCTGCCAAACTTGGGTAATAGGCTACGGTGTAACCTGGTAAGTTTTGGGTGATTTCGGCTGTCTTTACGGTTAAATCAAAACTGTGGAATTGATTATTAGGATTGGCATCGTCATCACAAACACTCAATGGCGCTGGTGTGGTGAGTAACAATGGGGTATTGATGACTAACTGGAAGCTTCCTAGGTTGTAACATCCCGTGGTGTTGTCTTCTACTCTAACCCATATGGTCTCTCCATTGGTTCCTATGTAGTTCGTAGCAGGTATAATCGGTGCTGTACCGTCTTGCGCAGCGAGTTGACTGTTGTAATAGGTAACGGTGTAACTGCCACCAGCGGGTTGTTGGGCTAACACATCTGGGGTACGTTGGGTTAAATCTACTCCAGTAATGGCATTTTGTGGGTTGTTGTCATCATCACACACCACGATGTTGTTTAGGGCTACTGGGGCGATTGGGCTTGGATTAACATTGAGTTCTATGGTAATGACACTCCAACATCC
>NZ_JBPTTL010000028.1:0-415 GCF_051547085.1 Flavobacterium sp. RSB2_4_14
AAGTGATTACTATTCAAGATACTACTGCGCCAACTATTTCTGTATTAGCTTCTAATATATTAGTTGAATGTGATGGAGAAGGTAATGAAAATGCTTTAACTAACTGGTTAAATAATAACGGAGGCGCTCAAGCATCTGATAATTGTTCAAATGTAGTATGGTCAAATAATTTTAATTCTATGCCAAGTGATTGCTCTGCAGCTGTGACTGTAATATTTACAGCTACTGATGCATGTGGTAACAGTGCATCAACTACTGCAACATTCACAGTAAATGATAGTCAATCTCCAACAATTCCTCAAGCGCCTGCGACTGTAAATGTAGCTTGTGCTGGTGATGTTCCTGCAATGGTTTCGTTAACTGCTGTTGACAACTGTTCTGGTGAAATCACTGTTCAAGGTGTGGATGCTATCAC
>NZ_JBPTTL010000029.1:0-408 GCF_051547085.1 Flavobacterium sp. RSB2_4_14
TATAAAACATTTTTCAGATAGTGGTGCAGACAAGCGTAAAGTTCTTTAATAGCTTCATCACTCAATCCAACCAAAGAATATTTTATCTTTTCGTTTTCAGAAAGTTTAGTAGTCGCACCATCTTCTTTTCCTGTTTCAGAAGTTAAAGAAGTTATGTAAATCATATTTCTATTATTACCATCAACTTCTTTTTTAACAACTGCAAATCTTCTGTTTTTTGCCTTAATCGTAAAAGCATCGTTGTACCCTTGTAATTTAATTGATTTGTACATATTAAAACGTTTTATAACATCGGTTTTGCTCTATTGCGGTATTTGGCATAACTGAATGTTCGGTTTGTATTTGTTAATTTTGTTTTTTAATTGATAATTTTGGCTTACTTTTCCGCAACAAAGCAAAGCCGAGAAC
>NZ_JBPTTL010000003.1:0-301420 GCF_051547085.1 Flavobacterium sp. RSB2_4_14
GTTATGTTTAATTAACCTGTGTAGGTCATAAAAAAAACTCCTCGTTGTTGGAGGAGTTTTGGTTTTAGATGCGGGAGAATTTTATTTTTGCTATTGTTTTGTATTGTGTTGAATTGACATCTAGGATAGTGAAGATGTAGTCTTTTGCGGTGTAGGCAGCATCGACTAGATTGTTTGGTTCGAAGTATATTCTGTTGTTCCTTCTGTTTCTTGCATTATTGAAGGGAACGAATGTAGTTCCGACGGCTTCTGTTTTTAATAGCATTTCGTCGTGCATTGCACGGAGTGTTGTGGTTTTATAGGAATCTTCGTTTGGATTGAAGTTTGGGGTGTTTTCTAATAATCCTATGAGCAGGTCTAGATTGTTTGTTCTTTGGTCGTAACTTAGTTGTGAGACTGAGTATTGTTTTTCTAAGCTAGCTGGTTCTGATGATTCTGATATTGGTTTTTTTCTATCTCCTTTTATTTTACGAGCGATTGTCATAAAGTTTTCCAGTTCTTTGGGGGAAACTCCTTGTGTTGCTTTATACACTTTTCTAAGTTTTGATATCAGACGGTTTAGTGGTTTGAAGAGGTTTTCTCTTTCTGCCACTGCATTTTTATAGGGTGATTCTAGTTCGTTTACATTTTTTTGGTCTGCAAATGCTTTGTCATAGATAGTTTGGAGTACTTCTATCGTAATGTTTGGATTGGATGGGTTGTAGAGTGTGCCTAATCCGAGGATGTTTGTGATTAGTAGTTTTAGGTTTGCAATGTTTTTTGCGTGTCCTGTTTCTGATGTTGATGCCATGATTTTTAAGTTTTATATTGTTACTATTATTCAAAGCTATTAGGTTATTTTGGATTTATTTTACGGGAATCCGTAATGGGTGCTATTTTTTTTGATTTTTTTACCACAAATTCACAAATTTTTTTGTTTTGATTTTTTTAACCGCAAAGTGCGCAAAGTTTTACGCAAAGTAAGCGATGTTTTTTTGCCACTGATTCACAGAATTATTTACCGCAGAGTACGCTAAGTTTACTGCAAAGTATGCGATGGTTTTTTGCCACGGATTTCAGGGATTTTTTAATGGGTTGAAATCTTTGCTGGCGAAAGTGTATTTCTATGAAATTGTGGTTTTGAATTGGCTACAAAGTTAGGAGACTTCGAATTTCTGGGTTGTTTTGGGTTTATTTTACGGTAAACCGTAATGGGTTTTATTTTTTTTCAACGGGTTCGTTGCTGATGCTATTTAATTTCTGTGGGATTGTGATTTTGAATTGGCTACGAAGTCAAGAGACTTCGCAGAGCTGGGTATGAGAAAATGTTCATTTTATTTGCGTTTTAAATAGATGAAAATATATTTTCTTATATTATTTTAAGATAATTAATAGAACCCTTATACTTTTGAATTGTTAATTTTAAATTTATATATCATGAAAAATCAATTACTTATTTATGTGTTTGTTTTATTTACTTTCACTTCCTTTTCTCAAACCATTCCTTCATATGTTCCAACAAATGGATTAATTGGATGGTGGCCTTTTAACAACAATGCTAATGATGAGTCGGGGAATGGTAATAATGGAATAGTAAATGGTCCAATAATGTCAAATGATAGATTTGGAAATAATAATACTGCCTATCAGTATAATAATGGTTCAAATTTAATCTGTACAAGTACAAGTTTTAACTCTCCGAATATTCTATCTTATTCAGTTTGGTTTAAAACTAATTCTACTGTCGCAGGACATTTAATCGGATTTAACAACGGCCAGTGTTCTCATGGGGGTGTTTGGGATAGAGCACTTTGGATTGAAAATGGGAAAGTAGTCTTTTATACATTTCCAGGTTTTGAATTACGTCATCAGGCAATTATAAATGTTATAGATAATATTTGGCATCATTGTGTTGTAACAATGGATAGTACTGGGTCAAAAATTTATATTGATGGTAATTTATTGTCTACTGATAATAGCCAAATAGTTGGGCAAAGTAATATTGGATATTTTAGATTTGGGGGGTTAAGTCCTAATGGTTTAAACAATTCTTTAATTGGAAATTATGATGATATTGGGATTTGGAATCGTGTCTTAACACAAGAAGAAATATCAGCACTTTATAATTCTGACACAACTTGTCAAACTTTGGTAATTAATACAGGTATTTTAGGATTTAATCCAGTTTCCTATAATAATACAGTAATCATCTATCCAAATCCAGCAAATACTCAAATTACTATTGATTGTGGAAACTTAGCTAATGTTACAGGTTGGAATATTAAAATAACAAATACATTAGGTCAAGAAGTATTTGCTGCGCCAATGAATACTCAGCAATATGTAGTACAATTAAATAGTTGGACAGGAAATGGATTATATTTTGTGAAAATTTATGATTCATTAGGAAATGTTGTGAATACTAAGAAAATTATTTTGCAGTAAATATTTTAAATAAATAAAATCAGAAGGTTAAGGATTGTATTTCTAATTTTATTCTTGAAACTTTTGAAGATAGAATACATATTCCATCAATTTAAAATTTGAAATATCTTCACGACCTTTTTAATATTTTTATTGTTAAATTGTCAATACAAACTTTAGTTAAGAATTTTAATTAACCCAATACTAATATCTATGAAAAAAATAATTTTATTAAGCATCTTTTTAGTTTTAACAAGCTGTTCTTCTGATGAAAATGGAAATGTAACAGTAGTGCCAATTTCTCCTACTTTGTTAAATGGAGTTTTAGTTTCTAATAATCAAGTTAATTTAACTTGGACAGATAACTCAACAAATGAAGAAGGATTTAAGATTGAAAGGAAAACAAGTTCGGGAAATTTCAGCCAAATAGCCTCTGTTAATTCTGATATCACAACATTTAGTGATTTTAATTTATCTACAGATACAGATTATACTTATAGAGTTTATGCTTTTAATGCTGTAGGGAATTCATTGACTTATTCAAATGAATTTACAATAACTACAGGTTCAAGTATAGATGTTTCTTCTGGATTAATTGCGTTTTATCCTTTTGATGGGAATGCAAATGACCTAAGTGGTAATAATAATACTGGAACAGTTAATGGTGCGACATTATCAACGGATAGATTTGGTAATACCAACTCATGTTATTCTTTTAATGGGACAACTGATTTTATAAAAGTAAATAATTCAAGTTCACTAAACAGTTCTTCTATTTCTATAAGTGGTTGGTTTAATACTAATAATTTGCCAAATGGTGTACAGGGTAACGCAAGAGCAATTATAAGTAAATGGCTCCAACAAAGTGGATGTAATATTGATGCTGAAAATTACATAGTAGAATTAGCAACAATTTCAAATTCTGCAAGACTTGTATGTGCCACTAAATTTTATAATCAAACCTCTTTTTTTTCGCAAAACCAAATAATTAACACTAATACATGGTATCATTTTGCATTTATACATGATGAGCAAACAGGTGGAAAATTATATATAAATGGTGTTTTAATCAGTTCTAACTCACTTTTAGGCAGTAAGTGCAGTACAACAAATTCTCTATATATTGGAGCAGACAATTTAGGGAATTCATTATGGAGATTTTTTAATGGTAAAATAGATGACATTAGAATATACAATATTGCTTTAACTCAACAACAAATTTCTTATTTAGCAACTCATTAAAACACTGTGTTTTTTAATTTATAAAATACTGAGGATTAAGTTGTATTTCTTTAATACGCTTGTCCTCATTATTTTTTTGATAGATAAACAAATCCTCTTCATTAATATCTAAAACAAAAGCCAACTTTTGTTTTAGACTATTAAGAATGGTGTCTTTTTTCTTTGTTAGTGTGTTGTAACTTGTATCATCGTTTTTTGAGAGAAAATCAACTACTTCGTTCATTTGTATTGGGTTGTTATAGTTGCTAAAAAAGAATGACAATAAATTTATCTCATCTATTGAGAGATTATTAATAGGCTTGTTTTGGTGAAAGAATGTATTATTTTTATAAGTAATACAATTTTCAAATACCATTTTTTGTTTTCTCTTTTTTGTTAAGTATAAAATAATTAAACCTAATAGAATAACTAATGGAATGAGAGTATAGTTGAAGTTGAAACCTGAAACTAAGTTTTCAGTCTTTATAATTTTACCACTGTAATTATCAAATGGTTCAATTATTATTTTGATATCTCGTATGCTTAAATCTGTACTTTTTTGTGAATATATGATTTCGTTATTCTCTAAGTTATATTTTTCAAACCCTGAAAGAAAAAATTTGTTTTCCTGCTTGAAATAATTGACTTTGTTATTTTTAAAATCTAATTGAAAAATATAATTACTATCATAGTAAAAATTGTTTTGATTTTGATAGCTATTGCTATTATCTGCTAATGTTGAAACAATACTTTTGTCTTTTAAGTCGCCAAGATATTTCCAAACTTTAGTTTTTAGATTAAGTTTCCAAATATCAAATAATTGTTTTCCTACTCCAGTAACTTGGTCTGTGTCATAATTTTCAGAATAACCGGAAAGTAAATAGAGATTGTCCCCTTTTATAAAAGAGATTGCTTTGTCTCTTGGTTGAGGAATATTTTTATAATTGTTGTATTTTATAAGTTCCCATTCTTTTGTTTTAAAGTCAAACTTGGTTAAGATGTTTTTATATGTAAATAAACCATATCCTCCAAAATAATAGATTTCGTCATTATAGACAAAAGAGCAAGATCCAAATTGATTTTTGTGTTGGAATGAGTTATCGATTCGTATTATACTGTCATTTTTAAATTCATAAATTTCTCCGCAACCTGAGTAAACTAAATAATTTTTCCCTTTAATGTTGAAAAAATTGTATGGAAAGTCTTTTGTTTTCGGGAGTTCGTTGTATTTGTATGGAATTATTTTCCATTCCTGTGATTGAAATGATTTTTTGTAGAAAACTTCAAAGCCGTTGAAGACAAGATAGTCTTTGTTTTTGTAGTCTATGCCTATTTGAATGTCGGAGTTTTTTAATTCTAATGTTCTATTCTGTGCGCTCAAAAATGTGAAGCAAATAGAAAGAATAACAGTAAAATAAAGTCTGTATATTTTCACGTTAGTCTGATAATTGATTTAATGCTAATATATAAAAGATTTTAAAAAAGGTATTGACTTTTCAGTAAAATGATTTTGAATTGTACTATTAGATTGCATTTTAATCAAAATATTAAATGTAATAGTTATTTAATTAAAAAACCCAATCTGAATAATCGGATTGGGTTTTTGCTATGTGCCCTTCGACTGCGCTCAGGGTGACAGACTTGTTTAGGATTATGTGAATGGATATTTATATAAAGTTTTCATTTTTAATTAATTTTTTCAATCCACAGACGTGCATTGACAAAAGCTTCTATCCAAGGAGAAACTTCGTCTTTTTTATCGGTTGGATAGTGCGCCCAATTCCATGGGAAGGTTGAACGCTCAATGTGTGGCATCATCACGAGATGTCTTCCTGTGGTGTCGCACATCATGGCTGTGTTGAAGTCTGAACCGTTTGGATTGGCAGGATAGCCTTCGTAGGCATACTTGGCTACAATGTTGTATTGACTTTCTTCGTAGGGCAATTTGAATTTACCTTCGCCATGGGAAACCCAAACACCAAGGGTTGTTCCGGCTAGGGTTTTCAACATTACTGAATGATTTTCTTGAACGGTTACTGAGGTAAAGATGCTTTCGTGTTTGTGGCTATCGTTATGTTGCATTTTTCCATGGATTTCGTGCTCTGGATTTATCAATTCTAGTTCCATGAATAATTGACAACCGTTGCAAATTCCAACAGAGAGTGTGTCTTCGCGTTTGAAGAAATTATTTAAAGTTGTATTTGCTTTTTCGTTGTATTTGAATGCTCCAGCCCAACCTTTGGCAGAACCTAAGACATCTGAATTTGAAAATCCTCCCACGGCTCCAATGAATTGAATGTCTTCTAAGGTTTCACGTCCCGAAATCAAATCGGTCATGTGTACATCTTTTACATCAAAACCTGCTAGGTACATGGCGTTTGCCATTTCACGTTCAGAATTGCTTCCTTTTTCGCGAATGATGGCGGCTTTAGGTGCCCCACCCCGACCCTCCCCAAAGGGTAGGGAGTTTGACATTTTTCCTGTAAAATGATTTGGAAATTTGTATTGTAAAGGTTGTTTTCCTAAATTCTCAAAACGTTCTTTTGCTTTGTTGTTTTTGGTTTGTTTTTGGTCGAGTAGGAATGAGGTTTCGAACCAAATGTCTCTGTAATGGTGAATTGTGAATTGTGAATTGTGAATTGAAAGTGTTTCTGAAGCAGTTGCATTTCCAATTTTATAGAATTCGATATTATTTGAATTTAATGCTTTTTCAAATGTTGCATCGTCTTTTGCTTGCAATACCAATCCAATGTTTTCGGCAAAAAGAATTTTTACTACATCTTTTTCTTTGAATGAATTGAAATCAATAGTAGCACCCAAATTCACATCCGCAAAACACATTTCCAATAGTGTCGTAATCAAACCACCGCTTCCAATATCGTGACCAGCCAAGATTTGTCGGTCTTTGATTAAGTCTTGAACGGTGTTGAATGCTCTTTTGAAAAAAGCGGCATCTTTTATGGTTGGCGTTTCGGTTCCGATTTTATTTTGCGTTTGCGCAAATGAACTTCCGCCTAGTTTGAATTCGTCTTGCGACAAATTGATATAATAAATAGAACCGCCGTTATGCTGTAAAACTGGCTCTACCACTTTAGTAATATTGGAACAATTTCCTGCGGCTGAAATAATGACCGTTCCGGGTGCAATCACTTCATCGTTTGGATATTTTTGTTTCATTGACAGTGAATCTTTTCCGGTTGGAATATTGATTCCTAATTCGATAGCAAAATCGGAACAGGCTTGGACAGCTTCATATAAACGGGCATCTTCGCCTTCATTTTTACAAGCCCACATCCAGTTGGCCGAAAGTGACACACTTTTTAAATTCTCTTTTAAAGGTGCAAAAACGATATTGGATAAGGATTCGGCAATAGCATTTCTACTGCCAGCTGTTGGATTTATTAAACCTGAAATTGGCGAATGCCCAATAGAGGTTGCAATTCCTTCTTTTCCATTATAATCCAAAGCCATTACACCAACGTTGTTTAGAGGCAATTGTAAAGGTCCAACGCATTGTTGTTTGGCTACTTTTCCACCCACACAACGGTCGACTTTATTGGTTAACCAGTCTTTACAAGCTACGGCTTCAAGGCGTAATACTTGTTCTAAATAGTTTGGAATATTTTGTTCTGTATATTCTAAATCTGTATAATTTCTATTGATTGTTTTGTCAGCCATGATGGTTTTTGGAGAACTACCAAACATGTCTTCAAGCGCAAAATCCATTGGCTTAGCACCAGTGCTTTTGCTTTCAAATGTAAAACGATTATTATTTGTTACATCACCAACTTGATACATTGGTGAACGTTCTCTATCGGCAATGCGTTGTAATGTATCAATGTCTTTTTGACCGATGACTAATCCCATTCTTTCTTGAGATTCGTTACCAATAATTTCTTTGGCAGAAAGTGTTGGGTCACCAATTGGTAATTTGTCTAAATCAATCAAACCGCCCGTTTCTTCAACGAGTTCTGAAAGACAATTTAAATGACCACCAGCACCATGATCGTGAATAGAAATTATAGTGTTTTCATCGCTTTCTACCATGCCACGAATAGCATTAGCAGCACGTTTTTGCATTTCAGGATTGGAACGTTGAATCGCATTGAGCTCAATTCCTGAACCGAAAGCACCAGTATCTGCAGAGGAAACTGCAGCGCCACCCATTCCGATTCTATAATTTTCGCCACCAAGAATTACAATTTTATCTCCAGCTGTTGGTTTCTTTTTTATAGATTGGTCTAATTTTCCATAACCAATTCCACCAGCTTGCATGATAACTTTGTCATAACCTAATTTTCTGTTTTCTTCTTCGTGTTCAAATGTTAAAATAGAACCTGTGATAAGCGGTTGACCAAATTTATTTCCAAAATCGGAAGCACCATTGGAAGCTTTTATTAAAATATCCATTGGGGTTTGATACAACCAATTTCTTTCTTTCATGCCATTTTCCCAATTTCTGTTTTTGTTCAATCGGGAGTAAGAAGTCATGTAAACTGCAGTTCCAGCCAAAGGCAACGAACCTTGTCCACCAGCCAAACGGTCGCGAATTTCTCCGCCTGAACCTGTTGCTGCACCATTGAACGGTTCTACCGTTGTTGGGAAATTATGGGTTTCTGCTTTTAATGATATCACAGAATCGAATTCTTTCGTTTGATAGAAATCAGGTTTGTCTGCTGTTTTTGGAGCAAATTGTGTAACTTTTGGTCCTTTGATAAACGCTACGTTATCTTTATAGGCCGAAACAATATCGTTTGGATTTTCGGCTGATGTTTTCTTGATGAGTTTGAATAATGATGTTGGTTTTTCTTCACCATCAATGACAAAAGTCCCATTGAAAATCTTGTGACGACAGTGTTCTGAGTTGACTTGGGAGAAACCAAAAACTTCTGAGTCGGTAAGTTTTCGACCTATTTTTCTAGCAACATCATTTAGATATTCTACTTCTTCTTGGCTTAATGCTAATCCTTCTTGCTTGTTGTATGCTGCAATATCTTCAATTTCAAGAATGGGTTCTGGCTTAATCTTTATAGTGAAAATAGCTTGATTTAGTTCGCTATATTTTTGCGAAAGCATTGGGTCAAAGTCATTGAAATCTGTATTGACTTTTTTAAATTCTTCAATTCTGATTATGCCTTCGATTCCCATATTTTGAGTAATCTCTACCGCATTGGTACTCCAAGGCGTAACCATAGCAGCTCGTGGACCAATAAAAAAATCCGTCAGGACGGATTTTTCTATTTTATAGGCGTTGGCAAATAACCAGTTTAATTTTGAGATAGTTTCTGCTGAAAGTTCGTTTTGCGTTTGAACGGCAAAAACAGTATTACTTTCGTTTCCGAAGAAATGAATCATTGTGTTGTGTTGTTAGTACGTTAGTTGTAGGTGCAAATTTAGCGTAAAAAAATGAAACCTAAAATTGGTTTACTAAATTTAATTACTCGGAAAAACAATCGAGTTATAAGCGCCTAAATCAAAAACGCCATTTCTTGGATTTCCTAAAATGTCATTGGTCACTCCAACATCGTTTCCAAAACCTTTAGCATCAGAGTCATCGCCAATCATTAATTGATTATTATTTACATCAAAGAAATCGGGGTCGCCATTTTTGATGATTTCATTGGTGTCATTAATGAAAGCATAATCAGGATTGTTAGTGAATTGATTAGCCGTATTGTTGAATTTGATTTGGCATTTGCTGAAAATTGGAGTTGTCCAATTGGTCTCTGGACTAACAGTGCTTTTATTTACTAGTAATTCCACTTGATTAGAACCAAAAATAATACAATTTCTAAAATTGGCTTGTTCTAAATCAAAAGCTACTTGTTGGTTGGTTGTAGTATCAGTATAATAATTATTAACCAAAACGGCTACTTGTCTCGAACTTGACCAATTGTTATTAAAAGTACAATGTTTGAATTCATAACTTCCGCCTAATGTGCAAGCCAAAGATGCTTCTCCGGCATAGTTAATCACCATATTTTTTCCATCAATATTTGCAGCTCTGGCTAGTAAACCAACGTTGGAACTGTTATAAATTTGGGTGTTTTCAATCGTCATAGTCGTTCCAAAATTGTTTTCAACTAGCAATCCAATAATGGCATTTTTAATGGTTAAATTTTTTATTTTATGATTAGTACTTCCTTGTCGTAAATAAATTGTTCCCCATTGTCCTGGAACATCCGAAAAACCAGGTTCTAATCTGTCACCTTCAAAAATTACTTCGTTTTCAAGAGCAGCTGTATTTGAAATACTTCCATTCACTTCTAAAGTGGCACCTTCTTGAACCACAATACCTGAGTCGGCATGGAAATGAACTCTTGCACCACCAGGAATAGTCAATGTTTCCCCATTGGGCACACTCGCATACCCATAGACGACATAGGGTTTGTCGGTATTAAAAGTATATTCATCTCCATTATCGGGATGATTGTGATTTAAATTTCTTCCTTGCGTTTCCACTACATTATTGTCTTCGTCAAAACCAATTGGAATGGTTTCATAGATGCCATTTTCTCTGTTTGGAAATATAAAATAGGCATCTTGAATTAAGGTTACTAATTCTACTTTTTGGAAATTCTCGCCGCTGTCAAATTGGATTTGGTCAGTATAAAGGAAATCGGTTGGATTGGCATCTGCAACATCTGAAGTAACTTCAATAAAAATATACATGCTGTCTTTGGCTAGCAATTCTACATCATGAAAAATTCTATTGCTTTCGCCCATCATTCCGTCAATTGTCATACGGTATTTAGAATTTAATCCTTTACCCATTTGAATAGTTGGGATTTTGATGTCTTTGCTACTTTTATTATAAACTTTCAAGGTATAAGTACTTGAACCAATATTAGTAAAAACGGTATCCAAATATACTGTGTCTCTTGAAAAAGTTAAATCTCCTGTGCTTGGCTCAAAAACAAAATCTTGACGACATGAACTTACAGAAATGGCTAAACCAACTAAAAATAGTATAATAAAATTGCGCATTGGTATCTTTAATTTTGGTAAATGTAGCTAATATATTGAGAATTTAAAAATTCTAAAGTTATAACGTAGAAATTCCAATTTTATTGTAGCAACGGGCAATTCATCATATATTGTCTTTTAGTATCTTATAAATAAATACTATTTTTACAAAAAAAAAAGCTATGGCATTTGATAGAGAAAAAGTATTACAACTTTGTAATGACTGGTGCGATAATACTTTGATGCAAACCTTAGAAATTGAATATATTGATGCTGGCGAAGGATTTTTAACTGCTAAAATGCCCGTAAATTCAAGAGTTCATCAACCTATGGGATTATTACATGGTGGTGCAACCGTAGCTTTGGCCGAAAGCGTGGGAAGTGCAGCTTCACTCATGTTCATCAATACAGAAAAACAAGAAGTTCGCGGAATTGAAATTTCTGCTAATCATTTGAGAAGTAAAAAAGAAGGTACTGTATTTTGTACTGCAAAAATTATTCACCAAGGCAGAAGTATTCATCTTTGGGAAATAAAAATTACCGATGAAAATGATAGGCTTATTTCGCTTTGTAAACTAACTAACATGATTTTACCCCGACGCTAAATGACGGATTTATTTATAAAAGTCAAAATTCAACACGAGCAACAACTCCCTTTTGCGTTGTATTGCAAACCTAATTCAGATAGAATTGTTGGCTTATTTCAACAGAATGACCACTTATATTTTTTAGAAAATTTCAAAGAAACGGGTTTTGTTTTTGCTCCTTTTGATAGTGTTGCAATTCCTTATATTCCTCAATTATATTCGGATGTAATAGTTGAAAAGGTTGGCGATTTAGATTTTTATTTTGAAAAAATAACTGCTTCTTCAACAGATGATGAAGCCAAAAATGCCTTTGAAGATCTAGTTCAAAAAGGAGTGAACGCTATTAAAAATAGTCAATTCCAAAAAGTGGTTTTGTCTCGAAAAGAAACAGTCATATTGAATGATTTTGATTTAGAAACTGTATTCAAAAAACTCACTCAAAGTTATCCAACTGCTTTTAATTATTGTTTTTACCATCCCAAAATTGGAATGTGGTTTGGCGCAACTCCCGAACAGTTTTTAAAAATTAATGAAAAATCAATTCAAACTGTTGCATTAGCTGGAACACAATTAGTGGCTAATTCGGATAAAATAAATTGGAACGAAAAGGAAATACAGGAACAACGATTAGTTACTGATTTTATTACTGCAGGATTAGAAGGAAGAGTTACAGATATGATTGTATCAAGCCCTTATTCTGTTAAAGCAGGAAATTTGTGGCATATCAAAACGGATGTTACTGCGACAGCTAAATCCAAAAAAGCAATTGGTGAAATCATATCGGTTTTACATCCTACGTCTGCAGTATGTGGTTTGCCAAAAGAAAATGCCAAAGAATTTATTTTAGAAAATGAGCAGTATGATAGAGAATACTACTCTGGATTTTTGGGAGAGTTGAACATTGACTTAGCCTCTTTTAGAACCAAACAATCTGATTTGTTTGTTAATTTGCGTTGCATGAAGATAGTTGAAAATACTGCTGAACTTTTTATAGGTTGTGGCATTACCAAAGACAGTATTCCAGCGGATGAATTTTTGGAAACAGTGAATAAATCAATGACAATGAAAAAATGTATACTGTAAATTGTATTTTTGTAACAAGATAAATGATTATGAAATTAGACATATTGGCTTTTGGTGCGCATCCAGATGATGTGGAGTTGGGCTGCAGTGGAACAATAGCGAAAGAAGTTTCGTTAGGGAAAAAAGTGGGTATCATCGATTTGACTCGTGGTGAATTAGGCACTCGCGGTTCTGTTGAAATTAGAGATAACGAGGCAAGACTTGCTGCCGAAATACTAGGTGTTTCCGTTCGTGAAAATCTTGATATGCGTGATGGTTTTTTTGTAAATGATGAAGCACACCAACTGAAAATCATTGAAATGATTAGAAAATACCAACCTGAAATAGTGATTTGCAATGCAATTGAAGACCGACACATAGACCATGGCAAAGGAAGTAAGCTGGTTTCGGATGCATGTTTTTTATCAGGTTTGAGAAAAATTGAAACAAGGCTAGATGGAGTTTTGCAAGAAGCTTGGAGACCAAAAGTTGTGTATCATTATATTCAATGGAAAAATATCGAACCCGATTTTGTAGTTGACATTAGTGATTTTATTGATAAGAAAGCAGAGTCAATTTTGGCTTATGGTTCGCAATTTTATTCTGAAAATTCAAATGAACCCATAACGCCAATCGCTACTAAAAATTTCTTAGAAAGTATTCATTATCGCTCTCAGGATTTTGGACGATTAGTAGGCGTAGAATATGCTGAAGGTTTCACTACAGAAAGGTATGTGGCAGTCAATAGCTTATCAAATTTGATTTAAAAAAATAAAATTATTCTTTGCAAAAGAAAAGAAATGTAATATATTTGCACTCGTTAAAAATGGTGGTTGTAGCTCAGCTGGTTAGAGTATTGGTTTGTGGTGCCGAGGGTCGCCGGTTCGAACCCGGTCAGCCACCCAAAAACGCAAAAGTCCCGAGAAATCGGGACTTTTTTTGTTTTAATACTATAAATATTTCTACTTAGCATCATCTTTATCAACCACCAACCTTTTTTCACGGTTAGCAATTTCCCAAGCAATGGCAAATGCATATTGTGTTCTTTTGGTCAAAGCATCAAACTCAATTTTGCTAACTTCGTCTGTAGCTTTATGGTAATCATCATGAACTCCATTAAATAAAAATACCGATGGAATTCCATTTTTGGCAAAATTATAATGGTCAGAACGATAGTAGTAACGATTTGGGTCTTTTTTGTCGTTGTATTTATAATCAATAGTTAACAAATTATTTTTCTTATTTACTTCTTCGCACAAAGTATATAAATCAGTCGATAGGTAATCCGAACCAATTAAATAAACATAATTATTACTGTCTTTATGAAATTCATCTCGACGACCTATCATGTCTATATTTACATCAGCTACTGTATTTGCCAATGGAAATAATGGATTTTCAGAGTAATATCGTGAGCCGTGTAAACCATGTTCTTCTCCAGTCACGTGTAGAATAAGAATAGAGCGTTTTGGTCCGTGACCTTCATTTTTTGCTTTTTGAAATGCAGCCGCAATTTCCATAATACCAACAGTTCCTGAACCGTCATCGTCTGCACCATTATAAATCTCGCCTTTTTTTATTCCTACATGGTCGTAATGAGCAGAAATCACTACAATTTCATCTGGCTTTTCTGAACCTTCTATAAATGCCCAAATGTTTTCAGAATCGGGAAGGTTTTCGTTGTATTGTGCATTTAAGTATTCAGCTGGAATGGGTTGGTAATAATCGTTTGCTCCTTTTGGAAATCTAATTCCGTGTTTTTTGTAAAAGTCGATAATGTAACGTCCTGCTTTTTTTTGACCTTCAGTTCCAGTTTCGCGTCCTTGCATTTCATCGGAAGCGATAATCGTTAAATTAGTAGTTAAACTCTCTTGTATTATGAATTTGTAATAGTCTGAGGAGTCAACATCTTTTTTACTTGATTTTTGAGAGGTGCAGTTAGAAAAAACAGCAATAAATAGGAATAGCGTAAATGCTTTTTTGATCATGATTTTTAATGAATGTTAATGAATGAATATACGATATAAAATATCATTATGATACTTATTAGTACTAAATTGATGAAAAACATGGAACTCGTTTTGATAATTGAAACGAATCTCGATTCTTCATAAAATCTTCGATGTGCCGGAAAGAAATAATATATCATCCAAAGGTATCCTATAAAATTAACAACTGAGGATATTGTATTTGTAACTGTATTAACTACAAAAGAGTCTATAATTTTATTAAACAAGAATAATAATAAATAGATAAGCAATAAAAATGAAAAATAATGCAAGGTGAAAATACCATGATCAAAATAATACCAACGTTTTTTACCATGAAATAGCCACAGTACAAAAGCAAACAAAGGCATGTAGATAATTAAGATTTTTGGAAAATTTCTAATGACAGATTCTACAAACTTTTCTTTAATTTGAGTGTAAGTATATTTTTGATAGATAGGAATTGTTTTTTTATTTAGAGCATATTGGAGTGGACCCATTTCATTTTTATGTTCTTCAAGCTCTTCAAATGTTTTGTATCCAAAATCTATAAAACTTGAGTCTTTCTCTTCCTTTATAATGGCTTCTTCTTCGAGTTTAATAGCAGTTTTAAGCAATTCATCTGCTGTCTCTTGAGATATAACTTTGGCATCGACTAATTTTTTAAGTTTTGCTTTTTCAACAGTTATATTCGTTTTAATTCCAAGATTATTTTTAGTATTGTTATTAATATTTATAAAATCAGAATTAGTTTCATTTGGAAAAACAGCAATGATAAAAAAAGTAACAAAACTGATGAAAATATAAAGTCTAATAGGTGCCAAATAGGAAAGGCGTTTTCCCGAAAGATATTCTTTGGTTAATGCTGCTGGTTTGAGTAATAAATTTTTTATAGTTTTCCAAAATGCATTTTCATAATGTGTTAAATCTTCGAAGAAATGAACAAATAAATGATAAAATGTTTTTCTAGTATCAGTATTCTCTTGACCACAATTAGGGCAAAATCTGTTTTCAACTACATAACGGCAGTTTAAACATGTTTTATCTTTTCTGAGTGAACTTTTTGACATAATAAAGTAAAAATAACCAATTCGTAAATCTATTAAATTTATTTCTATTTTTGAGAAACTAAATACACATCAATGCAATCAAAAGCACTAACACCTCAGGAATATCTTTCCAATTTGCCCGAAGATAGGAGAGAAGCTATGCAAAAGCTACGAAATATTTTGAAAAACAATCTTCCTGAAGGTTTTGAAGAAGTTTTGAGTTATGGAATGTTAGGCTTTGTTGTTCCTCATTCTATTTACGCGAAAGGATATCATTGTGACCCAAAATTGCCTTTGCCTTTTATAAATTTGGCTTCGCAAAAGAATTTTATTGCTTTGTATCATATGGGGATTTATGTCGATAATAGTCTTTTAGAATGGTTTGTGGCTGAATATCTAAAACATTGTAAAACCAAGTTAGACATGGGTAAAAGTTGCATTCGTTTCAAAAAAATGGATGACATTCCTTTTGAATTAATAGCAGAATTAGCAACAAAAGTTTCTGTAAATGATTGGATTACAAAATATGAAACGGCATTCAAAAAATGATTTCATTAGTAAATAATACCGATTATAATTTTACAGATATAAGAGCTATTGCTCATGAAGTTTGGCCAATTGCCTATGGTGACATTCTCAGCAATTCGCAATTGGATTACATGATGAAAATGATGTATAGTGTTGAAGCATTACAAATTCAAGCCGACATCAAAAGGCATCATTTTATTTTGGCAATAGAGGATGGAGTTACGCTCGGCTTTGCATCTTATGAATTCAATTATAGCGAAACGAATAATACTAAAATTCATAAAATATATATTTTATCTCATCAACAAGGAAAGGGAATTGGAAAATTACTGATTGAGTACATAGAATCTGAAGCAAAAAAACAGCATCAAGAAGCGTTGTGTCTTAATGTGAATAAGTACAATGTTGCCCAACATTTTTATAAAAAGCTTGGGTTTTCTATTAGATTTGAGGAAGTTATCGATATTGGCGAAGGTTATGTGATGGATGATTATGTGATGGAAAAAAAATTATAATGTAAAATTATGCAGTTCCTAAAGAAAATAAATAGTAAAGCAAAGGTTGAATCTAATTCGGGTTTTGGATCGAATGCCTCTAGTTATGGTGGGCGATTTATCAATAAAAGCGGTAAAGCTAATGTTAAAAAATCAGGAATAGGATTTTTAGATAGTATCAGTTGGTATCATACAATGCTCAATATTCCGCGTTGGAAATTTTTAGTTATTGTGGTTTTGTTTTACTTTTTAGTGAACTTGTTTTTTGCAAGTATCTATTATTTGGTCGGTGTCGAACATCTCAACGGAGTAAATGCAACTTCTACTCTAGAAAAGTATGGACAAGCATTTTTCTTTAGCATTCAAACCTTTACAACTGTAGGTTATGGACATATTAGTCCGAGTGGTTTTTTAGCCAGTTTTGTTGCTGCAGTTGAAGCATTATTTGGATTGTTGAGTTTTGCCATTGCTACAGGTTTATTTTATGGAAGATTTAGTAAACCTACTGCTTTCTTACTTTTTTCACAAAATGCTTTGGTAGCGCCATTTGGTAAAGGAACTGGACTAATGCTAAGAGTTACACCTTATAAAAACACAAATTTATCAGATGCTGAAGCTAAAATCACTTTGGGAATGGTTCAAGAGGAAGGCGGTAAATTAGTCAATAAGTTTTATTCTTTGGAATTGGAAATGGCCAAAGTGAATTCTTTAACACTGAGTTGGACTTTAGTTCATCCTATAACGGAAAACAGTCCATTATTCAATTTAAGTAAAGAGGATTATGAAAATATTGATGGTGAAGTACTTGTCTTTTTAAAAGTATTTGATGATATGTTTAGTACAACAGTAGTCAAAAGAACTTCTTATGCTTTTTCTGAAATTGTTTACGGCGCTAAATTCACTCCTATGTTTTCTAAAAGTAGCGATTCAGATAGAACTATTCTTCATGTTGACAAATTAAATGCATTTGAAAAAGTTCAGCTATAAAAAAAGTCCTCTCGAATATTGATATTGAGAGGACTTTTTTAAAAGAATAAAGATATTATTCTTTTATGAATTTTTGACTGTAATTTTTATTGTTGGTATCTGTTAATTTTAAAATATAAGTACCAGTAGCTAATGCATCTACACCTACATTTTGATTAATAACAGTTGTTACTTGAACTCTTCTACCTGTTAAGTCATATATTTCTGCAGTGGTAAATTCAACAGGATTAGCCGTATTTATTGCAATAGTAATATTATTTTTCACAGGATTTGGATACATGGTGAACACAGAACTTTCAAAAGAATTTATACCTAACGTTGAACCTTCTACTACTGAAAAAGTCTGGTTTGGAGTTACATTGTTAAAAGTATCAACTACACCCGATGGCCATCTTACAATAACTTGAGTAATTGTAGTAGCAGTACCTAATCCAAAATGTACATTAAGTGAACTCATGTATTTGAAACCTTCACCACTTCTAACATCTCTTATTTGTTTTCCCCATGGTCCGTAAATCTCAACTCTGGCACCTATTCCGTTGCTATTACTTTGAATTCCTTGGAATGTCATTTTAATCCAATTGTTTCCATTAGGAACGGCATAACGTATAGTGTTTCCGTTTAAAATATCCAGAAAACCATCGTTGTTTAAATCGCCTACCGCTCCAACACTAATTCCAGAATAGCTTACTGGTGCAAAAACGTTATTTCCTTGATTGAACATTATTTTATTTCCTCCACCGAGCACATCTACACGACCATCATTATCAAAATCATAAGCTATATTATCAATGTTGGTAGAAGTATTCGTATCCCAACCTGAACCAGCAGTAATATTTGTGAACGCTACAGTTGCTGTATCTAGATTATTTCTAAAAAATTTATGAGTACCAGCACTTGCTGTAATTATAATATCCATATCGCCATCATTATCAAAATCAGCAATCGCAGATGACCATGTTTGAATAGGAGTAACGTTAATTCCAGCAGCTGCAGAAATATCTGTGAAAACACCATTACCATCATTTCTGTGAAGTTCACATGGTGGACCTGAACATTTTGAAATAAACATATCTCGGTCACCATCATTGTCAAAATCTGTCCATAAAGAGGCATAATTTCCACCACTAGCTGTAACACCAAGGTTATAAGCTCCAGGTGTTCCAGACTGATAATAAGTCATGTTCCCCAGTCCATCATTTAAATAATAAACATTAGGAGCAACATCATGGCAAGAAAAAGCATCTAAATTTCCGTCATTATTAATGTCAATAAAATTGGTTCTTTGACAGAAAATATAATCCGATGGATTTACATTAGTATATGCTGTACCTGTACTATTTGATCTCCAAAATGTGAGTCCACTACCACTTCCTAATAGTATGTCATTAAAGCCATCTTTGTTATAATCTCCTGCTGCTAAGCTCCAGTTCGGCATATCACTTGTTCCAGAAATTGGGAAATCGGTAACAGAGAAAGTTCCAGCAGTTCCTTGATTATGAACTCTTAAATTATTAGCACTAACTCCAACTATATCATCTTTTTTATCGCCATTCATATCTACAACACACAAGTTGAAAGTACTGTTGATTGTATTAATTGTTTGTAAAGTATAAGATATAGGTGTAGGTGGAGGAACTACTATAGGCGCTTCTATTAATTGAAAAGTAAAACCTGTTGAAGACCATCTATTATCCCAAGCAATAATATAATTTGTTCCCGCTGTTACATCAAACGATGCAACTGATAAATAGCCAGTTCCAATGGCACCGCCATCATCGTCTCCGCTGTAACAAGTTAATGCGCCACAACCACCGGTATAAACATGAAAACGAGTGTCTTTTCCATTATTTATTTGTAAATCAGAAGTTACTGTAACGGTGTAATTTTGTGTTGGTGTATATGAATACCATTCGCCAGCAGGAGGACGAGTAGCTGGTGTAGCTCCGTTTGCAGCACATACAGGATTTGGCACTTGTGTTCCATCTATTACAGTTACGACATAAGTGCCAGCTGTAATTGGTTGTGCCGAAGCACAAGTATCTTGTGCTTTTGTAATTTGAGTTAAAAATAATAATACAAATAATAGTGTAATTTTTTTCATTTTTTCATTTTATTAAATTAATTAAGGGCATCCAGATAAAGAGTTAATCCATTCTTCAATTAAGGCTACTCCTTCTTCGTGTATTATTGATCTGCCATGAAGTGGCATCATATATGCTTCGTTTGTTGTGTTCATTCTATAAAACATCATTGATCTTTCTGGATTTCCAGGAGTTACAATTTTACCAAGTGATGGTTCGAAATCCTGCATATCCTGAGTATTTACACAAACTCCCATATTAGTTAGTCCGTTTGTGCCAGTTGTTTCGCTGTAAGCAAATCGCATTGGTCTATAATCACAGTGACCTTTTTCTTTGTGACAATGAGCACAATTAATATCTAAGTAAGAACGCACTCTTTGCTCCAAAGGTTTAGATGAATCATTATATTCCACAACAGTATTTTCAGCTGAAGGAAAAGTGAAATTGTTTTCCAAATAACCTTGTTCAATCCATTTAGTTAATTGATTTTTAGTAACCGAACCATAATTGTAGTTAAAATTTAAATTTTGTGGCTTAATTCCAATTGGTGAATAGACTGTAACTTCAACATTATCTACATTTTCTTTAACTTTATGACATACAATACATTGAACTTCGGAAGGTATTCTGTAATTAACATCTCTAATCACATTATTTTCATCTTTCCAACTTAAAGGAGTATAGCTACCAGCTAAATCGAGAAATGCTTCTGTTTGTTCTGCATTCCAAACATATTCAGCAAAAATCCAACCAGTTGATTTTCTAATCATTATTCTGGTTTCAATAATTCTAGTTGTATTGTTAGGTTGCACATTATCATAGTAGAATGTTTTGATTAGTGCAGCACCAACTGGTAATTCTAAAATATTTTCATCGCCATTGAATGTTGCTGTTGTTCCGTCTGGCATCCATACAAATCTTTTTTTATGAGCATAATCAGAAAAAAGAACACTTCTAGGTTCATAAGGAATGACATTCAACGAAGGAATTTGATTTTTCATTTCGCCTTCGAAAAATTTGTAATCGGATAGTTTTGGGTAAGGCACTTGTGTTAAATCAACAACAACAGGTGAAACGGGTGTGTATTCATCATCTTGATCTGTACAAGCTATAAAAATGCTCAAAAGTAAAAGTAAAACAGTGAGTAGGTAGTAATGTTTTTTCATAAAAATTTTAAATGCTTCCCAAAAATAATATTTTTTTTGTAATAACCTATAAATTATTAAATTACTAACACAATTTGGAACGCATTCATGAGAATATTTTAACTATTCTTTAAAATCATCCAATTTAACACGATAATTTTTAAGCTTTTTCATGGTTTCTTTTGAATGATAATCGAAAATATCTTCAAAGTGATTTCTATCCTTTTTTAAACTTATTTGTTTGATAGCGTTACAAAAACGTTTTAATTCATCATCATTACTCAAAATCAAACCAGGAACTTCAACATTGTTTCCCTTTTCGTCTTTGGCTACCATTGTAAAGTAACTAGAATTACAGTGTTTTACTTTGCCCGTTTGTATGTTTTCGGCTTCTACCCGAATGCCAACAATCATTGAACTTTTGCCAACATAATTAACGCTGGCTTTCATGGTTACTAACTCACCAACTTCTATTGGGTTTAAGAAATCAACAGTATCTACAGAAGCGGTTACACAGTAATGACCAGAGAATTTAGAAGCACTAGCAAAGGCAATTTGGTCAAGTAATGACAAGATGTATCCACCATGAATTTTACCACTAAAATTAGTGTAGGAAGGTAACATCAATTGCGATATGGTAACTTTTGAGGATTGTACTGTTTTAAAATTGTTGCTCATCTTTATTGGCTCTTTGTAAAATATTTTCGGGTAAAGCTTTCTTGGCTTTCGCGCCCATTTTTTTCAAGTTTTCAACTCTATTGATAAGGTTGCCACTGCCATCAACTAGTTTACTCATAGCATTATCATATTCTGTTTTAGAATCTTTTATTTTGTTTCCTACTTTCACCAAATCAGCTACAAAACCTTCAAATTTATCATACAATGCTCCAGCTTGTCTGGCAATTTCAAGCGCATTTTCTTGTTGTTTTTGATTGGTCCACATGCTGTCAATAGTTCGCAAAGTGGCTAATAATGTTGAAGGTGTAACAATGATTATATTTTTCTCAAAGGCTTTGTTGTAAAGTGTTGTATCTTCATTTAAAGCCAAAGCAAAAGCCGATTCAATAGGAACAAAAAGTAACACAAAATCGGGACTTTCCATTTGATACAAATCATGGTAATTCTTTTCACTCAATTGGTCCACATGACGTTTCAACGCCATAACATGTTCTTTTAAATGTTGTGTTTTTGCAGTTTCATCTTCTTCATTAATGTATCGTTCATAAGCTGTTAAAGTTACTTTTGAATCGACTATCATTTTCTTGCCATCGGGTAAATTAATCACGACATCTGGAAACACACGATTGCCTTCCTCTGTGGTGAAACTTTGTTGGACTTCATACTCTCTTCCTTTTTCTAAACCTGATTTTTCTAATACTCTTTCCAAAATTAATTCACCCCAATTGCCTTGCATTTTACTATCACCTTTCAAGGCTTTAGTAAGGTTCAATGTTTCTTTGCTCATTTGCTCGTTCATGTCTTTTAAACCCAAAATTTGTTGACGCAATGCTGCATGATAATCAATGCTTTCCTTGTGTGTGTCTTCTACTTTCTTTTCAAAAAGTTGAATTTTATCTTGCAATGGCGTTAGTATATTTTTGAGGTTTTCTTTGTTTTGTTCGGTGAACTTATTGGTCTTTTCTTCCAAGATTTTGTTGGCTAAGTTTTCAAATTCTTTGGTGAATTTCTCCTGAAGTTTTTCTACTTCTTCTTTTTGCTCTTTGTTTCGTTCCCAAAGATTGTCAAAATCGGTTTCTTTTTTGGATAGTTGAATGGCTAACGATTCTTTCTCGGTTCGAATAGTTTCTCTTTCTTGAATGGTTTGATTCAATTGCGATTTGAACTGTTCAATTTGTTGCAGTAAGCCATTAAGTTTTTCTTCCAATCCGGCTTTATCTGATTTTGCATTGGCAGAGAAAATAATTTTACCAATGAAAATTCCTATGGCTAAGGCAATGATGAAAGTGAGTAGTACAGATAAAGAATCAGTCATTATAGTAATATGTTTTTTGTAAAAATAAGCATTAAATTGAAATTACGGATTTGAAAAATGTATTTTTGTTCCAAATAAATTCCATGCACCAACACTTCCTAATTCACAAACCTCACGGCTTTTTAAGTCAATTTATTTATGCCAAAAAGCGAAATAAAAGATTGCTTGGCGAATTGCATAATTTTCCCGAAAGAACAATGGCAATTGGTCGTTTGGATGAAGATTCGGAAGGATTACTGCTGTTGACTACAGATGGAATGATGAGTGAAATAGTTAGAAGTAAGTCAGTTGAGAAAGAATATTATGCACAAGTTGATGGCTTAATTACTGAAGAAGCCATTGAACGGTTAATAAATGGAGTTGAAATCGGTTTCAATGGAATTCGTTATGTTACCAAAAAATGTGATGCTAAATTGGTATTTGAACTACCAGATTGTATTGGTGTAGGCAGAAAAATTCGTAATGAACGTCATGGACCAACGAGTTGGGTTTCTATAACCTTAACCGAAGGGAAATTTCGACAGGTGCGAAAAATGACTGCTGCCGTTGGATTTCCAACGCTAAGATTAGTAAGAATTAGAGTAGGTGACATACATTTGCAATTGAAAGTCGGCGAAGTACAAGAAGTAGAAACTTTTTTTTAAACCTAAATCATCATGCTCAACATAGTTTTAGTAGAACCCGAAATCCCAAATAACACCGGAAATATTGGTCGCCTTTGTGTAGGAACTGAAAGTAAATTGCATCTAATAAAACCCTACGGATTTGAAATTACCGATAAGAATTTGAAACGTTCCGGTTTGGATTATTGGGTGCATTTGGATTGGACAGAATACGAAACAGTTGACGAATGGATGGCACAAATCCCAGATAAATCCAGAGTTTTTTTAACCAGTTCTCGTGCTACAAAATCCATCTATGAAGTGGAATACCAAGATGGCGATTGGTTAGTCTTTGGTAAAGAAAGTGTGGGTTTGAGCGAAGAAGTTTTAAATCAATTTGAAAACCATTTGAAAATTCCAATGTCGAGTTTAATTCGTAGTTATAATATTGCTAATTCAGTGGCTTTTGTGGTTGGCGAAGCGAGAAGACAGATTAGTTTGAAATAATGTTATGAAAAGTAAGTTAACTCAATATCATTTATATTTATTAGTCTTTTTGATAATCCATTTTATCATAAAAAAATTAACAGGTTATGGTTTAAACCAAACTATTATTTTTGCACTGAAAATTGTTTTATATCTTTCTGGTTTCATGCTTTTTATTTATCATTTAAAGCCATTTAGAAAATTAACTTTTTATTTTTCATATTATTTTATTACACCTCTAGTAATGCTTTTGGGTTATCTTTTTGGAGGTGTTTTTTTGGTTGGAATTTTATTGTCAATGCTATTATTCCCAATAATGCCAGAAGAAATTGTTTTTAAAAATGAAGAAATTGTAATTTATAATAAATACCATGGATTCTTGGGTGCTTGTTGTACTTACGATATTTATGAAAGAAAGAATTTTTTATTTGAGCAATATAAAAGTGAAATACACTCGGAAGGTACTGATGTAGATAGTTTTGAGGTTTTGGTCGAAAATGAAATTAAGAGATTAAAGTTGAAAGAAGGAAAGAATTAAGAAATAACAAACTTCCCTTTTTCGCCATCAAAAGTAATAGCCGAATCTTTAAAAAGTGAATTGAAAACGCCTTTAGTAATCAAATTGCAAGGTTGGTCTTGTACCACAGTTTCCTCTGTCATCACAATCATTTCATCACTCAATTGAATGGCTAAATCCACATCGTGAGTAGAAAATAAAATACATTTATCAGTTTCTTGCGATAGTTTTTTTAGCAATTTAAAAACCGAAACTTTGTGAGGTAAATCCAAATGCGTAGTAGGTTCATCAAGAATAATTAGCGGTGTGTCTTGTGCCAAAGCTCTGGCAATTAAAACAATTTGCAATTGTCCATCACTGATTTCATAATGTTTTTTATCGAGTAAATGCTCAATGTGTGTGAGTGCAACTGCTTGATTTATAGCCGTGTAATCTACATCCGAGAGCTTTCCATACCAGTTGGTGTAAGGTTGTCTGCCAAGAGCGATTAATTCAAAAACAGTTAAGTTGCTTGGCGGTAATTTTTCTGTTAATACCAAACTCAAATTTTGTGAAAGTTTCGATGGGTTGTATTCGTGAATATTTTTTTCGTTCAATAAAACATTTCCTTTTAATGGTTTTTGAATTCCCGTCAAGGTGCGCAATAAAGTTGATTTTCCAATACCATTTGCGCCAACAAGAGCAATGAGTTTTCCTGCTTCCAAACTTAGGTTTAAATCAGATGCAATAGTATTTTTCCCCTTCTTGGTGGTATAACCAATGGATAAATTTGATGTAGAAAGTATTTTTTTGTTCGAACTCATTTATGTGTTTAAAATCCTCTTTATTGAATACTTTTTTTCCTAACAATTAACCAAATAACAACTGGTGCACCAATGATAGAGGTTATGGCATTGATTGGCAATGTGAAATCAAATCCTGGCATTTGCGAAACCATATCACAAAAAAGCATGATAATAGCGCCAATTAACACTGTTCCAAAAAACAATATTTTGTGATTACTAGTTTTGAAAGACAGTTTTGCCAAATGTGGAACCGCTAAGCCAACAAAAGCAATTGGACCAGCAAAAGCAGTAATACTTCCGGCTAAAATACTCGTAGCGATAATAATAATGTAGCGAGCTTTTTGGATATTCAATCCCATACTTTTGGCATAGTTTTCTCCCAATAACAATGCGTCTAAAGGTTTTAAAGACAGTAAACTCAACAACAATCCAAAAAAGACAGCAGTAGTCAACAACATAATATTTTCCCAAGACAAATTTCCAATGCTTCCCATAGACCAAAAAGTATATTTCTGTAATTGTTCGGCTGAACTGAAATAAGTAAACACACTCACGATAGCACTTGTAAAACTGCTAAACATCAATCCCACAATCAAGATGGACATGGTGTCTTTCAATTGCTGAGAAACAATTAGAATTAAAAATAATACCAACAAGCTTCCAATACAAGAAGCTAAAATAATACCATATTGCGATAACAAAAATTGCGACAAAAAAGCAGGTAAAGCACTAGCTCCTAAAATCACAAAAGCAACGCCCAAACTTGAACCAGAGCTTAATCCTAAAACATAAGGTCCAGCTAATGGATTTCTGAATAATGTTTGCATCAACAAACCACTGATGGAAAGTCCGATACCAACAAGAACAGCCGTAATAGCTTTTGGTAAACGAAAATTAACGATGATGTATTCCCAAGTGTCTTTTGAAGCATTACCTCCAAACAAACTTTGAAAAACCTCTTTCATTGGAATGCTCACTTGCCCTAATGAGATATTCAATAGCAAAGCCAATAGCAAAGCAACTGACAAAATTGAGAAAAGAATTGTATTCCTATTTTTAAGCATTTATATTTTAGTTTTTGTCATTCCGACGAAGGAGGAATCACATTACTATGATTCAAACTATGAGATTCCTCGTGCCTCGGAATGACAAGATTGTAGTGTTTACTATTTTAATTTCTCAAAAAAGAAAGGTTTGTAACTCGGTAACAATTCAGGATGCAAAATCTTGACAATATCTTTCAGTACAATGTCTGGTCTGTTTGGAGCTAATTCATAATACAAAATGCCACCAGTTTTTCCTTTTTTACCGCTGAACGAATATACATTTTTATTCTTGAATGCATCAAATTTGGCATAATGAGAATTCATGTCGGTCATTTCCTTTAACGAAGAAAACTGTCCTGAGGTAATCCAAATATCAGCAGTTGATGCTTTCTCAAAAACAGTTTCAAAGGATAAGGACAAGCTTCCAGTACCGCTAGTGTCTGACCATAAATAGTTGCCTTTGGCTTCTTTTAAAAGCAAACTTCCCCAACTAGTCCCTTTAGGTAAATACCATCGATCTTCAAACATGTCACCGGCTAAAATGGTTGGTGTAACTTTTGCTTTCTTGGCAATTTCAATGGTATTCAAATAATCCTTTTCAATTTTAGAAAAGATTTCATTAGCTTCTTTTTGTTTGCCATATAAAACGCCAAAAAACTTAATCCATTCTGCTTTTCCTAGAGGTGTTTCCTCGTTCCAATCGCCATTGAGCATAACCTTTAACCCACTTTTTTGCAAGTTGTCCAAAGTAGGATTGCTGTTGTCAATGCCATATCCAATAATCACATCGGGTTGCAAGTCGAGTAAGACTTCGGTATTTAAACTTTGATTGTTACCTAGTTCTGTTATTTTTTTGGCTTCAATTCGAGCTCTTACTTTTTCGGAAGAAATATAATTTAAGTTTGGAAAACCAACCAAAGTTTTTACTTCATCAAGCATCTCTAGCGAAGGAATATGTGTTGTAGAAGTAACTACAATAGTTTTTATAGGAATTGAAATGATGCTATTTTTTTGCAAACTATCGGGAATAATACCCTCTTTTTCTTTTAGAATATAGGTGTAGTTTTTGTTGGCATTTGGCCAAGGATTTTTCACCGTTACAACCGAATAGCCATTATAATTTTCAATGGAAAAACCTTTGGCGTAACGCACAGTATTTTTTGGAGATGCTACTATTGCTGGTTTTGTTTCATTTTTACATTGGATAAAACCAAATGAAATAAAAACGAGTGCCAAAGTGTAAAAATAGGGTTTCATCAAAATATTTTTTGCAAAAGTAAAACAATGTTACTACTATTTTTCTTTTATGTAACAATTGATGCAGTTTCAAAATTTAGTAATTCCTAATTTCGCATAAAAAGAATTTATGCGAAGCGATTCTAATACTTTTATATACATCATTGGAGGAATTATTTTTCTTCATTTTCTTGTTGGGTTTATTTGGCTGATTTTCAAACTTTCAAAAAAGAAAGAAAAATAAACTATTGTATTTTTAACGAAATTCACTTTTAATTCCTTTACATTTGCTACCGAATTAAGGTTGTGATTTTAATTTTTAAAATTACATTAAAAGGGAATTTGGTTCAAAACCAAAGCTGTTCCCGCAACTGTAAGCTAAAAAGCTTGTTGTTATCTGCAAAACCATTGTTCCGAAATGGCGGAATGAGAAGGTAAACAACAAGACGCAAGCCAGGAGACCTGCCTTATTTCATCGAGTAACAAACTTTCGGGAAAAAAGGTTTGGGTATGGGTAAATTCTATACTTTTCTCCCTAGATTATTAAAATTATTGTTGAACTAAAAATGAAAAAAACAGTTAGAGCAGTGGCTATTCTTGCCTTGCTAAACACTTGTGCCTATGCACAAGAACAGGATTCTACCAAAGTGAATTCTTTAGACGAAGTGGTGATTTCTGACACCAAATTTGCGCAGAGCAAAGAAAAATCAGGAAAAGTAATCGAAGTCATTTCGGCTACCGATTTAGAAAATAAAGCGGGGCAAAACTTAGCTACCGTTTTATCGCAAGTTGTTGGAGTGGAAATCAACGGAAACCAATCGGCAAATGGAAAAAATTTAGGCTATTACATTCGTGGTGGTAAAAACAGACAAATCCTAATTTTGATTGATGGTATTCCTGTGACCGATGCTTCGGGAATTAGTTTGGAATATGATTTGCGCTTGTTGCCAGTAGAACAAGTAGAACGCATTGAGGTGATGAAAGGAGCAGCTAGCACACTTTATGGAACTGGTGCAGCGACAGGAGTTATCAATATTACTTTGAAAAAAGCAACCAAAAAAGCGTTGGAAGGTAATGCGTATATCAACATTGGTTCTAACAACACTGCATTTGATAATAAATATAATGGACAGGATTTTAATCAAGGAATTTCGGTGAATGGGAATGCCGATAAGGTAAATTTCTTTGCAGGTTTCAATAGCACCGAAACTGGAAATATGTCACAAATTGCTGCTCCAAGTTCGGGTTTAAATTATGAAGAAGATATTTTTTCTCGACAAAATGTTTTGACAAAATTAGGGTTTAAAGCCACCGAGAAACTGACCTTGGATTTCTTTGGTAATTATGATAAAATCAAAAATAATTATGATGGTACCTTTGATAATACTGGTTTCAACGATATTGCTGTTAATACTACAAGTTCGGAGCAATTTCGTGTTGGATTTTTACCAAAGTATAAATATAACAAAGGCGAGCTGAATATTAATGCTGCTTTTAACCAAATTACCAGAGATTATAATGAGTTCAATAGCTTTACTACAACTACTGATTATTCGTTGTATGAGTCGCGCAGTGCTATTGTTGATGCTTTTAATAAGTACCAATTCAATGAGGAATTTTTTCTCGTAACAGGTATCAACTATCAGTTTCATGACATGCTTAGCGAAACACCTTTTGGTAATCTTGAACGAGAAAACACCAAGTTCAGCATGGTTGATCCATATGTAACTTTAGTGTACACTTCAAAATTTGGATTGAATATCAATGCGGGTTCACGATTGAATGTGCATAGTGAATATGGAAATAATTGGGTGTATAACTTCAATCCGTCCTATAATTTTAAAACTTCTTTTCCTCTAAAGGTTTTGGCTTCTTACAGCACGGCTTTTATCACGCCTAGTTTATATCAACTCTATTCCGAATATGGCAATACGAGTTTAACACCCGAAGATAATACCACCGTTGAAGCTGGTTTTGAGACCGAATTGTTGCGCAAAAATCTAAAACTAAATGTGGTAGGGTTTTACCGTGACCAAAACAATTCAATTGATTTTTATTTTGACCCCAATACTTTTGATGCTTATTACATCAATATTGATGGAAAAAACAAAGCCAAAGGTATTGAAACCGGACTTAGTTATGCTATTACTAACACATTACTATTAAACGCAAATTATACTTTTACCCAAGTGGATGAAGCACTCAATCGTTTAATTCCAAAACATAAAGTGAATTCTAGCATTGATTTTCAACCTACAAATCGAACTTTGTTCAATGTGAGTTACCAGTATTTTGATGCACGAAATGATGTTTTTTTTGATGGCAATACATTCGCCACGAACAAAGTAAAATTGGGCTCCTATCAATTATTCAATGCCATGATAAAACAGGAATTGATTAAAAACCGATTGACCCTTTTTGGTTCAGTAACCAACATATTGAATGAGGAATTCACAGAAAACATAGGTTATTCCACCCGAGGAAGAAATTTTAAGTTGGGTGTAAATATTGTTTTGTAATTGATTAACTATTGTTTTGTTAATTGAGGAGAAAAGCTAACTGAGAGGTTGGCTTTTTTTATGGTCACGGATTACAAATCCGAGCTATCGGGTTTCATTAATACTATTATTTGATAGTATAAAAGATAGTTTTTTTCAGTGAACGTCCAAAATTTTTGTTACTAAAGTATTAATTCAATAATTTATAATATTTAATATTGTGAATCAATATTTCGCCAACTTTCATCTCTTTCATATTGTTGACTATTTCTGATCCTTTAACTTTTCGAGTATAATGCACAATTTTGTCAAACTTGCATAAATCAATATTTGTTATTTTGTATTGAATATTATATCCATTATTCTTCTTATTTTTACTTAATACTACTCCTTCGATAATACATTCATAATTTTTCATATCAGAATAAATTGAGTAAACAATTAAGTCTGTATTTCCTTCTTTTTCATAGTTAGTTTGTGTGCCGAAAGGAATTTTTATTGTATCTCCAATTTTAAGATTATTAAAAACTTTTTTTTGAAATTTTATGCGAGATTTTGAAGAAGCATTAGTTTTGTCATTTTGAGAGAAACAACTCGAAAAAGTTAATAAAAATATGATTATAAAACGATTCATCTGATTTGTTTGCTAACTCGTATATACATGCTACAATCTAGCACATTTCCCCCAAATATAACAATTAATTTTCCTTTTCAAAGAAGCAAATAACCTCTTCTTCCAAGTTAATAACCTCTTCGAAGAAGCAATAAGCCTCTTCGAACAAGCAAAAAGCTTCATCGAACAAGCAAATAACCTCGTCATTCAAGCAAAAAGCTTCTTCGAAGATGCAAATAACCTCTTCAAAGAAGTAAAAAGCCTCATCGTTGAGGTTAATAACCTCGTCGAGCAAGTTCAGAACCTCTTCGACGAGGTAAAAAGCCTCGTTTTCTAATTTTGGAAGAGTGATTAACTCATTTTGGAAGTGATTAACTTATTTTGGAAGTGATTAACTCATTTTTAGAGTGATTGTTACAACAAAACACTACAAAGAATGCTTTGGAAGTTTTTGCTGTTACAAGCCTATTGGTTCAGGAATTGGTTGGTATCTTTCTACGGAAGTTCCACATGCATTTCTGTTCTCAATGGATTTATCGCTTTGGCATCGGTAAAGTCACGTTCTATAACGCTTGGCAGTTGAGGGAACATTCTTCCACTACCGATAATTTGGTTGATGGCAGCATTTAATAATGGTTCGTCCACATTGCCTAAAACACCTATGTTGTTCAAGTTTTCGGGCAATAAAAGAGTAGGAGCGATGCCTGCGGTGTAATCGCCAAAACCGTTTTTGTCCACAATTTTCAATACTATGGGTTGCATGGCGTATTTATGGTTTGGGTTTACATTTTCTTTTCTAAAAGTTGGTGAATCATATAGCGTAACCGAACCTACATTTTTCCCTGTGGTAACATCTCCAATTTGAACTACATTAATATAGGGTTTCAAACAATTGATAACCAATTCACTTGCAGAAGCCGAACTTTTAGAGGTTAAAACATATACTTTGTTGAGGTTCAAACTATTCAATCCACCGACGAATTTATTTTGTAATGAACCAGGATTATTGTCTTCATAATAGGCTTGTGCTTTGGCATTCCATTGTTGGCGAGCAAATAATTCTCCAGTAAATTGTCCTGTAATCATACTGGCTAATTTGGTTGCCGTGTTCACAGAGCCACCAGAGTTGTAGCGTAAATCGAGTACCAAATGTGTAACGCCTTGAGCTATAAAATCCCCAAAAACAGCATTTAACTGATTGTCAAAAGAAGGATAAAATCCATTATACATCAAGTAGCCAATTTTCTTTTCATTTTGAGTAATTACGGAACTCAGTAAAATTGGATTTTCGGCCAATGCTGTTTTTGTGAGCGTTACCGATTGTCCATTTGGCGTAATTGTGACAAAACCGTTACTATCACTGCTATAATTAGCTAAATTTACGGTATAGGTTTCAGTACTACTAAGTAAAAGGGATCTATAATTATCATCTGTCAATGGAATTCCATTGACCGCATAAAAAATATCACCGCGCTGAATATCTTTGGTAGCAGCATCAGAATTGGGAATAATATATCTAACCCAACCAAATACATTAGTAGTTCCATTAATATGTTTTAATCCAAAATCCATTCCGTTGTTCAAAGTATTTCCCGAAATCACACCTTCAAGAACATTGTAATCACTAAAAATGACACTAAACCTGTCGATAGAAGTGTCAGTACGAAGCGCATTGAAAAGTGTGGTTGGATCATCAAAAGTTTCAAGAAAAACATTCAACTGCGATTGATTAGCAAAACGGTCATCGTCTAAATCGGTAACATCTGCTTGCCATAGATAATATAAATTCATGCCTTTCCATACGAAGTCATTAATCTCAAGATTACTCGGAACCGCATTATCATCCATATCTTCACAACCTAGTGGAAGAGCAAAAAGTAATAACAGTAAAAAGGTTTTTACAATTTTTTTCATAGCAGTATTTCATTTTAATAACCGTAAATTTACTAAGTTTAGATTTAAAATTACATTTTGATTGTAACAAATAAAAATGTGTGTCGTCTTGACTGTATAACCAATAACCAAAATAGCTTCAATGAACCAAAATGAGTTTATGCAATTGGTAAATCCTTTTAAGGATAAACTCTTCCGAATGGCAAAACGATTACTCGTGAGCACTGAAGAAGCCCAAGATGCTACTCAAGAAGTTTTGGTAAAATTGTGGAATAGGAACGAAAGTTTGGAAGGTTATAAAAGTGTCGAAGCTGTGGCCATGACGATGACCAAGAATTATTGTTTGGATCAACTGAAATCAAAACGCGCTGGTAATATGACGATTGTACATAGCAATTTCATCGATAGTCAAGCGAGTTTACAACAAAAAGTGGAAGATAAAGACACTTGGAATTGGGTGGAGAAAATAATGAACGATTTACCCGAACAACAAAAACTAATCGTACAAATGAGAGACATCGAAGAAATGGAGTTTTCAGAAATTGGTACGATTTTAGACATGAACGAACAAGCCATCAGAACGGCATTGTCAAGAGCACGAAAAACGATAAGAGAAAAAATGATAAAAACACATCATTATGGCATTGGATAGAATAGAAAAAATACTAGAGAAATACTTTGAAGCAGCAACCAGTATTGCCGAAGAAAAAGAGTTGAAAGACTATTTTGCTTCTTCAGATGTGGCGCCACATCTAGAACAATACAAACCATTATTTGGTTATGCAACTCAAGCAAAACAAGAACAGTTCACCGCAATGATTCCATTAAAAACTAAGAAGCGTTATAGTGCAGTTTGGTTATCAGTTGCAGCTTCTGTGGTCGTTTTACTTGGCGTGGGTTTATTTACATACAATCATTATAACCAGCCAACATCGGAAGATTTAGGTACTTATGATGATCCTGAAGTGGCGTTTAGAGAAACGCAAAAGGCATTGGCTTTAATTTCAGAAAGTGTAAATAAAGGCATTGTAGGTATGAGCTATTTAAATGAATACGAACAATCAAAAGACAAAATTTTTAAATAAAAAAAAATCAAGAAATCATGAGGAAATTAATTTTTACTATCGCATTAGTTTTAACGACAAGCACTTTTTTTGCACAAACTGTTTTCGATAAATTTGAAGAACAAGATGGTATTACTGCAGTAATTGTCAACAAGAAAATGTTTTCGCTGTTGAGTAAAATGGAAGTAAAAGACAAACAAGAACAACAATACGTCAATTTGATTAAGAAATTAGACAATTTGAGAGTGTTTGTAACTGAAAGCGATAAGAAATCAGACGAGATGAAAGCTGTCTCTGATAAATATGTTAAAACATCAGCATTAGAAGAATTGATGCGTGTGAATGAAAAAGGTAAAAGTGTGAAGATTTATGTAAAATCAGGTGCTACCGATTCGCAAATCAAAGAATTATTAATGTTTGTAGAAGGTAGCGGAAGCGAAGAAACTGTTTTGATGTCACTGACTGGGAATTTTGATTTGGAAGAACTTTCTGTTTTGACCGATAAAATGAAATTACCTGGAGGTGATGATTTGAAAAAAGCTTCAAAAGGTAAAAAGTAAGAAAGCATGAGAATCCTAGTTTTTTTAATAGCTATCTTGACTTCGCTTGTATTACTAAGTTGCAATGATGAGCCTACACTTCAAAAATATTTTGTAGAAAATTCAGAAAAAAACAATTTTGTAGTGTTGGATGTTTCGCCTTCTATTTTGAATGTAGATAAAACAAAACTGTCTGCTGATCAAAAAACAGCTTTAGCTTCCTTTGAAAAAATGAATATTCTAGCTTTCAAATTAGATAAAAATAATAAGGAAGATTATGAATCAGAAAGCCAAAAGGTAACTCAAATTATGAAAGGCGAAGATTATCAGCAATTGATGAAAGTAGGATCAGGAAAAGACGCAGCTTCCATCAGTTTTGTAGGCGATGAAGATAACATCGACGAGTTTGTTGTATTTGCTAAGAGAAAAGAAAACGGATTTGCGGTAGTGAGAATTTTGGGCAATGATATGAATCCAAACAATATTATGACGATGCTTTCGGTTTTAAAAGAAGCAAAAATTGATACCGCACAATTAGCACCGTTGAAAGATTTAATGAAATAAGTACCTATGCTATTTAAAACAAAAAGTTCCAAACATTGTTTGGAACTTTTTTTTATTTTTTAAAGTATTTAAATGGAACAAATAACATTCCAAAACATTCGCCATCTCCTTTACCAACATGTTTGTGATGCATTTTGTGTGCTCTTCTTACTCCTTTTGCATAAATATTATTTGCATTTCGGAATAGTTTAAAACGTTGGTGAATAAAAATATCATGCACAATAAAATAGGCAAGTCCATAGGCAAAAATTCCTAATCCAACGGCTATACCTAGTTCAAAAATTCCGTTTTGCCATAATAAAAAGCAACCAATACTTACCACTGCATAAAAAATAAAGAAAGCATCATTGCGTTCAAACCATGAGTCGTGATCTTTTTTGTGATGGTCGGAATGCAAGCTCCACAAAAAGCCATGCATAATGTATTTATGAGTAAACCATGCCATGAATTCCATGACGATGAAAGTGATAAAAAAAACTAAAATTTGTAGTAACATAATCTTTATAATAAATTTAAACGGTAGTTAACATAACATTTTGCCATAAGTCCAAATTTTTGATAATCGGGAACGCGAATTCTGGTGTTTTTAATTTCTGTAGAAGGCGTTTTCTTTAATTTAGACAAAAGCTTTTTGTAATAAACAAAAGCAGTATAGACACCAAATTTTGCTTCCATCGGTAATTTTAAAATACCTTCAAAACCTGCGTGAAAGTCAGCTTCAATTTCTTTGATGATTTCATTTTTTGAATGCTCATCAAGTTTTGATAAATCAGTATTTGGGAAGTACGTTCTGTTCAAGTCTTCGTAATCGGCTTTCAAATCTCGCAAGAAATTCACTTTTTGAAAAGCAGACCCTAATCTCATAGCAGATTGTTCTAGTTCTAAAAACTTGGTATCATTGCCATTAACAAAAACTTTTAAGCACATGAGTCCAACCACATCGGCTGAGCCATAAATGTATTCATTGTATTCGTCAACAGTTTTATATTCGCTCTTGTGTAAATCCAATTTCATACTTTTCATAAAGGCATTTATCATACTCATAGGAATATTGTAGCGATGAACGGTGTGCTGAAATGAATTCAGAATTGGATTCAAACTGATTTTGTTTTCCAAAGCACTAGCTAAATCTTTTTCAAACATTTCAAATAGCACTTCTTTGTTATAATCATGAAAAGTATCCACAATCTCATCAGCAAAACGAACAAATCCATAAATGTTATAAATATCTTGACGAATACTAGGTGCTAACATTTTAACGGCAGCAGAAAACGACGTGCTATAAGACTTGGTAACGTTTCTGCTACAATCGAAAGATATGGTGTCAAAAATTGATTTCATATATTATAAATTTTTCTCAATAAGTTCAGCAACAAGTTTTCCAGAGATTAATGCTGGAGGAACACCTGGTCCAGGAACCGTTAATTGTCCTGTAAAATAAAGGTTTTTAACTTTCTTACTTTTTAATTTTGGTCTTAAAAACGCTGTTTGTAACAACGTGTTAGCCATTCCGTAAGCATTACCTTTATATGAATTGTACTCTTTAATAAAGTCTTTAACACAAAAAGATTCCTTAAATATAATATTATTTTTTACATCTTGTTGTGTGATTTTTTCAAATCTAGAAATAATCTTTTCAAAGTAAAGTGCTCTCAACTCTTCTGTATCTTCAATTCCTGGTGCAATAGGTATCAAGAAAAAGCCATTTTCACAACCTTCAGGAGCTAGATTTTCATTTGTTATAGATGTAAAATTAGCATAGAAAAGTGGTTCGTCAGGCCATTTAGGAATATCATAAATATCAGAAGCATGAATATCAAAATCCACATCAAAAAATAAATTGTGATGCACTACATTCTTTAGTTTTTTATTGAAACCAACATAAAATAGGAGAGAGGAAGGTGCAAATGTTTTCTTCTCCCAATAATTTTCAGAATATTGACGATATTCAGGATCGAGTAATGTTTCTGAGTGATGATAATCAGCACCAGTTAAAACAATATCGGCATCTGTAGTATTTCCATTTATGACAATGCCTGTTGCTTTTTTGTTTGTCACTATAATTTTTTCGACCGCTGAATTAGTGTGAATAGTAACTCCTAATTCTTTTGCCAACTTTTCCATACCCAGAATTACGCTATACATTCCGTCTTTGGGTTGCCATGTACCTAGTCCAAAATCAGCATAGTTCATGAAACTATAAAAAGAGGGAGTATCTGAGGGTTTTGCACCAAGGAATAGTACAGGAAACTCTAAAATTTGTATGAGTTTTTTATTTTTAAATTTCTTTTTAACGTCTTTACTGATATTAGAAAAAAACTGATTAACCTTTGTTGCTGTTTGAAGTGTTATCAATTCTAGAGGTGATTCACCTGGTCTATAAACCAAATCTTTAATAGCAATGTCATAATTGCTTTTGGCCTCTTTCATGAATGATTCTAATTGTTTTCCACTACCTTTCTCAATAGACTCAAATGTTTCTATTATTTCTGGAAGATTATCTGAAATAGTGACAAAATCATCTATGCCAAAAAAAACTTTATAGGCAGGAGATAATTTACTGAGTTCGTAATAGTCAGAAGGTTTTTTATTAAAATCGTTGAAGAAACGCTCAAAAACATCGGGCATCCAATACCAAGATGGTCCAATATCAAAAGTAAAACCTTCTTTAATCAACTGCCTGGCTCTACCACCAATAGTTGGGTTTTTTTCAAAAACTGTTACCTCATGACCTTGTTGGGAAAGATAGCAAGCGCTCGCCAGTGAGGAAAATCCTGAACCAATTATTTTTATTTTCTTTTTCATATTGTCCAACAAAAGTAAAAAAAAGTTAAACAATAAAAAAGTTTTTTATTCAATGTATTCAACTAATTCTTTTATGGAAGTAAAGGTAGTGTTTTTTTGTGTGAGATATTTTGCGTCTATGTTTTCAATCATCCTTCCAATAAACCATAAGTTCGAAGTTTCTTCGAGAATTTCTTCGTTGAGTTTTTGTATGTAGTTATTGATTTCGTTTTTATCTGGTTCTACCGTTGTGTAACAGATATAGGTAATATTGTCAAAATATTTTTTCAAATCTTTCAAGCTGTCAATAGGCACACTTTCTCCCAAATATATGGTTTTATACCCAAGACTTAATATCTCATAATTCAAATACATTAGTCCTAATTCATGAATTTCATTCATTGGTAGGTATAAAACAAAAATTCGATCAGTTTTAGTAGGTGGCTTGGTTTGAATTTTTTCGGTATTTGTCAGTAACTTTTGTTTGATTAGATACGTTATAAAATGTTCATGCGCAGGAGAGATTGTATCTGTCTGCCAAAGGAATCCTAATTCTTGTATAAGTGGGATGAAAACGTCATAAAAAACTTCTCTAAATGATTTTTCCGATAATAAGTTGTTATAAGTATTAAAAAATGCAGCGTGATCAAAATTCATCATCGCCATTTTAAACGAACTAATCGCATGGTGTTTTACACTTTTATCCGATATAATTTCATTAGCTAATTGTGGAATGCGCTCTGGTGGAAGTTGTGATATTTTTGAAATTTTATATCCATGATTGTGCAATAAAGTAATATTTAGAAGCTTTTGAAGATTTGATAAATCATAAGTTCTAATATTTGTTTCAGTTCGCATTGGTTCTAAAACGTTATATCTTTTTTCCCAAATCCTTATGGTATGTGCTTTTATTCCAGATAAATTTTCTAAATCTTTAATACTAAAAATATTTTTAATATTGTTCATCTTTTAATTAAATTAGTTGAACAAAAGTAATTAAAATAAGTTTACAACTAATTAAATACTATGAAAACTTTATAAAAAATAATAAAGGTCAATCAATTTGTAATTTTTACTTAGCACTTAAGCACTGATAATCCGTTATCGAACGTTTTTTTTTAGCTTGACTTAGTTTAATTTTAAAACTAATCTAGGATAATGCCATTAAGTAGGTGCACTAATTAAGTCCTTAGTTGAAGTAGATAATAAAAGTACTTTAAATGAAAAGGTTTTAATAAACATTTAATTATATGGACTAAATGTTGACTAAAACCTTTGCTAACACCTTTAAATAGGCGTTTAATGTGACCACGATGGGATTCGAACCCACACGTCCTTTCGAACACCACCCCCTCAAGATGGCAAGTCTACCAATTTCTCCACGTGGCCAAAAAAAGTAAAGACGTTGCATGGCAACGTCTTTAAAATTTGTGTGACCCGACTGGGGCTCGAACCCAGGACCCCATCATTAAAAGTGATGTGCTCTACCAACTGAGCTATCGAGTCTTAACCGTATTCTAGAAAAAAAATGTGACCCGACTGGGGCTCGAACCCAGGACCCCATCATTAAAAGTGATGTGCTCTACCAACTGAGCTATCGAGTCTTTTTCTTTTCTTGAATGCGGGTGCAAATATAAGGCCTTATTATTTATATTTCAAAGCAATTTTATTATAAATTTACCTTTTTTTGACCAAGGGTGTTAATGGCTTAATTTATAAGGTTTTATTGTAATGCAGAAAGTGATTTTAATAGGTTATATGGCTGTGGGAAAGACAACAATTGCACAATTGTTAGCCATAAAAATGAAGTGGAAATGGGTGGATTTGGACAAAACCATTGAAAAAAAAATGAATTTAAGTATCAAGGAGCTATTCCAACAAAAAGGAGAAATTTATTTTAGAAGAATAGAACACGAAGTTTTTAAAGAATTGGTTGAGAATAATGAAAGACTCATTATTAGTACTGGTGGAGGCACTCCATGTTACGCTAATAACCACCTTTTTCTAAATGGTGATGCCGTTTTTTCTGTCTATTTACAAGCGTCAATACCAGTTATTTTTGAGCGATTGAAAAAGGCTAAGAGCGAACGACCCTTAGTGGCAAATCAAACTGAGGATGAATTAAAAAAGTTTATTGCCAAAAATCTGTTTGATAGAAGCTATTTTTATAATCAAGCTACGGTTAAGATTAATGTTGATACTAAAACACCAGAAGAAATAACCGATGAAATAGGTCAATTACTAAACTAAATAAGCGTAATTGTTGTTGTCTTCAAAAACTACATGAACATGTTCCTTTGAGGATGTTGAGAGTGAAATGCCTTTGAAATCAGCCTTTACAGGAAATCGTTTGTGATTTCGGTCTACCAAAACCACGGTTTTGAATTTCTTTACTGGCACTTCTAAAAAATGTTTGACACCATATATCAATGTCGTACCTGAATTTAAAACATCATCTACCAGTACGATACTTTTGTTACTATACACTTCTTTTGGAATGGATGTGGTTATAGGGTTAAACGGATTTTGTTTATCAATTTTAACTTTACACAAAATCACTTCAATGGTTGAAATTTCTTTTAACACTAAAGCTACTTTTTGAGCTAAAATAAACCCATTATCTGCTATCCCAGCCAATATTATTTCACCATCATCTACAAAGGTCTCTAGTATTTGAAAAGCTATTCGTCTGATTTTATGTTCAATTTCTTGATGATTAAGGATGATGTTTTGGCTCATGAATTTACTTTTTTCAAAGATAAAAATAGATTTTTTATTTCTTAGGATTGTTTGTTTTAATTTTAAGCAAATTGTATCTGATTTTATTATTTAAGATTTTTCATTAGAAAGGTTTAGATGAAACAAATCCTAAAGAATGTTTTAGAACTTAGTTACCTTTATTAAAAATATAAGACTAATTGTATTATCGCTATTTAAATCATCGGTGTTTTCTAAACGTTTAACGATATTATAAAAAAAGATTTGAACATTCCTTTTTTTTAACAAGTTTTCATATAAATTTACATCCTTGAAAAAAACTTATTCAACATTACAATGAATTTATATTCAATCCGTTAATAGTTTTTTTTTTTTATTATAATGCTTTAAATGTAAAAAATGAATACCTTCTTCTCCGATAATAATGTAAAGCATCCAAAATGGAATAATTTAGTTTTTTTTGCGGTGTTTATTTTAATGCTTGTAACTCAATTTGCTTCTAGCCAAGTGGCTACCTACGGTTTTTCGGAATCGGTTACTTCATACTCACCTTTATCAACTCCAACTCCAATTGTGGCCTATTCAGCACCATGGGATGACCATGTTTCTGGATCTGCAGTATTAGCCCCTATAGGATTTACTTTTAGGTATGATGGAGTTAATCAGACAGATTGTTACATTAATCCTAATGGATTTATATCGTTTGGTGCTGTTCAACCTTCACCTACTACTTATTTACCGCTAAGTACTTCAACTTTATTTACATCTGGAGGGACAGTAAGTGCGCTTGGAATGGACTTGATTTCTAATTCTACTTCTTCAACAGATAATATTGTTTACAGTACAATTGGTACTGCTCCAAATAGGATTTTTGTTGTACAATGGTCCAATGCGAGGAGAAAACCAATGACTGGAAACTTTAATTTTCAAATACGATTACTGGAAACCTCAAATGTTATTGAACTATCTTATGGTCTTTGTGCTCCAAGTAACCCTTCTGTTTTTAATGCTCAAGTAGGTATTCGTGGCGTAAGCAATGATTTTCTTCAAGGAAATATTAATAACAGATTTCAATCAGGAACAAATACAAATTCTACATGGTTTGGAAGAACGGTTTTAGGTACAGCCAACTCCAATACGGTTCGTACAAGTATTACTGAGTATCCTAATAATGGTCTCAAATATTCCTATACACCATCTACGAATTGTTTATCACCTACAGGAATTCCTTCCAATTTGTTGGTCGGAAATTCAAATGTTAATTCTACAAGTTTTGTAGGCAATAGTTTTACACCGGCCACTACTGCACCTACTAATTATTTAATATTAAGGAGTACTACGAATACGCCACCAACTGGACTGATAATTCCTAATCGTACCTATTGGGCCGTTAATGATATTATATCAGGTGTTTATACTGTGATTAGCACCTCAAATGCTACTTCGTTTCTCCAGACTTCCCTGTCTCCTAATACTACCTACTATTATTGGGTTATACCCTATAATGCAGGTTGTTTGAGCGGACCTATTTATAATCTAAGTTCCATGATTACCGCTTCAAAGACAACTTGTATTACTGCACCGACCGGAGTTATAGCGTCTTCAGTACAAGGAAACTCTTTTGTAGCTTCATGGAATACTGTTGCTGGAGCTTCAGATTATCAACTTGATATTGCTACCAATAGTACCTTCACCGCTACACTTCCTGCCTATACTAATTTTTCAACAGGAGGAGCAGTCAGTGCCATATTAGCTGGTTTAAATCCTTTGGTCACTTATTATTTTAGGGTAAGAGCCGTTGGTATTTCATGTTCTGTTAATAGTAGCGCTGTAACTGTAACAACTACATGTGGTGCTTTTCCAATTCCCTATTTTCAAAATTTTGATACAACACCAGTTAATTCGATACCAACGTGTTTTACCGTAACCAATAGTAATTCAGATAGTATAGTATGGCAAGTACAAAATTCATTAGCAGCTTCCACACCGAACGCCATTCATTTGGCTACAAATACCGTGTCTGATAGCAACGATTGGTTTTTTACTCCCGGACTCAATTTGATAATAGGAGTTACCTATCGATTAAAATTCAAATACAATACTCAAGGCGCAGGGCTATTTGCTGAAAATCTCAAAGTACGTTTAGGTACAGGTGCTTCTGAAGCTGAAATGAATAATACTTTATTGGATTTTCCTAATCTTATCAATACTGTATACCAAACTGCAATAGTAGATTTTACTCCTGTTACCAATGAAGTATTTTACTTAGGTTTTCAAGGGTATAGTTTTTCTAATCAAAGTAAGATTGTGATAGATGATATCAGTATTATTGTCTCACCCACTTGTTTTGAACCATTCAATGTTGCTGTCGCTTCAGTAGGCAGTACTACTGTCAGTATTTCTTGGGAAGCATCTATTCCACCTCCAGCCGTCGGATACCAGTATTATTTGAGCACTTCAAATACTACGCCAAGTGATACCGTTACACCTACAGGTTCAGTAGGAGCAGGAGTGCTAACAGCTTCAATAACTGGTTTGACCCCAGCTACTTTATATTATGTTTGGATTAGAGGTGATTGTAGTCCAATCGATAAAAGTGTCTGGAGTTTAGTACAATCCTTTAGTACTGATTGTTCAACATCATCCTTATTAACTGTTATTAATGGAACACTTTGTTCAGGAGGGACAACTACATTAGTAGCCTCTTCAAACCCTGGTTCAACTATAGATTGGTTTTCTGATGCATCCGGAACAAATTTGGTTGGAACTGGAACTAATTTTGTAACGCCTATTTTATTCTCAAATACTACTTATTATGCTCAATCTAAAGCTCCGGGTGGTCTAATACTAGCAGGACCTAGTTCACCTACAGATGCTGGAGGTTCGTTCGGAGTTCTTCAAACACAGACTTTCATAACTTTTTCAGTTACTGCTACTACAAATTTGCAATCGGTTGATATTTATCCAATGATTTCAGGTCAAAATGGGGTAATAACTATTCGGAACTCTTCTAATGCTATAATTGCCACTTATTCATACATAACTAATGTTGCAGGTGGGAACACAGCACAAACAATTTCTTTAAATGTTGATTTGGATTCGGGGAATTATCTTCTTTACATGGATAGCTTACCTGTGGGAGGTTTGGTGGTTAATATTGACAACGCTATTTATCCCTATACTTCTTCTATTGCCAACATCACAGGAAATGGCTATGATGGAACTTATTACTTGTATGCTTATAATTGGAAGTTTTCAAATATTTGTCGTTCATTATTAACGCCAGTAACGGCTACAGTATCTGCAGCTCCAGTCATAGTATTTAGTTCTTCTTCAGAAACTATTTGTAGTGGTGAAACCACAGGGGTTGTAAATGTAATTGGAAGTTCAGCATACAATGTTTTTAACTGGTCAACAACTATTGGAATTAATGGTACCATTTCTACTGGTTTTACATTTAATCCTACAACAACAACAGTTTATAGCTTTACCGCTTCACAATCTGCAGGTAGTTTATGTACTTCTGTAATCTCTCTAACAGTTACCGTAAGGCCATTACCACCCGCTATAACAATTGTTCCATCGACTGTTAGTATTTGTGAAGGAGCAGTACAAACTTTAACAGCTTCTTTAGCATTATCAACACCTGTAACAATATATAGCGAAAATTTCAATTCATCTACAAATAATTGGATAACAGTTAATTCTTCTATAGGAGGGAATGTTTTAGCAACAGCATGGACATTGAGACAAAGTCCTTATAATTATACGTCTACATATTGGAATCTTGTCAATATGAGAAGTAATGATAATACTCAATTTTATTTTTCAAATTCTGATGCTTCAGGTAGTCCGGGTACCAATAGAACAATAACTCAATTAATATCACCTTCATTTAATTTAGCAGGTTATACAACTGCTTCATTAAATTTTTGGCATTATTTAAGGTATATAGGTGGTAACAAATCACAAGTTGAAACTAGTGTTGATGGGGGTAGTACATGGACAACATTAATTGTTTTTAATGGTACTCAAGGGGGATTCACTTCATTTGTAAATGCTACAGTCAGTTTAAATAGTTTAGTAGGTAATTCTAATGTTAAAATTAGATTCATTTATGAAGCTACATGGGATTATGGTTGGGCTATTGATAATGTAGCAATAACTGGTAATCTTGCTCTTGAAGTAAGTTGGTTACCTCCGACTGAATTATATGTCGACTCTGCTGCTACTATCCCATATATTACAGGAACACCAACAGCAACAGTTTATGCCAAGCCAAATAATACTACAACATATACAGGGAGTGTTGTCGGTTCTAATGGTTGTTCTGTAAGTAGTACATCAACTATAAGTGTTATACCCGGAGTGTCGCTAGGTTTATTATCTAGTAGTCAAACAGTTTGCGCTGGTTGGGCTCCACTTCCATTAACTTTGGTGGGTGCTACAGGCACTATAGTTCGATGGGAATATGCAACAGATTCTGCTTTTACAACAGGATTGACAGCAATAGCCAATACCACGACTACACTCATACCAACTCAAATTGGAACTTATATTGGTGATCGCTATTTTAGAGTAGTTCTTCAAACAGGAACATGCCCTGTGGTATATTCTAATTTTGTTTTAGTTAGTTTTCCTTCCACCACGTGGGATGGAACAACATGGAGTAATGGTTCTCCAACAGCTACAACAAGAGCTGTGTTTAGTGGAAATTTCAGTTCTACATTTGATATTAATGCCTGTTCTGTAGAGGTATTATCGGGTGCTGTAACGATAAATTCGGCTCACACTTTAACCGTACAAAATGATGTTAAAGTTACAGGTGGTTCTCTTACCTTTCAAAATAACGCCAGTTTAGTACAGGTAAATTCTTTAAATAATGTGGGTGTTCCTTTTACCAATTCTGGAAATATAACCTATAATAGAACTACAACACCTATTCTTAAGTTTGATTACACCTATTGGTCATCACCTGTTTCTCCCCAAACATTGTTTAATGTCTCACCGTTAACTCCATCAGATTTTTATTATGAGTTCAACTCTTCTATCAACAATTGGCAGTGGGTTAATTCAATCACAGCAATGACCCCTGGGAAAGGTTACATCATTAGAGCTCCTTTTAATTACAATACTTCTGTTCCTGCTTTATATACAGCACCATTTATAGGTGTACCAAATACAGGAACTATATCAATACCTGTTGTAGGTGGAGGCAATCAATTAAACTTGTTAGGTAATCCCTATCCTAGTGCACTTTCTGCAGATGCTTTAATAACAGACCCGAGTAATTCAACAACGTTGAGTGGTACTATTTATTTATGGACACACTACACTCCAATAACGGCAAATAACTATACAGGTAGCGATTATGCAGTATATAATTATATGGGTGGCGTTGGGACGGGTTCTGCTGCTACTTCTGGTGCAAGCACCATACCTAACGGAAAAATAGCTTCTGGTCAAGGATTTTTTATTAAAGGATTGAATACAGGAACGGCCACCTTTAAAAACAGCATGAGGATTGCGGGCAATAACAACCAATTCTTTAGAATGGCATCCAACACGACTTCTTCGGTTAGTGAACCTGAAAAACACCGTTATTGGTTGGATATTTATAATACTTCTGGTGCATACAAGCAAGTATTAATAGGATATACAGATGGGGCTACTACAAGTCTAGACCGATTATACGATGGTGAAATGGTGGATGTAGGTAATGCCATAACGCTTTATACTATGGCTGATAATACAAAACTTAGTATTCAGGGTCGACCAATGCCATTTGATGTAAATGAGATGCTGCCATTAGGTTTTAAATCTACTAGCAATGGAAATTATACCATTGCCTTAACCAATTTTGATGGTTTATTCCAAACCCAAAATATCTATTTAGAAGATACCCTGCTGGGACTTATTCATGATTTAAAAGCAGCTGCTTACACTTTTACTACGGTGAGTGGCACCTTTGAGAGTCGATTTATACTTAGGTATACAAATCAGACGCTAGGCAATAATAATTCTATATTTGATGAAAATAGTGTCGTGGTTTACAAAGATCTATTTGGTTTAAATATCAATACAGGTAGTATTAATATGAAAAATGTAAAAATTTTTGATATGAGAGGTAGACTAATTGCTGAAAAAATACAGATAGGAAATACTCAAACGGTGTTTACCAATTTACCTACAACGCAACAAGTATTACTTATAAAAATTGAATCAGAAAATGAAAAAGTAGTAACTAAAAAAATAATATATTGAATATCATTTTTTTGTTAAATATCATATGCATTCTTTTTTAGATGTATTGTTTTCAAATACTATTCCTCTCCTTCAACATCAACATCCAAACCAAAGTCATCTATATCTCTTCGGTCTTTTTTGGTAGGTCTGCCTGTGCCCGTTTTACGATAGTGTTCTTTGGATAGTTTGAGTAATTCTAAATGGGCGAAAGTTTCAGGAGGTGTGTTGTCTTTCCTGTAGATATCTACTAGTTTTGCACCCACACGATTGGCAGGAATATCCAATACGGTTATTTCATAGGTGATTTGGTCTTTTCTAAAGGTCACTTTATCTGTTGGAAAAACTTCTCTCGATGCCTTGGCTACTTGTCCATTGACCGTGATATGATTTTTTCTGCAGGCCTCGGTGACCATGTTTCTAGTCTTGTAATAGCGTATGCACCATAAATATTTATCCACTCTCATTTTTTTCCAAAATCAACGTTAAATAGTTTACAAAAATAAATCAATATTGTATCTTGCGGGCTTAAAAATTAAACAAAAATGAATATTTTTAATAAAATCGTTGTACTTGTAATTTTATGTATGGCCATAGTTTCTTGTAATCCAAACGATACCAATACACCACCATTGCGTGATTATTCTGAGCAGTATGTGAAAGATATAGCCGCTATCGAGGAATATCTTCAGACACATTATATGGAAGTTGTCAATAATCCGGGTGCTACCGACGATCAAAGTGTTACCTATACCTTAATTCCAGAAGGAGGAACACAAACTTCTATATGGGATCAAACTGAGTATCCGTTGCAAACACGATTGGTTCTACAAAACGATATTGTTTATAAAATATATTACTTGCAACTCAGACAAGGTTCGGGACCAAATAGTAAATCACCTTGTAATGTTGATCAAGTGTTGACTTCCTATCGTGGTGAATATATTTACACCAGTACCGAAACTGTTGATGAAGTTGAGGTTAAAACTATCAAATCAACTCAATTTGAAGAGTCGATAAACCCTCAAACTTATTTTAATTTGACAGGGGTTATTAAAGGATGGAGCGAAATTTTTCCGCTTTTTAAAACAGGATCTTATACAGGAAATCCAGATGGGACAGTTTCTTATTTTGACTTTGGTGCTGGCGTTATGTTTATTCCATCAGGATTGGCTTATTATTCTGCTTCGCCATCCTCCATTCCTTCTTATTCGCCTCTGATTTTTTCTTTTAAATTATATGAAATACAAAGAACCGATCAAGATAATGATGGCATTTCTTCTTTTCAAGAAGATATCGCCACTTCAGTTGTAAATGCTGATGGTACTGTTACTATCATCAATGGTATTCCTGATGGTTATATGAATGTTTTAGCTAAAGATGTAGTAAATCCAGATGACACAGATGGTGATGAAAAACCAGACTTTTTAGACTTTGATGACGATGATGATTTATTTACTACTAAAAGTGAAATCAAAAATCCATTGACGAATGAACCTTTTCCTTTCGCTTTAATTCCAACCTGTAGTGATGGGAAGAAGAAACATCTTTCAAATGTTTGCCATTAAAATATATCATCCATAAAAAAAGTCCAGACATACATCTGGACTTTTTTAGTATTGCAAATTACCTTACTTTCTTATAATCACTTTTTCCACAGCTTCCACAATTGCTTGATGGTTGAGCTTGTATTTTTCCATCAATTGTTCTGGTGTTCCACTTTCGCCAAAGCTATCGTTTACCGCTACAAACTCTTGTGGTTTTGGATTATTCAACGCTAAAACTCTAGCTACACTTTCGCCTAATCCACCTAAGATATTATGTTCTTCAGCCGTTACCACGCAACCTGTTTTAGCTACTGATTTTAAAATGGCAGCATCGTCCAATGGTTTAATAGTGTGAATGTTGATGACTTCGGCAGAAATGCCTTTGGCTTCCAAAGCTTCTGCTGCAATTAATGCTTCCCATACTAAATGTCCTGTAGCTACGATAGTAACATCGGTTCCTTCATTTAGTAAGATTGCTTTTCCAATGACAAAAGGTTCATCGGCAGGAGTGAAGTTAGGTACTACTGGACGACCAAAACGCAAATAGGCCGGACCGTGATGATCGGCTAGAGCAATAGTTGCTGCTTTGGTTTGGTTGTAATCACAAGTGTTAATTACTGTCATTCCAGGTAACATTTTCATTAAACCAATGTCTTCTAGAATTTGGTGTGTAGCACCATCTTCACCTAGTGTTAAACCAGCATGCGAAGCACATATCTTTACATTCTTATCAGAATAGGCTACTGATTGGCGAATTTGGTCGTATACTCTTCCAGTTGAAAAGTTGGCAAATGTTCCCGTAAATGGAATTTTTCCACCAATGGTTAAACCTGCTGCAATTCCAATCATATTGGCTTCTGCAATTCCGATTTGGAAAAAGCGTTCTGGATGGTTTTTCTTGAAATCGTCAAACTTTAATGAGCCGATTAAGTCGGCACAAAGCGCCACAACGTTTTCATTTTTTTGTCCTAGTTCGGTCATTCCTGCACCAAACCCTGAACGGGTATCTTTACTTCCTGTGTTGGTATATTTTTTCATTGTTTGTAGTTAATTTTATTTATTTTAAGTGTTGTGTTTATTTTTCCTTTTTTTGTTAATGTTAACTTCCCATAATAGTTATCATAACGGTTAAAAGTTATTGATGTAGGTAATCTGTTATTAGTAAATTCTAAATCTCTATTATCAAAAAAACCATGAGAGTAAAATTTTAAAACAGAGTCATGAAATATATAATCATTCTTCTGGTATTGTAATTCATAAAATCCTAAATTTTTTCTCTTTTTACTTTGTTTAAACTTCTCAATTTTTAGTTTGTTAGTACTACTATCTATTTCAATTGATGAATATTCATATTTAATTTTTTTATTAAAAGCGAAAGGGTAATAACTACTATATTTTCTAGAATCTATGTAATCAAAAGTTACTATATCATTTAAATTGGTTAAATTATAATGATGAGATTCATTTTTTTTTAAATCATGTATGTAACCTGTAATCCCATCTGAATTACTATAGCCATAAAAAAAATAATTGCTATCTAACGAATTGACAAAAAAGAAAATAACGTTATTTTTATTGCTTTTGTACTCATAAAAACTATCAAAACTATATTCCTGACTATATGTAGCAAGACCAAAACCCAAAAACAGCACTAAAAATAGCTTCCTCATATCATTATTCTCTGAAAACTAAATCTTTTTTCTTTACGCTAAAATTGACATCGATAGCATTATCTAACACCAAACTTTGCTCAGATTTTATTTGACCACCTTTGTTTAATTTTATCCATGTTGGGATACTGTATCCATCAACTTTTATTTCTTCACAAAACAAAAAATGATGTTGCAGTATTTCTATTAATGGTTTTAAAACAGCAAATTCATATGGTTTTGATATAACTTCAATTTCATATTCCTTTTTTTTCTTTTTCTTATTGATATGTTTTATCATTAAAATTTTTGAAAACTGTCCAGCATTTTTAGATTCTTCAATGCTAATACAAGAGCAGTCAATGGAACAGTTATCAGGATTGAATCGTTTTGAATATAAATATTCGTAGTCTTTACTTTTCTTGATATCATCTATAGTGTAAACATGGGTTACATTCAAATTGTTATCTACCAAGTAAGCATCTAATTCATCATTCCAATTCCGATTAACAAAATAATAGGATGTATTATTTGAATTAAACAACACAGTAACTAAACGATTTCCAGTAAAGGCAACACTTGTTTCCTTGTATTGTATTAATCTATCAAAATGATATTCTTGACAAAGAACATTTTGACAAAAAAGAAAGAGTACTATGCCTATGAATTTAGTCATTCAATTAATAGTCTCCTAAAGTTTCAGCATTTTGTGCCAATCCTATTGCTAATTGTTCATCATTTGGTGCTTTTCCATGCCAAGCGTGAGTATGCATCATAAAATCAACGCCGTTACCCATAACGGTATGCAATAAAACACAAACTGGTTTTCCTTTTCCAGTTCGGCTTTTTGCTTCATTTAATCCTGCAATAATGGCTTCGATGTTATTGCCTTCGGTTACTTCCAAAACATCCCAATCGAATGCTTCGAACTTAGCTTTCAGATTACCCATGTTCAAAACATCATTGGTAGCACCATCAATTTGTTGTCCGTTGAAGTCAACTGTGGCAATAAGATTATCTACTTTTTTAGCCGAAGCATACATTATGGCTTCCCAGTTTTGTCCTTCTTGCAATTCGCCGTCGCCAGTTAGGGCATAAACTAAATTAGTATCCTTATTTAATTTTTTAGCTTGTGCCGCTCCAATCGCCACTGATAATCCTTGACCTAATGAACCTGCAGCCATTCGCACTCCTGGTAAGCCATCATGAGTAGTAGGATGACCTTGCAAACGTGAGTTTAGTTTTCTGAACGTAGCCAATTCGGCAACAGGGAAATAGCCACTACGAGCTAAAACGCTGTAGAAAACTGGAGAAATGTGACCGTTTGATAAGAAGAATACATCTTCGCCTTTACCATCCATGTCAAATCCTGGATTTCTTTTCAATACGTGTTGGTATAGTACCGTGAAAAATTCGGCACAGCCCAAAGAACCACCCGGATGTCCCGAGTTTACGGCATGTACCATGCGAAGAATGTCTCTTCGTACTTGTGTTGTAAAATCTTGTAAGTGTTGTGTGTTAGACATTATAAATAGTTAAAAATTATATGCCGTCAAAAGTAATTCTAATTTTAAAGGATGGCAAATGATTTTATCACAAGTTATTAATAATACGATGTTTCTAGTTTAAGCATTTATTGGTGTTAATTAGTTTTATGTTTTTCTGATAAAAACCAATTAATCCTTTTGGGTGTAATTCGATTTCCAAACTTTTTTCAACCGCATAGCAACATAGATTTTGTAAATTATGAAAGACGTTTCACTTAATTCAAGAAAACCATAACTATGGGAACCCAATAATTGGGCTATGCCGGTCTTTCTTTCTATGTGTTTTTTGTTAAATCAATAATTGAAATTTCTGTTAATTACACCCAACGACTAGATTAAGCTTTGAAATTATAAAAATTCAAAACTAGCTGAGTTAAAATGTATTTAAGACACAAGTTACTATTTAGTTTTATTCGTCTGCTTTGTTCTTCAATGTCATCAAAAGTGTGTATGCTCCTTTTGTTACGATGATTTTATTTAAAAACTGTTCATTTTCTAAAATTTCTATAAAACCATTTTCAGCACTACCTGTCTTAACTTCAGTCATATCAAATTGGTTTTTATTGTTAACAATAAAAATATATTCTTTGCCTTCAAAATTGACTACAGCTTCACTCGGTATTGTTAGGACATCATTGCTTTTTATTTCAATATCCGCATTCATATACATTCCGGGTAATAATGTTTTGTCATAATCTTCAAAATGGCAATGCACATCGGCTGAGTGTTCCTCTGCTGATAGGTCTTTGCTTATCAAAAGTATTTCGCAGGGGTGTTTTTTTTCAGGTTGGTTGTTAGTATAGGCCACGAGTTTTTGTCCAATGGATAATTTGGTAATATCTTTTTCAAATATTTTCAAATTCAAATGTATATCGGCAGGATTTATTAACTCAAATAACACATCGGATGGATTTACATATTTTCCAATATTGACATTTACTTTGGAAACAAATCCATTTATAGGAGCATAAATATTCACACTTTTTGAAATGTTTTTTTCCGAAAGTGTATTTGGATTGACATTGATTAATCGTAGTTTTTCCGCCAAAGCACTAGCAGTAATTCGCAGTGTTTTATATTCAGTTTCTGCCAGTTGATACACTTTATCGCTGCTGGCTTGACTTTGGTTTAACTCTTTTTGGCGTTCGTATTCTTTTTCAGCAAAATGCAAACGTGATTTGGTTGTTAAATATTCTTGTTGCAGTTGCACATATTGTTGGTCTTCCATAGTGGCAATTATCTCTCCTTTTACGAAGTGTAACCCCGGTAAAAGCTTGGTTGTTTTTAAATAACCACCCAAAGGCATGCTGACTGATACCATATTTTGTGGAGGAACATCTATTTTTCCCGTTACTTTTAAGGTAGAAGAAATACTCCTTTTTTCGAGTTTCCCCGTTTCGATATTGGCATTTTTTAATTGCGCATCAGAAAGTGTAACCCTATTGTTGTTTAGTACTTGGGCATCTGCATTTTGTTCTTCTTTTTTGGAATTACATCCAATAAGAATTAGAAATGATAAAATTATAGTGAATGTATGTCGCATTTTATTGTTGTTTTGAAGTAAGGTAATTAAGTTGAATAATTGTATCGCTATGCTTGATTAAAGTATCAATATAGTTGTTTCGGATATCAATGCTTTGGTTGGTCAATACTACCCAGTCCAAATAATTTATATCGCCATTATAAAATTGTTTATTGGCAGTTTCCATAATTATTTTGGCATTTGGCAGTCCTGTTTTTTCATAATAATCCAGTTTTTCCAGATTTATATTCAGTTGTGCAATGGCATTTTTATATTCCATTTCCAGACTTGCTTTCTCTTTTTGATACTCATTTTCGGCGATGTCTTCGGCTATTTTTGCTGCTGCCATTTTTGCTTTTTGTGAACCACCTAAAATAGGAATTCCCAACCCGAGTTGTGCTGATTGAAATCTTTCTGATTTATCATAAAAAACATTATCAGCACCAGTTCCGGTAATTGATCCATTGTTGTAACCTAAAGTAATACTGGGCAATAATTTTGACTTTTCTAATTTTGAAGTAGCCAAACTTACTTTCTTTTGTTGCTCTAAAACTTTCAGATTTGGATGTTGTTTTACTAAAGTACTATCGATTGTTTTGTCTATTGTCAATACTAAATCTTCCGTTTTTAGTTCATACTCGGTTTCGGAATTCAGAAGCAGTTGAAATTGACTTTTCAAAACCTCTTTTTCTTGCTGCAACTGAATTAATTGTAATTTTATGTTTCCTCGTTGGGTTTCGGCAGTTGTTTTTTCAAGAATATTGCTTTCTCCTTTTTTAAATCGAAGCATGGATTTTTTTAAAAACTCAGCAAATAGGGTGTCACTTTTTTGAAGTAGTTTTTCTTTTTCATTTAAATAGACTAATGAATAAAAAGTTTGTGAAACTACCTTTTTTAGTTCGTTTTCTTTCAGTTTCAACGTTAATGATGCCGTTTTCCATTCTTCCGTAAATAAGCTTTTTTGTCTGCTATAAATGGTGGGGAAGTTGAAGGTTTGTGAAATTCCAATGCGATTATCGTTGTAATAACTGTTAATTTGACCATAATCGGCTATGATATTCGTAGCTGGTAAATTATGAGCCGACTTGATTAGCTTTTCTTGGTAATTGGCTTTGAGACTTTCACTTTTTATCGAAGCGTTGTTTTTTAAAGCTATGTCAAATGCGGTTTGTAATGTTATAGGAGTTTGTGCATTAGTGTTTACATAAGAAAGCAATAGCAATAACATTATTATGGTTTTATTTTTTTTGAATGGATTGAAGCTTATTCCTTTTTCAAAAATAACATATAAAATGGGTAGTACAAACAACGTAAGGAATGTGGCAATCATCAATCCACCAATAACAACTGTGGCTAATGGTCGTTGTACTTCGGCACCAGCGCCATTACTGATGGCCATAGGTAAGAAACCTAATGATGCTACAAAAGCAGTCATCAACACGGGACGCAAACGCACTTTGGTACCCATTATAACAATTCTGTGTAAATCGGTCATTCCTTCAGATTTTAATTGGTTAAATTCCGTTATTAATACAATTCCGTTTAGCACCGCAACACCAAATAATGCAATAAATCCAACGCCAGCACTGATGCTAAACGGCATGCCTCTTAGTGCTAAAAAGAAAATCCCTCCAATAGCAGAAAGTGGAATAGCAGAGTAAATCAACAAGCCTTGTTTCACGGAATTGAATGCAAAAAAGAGCAGTAAAAATATCAGCAATAAGGATACTGGCACGGCAATCATCAAGCGGTCTTTGGCTTTATTCAAGTTTTCAAATGCTCCGCCATAGGTTGTATAATACCCTGTGGGATATTGAATTGATTTATCTGCTTTTTGTTGTAATTCAGTTACGATGCTTTGCACATCACGACCTCTAACATTGAAACCCACAACGATTCTTCGTTTAGCGTCTTCTCGTTGAATTTGATTTGGACCGTTTTTGATATCAACATCAGCCAGTTGCGATAGTGGAATTTGTGTTCCTTGTGGCGTTGGAATTAATAGGTTTTTAACATCTTCAATATCTTTACGCTGATTGGTATTCAATCTAACAACCAAATCAAATCGCTTTTCGCCTTCAAAAACTAATCCCGTACTTTGTCCAGCAAAAGCGGTATTGACGACTTTATTTATTTCTTCAATATTGAGGTTGTACTGAGCAATTATTGGTCGGTTATACGCAATAACTACTTGAGGTAATCCTGTAATAGGTTCAATAAAAAGATTTTGTGTTCCTTCTATTGTATTTACAATCTTACCTAATTTTTGTGCATAGACTGCTAATGTGTCTAAGTTTTCTCCAAATATTTTGCACACTACATCTTGTCGGGCACCAGTCATCAATTCATTGAAACGCATTTGAACTGGATATTGAAATCCTGCAGTAATTCCGGGAACATCCTCTAGTGCTTTCCCCATTTTTTCTGCCATTTCATCAAAGGTTTCTGCCGAAGTCCATTCGCTTTTATCTTTCATAATCACCATCATATCGCTGGCTTCCATTGGCATAGGATCGGTTGGAACTTCGCCACTTCCAATTTTTGTTACTACTTTTTCTACCTCTGGAAATTGGGTTTTCAAGATGTGAGCTGCTTTTTGTGTACTCTCAATTGTAGTGGTTAAATTACTTCCCGTTAAAACACGAGTATCAACGGCAAAGTCACCTTCTTCTAGCGCCGGAATAAATTCACCTCCGAGAAAGCCAAGGGTTATTATGGCTAGTACAAATAAGGTTACCACAGAAGCGATAATAGTTTTTGGATAATTGAGTACTTTTTGCAGTAAGTGCTGGTATTGAATTTCAATTTTAATCATTATTCTATCCGAAAGATTGGCTTTGTGTTTCACTTTTTTGCTTAAAAATAAAGCACTCATCATAGGAATATAGGTTAATGATAAAAGGAAAGCTCCCAATAAGGCAAAGGCTACCGTCTGTGCCATAGGCTTAAACATTTTACCCTCAATGCCTTCTAAAGTAAAAATAGGAAGGTACACGATAAGGATAATGATTTGTCCAAAAACAGCACTGTTCATCATTTTACTAGCGGAACTTTCCACTTCCTTGTCCATTTTCTTTTGAGATAGTAATTCGACAGTTTTAAATTTTTTACTATGCGTTAATTGGTGCATCACGGCTTCTACTATAATGACCGCACCGTCAACAATTAATCCAAAATCTAATGCTCCTAAACTCATCAGATTTCCACTTACTCCGAAGGTATTCATTAGAATAATAGCAAATAACATGGATAATGGGATAACCGATGCAACAATTAATCCTGCTCTTAAATTCCCAAGGAAGAGGACTAAAACAAAAATTACAATTAATGCTCCTTCTAATAAGTTTTTTTCTACCGTTCCAATGGCATTGTTAACCATTTTGGTTCGGTCAAGAAACGGCTCAATAACTACACCTTCGGGTAGTGTTTTTTGAATTTGGACTATACGTTCTTTTACATTTTTTATGACATCGCTACTGTTGGCTCCTTTAAGCATCATGACCACAGCGCCAGCAACTTCGCCTTCGTCGTTATAGGTCATTGCTCCATATCGTGTGGCAAAACCTATTTTTACTTCTGCCACATCTCTAAGAAATAATGGTGTTCCTGTAGGAGTGGATTTTATGGCAATATTTGAAATATCTTCTACAGTACCAATCAGCCCTTCGCTTCTTATAAATAATGAAGTTGCTCCTTTTTCTATGTAAGAACCGCCAGTATTTTGGTTGTTCTTTTCAACAGCCGAAAAGATATCACTAATGGTTAGTCCATAGGATTGTAATTTATTTGGATTTACAGCAATTTCATATTGTTTTAATTTTCCGCCAAAACTACTTACTTCGGCAACACCTTTAACACCGAGCAATTGTCTTCTGACAATCCAATCCTGAATGGTTCTTAATTCGGTTTCATCGTATTTTTTTTCATATCCTTTTTTTGGACGAACTACATACTGGTAAATTTCGCCAAGACCTGTAGAAACGGGTCCAAGTTCTGGAACTCCAATACCTTGAGGGATTTCGGTTTGTACTTTTTGTAATCGCTCTGCCACTTGTTGTCTTGCCCAATAAATATCTGTTTCATCATCAAAAACAATAGTTACTAATGATAATCCAAATCGGGAAAAACTTCTTATTTCTTTTAATCCAGAAATATTATTATTGGCTTGTTCAATTGGGAAAGTGACCAATCTTTCAATATCGGTCGCACCAAATGAAGGTGCTATTGTAATGACTTGCACCTGATTATCAGTAATATCAGGCACAGCGTCAATGGGTAATTTAGTAGTTTGATAAATGCCATAACCCACTAAGGCAACTACCATAAGTCCAACAATCAGTTTATTATTGATGGAGAACGCTATAATTTTATTTAGCATAGAGATACATGTTAGTTAATTTGAATTTGAAAACTATAAATCCGCAAACAAAGAGGTATTTACGGATTTTTAGAAAAAAATAAACTAACAAAGTTTTGGAGGTTGCCAAATAGTATTTAAATAGATACTGATAGTAAATTCAGCTTGATATTTATGTGTGTGCTTTCTACTTATTGAAGGATTAATCTTTGCCAAACTGTATTTTTGTTCGGGGATTAATGAAACAAAATTTTGACTATTACAACCATCATGAGTTTTGAAAGGCAGTTTCATGTCATTGTCATAATCATCATCTTGTACTTCTCCATGGGCATAATGGATGCATAAAAATTCCCAAAGGGAAATAGTTGGAGTTTCTTTCTTATGACTATCGAAATGTTCAAACACGGCTGGAAGTCTCAACAACTCATGAAATTCAGTTGTCGAAAATAAATAAAGCAATAAAAACGCTAGTGCCAGACTTCGCTTGATCATATTGGTACTGATTATTAGATTTCAAAAATAACACATTAATTTTATCATTTTCAATAATGATTTCGGTTTTTGCTATAAAAAGAGGTACTTTAAAGAGATTTTAAATTGTAGAATAAAATACAACTTGTTAAATAAAATCATAATTCACAAAACCCAATTCACAATTCTTTTATCTTTGCCGTCCCGAAACATTGGGAATAAAATACCTATATGAAATTTGATTTACTAGCCAAAGACCCAAATTCAAGTGCCCGTGCCGGAAGTATTATTACGGATCATGGTGTGATTGAAACCCCTATATTCATGCCTGTTGGCACCGTTGCTTCGGTAAAAGGAGTGCATCAGCGTGAATTGAAAGAAGAAATTAATCCCGATATTATTCTTGGAAATACTTATCATTTATACTTGCGTCCGCAAACTGAAATTTTGGAAAAAGCCGGTGGTTTGCACAAGTTCATGAATTGGGATAGAAATATTTTAACCGATAGTGGTGGTTACCAAGTGTATTCTCTTTCGGCCAATAGAAAAATTAAAGAAGAAGGAGTAAAATTCAAATCACATATTGATGGTTCGTATCATGTGTTCACTCCCGAAAACGTTATGGAAATTCAGCGTACCATTGGTGCGGATATCATCATGGCATTTGACGAGTGTACGCCGTATCCTTGTGATTATCGTTATGCACAAAAATCGATGAAAATGACCCATCGATGGTTGGATCGTTGCATTAATCATTTGGAAAAAGTGCCAACAAAATATGGTTACGACCAAACTTTTTTCCCAATCGTTCAAGGAAGTACTTATAAAGATTTGCGTCAACAATCGGCGGAATATATTGCCAATGCTGGAGCAGAAGGTAATGCTATTGGAGGATTATCTGTAGGTGAACCTGCCGAAGAAATGTATGCCATGACCGAAGTAGTTACGGCTATTTTGCCTCAGGACAAACCACGTTATCTAATGGGTGTTGGAACTCCAATTAATATTTTAGAAAATATTGCTCTAGGAATTGATATGTTTGATTGTGTGATGCCTACACGAAATGCTCGTAACGGAATGCTGTTTACGGCACATGGTACTATTAATATTAAAAATAAAAAGTGGGAAGATGACTTTTCTCCAGTAGATGAAATGGGACACACTTTTGTGGATACCGAATATACGAAAGCGTATTTGCGTCATTTGTTTGCTGCTAATGAATATTTGGGGAAACAAATAGCTACCATTCACAACTTGGGGTTTTATATGTGGTTGGTTCGTGAGGCAAGAAAACATATCTTAGCAGGAGATTTCAGAACTTGGAAAGATATGATGGTGAAACAAATGAGTCAACGTCTTTAATTGTTTGTAGTTTTTAGTTTGTGGTTTGTTGTTGAACCATGAACAATAAACCATAAACCATAAACTTTATTAATGTTAACTATACTCGACAAATACATTCTCAAACGCTACTTAGGAACATTCACTGTAATGTTGCTGATGTTTATTCCTATTGGGATAGTGATTGACGTGTCTGAAAAAGTCAATAGAATGATTGAGAATAAAGTGCCTTTTGCCAGTATTGCTCGTTATTATTTGGACTTTACCATTTATTTTGCCAATTTATTATTTCCTATTTTTCTGTTCTTATCGGTAATTTGGTTTACTTCCAAATTAGCCAATAATACTGAGATTATTGCCATTTTAAGTTCGGGAATTTCTTTTACAAGATTTTTACGTCCTTATATTATAGGAGCAACTATAGTATCTGTTTTTGCCTTGATAATGAGTGTTTTTTTAGTTCCAAGTGCTAGTGCGGGTTTTAAAAACTTTAGGTATACCTATCTTATCGGTGGTGGTCAAAGTGAGATGCGAGACAATACGGATGTGTTTCGACAAATCAGTAAAGACGAATATATTTTTGTGAGTAACTTTAATGAAATTTCAAAAATGGCCTTTAATTTTTCCATGGAGAAATTTGATAAAGACAAGTTGCAATACAAACTCATCGCCAGTCGGATAAAGTGGAATGAAAAGGAAAAGAATTACACACTTTATAATTATACCAAAAGGAAAGTAGGAGCATTTGGTGATATTATTGAGTCGGGTGAAACAAAGGATACGGTTTTTAACTTTGATTTAGAAGATTTAACTCCTGTAGTTTATATTGCGGAAACATTGCCTTTAAATGAATTGCATAAGTTCATTGATAAAGAAAAATTGCGTGGGTCTTCGAATATAAATGTGTATTTGGTGGTATTATATAAAAAATATAGTATTCCTATTTCAGCCTTTATCCTCACTATCATAGCGGTATCAGTGTCTTCCATGAAACGTCGTGGTGGAATGGGATCAAATTTGGCCATTGGAATTATTCTAGCTTTTGCTTTCGTTTTTTTGGATAAAGTTTTTGGTGTTTTAGCCGAAAAATCAACTGCACCACCATTGTTGGCTGTTTGGACACCTAATATTGTTTTTGGGATTTTAGCTATTTACCTTCTCCGCAATGCTAAACGATAACCTCAAAAGTTACCTTCATCTTCATTTAATTGTTTTTATTTGGGGATTTACCGCTGTTTTAGGAGCATTAATTACACTAGATGCGTTACCATTAGTTTGGTTTCGAATGCTTTTTGCTGTTGGTTTTATAGTCATTTACATTTGGTACAAAAAAATGCCAATCAAAATTTCTACTAAAACGGCACTACAATTTTTAATTGCCGGATTTATCATTGCCTTGCATTGGTTTACCTTTTTTAGAGCGATTAAAATTTCTAATATTTCCATCACCTTAGCTTGTCTTTCGACTGGTGCTTTTTTTACGTCATTGCTGGAACCCATTTTGTATGGAAAGAAAATTGTGTTTTATGAAGTGTTTTTTGGAATGCTCGTGATAGTTGGATTGTATATTATTTTCAATGTAGAAGGGAATTATTTTTGGGGAATTTTGACTGCTTTGACTTCTGCTTTTCTCTCGGCTTTGTTTGCTGTAATAAATAGCAAGTTTGTTAAAACACACGATGCTACCGTTATTTCCTTTTATGAACTTAGTGGTGGTGTTATTTTTTTTACGCTATTGTTGATAATGACCAACAGTTTTTCGTCTAATTTCTTTGTGCTTTCAGCTAAGGATTTCATGTATTTGTTGATTTTAAGTTCGGTTTGTACCGCTTATGCATTTATTGCTTCTACTTCCATCATGAAATTTTTGACGCCCTACACGGTGATGCTTACCATTAATTTAGAACCCATTTATGGAATTATTTTAGCCGTTTTAGTTTTTCAGGAAAAGGAAAAAATGAGTTTTGAATTTTATATTGGAGCATTCATTATTTTGCTTACCGTACTTTTAAATGCCATACTAAAAAGTAGAAAAGTAAAATTAAATTGATGTTACTTTTAGGTTAACATTTGTTTAAAACTAATCCCTAAAAAGTGCTTTTTATCACAATATAAAATTTTATATTTGCTATTCGATTTAACAAAACAAACAACCCTATGGAATATTTGGATTTTGAACTTCCAATCAAAGAATTAGAAGATCAACTCGATAAATGTCAGATAATCGGTGCCGAATCTAATGTTGATGTCACCGCAACTTGCAAGCAAATTGAAAAGAAATTAGAAGAAACCAAAAGAAAAATATACAAAAACCTAACGGCTTGGCAACGAGTGCAATTATCTCGTCATCCTAACAGACCTTACACGTTAGAGCATATCACCAATTTGACTAATGGTACTTTCTTAGAAATGTTTGGCGACAGAAATTTCAAAGATGATAAAGCTATGATAGGTGGATTGGGTAGAATTGATGGTCAATCTTTTATGCTTATCGGACAACAAAAAGGAATTAATACCAAGATGCGTCAGTTGCGTAATTTTGGTATGGCCAATCCTGAAGGGTATAGAAAAGCATTACGACTAATGAAAATGGCGGAGAAATTCAATATTCCTGTAGTGACCTTGATTGATACTCCTGGAGCATATCCTGGATTAGAAGCGGAAGAACGCGGACAAGGAGAAGCCATTGCTAGAAATATTTTTGAAATGTGCCGACTTAAAGTGCCTATTATTTGTGTTATTGTTGGCGAAGGTGCTTCTGGTGGTGCCTTGGGAATAGGTGTAGGCGATAGAGTATTGATGATGGAAAACACCTGGTATTCTGTAATTTCTCCTGAATCATGTTCTTCTATTTTGTGGAAAAGTTGGGAGTACAAAGAACAAGCTGCTGAGGCTTTGAAATTGACATCCACTGATATGAAAAAGCAAAAATTAGTTGACGATGTTATTCCTGAACCACTTGGTGGAGCGCATTACGATAAAGAAACTACATTCAAAACTGTAAAGCAATATATTATGAAAGCTTTTAATGAATTAAAGGATTTATCAACAGAAGAATTAGTGGCGCAAAGGATGGACAAATACAGTAAGATGGGCGAGTATAAGGAGTAAAATCTTATAAAATAATAGTAAGCCGTCTCGTCAACAACGAGGCGGTTTTTTTATGGTTATCAACAAAAAACCTAAACTTATGAACATTGATTTTGAATAACTCAATTCCAATAATTTTTATAAAATAGTTACTTTCGTTACATGGAAAATCTCAGAAATATAAACCCCATTAAAGTAGATAAAACTGCTATTATTAACCTAGAAAAAGGGAAACTACCGCCACAAGCGCTCGATCTTGAGGAAGCTGTGCTTGGTGCCATGATGATTGATAAAAAAGGAGTAGATGAGGTTATTGATATTTTGCAGCCAGATGCCTTTTACAAAGAAGCACACAAGCATATTTTTGAAGCTATTTTTCAGTTATTCACAGACTCTCAACCTATTGACTTATTAACAGTCTCGGCACAGTTAAAAAAGACCGCTAAGTTAGATTTGGCTGGAGGTGATTTTTACCTCATTCAACTTACGCAAAAGATATCCTCTTCGGCACATATTGAGTTTCATTCTAGAATTATTTTGCAAAAATATATTCAACGGAGCTTGATAAAAATATCTTCGGAAATCATTGAAGAGTCCTATGATGAAACGACTGATGTTTTTGATTTGCTAGATAAAGCGGAAACCAAACTGTATGAAGTTACTCAGGGGAATATCAAACGAAGTTCAGAAACGGCGCAAAGTTTAGTAATTCAGGCCAAAAAGCGAATTGAAGATATTGCCAACAAAGAAGGAATGAGTGGAATAGCTACTGGTTTTGACAAGTTGGATAAAATAACTTCGGGTTGGCAGCCGAGTGATTTAATTATCATTGCTGCTCGTCCGGGTATGGGTAAAACAGCGTTTGTATTATCGATGGCACGCAACATGGCCATTGATTTTGGACATCCTGTAGCGTTGTTTTCGTTGGAGATGTCTTCGGTGCAGTTGATTACTCGTTTGATTTCCTCGGAAACTGGTTTGCCTTCGGAGAAACTGCGAACTGGTAAATTAGAGAAACATGAATGGGAACAGCTCTCTACCAAAGTAAAAGATTTAGAAAAAGCACCTTTGTATATTGATGATACACCTTCATTATCCATTTTCGATTTAAGAGCTAAAGCGCGACGTTTGTCATCACAACATGGTATTAAGTTAATTATTGTTGATTATCTTCAACTGATGACTGCTGGTGGAAGTAATGGTAAAGGTGTTGGAAATCGTGAACAAGAAATTTCTACTATTTCTCGAAATTTAAAGGCTTTGGCCAAAGAACTCGAAGTTCCAGTAATTGCCTTGTCACAATTATCACGTGCTGTAGAAACTCGTGGTTCTAGTAAACGACCTTTACTTTCTGACCTTCGTGAGTCGGGTGCGATTGAGCAAGATGCTGATATTGTATCGTTTATCTATCGTCCAGAATATTATAAAATTGATGAATGGGATGATGAAGACCAGTCCCCAACAGCTGGTCAAGCTGAATTTATTATAGCCAAGCACAGAAATGGTTCTCTTGAAAATGTGAGATTGAAATTCATTGGAAGTCTCGGAAAATTTGACAATCTAGAAGATCATGGAAGTGCATTTGATGATTTACCATCGAAAATGAACCATGATGATAATCCATTTATGACTAAAAACTTGCCATCGGCAAATGAAGCTTTTGGAAGTAATATCAATAGTAATGATGATGACAGCGATGTTCCTTTTTAAAATACAATCCCGAGCAATCGGGATTTTTTTATGTTTTTGTTCACAGTAAAACTATTATCTTTGGGATATAATTTTACTAAAAATGTTTAAAAAGTCTCTTTATATTTTTCTATTATTAATTTCCTTTTCCATTAAGGCTAATTTTATTTTGTTGCCCATGGATGAAACTACCCAAAAAAATCATTTAAAAGCTTATGGAATTACCTATTGGGCTTTGGATAAACAATATAAAGCGAGTTGGTTGTTAAACTATCGTGGTGGTTCATTCCTTTTGCCCGATATTCCAGAAATTAGAAAAGAATGCCAAATTAGAGGCGTTAGTTTTGAGATTGTATCAGATGCAGAAATGCAATCTATTTTGGCAGATATTTCCAGTCCGTCACAAAATATGGAAACGGTAGTTTTGGAAAAAGCACCAAAGATTGCGGTGTATTCACCACCAGGAAAGCAACCTTGGGATGATGCCGTAACAATGGTGTTGACGTATGCCGAAATTCCTTTTAAAGTGGTATATGATGAAGAAGTTTTGAGTGATCAACTGCTTTTATACGATTGGTTGCATTTGCATCACGAAGATTTTACTGGACAATATGGTAAATTTTATGGTGCTTACAGAAATGCTCCTTGGTATATTGAACAAAAGAAAGAAGCTGAAGCCTTAGCTGCCAAATTAGGTTTTACAAAAGTGTCAGAAGATAAGTTAGCGGTTGCCAAAAAGATTCGAGATTTCGTGATTGGTGGTGGATTTATGTTTGCTATGTGCTCTGCGACTGATAGTTTTGACATTGCACTTTCAGCAGAAGGATTGGATATTTGCGAACCCATGTTTGATGGAGACGATAGCGACCCTAATTATCAATCAAAAATTGACTATTCTAAAACTTTTGCCTTCAAAAATTTTATTTTAGAAAGAAGACCAGAGCGATATGAGTTTTCGGATATTGATATGACTGAAAAACGTCGAATTCCTTTTGAGAAAGACTATTTCACCTTAATGGAATTTTCAGCCAAATGGGATGTCATTCCAACGATGTTGTGTCAAAATCATACCCAATTGGTGAAAGGTTTTATGGGACAAACTACTTCTTTTGATAGTAATTTAATAAAATCGAATGTATTGATTTTAGGTAAAAATGAATTGAATGATGAAGCACGTTACATTCACGGACAAAAAGGAAAAGGATTTTTCACTTTTTATGGTGGTCACGATCCTGAGGATTATCAGCATAGAGTAGGAGATGAACCTACTGTTTTAGACTTACATCCAAATTCTCCGGGTTTTAGATTGATATTGAATAATGTTTTGTTTCCAGCAGCGAGAAAGAAACCACAAAAAACGTAGTTTTTAAAATTCCAATAAAAAAATCCCAAATTCCAAAGTAAGTTATCGGAATTTGGGATTTTATTTTTGCTATTTTTTACTACTTATTATTCTCAATAATGTAGTTCAACACTTTAGTCATCAGATGCACTCTGTCTTTACCAATGACATTGTGTTTGTGCATTGGATAGGGAAAATAATCTACTTGTTTACCCAATTCAACAAATTTCTTAACCAGCGTAAGGTTGTGTTGCTCTACCACCACATCATCACTAGTACCGTGAATTAAAAGTAATTTTCCTTTTAAATCTTTGGCATAATTCATCACACACGCTTCGTCAAATCCTTTTTGGTTTTCTTCAGGCGTGTCCATGTAACGTTCGCCATACATCACTTCATAGAATTTCCAATCGGTAACTGGTCCACCGGCAACGCCTACTTTGAAAGTGTCTGGTTTTCTTGTCATCAAAGACGTTGTCATGAAACCACCATAACTCCATCCGTGAACAGCTAAACGATTTCCATCTACATAAGGCAATGATTTTAAGTATTCAACACCTTTCATTTGGTCTTCAATTTCGTTAGTACCACCTTTACCATGAATAACACTTTCAAAAGCAAAACCACGATTATCCGAACCACGATTGTCAACAGTGAATACTAAATAACCTTGTTCTGCCATCCAGTACATCCAAAGATTAGCACCATCCAAATAGGAATTGGTAATCATTTGTGCATGTGGTCCGCCATAAACATAAACCAAAACTGGGTATTTTTTTGAAGGGTCAAAATTACTTGGTTTTATTAAACGTGTGTATAAATCAGTAGTTCCATCAGCTGCTTTAATCGTTTTGATATCAGCAGTTCCCATTTCGTAACCATCGTATTTATTTTTGCTTTCCAACAAAGTATTCGCTTTCAAATTTTTGTCATATAACAATGATTTTGAAGGTGTGGAATGATTGGAATATTCGTCTAAAATCCAGTTGTAATCTGAAGAAATCATAACATTATGTAGGCCTTCATCTTTAGTAATCAAAGTTTGTTTTCCTTTTAAATCTACTTTATAGGCAAGCATGTTAGTTCCATTTTGACCAGTTGCTTTAAAATATATTTCACTTCCGGCTGGATTTGCACCTATGATTTCCCGGGTTGGAAATTTATTTGCCGTTAGTTGTTTTATCAACTTTCCTTCAATAGTATAGTAGTACAAGTTTTGAAAACCGTCTTTTTCGCTAAACCAGATGAAATTATTTGACTTTTGATTTGGAAAAAAAGCATCATGTTCTGGTTCAACCCATTTTTCATTTTTCTCATTAAGAAGTGTTCTTACAAAAGTACCAGTTGCGGCTTCATAAAGGTTAAGATTCATGTCGTTCTGACCCCGATTTAACTCGGCAATCAAAATGTATTTTTCATCAGGTGTCCATGTGAGGTTGGTTAAATAATCATCGGCATTGCCTCTAGGAGAAATGAAAACTGTTTTTTGCATAGCCAAATTATAAATACCAACTTTTGGCTTTTCAGATTTTTGACCAATCATTGGGTATTTTATTGTAACTAATTTTCCTGGAGTTTCATTAATGTCTAACAAAGGATAATCGGCAACTTCGGTTTCGTCTTTTTGATAAAATGCGAGGTATGTTGATTTTGGTGACCAAAAAATCCCACCTTTTATTCCAAATTCGTTTCTAGAAATAGTTTGTCCTGAAACAATTCCTTTGTTGCTTTCTTTGGTAACAGTAATTTTCTCTCCTTTGCTATTCAAGAAGTATAAATTATTTTCTTCGGTAAAAGCCAAGTTCGTGTTGCTCTTGTCGAAGGTATCGTTTTCGGCAGTTTCTGGTAACTGAAAACTTTGTTTTCCCGTTTTTGATACTAAATTATAAGTAAAGTATTTATCACTTTCAAATACAATAAAGTTAGTAGCATCAATCCATTGCAACCCAAAAAAGTTTTTAAGTTTAGTTCCTAAAGCGGTATTAACTTCTGTTAAAGTTACAAGTTCTACTGCTTTGACATTAGTAGTGGAAGCCGACATCATTTTTGTCCAAGAATCAGTATAATAAACATAATTATTGGAATTAGGTATCCATTGAAAACCGGTTAATTTATCGGCACCAAATTTTCTGTTTTGTTGTAAAACAGCCTCTTCTAAGGTGAATTTTTTTAATTGGGCTTGAGTTGAAAAAGCCAGCAAAAAACAAACGAATAGTAAAATCTTTTTGTTCATAAAGTAGTTTTTTTATTGGGCGTAAATATAGTATAAAACGCTTATTTGATTTAAAATATTATGCTTCAGAATTAATATCTTTTATAATTTTCAAATGATGCTTGGTGTGAAGTTTTAAAAACCAAAATGTTGCTTTTAAGTTTAAATTACCAAAGTAAGGATGTGAAAAGTACGCGTTAGGGTCAAGTTTTTCCATGTCAGCAACATTCTGTTTTGCCACTTCTATTTTTGAAATTAGACTTTCAATTGTTGCCGATTCTGAAGGCTGAACCACTTTGGGAGCTTTTCCTTTTCCTCTTGGAAATTTGTTTAGCACTTGAATATAAGTACGTTTCCAATTGAATGACCATTGGTATTCTTTTGGATTAGCAACTTTTAATTGTGTTATTATTCCATTGATAACTAGAAGACTATGATCGATATGCCAACTAACGGATGCTTGTGAAACTTCAAGATTTATTTTTTGATGTATTACAACATTTTTTTCAAGTTGGTCAATAAGTTGGTGTAGTTCGTTCATGTAAAAATTGATTTTTAAAAAAATCCCAAAAACCGTTTCGGAATTTGGGACTTAACTTTTAGATTTTAAGATTATTATGCATCACTATCTTCATTCTCTTTATCCAAATATTCTTGAACTATATTAATGGCATTGGTTACCACATCACTCAAAGCTGTAATGTGACTTCCATCTTCAGCGTGGTCAATGGCATGCTTGATAGCTTCCGTTTCTAATGGAATAATTTCATAAGTCACATTTCTATTGGCTTCGTTAATTCCGGAAACGATAATATCTATGATTTCTTGTTCGGTTCTGCCGCGTAAATATTTTTCTTGTCGAATAATAATATGGTCAAACATTCTACCTGCTATAGTTCCACATTCTTTAATATCTTCATCTCTACGGTCACCAACACCAGCAATAATTCCGATTTTCTTGGTGGCTTCCACACTGTGTAAATAATCTTCAATACCACGATATCCTGCTGGATTATGTGCAAAATCTATCAAAACTTTGAATTTTTTGAATTCAAAAATATTCATTCTTCCAGGTGTTTGTGCCGTACTTGGAATAAATGTTTGTAATGATAAACTAATGTCATCTGTTTTAAATCCGTGTAAATAACTAGCAAGTGTTGCAGCTAATACATTGGCTATCATGAATTTTGCTTTTCCACCCATGGTTAGTGGAACATGAGAAGCTTTTTCAACGCGAATTTTCCATTCTCCTTTTTTGATGGTGATGAATCCATTTTCATAAACGGCTACAATCTTTCCTTCTTTGGCAAATTGCTTTACTATTTTAGTATCTTCATTCATACTAAAGTAGGCGATATTACAACTTAATTCATTGGCAATTTTCAAACATTGCTCATCTTCGGCATTTAAAATTGCCCAACCATCTTTTTTGATACTTCTAACAACAGTAGCTTTTACACGAGCTAAATCGTCTAATGTATGAATATCGCTAAGTCCCAAATGGTCTTCTTGGATATTAGTTATAATTCCAATGTCACATCGACTGAAACCCAATCCTGAGCGAAGAATTCCTCCGCGAGCCGTTTCAAGCACTGCGAATTCAACCGTTGGATCTTTCAAAATGTATTCCGCAGAAATTGGTCCTGTGGTATCTCCTTTTTCCATCATGTGATTTTGCACATAAATTCCATCGGATGTGGTGAAACCTACTTTGAACCCATTGTTTTTTACAATATGAGCCAATAATCGAGTAGTAGTCGTTTTACCATTGGTTCCGGTAACGGCTATAATCGGAATGCGACTAGGTTTTCCCGGAGGATAAAGCATGTCAATAACTGGCGCAGCGACGTTTCTAGGTAATCCTTCACTTGGCGCTAAGTGCATACGGAAACCCGGAGCAGCATTGACTTCAAGAATACAACCACCGTTTTCTTTGAGTGGTTGCGTTAAATTTTCGGCCATAATATCTACACCACAAATATCTAAACCTATAACGCGAGAAATGCGTTCGCAAAGGAATATATTTTCTGGATGCATCATGTCGGTCACATCAACGGAAGTTCCTCCAGTACTCAAATTAGCCGTAGATTTTAGATACACTATTTCTCCTTTTTTGGGAACTGTTTCTAAGGTGTAATTTAATTTTTCTAATAAATCGATGGTGTCTCTATCTACATCAATTTGAGTTAGTACATTTTCGTGACCATAACCCCGTTTTGGGTCAAGATTTGTTTCATCAATCAGTTGTTGAATGTTTTGTTTGCCATCACCTTTTACGTGTGCTGGTTCTCTTTTTGCAGCGGCAACTAGTTTGTTGTCAATAACCAACACTCTAAAATCATATCCTGTTATGAATTTTTCAACAATAACTCGGTGACTGTATTTTTTGGCATAGGCCAATCCTTCAACAGCGTCTTCCCATTTTTTTACATTAATGGATGCGCCTTTACCATGATTTCCATCTAATGGTTTTATCACGATAGGATAGCCAATTTTTTTGATAACATCGGCTAAATCTTCTTCGTCTACACAAATTCCTCCATTTGCTACAGGAATAGATGCTAAATCTAGCATTCTTTTGGTCTGCTCTTTATTGCAAGCAATGTCTACTGCAATACTACTCGTTTTACAAGTAATGGTAGCTTGAAAACGCATCTGATTGACACCATAACCCAATTGTACTAATGAATTTGTTCCCAATCTAATCCAAGGAATATCTCGCGCCACCGCTTCTTCTACAATACTTCCTGTACTTGGACCAAGACGAACACGTTCCCGAATTTCCCGCATTTTTTGAATATCAGCTTCGACATCATAATCGGTTCCTGCAATCAAGGCTTCGGCAATGGCTACGGCACTTTCGGCAGCAAATAGTCCCACATTTTCTTCTGTGTAACTAAAAACAACATTGTATATTCCGGGTGTTTTGGTCTCACGAGTTCTTCCAAAGCCAGTTTCCATTCCAGCTAATGTTTGAATTTCTAGCGCAATATGTTCTATAACATGTCCCATCCATGTCCCACGTTCTATACGCGAAAAGAATCCACCACGAGTTCCTTCTGAACAACGATGCTCAATCATGGTAGGAAACATAGCTTCTATTCGTTCACGGAATCCTTCAATTTTATTGGTTGGAAATTGTTCCATCTCTTCCAAATCAAGACGCATTTGGATTAATTTTTTACGTTGAACACTCCAAATGTTTGGGCCACGAAGTGCTTGTATTTTATCTATTTTCATTATTAGGGGTGATTAATAAAAGTAATTAGTAATGATTTTGTTAAAAATAGGAAATAATTGTTTTCTACTGCTATTTTTTTTGTAGAAATAGTAAAAATGAAGTAAAACTCCAAAGTTTTTCACTTTTGAGTACAGATTTTCAAGAATATAAAAGTGTTTCAGGAGAAAGTAAAGAATGTTGATTTATGCCTCTTTGATAAAAGAAATCACTTTTTGGTACAATTCGTTATTGTGTAAACTATGTCCATTGCCTGTAGTTTCAACGTAAACAGCGTTCTTCCAAGTGGAAGCATATTTGCGTCCTTCGTGAACCAACACCACTTTGTCTTCTTTATCGTGAGCAATAAATGCTTTTTGAGGGAAGCTTTCAGCAAATACATGTCCAGAAAAATGATCGATGTGAATATCAAATTTTTCGTGGTAGTAGTTTTCTAATACTGTTTTGATTTTGGAATTCAAACTTAGAAGAGAAACGAAATTATTACTCAAGATTTTGAAATCGGAAGGTGAACCAAGTAGAATAACCTTTTTTATTAGTGGGTTTTTGTATTTGTGGAGATAAAAGGCAATTGCTGCACCGCCAATGGAATGCCCAATGACAATTTCGGGTTGGTATTTTTGTGTTACGGTATGAATAAATTCAGCATATTTTGGTGCATTGAATTCTTTTCCATCGCTTAAACCGTGGGCTGGACCATCTATTGCAATAATGGTTTTTCCTAAAGGTTTGATGTGATGCAATAATTTTTTCCATCTCGAGGAATTGCTTTCCCAGCCATGAATTAAGAGAATTATATTTTCATCACCTTTCCAGATATACGTTTGAATATTATCCTCTTGGTATTGAAAAGTTTCCAATGTGGCACTTTGCAAAGTTTTGGGTAACTTGTCTTTTTTAAGTTTACCTTTTCTTGGTTGACTAAAAAGTTGATAGGCCATGTTTCTTGCCTTCTCCAAATTAAAGTAACTCAGGCAGTTTAAATATAACCCTATGGATTTGGTAAGAATGTAATATTGAATCTTCTTCATAAAAAAATCCCGAAAAAATCGGGATTAGTATATTATAAATGAGCAAATAATTTTTGCATTTTTTCTTTTTCTTCTTCTGCTAAGGAAGCATCTACTAATATTCTTCCTGAATGCTCATCAGTAATGATTTTTTTTCTGGCAGCAATTTCTACCTGTATTTGTGGTGGAATAGTAAAGAATGAACCTGCCGAAGCACCACGCTCAATAGATACAACTGCTAAACCATTACGAACACTTGAACGAATTCTTTTGTAAGCAGCCAATAATCTTTCTTCAATTAAAGCTTCATACTCTGCTGATTTTTCAATCAAAAAGCTTTCCTCTTTTTGAGTTTCAGCCATGATATCATTTAATTCCGCTTTTTTGTGCTTTAAGTGCGTTGTTTTTTGTTCTAATTTGTCTTTTGAAATTGCAATAACTTCTTTTTTATGTTCAATAGTCGCTTTCAATTCTTTGATTTGCTTTTCAGCCAATTGAATTTCTAATTCTTGAAATTCTACTTCTTTTGTCAATGAGTTGAATTCTCTGTTGTTACGAACTTCTTTTTGTTGTGTCGTGTATTTTTTGATAGCTGCTTGATGTTCATCAATAGCATTCTTTTTAGCTTTAATTTGTTCTTCAATTACAACTAAATCACTTTTTAATTTATCTAAACGAGTGCTTAAGCCGGTAACTTCATCTTCTAAATCTTCCACTTCTAAAGGTAATTCTCCTCTAACGTTTCTGATTTCATCAATTCTAGTATCTATGATTTGAAGGTCATAAATAGCTCTTAATTTGTCTTCAACACTTAGTTCTTTTGTAGTCGCCATATTTTATAAGTACTTAACTGGATTTGTATTTTCTTCCGAAAAAATGATTGCAAAATTAAGGATTTTTTTCTTAAGAAAATCAACAATATAATTTTTTGTAAATCTTTCGCTTTCAAAGTGACCAATATCGGCTAAAACCAGTTGATTTTCAGCTTCATAAAAATTATGATACTTCAAATCGGCCGTTAAAAAAATAGCAGCTCCAGCTTGCTTTGCATTGCTAATTGCAAAACTTCCCGAACCGCCAAGTACGGCTACTTTCTTTATTGGTTTTCCTAAAAATGCACTATGACGAATGCTGCCGCATTGCATTTTTTCTTTTACAAAAGAGAGAAATTCGGTTTCATTCATCGGTTTTTCGAGTTCACCTACCATACCGAGGCCAATATTTTGATGTGAATTTTGTAAATCATAAATTTCATAAGCTACTTCTTCATACACATGGTTTTTGAAAAGCGCTTTTAATACTTTGGGTTGCAACTGTTTTTCAAAAGTTACTTCGATTTTGATTTCCTCATTTTCAACAAATTCAAATCGTTCACCGATTTCGGGATTGCTATCTTCGTTGCCCATGTAGGTTCCAATTCCTTTCGAGTTAAAACTGCAATCTTCGTAGTTGCCAATTTTTCCTGCACCAGCATCAAACAAGGCATTGCGCAATTCCTCTACATTTTCGGGAATGGTATACGTAACCAGTTTTTGAATGAAGTTTTGTTTGGGAACTAAAATTTTGGTATTTACCAATCCTAATGCATTACAAAATATTTTATTGACACCATTTTTGTGATTGTCTAATGCCGTGTGAACTGCATAAATGGCAATATCATTTTTGATTGCTTTGAGCACCGCGCGTTCTACATAATTTTTACCCGTAATTTTCTTCAAACCTGAAAAAATAATGGGATGGAAGCACACTACTAAGTTACATTTTTTGGCAATGGCTTCATCAATTACACTTTCTAATGCATCATGGCAAACCAAAATTCCTGTGGCTTCAGTTGTAGCATCGCCAACAAGCAAACCTACATTATCAAAATCTTCGGCGTAAGCCAAAGGCGCCATTTCTTCGAGTACGGAAATTATTTCTTGTATCTTCATATTTTTACTGCTTAGTACAATTCACAACTGTTTACTAACTATGTTGCCCATTCGTTTAAATATTCTTTAATAATCCATTCACCATTTACTTTTTCCAGCAATAGAAAACGTCCGCTATTGTGCTCAATATTTCTGTAGAAAGCCACTTTAACTAGAGCGAAACTAGTGTTGGCAAAGTAAATCGGTTTATTTATAATGAGTAATCTTTGATTGTTTTCGCCGTATTGTCTTGAAATTTCTTGAAATTCTTCTAATGTTAAGCAGGCGTTGACTTTGCTTTTTAGATATTGATTTTGATTGTTGAACAATATATTGTAGGCTTCAGACCAATTTTCATTGACAAATACAATCTGTTTTTTTATTTCTGTAGCATTTTTTTTCAACCATTCATTACCCGAAATGACTTCTAAGACTTCCTCATTATTTGGTGCTTTATTGCAATAAAAACTAAGGAGTTGTAAACGGCCTTTGGCAATTACTTTTTCGGTTTTGTAATATTTTGTAAAAATGACTTTTAGAATAGCAGCATTCTCTGTTTCTTGTGAAAAAACAGAAACAGTGGTTATGAAAAAAAGAGTAATTATGAAGTGAAATGTTTTCATTGTTACAGTCCTATAAATGCTAATCGTTTTTGAATTGAAACTTTTCAAAGATAAAATCTTTTTTATTAAAATTCTACATTTCATTCGTGTATTCGAGGCAAATTCTCTACTTTCGTACTATGATTTTGTTGCGAAAAATTCTTTTCCCTTTTGCCATACTGTATGGCTTAATCACGTCAATTAGAAATTATCTTTATGATAAAGGTATACTAAAATCCTATTCTTTTGATATCCCAATTATTGCTGTTGGCAATCTAAGTGTTGGTGGTACAGGAAAAACGCCTCAAATAGAATATTTAATTCGATTGCTTTCGCCTACATATAAAGTTGCCACATTGAGTCGAGGTTATAAAAGAAAGTCGGAAGGTTTTGTTTTGGCTGATGCCCATGCTAATGCAGCATTACTTGGTGATGAGCCTTTTCAATATTATAAAAAGTTTCCTGAAATTCAAGTCGCTGTAGATGTCGATAGAAAAAATGGAATAGAACAATTACTTTCTCAATCTTCAAAGCCTGAAGTAATTTTGCTCGATGATGCTTACCAACACCGCAAAGTGAAAGCAGGTTTTTACATTCTTTTAACTGCGTATGACGATTTGTTTTGCGATGACTTTATGTTGCCTACAGGAAATCTTCGCGAAAGTCGAAGTGGCGCTAAAAGAGCCAACATGATAATTGTCACTAAATGTCCATCAAACATTTCTGAACTTGCGCAGGAAGAAATTAGAACAAAGTTGATGAGATTCCTTGTTCCTCGGAATGACAATACTAAGGTTGTTTTCTTCAGTTTTGTAGATTATGACGATACCGTTTATAATGACAATGAAAGTTTGCATGTGGATAAATTAAAATCTAAAGAAAAAGTTTTGTTAGCTGGAATTGCCAAGCCAAAACCGTTTTTTGAGTATTTACAATCTGGCGATGATGAACTTATGAAATTTCCTGATCATCATCATTTTACTGAAAGTGACATTTTAACTATAAAAAGTCAAGCTGTTGATAAAATCATCGTCACAACCGAAAAGGATTTTGTACGTTTGGACGCTGAAATTTTAAAAAAACAATTATTTTATTTACCTATCAAAAGTAAGTTTGTAAATGAGCAAGCTGTTTTTGACAAAACAATTTTAAACTATGTGGGAACTTGTTCAAGAAACCGTTAACTATATTAAAAATAAAACCAATTTCACTCCCGAATATGGCGTGATACTTGGCTCAGGATTGGGAAGTTTTACTGATGATTTACAGATAGAATTTACCTTGCCATATGACGAAATTCCAAATTTTCCGGTTTCAACAGTTGTAGGTCATAAAGGTGCTTTGGTTTTTGGAACTATTGGTGATAAAAAAGTGGTTGCCATGCAAGGAAGATTTCATTACTATGAAGGGTATTCCATGCAGGAAGTAACATTTCCTGTTCGTGTGATGAAGTATATAGGCGTAACAAAATTGATTGTTTCCAATGCTTCTGGTGGTGTAAATCCTAATTATACTATTGGCTCGATTGTGCTTATTAAAGATCATGTTAATATGATGCCAGAACATCCATTGAGAGGAAAAAATGAGGAACGTTTTGGTCCACGATTTGTAAATATGAGCGAACCTTATAGCGTGAAAATGATTGCCAAAGTCAAAGAAATTGCTAAAGCATCCAACATTGAAGTTTTTGATGGTGTTTATTTAGGATTACAAGGGCCAACTTTTGAAACCTTGCATGAATACAAAATGGTAAAAGTGGTTGGTGCTGATTGTGTAGGAATGTCAACAGTTCCAGAGGTTATTGTTGCTCGTCATATGGAGTTGGAGACTTTTGGAATTTCTGTAATTACTGATATTGGTAGTGAGGAACATTTAGAAAGTATTACTCATGAAGAAGTTTTGAAAGCTGCCAACGCTGCAGAACCCAAAGTTAGACAATTGATTAGAGCGTTAATACTTCAGTATTAAACCATATTAATTGCCATTATGTTATAGAAATTTTCGGGTTCAAAAGGTTTGGTAATTACATCAGTTATGCCAAACGATAATAGTGTTTCTCTATTTTCATTAAGTGAAATAGCAGTCAATGCTATAATGGGTTTTAAAGTGTCAAATTTCCGAATTTGTTCTGTTGCAACGGTTCCATTAATGCCTGGTAAATGAACATCCATAAGTACTAAATCAAAATCATTTTCTTTACTTAGGATTTCAATAGAGTCTTCTCCAGTGTCAATAATCTTGCAAATCATGCCTTTTTTTTCTAACATTTTTTTGGTTACCATTTGATTTATTTTGTTGTCTTCAACCACCAATATTTTTTTTCCTAACAACATTTCATCAGAATAATATTTTGGCTTTTCAACTTTAATTACTTCATTCCCATGACGCAAGTTTAGTTCAAAGTAAAAAGTTGTGCCAACATTCACCTCACTTTTAAGAGTAATTTCACCACCTAATAAATCAATTAGTTTTTTTACAATAGTGAGTCCTAAACCTGTTCCGCCATATTTTCTGTTAATTTCAATTGACCCTTGGGAAAAACTTTCAAAAATAGTTTCTTGTTTTTCTTTTGGAATTCCAATTCCTGTGTCTTCTACTGCAAAATTTATCTTCGAAAAATCATCTCCAGTTTCTAGGAGTTTTGCAATAACTTTTACTTCTCCGTTTTTAGTAAATTTAAGCGCATTGTTGATTAAATTTATGAATATTTGAGATAGTTTAGTTGGGTCACCTTGTAGTATTTCTGGAATTTTATCATCAATTTCTATCGAAAATTTATTATTGTTGATAGTTGCAATCTCATGCATCGAATTTTGAATGTCGAGCAACAATTTTTTTAGGTTGAAATCAATGTATTCAATTTCGATTTTATTGGAATCAATGCGATTAATTTCAAGAATTTCATTGATAAAAGTGAGTAAGTAATGTCCAGAAAATTTCAACGAGTTAAGATAATTCAATTGATTTTTTTTAGGATTTTCTTCTAATAATAAATGTGTAATTCCGTTTATAGCATTTAATGGCGTTCGCAATTCATGACTTACTGTAGAAAGAAATTCAGCTCTTGCCTGAGATGCTTTTTCGGCTTTGTCTTTGGCAATTTGTAATTCGAAATTCTTTTCTCTCAACAATTCATTCGAGCGACTTCTGATGACGTTATTTTTGTATAATATGATACTTAAAATGGTTAATATTATTACCAATGAAATGGCTAAGATATTTACTAGTTTAGAAAAGATTTGTGCTTTTTCTTGTGATTTTTTTTCTTTATCTAGTTGCTCGATTTGTTTTAAGGTTTCAGAGTTTTTGAAAGAGTTAACGTCGTTAATTCCTATTTTTGTATGAATATCATACAATATGCTATCATTTAATTGCATATGTTTTTTTAAATAGAACAATGATTTATTAATGTTTCCATTTTTTTCATACGAGTCGCTTAATGCTAATGCTATTTTTGCTTTTTGGTCAAGATTTTTAAGGTTTGCTTTTAGCGCTCTATTCAGATAATTAATAGATAAATTATACCTGTAATTTTCATTTTCTGAAATGCCAATTTGATAGTAAGCTTCGGATAAAATATTGTTCAAATTGGCGGTATCATTTTTAGAAATTAATTCTAGAAAAATGTCATTAGCCAATTTTTTTTTACCTTTTTGTTTGTAGATAATTGCTTTTTGAAGATTCAGCATATCAATGGCACTTTGAATTTTAAGGGTATTAAAAATAGCAAAGGCTTTATTGAAATAAAGTTCAGCAATCTTAAAGTTATATTTTTCCATATAGCAAATTCCAATGTTATAGTAGGTATATGCTTGTTCTGGAGAATATTCTAAAGTGTTATAAATGACAATGCTTTTTTTGAAAACATCAATGGCGTAATCATATTTTTTTAATTCAATATAAATTTCACCAAGCATTGAATAACTGTGTGCTATTTTTTTTGGATTTTTTGTTAGAATGGCAAAATCAATTGCTTTTTGAGAGAGATTTAGGCAGTCTTTATAATTGTTTTGGGTTTTAGAAAAACGTACTAATTCTAGATAATAATCTACACTGTCGGTCTCTTTCACTGAGTTTTTTTGTGAAAAGACAAACATTGGTATTAATAAAAGTAAAAGTAATTTTTTCTTCAAAATTGATTTCTTACAGCATTTTATATGCCTAAGTTAAGAAATTATTTAGAAGTGTAGATAATTAAATCAATTATTCGGCTAGAATATCCAATTTCATTGTCATACCAACCCACCACTTTAACCATCTTTCCGATTACCGATGTGAGTTGAGAATCAAAAATACAAGAATTTGTATTGCCAATTATATCGACTGAAACAATGGGATCTTCGGTGTAGGCTAAAATTCCTTTTAAGTTGTTTTCGGAGGCATTTTTAAAAGCTCTATTTATTTGTTCAATAGAAACTTGTTTTTTTACATAACACGTAATATCCGTCAATGAACCGTCGGGAACAGGAACACGAATGCCACTACCACCAATTTTACCTTCCATTTCTGGGAAAATTTTGGTCAATGCTTTAGCTGCTCCAGTTGTAGTAGGAACAATGGATTGGCTTGCACCGCGCGCGCGGCGTAAATCTTTATGTGGTTGATCATGCAAACTTTGGTCAGTAGTGTAGGAGTGAACCGTAGTAATATAGGCTTGTTCAATGCCGCAAAGTTCGTTTATCACTTTAATCATTGGCGCAGCATTGTTGGTTGTACAACTAGCATTGGAAACAATAGTTTCTGTTCCGTCCAAAATAGTTTCGTTTACACCTAATACTACAGTTTTAATCTCAGGAACTTCAGATGGCGCAGAGAGAATTACTTTTTTGGCTCCAGCCAAAATATGTTGGTTGATGTCTTCAAATGTTTTGAATTTACCAGTACTTTCCACCACAAAATCAATGTTTTCCCATTTCAGATGGCTGATTTTTTTTTCATGAAAAAAGGAATAGGATTTTCCATTAACAATAATTGAGTTTTCATCAAAAGAAACATTACAGGGTAAAACACCGTGTATACTGTCGTACTTTATCAAATGTGCCATCGTTCGGTTGTCGGCAATATCGTTTATAGCAACCACTTCAATTGTTGGATGGTTTAAAAGCAATCGGAACAAGTTACGACCAATTCTTCCAAAACCATTGATAGCAATTTTTGTTTTATTATTCATTGGGTTCGATATGAATCAGTACATGCCCTAATTGAGGGATTTTACTTCTTAAAGTATCTTTTAGTAGATGTGCAATATCATGTCCTTGTTTTACTGAAATATTGGCATCAACTGTTGCGTGAAGGTCAACATGGTATTTCATTCCCGCTTTTCTGATAAAACATTTTTCAGTATCAATGACGCCTTCAACTTTATGGGAAACTTGCCTGATTTCTATTATTAAATCATCATATAAATGTTCGTCCATTATTTCTCCTAATGCTGGTCTAAAAATCAAATAGCTATTGTATAGAATAAAACCAGAGGCAAAAAGTGCCGCCCAATCATCAGCAGACTCAAACCCTTTTCCAAAAAATATGGCTATTGAAATTCCTATAAATGCAGCTATTGAAGTTATGGCATCACTTCGATGGTGCCAAGCGTCAGCTTTAAGGGAAGAGCTATTGGTTTCAATTCCTTTTTGCATTACTTTTCTAAAAGAGTATTCTTTCCAGATAATAATTAGACCTAAAATAATTAGTGTCCATGATTTAGGTGATTTATGAGGTGTTCCAATGTTTTGAATACTTTCATGGGCAATAATGGTTGCCGAAGTGATTAAAAAACCAACTACAATAAATGTAACTAAAGGTTCAGCTCTTCCATGTCCATAGGGATGATTTTCATCTGCAGGTTTGTTAGAATATTTTAATCCAAACAAAACTAGGAACGAAGAAAAAATATCAGTTGTCGACTCGATTGCATCTGCAATCAGAGCATATGAATTACCAAAAATACCAGCTATTCCTTTTATTAAAGCTAATCCAATGTTTCCTATCAGGCTAAAATAGGTAGCTTTTATAGCTGATTCTTGGTGGGTTATTTCCATTATAAAAAGTTACAAAATATGCTTTGCAGCATGATAAGAAGAACGAACCAATGCACCACTTTCTACATGACGGAAACCCATTTCTTTTCCGATTTTTTCGTATTTCTCGAATTGTTCCGGTCTGATGAATTCTTTTACAGGTAAATGTTTTTTACTAGGTTGCAAGTATTGACCTATTGTAACAATATCAACATCATTATCGCGCAAATCTTGCATAGTTTGGATTACTTCTTCTTCGGTTTCACCAAGACCAAGCATAATGCCTGATTTGGTTCTCTTAATTCCTTGCTCTTTCAAGTATTTCAATACTGCCAAACTTCTATCATATTTGGCTTGGATTCGTACTTCTCGAGTTAATCTACGAACGGTTTCAACATTATGAGAAACCACTTCGGGATTAGCTTCCACAATTCTATCGATGATTCTTTCTACGCCTTGAAAGTCTGGGATAAGTGTTTCCAATGTCGTTTCTGGATTCATTCTGCGAATGGCTTGAACGGTTTCCAACCAAATGATTGAACCCATATCTTTCAAATCGTCTCTATCTACACTAGTAATAACGGCGTGTTTGATTTTCATGATTTTTATAGAACGCGCCACTTTCTCAGGTTCATCCCAATCTACTGTTTCTGGTCTGCCCGTTTTCACGCCACAAAAACCACACGAACGCGTACAGATATTTCCCAAAATCATGAAGGTTGCAGTGCCTTCTCCCCAACATTCTCCCATATTAGGACAACTTCCTGATGTACAAATCGTATTGAGTTTGTATTTATCAACTAAACCGCGAAGTTCAGTATACTTTTGACCAATAGGTAATTTTACCTTCAGCCATTTTGGCTTACCAACAATTGGTAAATCATTATTTAAAACTGTTTCCATTTTCAAATTTTTAACAATGCAAATATACAAAGGTAAACCGTAGAACAATAGTTATAAAAACTCTAATTTTTATACTATTATAATTGGTAGAAATATCTCGTTATTCTAAAAAATCCATGTGCTTGTTATGGGTTTCGCTAATCGTTATTACAGAATATATTCCGAGTATAAAAACTATGGCACCAACTATTGCTGCTGAAGTTATTACACTTTGGGTCATTTTTAACTGATCAAATCCGATTAGCATTAAAGGAACGCAGCCACGAACCATATTAGGAATGCTAGTGGTGGCAGTGCTTCGCAAATTAGTTCCAAATTGTTCGGCAGCTAACGTGACAAACATGGCCCAAAATCCAGTGCTCAAACCCATCCATGCACAAAAGAAATAGTAGGTGTTTTCAGTTTTAGTTCCACCAAAAAGTAATAATCCAACGCCTAATGCTGTAAATAACATCATGTAAAGAATTGTTTTCTTTCGGGAATGCAACAAATGAGAAATAAAACCGCTAGAAAAGTCACCAATAGCCCCGAAACTATAGGTCCACACGATAGCTTTTGCAGGATCAATTTTGGCAATGCCCATTTCGGGTGCAAATTGATTGGCCATAAAAACCAATATTCCAATACAATACCAAATAGGAACACCAATCAAAATACATTTCATGTACTTAATAAAAAGTGTTTTATGGGTAAAAATGGATAAAAAATCACCTCTTTTAATTTTTGAATTTTCTTTAACCGATTTGAACATGCCGCTTTCTACCACACTAATGCGCAACACCAATAAAGCCAAACCTAAACCGCCACCAATAAGATAAGCAGTTGACCAACTCCCAGAAAGTTCTACTGTAAAATGAGCCACAACTGCTCCTAAAACACCAAAGCCTGCTACTATAGAAGTACCAATAGCGCGAAGTTCTTTTGGTAATGTTTCTGAAACTAGCGTAATTCCCGCACCCAATTCTCCTGCTAGTCCAACTCCTGCAATGAATCGCAACCAAGCATAAATCATAGCTTTATCGCCAAAATTAATTTGGGGTAAAAGTCCACAAGCAATATTGGCTAATGAATACATCAAAATAGATCCAAACAAAACCGAAAGTCTTCCTTTTTTATCTCCAAAAACTCCCCATAAAACACCACCAACAATCATTCCTGTCATTTGGAAATTGATAATCATAGTGCCTACTTTATCGGCATCCAAATGCAAATCATTTAAACTAGGAATTCTAACAATTCCAAAAAGCAATAAATCATATATATCCACAAAATAGCCAAGAGCTGCAATAATTACAGGAAAACTGAATAGTAATTTAAATTTTTCATTGCGGGTAAAATGTTTCATGGGTTTGGTTTAGTTTGATAAATATATAAAAAATAAAATACACAATATCCCAAACTTGGGATGCCGTCTCGTTTTAATCTTATGTTCGTCACTTCGTGCGATTTTTAAAAGAGAAAACGCCAGTTTTAACTTTTAAAAATAATATCTAGAAGCAAAAAAAACAAAAACAACAAAGCATGATTTCTAGTTCTTCCAACTTACTTCACAAGTGCAGAAAGATTTAATTAACAAGAATATGAAAACCCATAGTGAATAAGTCAAAAAATGATTTATTTTTACACTAATTCTCAAGAATAAATAAAACTTAAATTTATGACTACAATACAATGGCAAACCGCTAAAGTGTTTGAAGATATAACCTATAAGAAATGTAATGGTGTTGCCCGAATTGCATTCAATCGACCTGATGTTCGCAATGCTTTCCGTCCAAAAACTACTGCTGAGTTACTCCAAGCTTTTCATGATGCTCAAGAAGATACCTCAATTGGTGTAGTGTTGCTTTCTGCCGAAGGTCCAAGTTCCAAAGATGGTGTGTATTCTTTTTGTTCTGGTGGTGATCAAAAGGCACGCGGACAACAAGGTTATGTGGGCGAAGATGGTTATCATCGATTGAATATTTTGGATGTACAACGTTTAATTCGTTTTATGCCAAAAGCTGTGATAGCTGTTGTTCCAGGTTGGGCAGTTGGTGGCGGACATAGTTTGCATGTAGTTTGTGATTTAACATTGGCAAGTAAAGAACATGCTATTTTTAAACAAACTGATGCTGATGTAACGAGTTTTGATGGCGGCTATGGTTCGGCCTATTTAGCCAAAATGGTTGGACAGAAAAAAGCGCGTGAGATTTTCTTTTTAGGTAGAAATTATAACGCTCAGGAAGCTTTTGAAATGGGAATGGTAAACGCCGTTATTCCTCATGAAGAGTTAGAAGATACGGCTTATGAATGGGCACAAGAAATATTGGCTAAATCGCCAACATCCATCAAAATGCTAAAATTCGCTATGAATTTAACCGATGATGGCATGGTAGGACAACAAGTCTTTGCAGGCGAAGCAACACGTTTGGCTTACATGACAGAAGAAGCCAAAGAAGGTAGAGATGCTTTCTTAGAAAAACGCAAACCTAATTTTGAGAAAAAATGGTTGCCTTAATTAGTGTATAGCTAACAGTATTAATACAAAGTTAATTTTATAGTATGCAAAACTTCACCAACGAACCAATTGATATTGCCGCTTTACCAAGATATGAAGCGGTAAACTTGAATAAGTTGCATTCCAAGTATTGGAAAGTAATCCTTATCAATATTCTATTGGTTTATACTACAATCACATTTTCAGCAGTTTTCGGTGTTATTTTTATTGAGGAATTATTGGATATGGCATTAATTTTAGGAGGTCTTATTGTGTTATTACTTTTTTTCACCTTGTTTTTTGCCAAAATATCCTTTAACAAACGTGGTTTTGCTTTCAGAGAACACGACGTTATTTTTAGAAATGGAATTATCTCCACCAATACAATGGTTATTCCCTATAATAGAGTGCAACATGTTGCCGTGCATGAAGGTTTTATTTCACGTTTTTTTGGTTTAGCTAAAGTCGAAATATTCACCGCTGGCGGAAACTCTAGTGATATTGAAATCCCGGGAATAGCAATAGAACAAGCTAAAAACATCAAGCAATTGCTAATGGGTAAAATTCAAAAACAGCTTTAATGAAATCAAATTTTAATCAACCACAACGCCAATCTTTGTTTGGTGTTTTAGTGATATTTTTAGAGTCAGTTTTTCAAGTTCTTAAAGCCACTTGGCCTATTATTGTGATTAGTTTGTTGAAAGCCAATACAAAATCTGTTCTCATTGGATTTTTGATTTTAGCGGTTATTTTCATTTACTTGGCTGTTTATTCTTTTTTAAAATATAGAAATTTTACGTTCTACATTGATGATGAAAACGACGAGTTTATCATCAGTGATGGGATAATCAATAAAACCAAAACAACTATTCAGTTGCACAAAATTCAGCAGGTAAATATCCAGCAATCTTTAATTCAGCGGATTATTGGCGTGTATGCTTTAGATGTTGACACCGCTGGAAGCGATACCAAAGAGGGAAATATCAAAGCCATTTCTCATGAAATGGCGATTGCTCTAAAATCAAAATTACTTGAAAATGATGGTAGAAAAGCAGTTGGCGCTGAAGAAAAAGTTTCAGAATTAAAGCTTGAGGATAACCTTATTCCTTTTATAAAAATTAATTTGTTGAGTTTGCTAAAAATAGGAATTACGTCTAACTACGTTAAAAGCGTCGGTTTGATTTTGACTTTCTTTTTTACAATTTATGAAAATTTGCATCAAGCTGGAGCGGAGGATGTTATTAGTACAGAGCGATTTGAAGGTTTTGTTGACGAAAATTCGTTGTGGTATTCGGGTTTGGTATTTGTGCTTGTTATGTTTAGTGTTGTGTTTTTAATCAATATTGGGCGAACACTGTTAAAGTTTTTCGATTACACAATAACCAAACAAAAAGGCTCTTTACTGCTTTCTTATGGGTTGATTAATACTAAAAGCACTATACTTAAGCCAGAGAAAGTACAAATTGTCAAAGTATCACAAAACTACTTGCAAAAGAAATTGAATGTGCTTGAAATTAAAATAAAACAAGCTATAAGTGCTGAAAAGCAAGATGCTAAATCGCTAATTGAAGTTCCGGGTTGCACTGCATTTGAGCGCGATGCCATTTTGAAACTATTGTTTAAAAAACTACCAGAAAAAGGAGCGATCATGCGTCCTAATTTTAGAAAATTGGTTTTTTCAATTTTTCTTTTAATTGTATTACCTTTAACTGGTTATTATATTTTTGGTAATTATATTGACAAAATCGTTTTTGAATATGCTGTTTTGGTGATTTTTTATGTTGTATTTTGTGCTACAGTATTGTTTTTTAGTTTTTCAAATTATCGATTATTTATAAATGAAAATCATATTATTAAGCAAAGTGGCGCTTGGGATATTGATAATGATATTGTTGAAATTGGAAAGATACAAGCCATAACGATATCGCAATTATTTTGGCATAAGAGTTTAAATATTGGTTCATTAACCATTCATACAGCTGGCGGTAATATTACTTTCCAGTTGGGAAATTTTGATACAATAAACGAGTATGTCAACATTTGGCTGTATGAAATTGAAACCTCAAATAGCAATTGGATGTAAAGAAAAATATTAGATTTTAAATATCGAATATCAAATATCAAATATCTAAAATTTAATATCTAAAATTTAATATTAAATAAAATGAAACACTGGATTGAAGCCGCACGAGTTCGAACTTTACCGCTTTCGGTATCGGGAATTATTGTGGGAAGTTTTTATGCGATGTCGCAAGGAATGTTTAATTGGAATATTGTACTTTTTGCTTTGCTGACCACTTTGGGATTGCAAATTCTTTCCAATTTTGCCAATGATTATGGTGATGGCGTGAAAGGAACAGATAACGAAGATAGAGTTGGACCCAAACGTGCCATTCAAAGCGGCATTATAACGCCTCAAGAAATGAAAAAAGCCATTGGGTTAACTTCTTTCGTTACACTTACTTTTGCTGTGTTGTTAATTTATTTTGCCTTCAAAGAAAGTTATCTCCTGTATTCTTTGTTCTTTTTGATGTTAGGCATTTTGGCTATAGCTTCTGCAATTCGATATACAGTTGGAAAAAGGGCATACGGTTACAGGGGTTTTGGTGATTTGTTTGTTTTTATTTTCTTTGGTTTGGTGAGTACTTTCGGTGTGTACTTTATGTTTTCAAAAAGTATGGATTGGTTACTTTTATTGCCTGCTACTGCCATTGGTTTTTTGAGTGTGGGCGTTTTGAATTTAAATAACATGCGTGACGAAGAGAGTGATAGAAAGGCAGGGAAAAATACTATCGTAGTAAAAATGGGTGGAGAAAATGCTAAAAAGTATCATTATTTCTTAGTGATTTCAGCCATGTTACTGGTTTTATTATTTGCCTATTTAAATGAATTTCATTTTGATCAATACATTTTTGTAGTGGCTTATTTTCCATTGATTGGACATTTATTGACTGTTAGTCGAAATAAAAACCCTAAACTATTAGATCCGGAGTTGAAAAAATTAGCTATAAGTACGTTTTTATTATCAATCTTATTGGCTTTATGTTTGATATTTTTTATATCAGATATGGTCGTAAATTATATTTAATTAAAATAATTAGTCATGAAAATAACATTCTACGGACACTCGACTATCGGAATTGAAGTTAGTGGAAAGCACATCATCATTGATCCATTTATTACCGGTAATGAAAAGGCATCGCATATAGATGTCAATACAATGAAAGCAGATTATATTCTAGTCACACATGCTCATTTTGATCATATTCAAGATGTGGAAGTAATTGCCAAAAACAATAATGCTGTGATTGTTTCCAATTGGGAAATAGCAACCTATTTTGGGAATAAAGGATTTCAATATCATCCTATGAATCATGGTGGAAGTTGGCAGTTTGATTTTGGAAAAGTAAAATATGTTGCTGCTGTGCATTCTAGTTCTTTTCCTGATGGTACTTATGGTGGAAATCCAGGAGGTTTTGTAATTGAAGGAGAACATAAAAATATTTACATTTCGGGCGATACTGCTTTGACTATGGATATGAAACTCATTCCAATGCGAACCAAATTAGACTTAGCCATTTTACCAATCGGTAATTGTTTTACAATGGATGTAGATGATGCGATACTTGCCGCTGATTTTGTGGAATGTGATAAGATTTTAGGATGTCATTTTGATACATTTGGTTTTATCGTAATCAATCATGATGATGCCAAAAAGAAATTTTTTGATGCTGGCAAAGATTTAATGTTGCTGGAAATAGGGGAAAGTATTAAACTCTAAAATGACCGCAAATTACTTCAAATACATACTTCATTTTAAGCAACCTTCGGGAACTTCAAGAGGTGTTTTGACCAACAAAGAAACGTGGTTTATTCTACTCGAAGAAAACGGTAAAAAAGGAATAGGCGAGTGTGGAATTCTGCGTGGACTTTCTGCTGATGACAGACCTGATTATGAAGAAAAACTACAATGGACTTGTGAAAATATTCATCTCGGTGAGCAAAAATTGTGGGAGGCATTAATCGAATTTCCTTCTATTCAGTTTGGAATTGAGATGGCTTTTCAGTCTTTAAAAAGTCAAAATCCGTTTGTTTTATTTCCGTCAAAATTTACATCAGGGGAAAAATCTATTGTCATAAATGGACTCGTTTGGATGGGAGATGAAGCATTCATGAAGCAACAAATTGAGGAGAAAATTGCACAAGGTTTTACCTGTATAAAACTCAAGATTGGCGCTATAGATTTTGACAAAGAATTGGATTTATTGCGCTTTATCAGAGCAAACTTTGATGAGAAAACCATCGAGATTAGAGTGGATGCGAATGGCGCTTTTAATGAAAATGAAGCTTTAAATAAAATTAATCAAATAACTGGTTTTAAATTACATAGCATAGAGCAACCGATACAAAAAAATCATACTGACATGATGTCAGTTCTGTGTAAAAACACTAATTTGCCCATTGCCTTGGACGAAGAACTCATCGGTGTGTTTTCGGTTGTTGAAAAAGAACAATTATTGCAAAAAATCAGACCACAATACATCATTTTGAAACCAAGTTTCATCGGTGGATTTCGTGGTACTTTAGAATGGATTTCATTAGCCGAAAAATTAAATATTGGTTGGTGGATTACTTCCGCTTTAGAAAGTAATGTGGGTTTGAATGCGATTGTCCAATTTACTTTTTTACAAAATAATTTGATGCCGCAAGGTTTAGGAACAGGAAGTTTATATACCAATAATTTTGATTGTCCGCTTGAAGTTTCTCAAGGTCAACTTTGGTATCGAGATGACTTGGATTGGAAAATTGACTTAGATAATTTTGAATAAAAAAACCTGTTCGAAAGAACAGGTTTTTAAGTGTTTTTTTTAATTCTTTTAAGAACTACTATTTATTAATACAAATTTTTTATTGGTGACTGATAAATACATTAATAAAATGCCACTCCGATTTTTCTTTTTTAAAAATGAATAATAACTACTATTTTTTGAACTATCTGATCTTAAGATATCATATATTTTTTTTAATCTCAGACTATCTTTGTTGTTATTAAGATTTAAAAATATTGCACTTTCCATAAAGATTGAATCTGAAGGATTAATTGGTGCTTTTCCCCATTTTAGAGTATCCCAATTCCCATCTTGAATAGAATGTTTTTTAAGTCTTACGGTATCTATTTTTTGATTATCTTTTAAATCGTAGCAAAACAGTGAATAGCCATCTCCATTTAAGCCATCAACTTCTTCATAAACATAAACATCTTTTACTTTTATTTCCTGACCAGTCCAACTTTCTATTCGTTTGCTAGCAAAGTAATTTTCAGCTCCAGGAAATAATTCAAATACATAAAATGACATCCCAAAGTTCCATAGTATAGCTATAAAGACAATTAAAAATTTATTAGTTTTTTTGAGATTAAATAAGATGATTAAAGCTATGTTGCACATTCCAAATACAAAAATCAAAACTATCGAATAAATTAAAGTTGTTATTTCCATGTTATTCTTTCTTTACGATATTACTCATTTTATTTACTCCAATCAATTTTTCGAGAGAAATACATCACCGCAGCGAGTATGAAAAACAATCCAATACTACCTACTAAAAGTGCATAATCCTCCATTTGAATAATCACATAGATAAAAGTATATAAAACAGTAAGTGACGTTGCAATAAACAATGGAAACTTTCTATTCTTCAGTATTGAAATAGAATATATAGTAATCATCGCAACAACTGCAGTTCCCGAAATTGCATAGGCAAAACTAAAACTACTATGCTCTGTTATGGATATCAACAAAGTGTAGAACATTATCAAAGCGATTCCAATCATGGAGTATTGGAAAATATGGATGTTGATTTTGCTTATCGATTGGATTAAGAAGAAAATAAGAAACGTTAGCCCAATAACTAGGAAACCATACTTGGAAACCCTTTCGTTTTGCTGGTATTCGTCCACAGTTTCAATTAATTTCACACCAAATTGGTAATCGTCCAAATCGGGTAAAACATTGGTGTATTGTTGAGAAAACGTTCTGTTGATGTCTAATACTTTCCAATCAACGTGAAATCCTGTTGCAGAAATGGTTTTGGTAGCATCATTGGCCGCAAAAGAACCTTCAAAACTTGGTGATTTCCAGTCCGAATCAATAGCAACATTCGTTACTTTTCCAATAGGAATAAACTTGATACTATTACTTCCGTTATACGTTATTCCAAAATTGAAATTGATTTTGTCATTGCTTGCTAATTGTTTGTAATCGAAGATATTGGTTGCTAAAATGCTGTACTCACTTTTATCATTATTCTGAGGTTCAAAGGATAGTTTTTCATTGTTCAATTGAATTTTTAATTCGCTTTTAATGCTTTTTAAATTGGTAGTTTTAACAATGATGGATGCTTTGTCCCATTGAATAGTTTCGGGAGCAATATTCAGCTTTGAAAAATAAGGAGCCGTAAAATTTCCTTTGAAATTCATGTCTGCCGTGAAAACTACGTGGTTAAAAATACCTCGTTTCAAGGATTCGTTTTTCTTTACGTTTGAATTACTGCTCAATTCATTTGGGAAAAAATAAGCATAATTAGTGGTTGCTTTTTTCTGAATGGTGGTAACCCCAGTTTTGGTATCAGTAACATTGTAGTTTTCAAATGTATTATATGGAATTCTTAAAATTGGACCATAAAAAATAATGTCTTTTCCCCAAAGTTCTGATACTTCATTGATCATTTCAGACTTGCGTTGAGAGCGTTCCTGAATTAAATCCTGAACAAATAATAAGGGAATTAATAAAAAGAGCGTGAGCAAACCTACCATAATCATTTTGGCGGTTGTTGATTGAAAAAATGATTTTCCTTCTGTGTTTTGATTTTCTTGATTTTCCATGAGTTAAATTGTTTTTTTGTTTATTAATGAATATGAGAAACTATAAATAATTAAAATAAAGGTTCCTAAAGTGATGGTAAATAGATTAGTATTGAAATAGGAAATACTCTTTAACATGCTGTTAAAAAGGTCAAAAGGATTATGGAGAACATCCCAACTGTTAAAACGAAGTATTCTTCCAAGGTATATTCCAAAAGCGGATAGGTAAATAATTATGACAATTAGTAGTCTAGCTATTTTTGATGAATATTTCATCTGTAATAAGAAATGAATATCAAATAAAGAGAGTATGCCTGAATAAAATCCTGCAATTGTAAAACAGCTTAACAGTACAATATCAAAAATATAGAGTATGGCATTGGTGTGATGAAGATGAACAAAATCTGTGATTAGATAGAATGCATTTGGCAAAAAAAGTAGCCAAGTAATTAAAAGTAAATAGAAAAGAAAAGTTCCAGGAATTGTGGTTCTTATTTTAGATGAAAGGAAATAAGGAGCATAGCCCAGAAAAAGATTCCAAATCAAAAAGAGCAAATAAATGTCATGCGTAATTTTTACACGCAATAGTATCAAAGTCAATGATAGCAATGCTAACAGTATTAAAACTGAATTTTGTTTTTTGTTAAGAAAATAAATGGTTACGATTTTGTTCATGTTTTAATTAGTTTAAAAGTACTTTGAATTTCAAAGTATATGAATAAAAAAATAGCGTTAGTTTTTTGATAATAATTTTTCTAGTGCATCAATATGTTCCTTGAATGCTTTTTTTCCTTCCGCCGTAGCGATATAACGTGTATTTGGTTTTTTACCAATAAATTGCTTTTCTATCATAATATAATTTTCGGTTTCTAGTGCTTTTGTATGACTGGCAAGGTTTCCATCGGTAACGCCAAGTAATTCTTTTAGCATATTAAAATCGGCACTTTCGTTTACCATTAATATAGACATGATGCCAAGGCGTATTCGATGGTCAAAAGCTTTGTTGATGTTATGGATGATGCTTTTCATTCAATTAATTTCTATCATATTTAAAATACATAATGCTACCATATAAAATGTGGCAAACTCCAAATCCTAATGCCCAAAATAATAAACCATAACCCAAGAACCATGTTGATAATAATCCTAATATTATCATGGTAATTCCTAAATAGCGAACATCGCCAAGAGTATATTTGCTGGCATTGACACAAGCTAAACCATAAAAGATCAATGTTAAAGGCGCTACAAGTCCGAAAATGTTTTTTTCGATAAGGAAAACGATAAAAAATCCACCAGTTAACAAAGGAATTAAAAAGTTAATCAATAGTCTTTTAGATGTTGGATTCCATATTTTCTCATTTGCTTTTGCAGCTTTTCTCAAGCTTAACAGCAATCCAGTAAAAATAGAAACAATCATTAGTGATGCTGCAATAACAAATAATCGTACTACTGCATCGTAGGAAATAACTAAATTTTCATAAGAACCAAGGGTGGAAGTGTCAAAGTATATGGTTTTGTAGGCCAACCATGTTGCAATCAAAGAATAAATTCCAGCCAATATTCCTGATATACCACTTAACGAAATAAATCGTGAGGATTGCGTCATCATTTGTTTGATGTCTTGAATGTCTTTTAGATAATCTTTATTTTCCATATTAAAGTACTTTGAAATACAAAGTAAATAAATATTTTTTCTGTGACCAAATGTTTTTTCGTTTATTTTTGGTAAAAATTATTCCATGAAAAAAATCCTTTTCTTTTTGCCTTTGTTTTCTGTATTGCTACATGCCCAAAATAAAGACGAACAAACGTTGTCTACAATTTACAAAACAGCATTGACTAATTCTAAATGTTACTCATGGTTGGACGATTTATCCAATAAAGTCGGTTCGCGTTTATCGGGTTCTGAAGGTGCTGCGAAAGGAGTGGCTTACACCAAGCAACAATTAGAAAGTTTAGGATTGGACAAAGTCTATCTTCAGGAAGTGATGGTGCCAAAATGGGTTAGAGGCGAAAAAGAAACGGCTTATATATTGGATAAAAAAACAAAAACTATTGTTCCTATTTGTGCCCTAGGCGGTTCAATTGCTACGCCTAAAAGTGGAATTACCGCTGAGGTTATAGAAGTGAAAAGTATAAAAGAACTAGAAACTCTAGGTGTTGATAAAATAAAAGGGAAAATTGTTTTTTACAATCGACCAATGGAACCAGAAAATATAGAAACTGGCAAATCCTATGGCAATTGTGTTGATCAAAGATATGCTGGTGCCAAAGAAGCAGCAAAGTTTGGTGCAGTAGCAACCATTGTTCGTTCTATGAATTTAAGATTGGACGATTTTCCGCATACTGGTGCTCAAAGCTATGGTGATTTGCCAAAATCGCAATACATACCTACAGCTGCTATTAGTACAAATGGAGCAGAATTATTGAGCAAAAAATTAAAAGAAAACAGTCGTTTACAATTCTTTATGAAACAATCGTGTCAACATTATGATGATGTGCTTTCGTATAATGTTATAGGAGAAATTAAGGGTTCAGAACATCCTGAAAAAATCATGGTGGTTGGCGGACATTTAGATTCTTGGGATTTAGCCGATGGTTCTCATGATGATGGTGCGGGATGTGTACAAAGTATGAGTGTTTTGGAAATCTTCAAAAAAATAAATTACAAACCTAAAAACACGATTAGAGTAGTACTTTTTATGAATGAGGAAAACGGTGGAAATGGCGGAAAGAAGTACGAAGAAGTAGCAAAGAATACTAATGAAAATCACATCTTTGCGTTAGAAAGTGATTCGGGTGGATTTTCTCCAAGAGGATTTTCCTTTGAATGTGATGATGCTAATTTTACTAAAATAACAAACTGGAAACCCTTATTTGAACCCTATCTCATCCACAGTTTTGTAAAAGGAGGAACCGGTGCAGACATCAATCCATTAACCTCGAAAAAAATAGTAAAAGCAGGATTAAAACCGGATTCTCAACGCTATTTTGATCACCATCACGCAGCCAATGACACTTTTGATGCAGTGAATAAAAGAGAATTGGAATTGGGTGCTGCTACCATGGCTTCGCTAATGTATTTGTTTGATCAATATGGGATTGATTAATTATAACCAAGAATGAAAAAAAAACATCCCGATTTTCGGGACGTTTTTACTTTTACTTTTCAGATATTTTATAAATCCAACCCGTTTTTGAAGGTAAATTGTCATTAAAGTCAATCACATAGTAATATGTTCCATCTGGCAATTCATCACCTTGATCAGATTGACCAACCCATTCATTAGTATAGTTGCTTTTGTTGAATACTTTCATTCCGTAACGATTAAAAATGCTCAAGTGTTTCACATTCAACAATTGTAAATCAAAAAACTCATTATCTCCATCATTATTAGGAGAAATTCCTTTTTGAATGCCACAAAATATTCTGTCTAATGTCATTGGTTCGGTTTTATAACAACCATTTGAAGTAGACACGGTTACTGAGAAAGTAATAGGTAATTCTTCGATGGCAGTGGTAGAATTTAAATATTCAGTAACATTAAAAGTGTTTGAGTTGTTTCCAACTGATTGTTGGCTACTGTTGAACCATTCAAAATTTGCTGTACTGATATCAAAACTATTATTTAAAGCTTTTACTTCAAGGATGAATTTAAAATCCACACAACCTCCACTTATTTCAAAATCGAATCCATCTTGAACAGTTACAGAAAGACTTCCATTAGTAGCACACTCGCCACTACTTGGTGTGAATGTATAAATTCCAGAAGCAGTGTTATTAATTGAAGAAGGAGACCATGTTCCAGAAATTCCTTCAATAGATGTAACTGGAAGTGAAGGAGAAGTTTCGCCAACACACAAAGGTGCAATAGCATTAAATGTTGGAGTAATATAAGGATTAACCGTTATAGTCATTGTACTTGATACAGCACATAAACCGGTTGTTGGAGTAAACGTATACGTTGTAGTAGCCAAATTATTGAGTGCTGGTGACCATGTACCTGTAATTCCTTCTAAAGATGTTGAAGGTAAAGGATTCAATTGTCCGCCAAAACAAATAGGAGTTACTTGAGTAAATGTTGGAGTGATATTAGGATTTATAACTGCTGTTAATGTTGTTATATTGGCACAAATTCCAGTTGAAGGTGTAAAAGTATATACTGTTGTTCCAACAATTGAATAATCTAAAGTTGAAGGATTCCAGGTTCCTGTTATTCCATTATCTGATGTTGTTGGTAATACTACTTGCAAAGAAACTCCTTCACAAGCTGAAATATTTGTTCCGATTCCAAATGTTGGTACTATTGAAGGATTTACTGTTATAGCAACCGAACCAGCTATAGCACATTGATTTGCCGTTGGAGTAAAAGTATATAGTAAGGATTGGGTATTATCAACTATACTTGGAGACCAAGTTCCTGTAAATCCTTCTAGTGAAGTTGCAGGTAATGTAGGCGCAATTCCACCTGAACAAATAGCTGGAATAGGAGCAAATGTTGCCTGAGTAGGTTGGTTAACAGTAATAGTAAGTGTAGTTGTCGTAACACATGGACTACTGGTGTTAGCAACAAGTGATATATCATCTAATGAAAAATCATTACCATTTGAGGGTAAGATTCTATCATAAATAGCTATTTGTGCTGTTGTATTGGAACCAGAATTCCAAGTATATGTATATTGAGTAGTTTGACAGTTGTTTAAAGGAGCAGTTATACTTCCAATAGAAACGCCATTAATGGTAACTTCAATCACTGCGGGATTTGGCATGGCAATTGTTTGCAACCAATAACTAAACGTATAGGTTTGATTTGGTTGAACGGCTACTGTTTGACCCCAAACTTTATCATTTCCACCATTTGAAGTTGAGCCATCTACCACCATCATATTTCCTCCTGATGGAGAATTACTAAAACATGGAGGAAAAAATTGAAACCATGAGTTGGCTGTGGTAACTATCCCATACGCTCTTTGAATACCACCAAGTCCTGCATTAGTAATAAATTGGTAATCTGTAGTGAAACCTGTGTTTCCTTGAGAAAAATCTCCATTGACTATTAAATTAATAGGTGATGGATTAATGGAATTCGGAGTAAAAGTATAAGTAGTTGTTGCTTGATTATTTAAAGCAGGTGTCCAAGTACCACTAATTCCTTCATTGGAAACGGTTGGAAGAGGACTTATTGTATCGCCTGCGCATATTGGTGCAATAGGATTAAATGTTGGCGTTACTGGTTGTTCCGTCAAGGTCACTGTATTTGTAGTTGAAAATGCACAACCATTCACGGTATAGTTAAAGTTAGAATATACTCCAGCATTTAAACCATATAGAATTGCTTGTCCAGTAGCATTTGAATTGATTGTTATTGGACCAATGATAGTTGTATCATCGGAATATGTCAAACTAAAAGTAGTGTCAGGTGCTAAATTTTCAATAGTAATTGAACCATCCGAAGCACCACAACTTGTTGGATTGGTAAAAGTATAGGTTGGGTTGTTTTGTAAAGTATAGTAAGCTATAAAATTAGCGCCATTATTATTAATTACAATAGTATCATCACATTGGGTTGTTGAATTTACATCACCAGTGATATCATAAAATACTTCAATTACGTAATTTCCTGGAGGAAAAGCGGTTAAATCAATAGGAGATTGACTATCATTCAATACTCTTTGCCATTTTTGATCACCAGTATTACAAGGACCACCGCTTGGGAAAGAACCACTTACACAATTATTAAAAAAGGGTAAATCCAAAACAGTGAAAACTCCAGGAGTTCCTGATTGTGGATAAATCCTATAATGTAATCGCGCACTACACATATTGGCTGAAGGTGTTTTGAAAGTCTTAACTTCTCCACCTCTTAATTTAAAAGTACCTGAATTTGAAATATAAGTTCCAAAATCATTGTTTGGAAAAATATTTTGAGCTGGACCAATAATAGAAGCACCAGAACCAACAGTATTGAAGAAATTATTCGAAGCACAATTGGTTAACCAAACGGCACTGGCGAAACTTCCTATAGCACAATTTTGATAAACGGTTACCACCATGGTCGTGCTTGAAGCGGATTGACCTGCATTTGGTGTAAAGGTATAAGTAGCTGTTTGTGTATTATCTACAATTGCTGGCAACCAAGTTCCTGTAATACCATTTTCAGAAGTTAAAGGTAATACAGGAGCAACATCTCCATTACAAATTGGTGCTGGAGGAAGAAAAAGAGGAACAACTAGCGTACTATTAATTGAAAAATAGGGTACTACGTTAGCCTCTTTTGCTGATGCAAAATCTTTAAAAGTAACCTGCGAATTGGTTGATGTGGAAAGTAATATTAATAAAAAGTTTAGTGCAATTTTTTTCATAATAGAATTTTAAAGCACTAAAGTTAATAATAAAAATTACACTTTAAAAATTCCGCCAAAAGCAATAATTCGTTGAAGAAAGAAAAAATGTTGCGAAGCAGTATCAGAAGGACTACTGGTTGTTCGGATATCATTCATGTCAATATAACCTCCTTTTAATTCTGTTTGCACAAAAAAGTATTTGAAAAAGGTAAAGTTAAGCCCCACTTTTGCAGAAACACCGTAGCCAGAAAAATGAAAGTCATCATGCCTTTCTTTTCCGAGTAGCATCGCATTTGTTTTAGGGTATAATAAGCCTGCACCAACACCTTCGGTTATATTTAATTGGAATTTATCAGTGTTTTTGACTTTGAAAATATGTGAAATATCATCTACTCTACAAAATTCTGTATTGATGTAATTCAAGCCATCGGTATGTTCAAAAGTTAAAAAATCTTCGGTTAGAGTAATGGGTTCATTCGAGTAAGAACCATCAAATGGTGTTCCTTCATTTATGGTACCATTTATATTTACCTCTTGATTTTGTTCCATTACATACTTCATATGGTCGAGTCCAAGGGAAATATTATAATGGTCGTTAATGAAATACCCAATTCTAAAATTGGTTTCCGGAATAGTCATCCTTGAAGGGTTTACATAATCAACATGCCAGCCTTTTGGTTTGTCATGAGCAACAACGTCATACAAAGTAAAATTATAATTATTTCCTTCAAAATGAATGTCTGATTCTGTAAAATTTTCCCGATTTCCACCCCAATAAACATATATTTTCCCTTTATTATGGGCTGTATATCTGACAGGTGTTTTAGCGATGGTGTCTTGTGAAAAGATAGTTTGAGGACTTGCTATAAAAGACAGAATTGAAAATAAAATTATTTTTTTCAAAATTATAGGTAGATAAATATTAAAACTGATTTATGGTTTGTCTGATAGCAACTAATCGGGTCATTAGACTTTCAAAATAGTCTAAATGAAGCATATTGGCACCATCACTTTTTGCATTAGCTGGATCAAAATGAGTTTCTATGAAAATACCATCTACACCAACAGCAATTCCTGCTTTGGCAATGGTTTCAATCATGTCAGGTCTTCCACCAGTTACGCCAGTAGTTTGATTAGGTTGTTGTAGTGAATGAGTAACATCTAAAACGGTTGTGGCATACTGTTGCATGGTTGGAATACCTCGAAAATCAACAATCATGTCTTGGTAGCCAAACATAGTTCCTCTATCCGTAACCATCACATTTTGATTATTACAATCCAACACTTTTTGAACAGCATGTTTCATGCTTTCAGGACTCATGAATTGGCCTTTTTTTAGATTAACTACTTTGCCAGTATTGGCCGCTGCGACAACCAAATCAGTTTGACGCACTAAAAAAGCTGGGATTTGCAATACATCCACATATTGTGCTGCCATAGCTGCATCTTCATTAGTATGAATATCCGTTACCGTAGGAATATGAAATGTTTCAGAAACTTTACGAAGTATTTTTAAAGCTTTTTCATCACCAATTCCTGAAAAACTGTCAATTCTAGAACGATTGGCTTTTTTAAATGATCCTTTAAAAACATATGGAATTGCTAATTTGTCTGTGATTTTTACTAGTTTTTCTGCAATTCTCATCGCCATTTCTTCTCCTTCAATAGCGCAAGGACCAGCGAGAACAAAGAAATTTCCACTATCTACATTCTTAATTTGTGGAATGGAATTTATATTCATGATATATTGAATTTTTAAGGTGCAAAGTTAGCAATAAATTAATAATGGTGAATTTATAATTTGAGGTCTTATTTTTTTATTGAAAGTCCCACAGGAACCAATAAATACCCTTTTTCATATATGTTTAAATATAGATTTATAGGTTTGCTTTGACCTTCCCATTTTAACTCATAAACATCCAAAAAACCTGCTCCCATTTCGCTTCTTTTTGTTGGAAACGGACAACAACTTTCGAGCTTGGTATATGTGATTTTTTCCCCTTTTGGACCAGCCAATGCATTTAGAAATCGCTCTGCATTCAGATTTTCATCTTTCGTGTTTTTATAAAAAACATTTATAGGATAATCTGGTTCATAACCATAATTTTTGTCTTTGCTGTATTCGGTTAAAACAAAAGTATTGTTTTTTGAAATTGTTGGAATAGGTGCTTTATCATCTACATTTTTCAACGTAGATTGTGTGCTTACACAAGATGAAAAAAAAGAAAGTAAAATAACAACTACCGAAAGTTTTATTATTTTTTTCATGGTATTAAAAGTTTTTTACGGTTACGCAATAATCATGCTACGTTATTTTTTGTTCTGATAAAAAAGGAAAAAATGGCTCCTGTTACGATACCTTTAGACAATGCACCAAAGGAACTTTCAATCATATACGTTTTTAAATTGAAGAAGGTTTTGGCATTTTCTAAAGTCATGTAGTTGTGCTTTAATTTGTATTCAATAACATTATCAAAAAAATGAGGTGTTATGCTTTTGTATATTACAAATTGTGCCATTGGCATTAACAACGCTATTAAAAAAGATAAAATAATACCACTTACAAACCCTTGTGAAAAACTCATTTTGCCCTCATAAAAGTATTTTTTCTTTTCGCTTAGTGCCAAATAATAAAAAAGAAAAGCTGGTATAATGAATAGATTAGTATATATGCCATAATGTTCAATGTAAATATCATGTAATCCGATAAATTTTTCACCAATGGCCCAAGCTAATACCAATAATATAAAGCGGATTGTCCATTTTATTTCTATGTTGTAATTTTTCATTTTCAGTGTTAGATTTGATTTCAAAATTACTTTATTTTCAATAAATATTAGTTGCTACAAACTAGTTTATATTTCTATTTTTGTAAAAAAAAATTGAAATGGAATTTATAACGCAAACTTGGCATTGGTCAATTGCCGGATTTTTGATAGCAATGGTCATGCTTTCTTTAAATTATTTTGGAAAGGTTTTTGGAATGTCCTCTAACCTTCGCTCATTGTGTGCTATGACTGGTGTTGGACGAAAAGTTCCTTTTTTTGATTGGGATTGGAAATCACAACGCTGGAATCTTGCCGTTGTTTTTGGAGCTATGATAGGCGGATTTGTCGCTGTTCATTTCTTGAGTGATGCTTCCAATGTAACCTTAAATCCTAAAACCATTTCTCAATTAACCGCAATGGGAATTGATGCTCCTAATGGAAAGTTATTGCCAGATACTTTATTTGGTAATCAAATTTTTCAATCACCAAAAATGATTTTTATCCTCATCCTTGGAGGAATTTTGATTGGTTTTGGTTCACGATATGCTGGAGGTTGTACTTCTGGGCATGCCATTGCTGGTATAAGTAATTTGCAATTACCGTCTTTAAAAGCAGTCATTGGGTTTTTTATCGGTGGCTTGATTATGGCTCATTTTATTTTACCTCTAATTTTTTAAACCATGAATTTATTAAAATATTGTATTGTTGGATTTATTTTTGGTATTGTTTTAACAAAAGCGGAAGCAGTTTCTTGGTATCGAATTTATGAAATGTTTCAGTTTCAATCATTTCACATGTATGGCATTATTATGACGGCCATTGCAACCGGATTAATTAGCATTCAATTCATTAAAAGAAAAAAGTGGAAGAATTATGATGGTCATCCATTTTATATTCAAGACAAAGAAAAAGGGAATGCTCGATATTGGATTGGTGGTATTCTTTTCGGATTAGGATGGGCCATGGTTGGTGCTTGCCCTGGACCAATTTTTATTCTTTTAGGCGCAGGATTTTTCAGTGTTGGATTGGTTTTAATTGGTGCTGTTTTTGGAACATTTTTATATGGAGTTTTAAAAGACAAATTACCACATTAAATTATTGAAATCGAGATGGTTATTATTCTTTACTCTTTGTTTTAATTGTAACTTTGTAAAAAATAATAGTAAAATGAAAACTACCGTTAAAATTCAGAATTTAAAATGTGGCGGTTGTGCAAATACCATCACAAAGAAATTGAGTGAATTATCAAATATTACTAATGTAAAAGTTATTGTTGATGATAATGAAGTTGCCTTTGAATATACTGATGATTTGGCACTACAGAACGTTAAAGAAACACTTAAATCCATTGGTTATCCAGAACAAGGAGACGACAATTCTCTTGGAACAAAAGCAAAATCATTTGTAAGTTGTGCTATCGGAAGAATGAATTAAGATTTAGTTTCATTCATTTTTAAGACTCCAATAGTAATGCAAAATTGAGCTATCAAATAGGTTGACATTATCCAAAATGATGCTAAAGGTATAGGTGTGTAAAATTTATTGAAAGCCAAAATGCTATCAGATGTAACAAAGAATACGGCACCAAATAGTACTAAATATTTGGATTTATCGTTCCAATTGAAAACTCCTTTTACGGTTTCAATCAACATTAGCGAAATAATAATAGCATAAATTTCTACAGGCATTTTTAATTCTCCTAATTTTGGAATTAATAAAAATAACATACCGAATAGATACAGTAATACCAATACAAAACCTATCCAAAAACCTTTATGTTGTTTGTGACTAGCACTTGATTTTTGTTTTACAAAAAGAGTAATCAAAAGTACATGCGCTATCAAAAAAGAAACTAACCCGAAGATAAAATACAATTCTCCTTTATCTGCAAAAAGTAAAATACAATCCCCAATCCAAGAGAAAAGTAGCGCTAAAAGTAACCACTTTTTAGTAGTAAATGGTGTTGAATTCAAAACAGTATAAAAAAGAAATGGTATTAAGAAAGGTTTCAAAAACCAACTAATAGTTTCAAAATTGAACAACACAATAGCCAAATACAAAAAGCTAAAAACTAAAAAACCTTTTAATGAATTTGATGAGGTAATCATATCGTTTTTGGTGTTTTAAATTGTTTGAAATCTACAAAAACAAAATACAAACTCATGAGTAATGAGATACTAAAATAGGAAATTAAGATAATTGAAGCATAAGGAAATAGACTATTCATCCCAAACCAATCGCCATAATAGGTAATAATTCCTATTGAAAAAAGGAAACGAAAACCTTCCCAAAAAACTGAAAATTTTCGAGTGTCCATCAATTCGGTGTAACTATAAATGGTAAGAAAAATAAAAAAGCCATACACAAATATATTGGGCAAACCAATGGTTGCGATATCTCCAAAAAGGTAGCTTATCAAACCTAAGGTAGCAAACAATTGTATTAATGACCAATACATTAAAAGTGACGAATGTTGCTTTCCATATTTGTCAAATCGATAAACATCAGTAATTTTTTTAACTGGATATTTAGTTTCAAAATCTTTTGGACGCCAACCCGTAGGTTTAAACCAAATAGTGAGTTTGTCTTTCCAATTATCAGCGTGATAGGCATCTTTTATTAAAAGCCACAAATGCTGAAAATTAATTCGGATTGGATTCCAAGTTTCTACAGGTCGCGTAATGCCAAAAACAGGAGGAACAGTTTCTAATTCTTCTTGAAAAGTACCAAAAAGTTTATCCCAAAAAATAAATATCTGTCCATGATTTTTATCCATATATTCGGGATTAATAGCATGATGCACTCTGTGGTGAGAAGGTGTAACAATTATTTTTTCCAAAAATCCAAGCTTACCAATGTAACGCGTATGATACCAAAATTGAAGGAACAAATGAATGGGTAAAGTAATCGCAATCACATTTGATGGAATACCAAAAATAGCCGCAGGCAATAATAAAAAAGTAAATAAACTCACAAAACTAGAAATGGGTTGACGCAAGGCACAAGCCAAATTAAATTCTTCACTACTATGATGAATAGCATGTTTGTTCCAAAAAAAATTGATTTGATGTGCCCATCGGTGGCTCCAGTAGCCATAAAAGTCAATGGTGAAAAATGCTACTACATAAATAAGGACAGTTTCATTTAAATGCCACAAAGCCAAATGTGAAACCATCCATTCATAGGAAATAATAGCAATACTTAATCCTAAAGCATCTTTCACAGCATTAGTCATTCCCGAACTGATGCTTGAAATGCTGTCCATCATTGGAGCATGATTGACACCTTTGAAATAGCCGTATGTTTTTTCAATTACAATCAGTAATAGAAAAAAGGGCATTGCAATCAATAAAATTTTGCCGTATTGTTCCATCTCTATAAATTCAAATTCAAATATATAAATTATAATAGTGTGAATCTATCAAACATTTTAAACATAATTTCTTAACTAAGATTCAAGTTTTATTTTAGAGCTTCATCTATTATACTTAACAATAAAAATTATTTCAGAGCCTTCATTTAAGTTAGAAATAAGGTGTTGATTTTCATATCAAAAACTATTTTTGATTCTATTTTTACTATGTCGTATTTCAAAGGATTATTTTGTAGCATATCGAGTTTATTTTTATAGTTCGAGAAAAATGCGTAAATTTAATAGTGATTAAAATCACTTATGTTTAATTTAATGAATAGGAATTATGAAAGCGAAAATACTATTATTAATTCTACTCTTTTCTTCATCTTTTATAGGAGTAGCTCAGTGTACAATCTCTTCTAATGTTAATGCAAGTACTCTTGTATGTGGAACAGCTCCACTTACTGCTTGTAATGGTGTCTTATATATAGGGAATGGTACAAATAATATAACTCTTACGATGAATGATGCCCTTGATTTAAGTTGTTTAGGACCAATTCAAGTTATAGTAAATAATGCCACTATATTTTTTCGATCAGGAAATAATCGACTAACTCTAGCTGAAGGTTCTTCAATAATTTTTATCAATGGTGGGACTTTATCTGATGCGAGTTGTAATGCATCTGAACGAATTTACATTGGAAGCAATTTATTAGCTAGTTGTAATGGTGGAGCTAATGCTGACCTAAATTTTGCTGATTTAGTAAACCAAGGTGGTTCAGGTAGTGTAACTTCAAATTCTCCAGTTTGTCAAGGAAATTCAATTATACTTTCAGTTACACCTCCACCAAGTAATGGACCTTATACTTATTCGTGGTCTGGACCAGGGCTTTCACAAACGGCTTTTAGTAGTGCTACAACTTACACTTTAATAGCTACAGGTTCTAATTCTGGTATTTTTTCAGTAAAAATGAAGTCAAATACAGGTGTGATTTCTGAAGCTTTTGTAACTGTGACTGTAAATACGGGAGCAACTGCTTTAAAACCAACAGTTTCAATTACTCAACCTACTTGTACATCTGCCACAGGAACTATTACTATTACTGCTCCAACAGAAACTGGAATGAAATACAGTATAAATGGGGTTAATTACTATAATACAACTATCTTCAATTCAGTACCAGCAGGAACTTACAGCGTAACAGCAAAAAACTCTTCTGGCTGTATTTCTCCAGCAACAACTGTAACTTTGATTTCGTCAACAAATACATGGAATGGTTCTACTTGGTCTACAGGGACACCAAATAGTTCTCAAAGACTAGTTTTTGCTGGTAATTTTACTTCTACTTCTGATGTTGAAGGTTGTTCCTGTCAAGTAAATTCTGGAAATGTTGAGTTTAAAGCAGGGCATACATTATTAATAACAAATGAAGTAACCGTTTCTGGAGGTTCATTGAAATTTGATAATTCTGCCAGTTTGGTTCAAATTAATGACGCTTCTGTTAACACAGGAAATATTACTTACGTTAGAACTACCAGACCAATGACAAGATGGGCTTATGTATATTGGGGTTCACCTATAGAGGGTAATGTTTTTTCTCAAATTCCAAGTCAGTTCGATTTAAGTTACAGATGGCTTTCAGGAACAAAAGATGGGGTATGGTATCCTCTAAGTTCAACTAGTTTGGGCGAAGGATTTATTACTAGAGTTAAAAATATAGCACCATTTTCAACAGGCACAGGAACGGTAAACTTTTCATTCGTAGGTAAACCTAACAATGGAATTATTAATGTAAATGTGGATAGTTATGACGTATCATCAATGGTTCCAGGGAATACTGTGCTATTAGCCAATCCATACCCAAGTGCTATTGACGCTAAAAAGTTTTTACAACATCCAAATAATACTGAGCTAGGCGGTACTCTCTTTTTCTGGACAGCTGTAACAATTTATTCTGGTACAGGACCATATAATATTCAAGATTACGGAAGTTGGAATTTGACAGGAGGAACTGCGCCACTTACAGATACTAGTTTGGTTCCGAATGGAAAAATTGCAGCAGGACAAGGATTTTTCGCTCAAGTTTTTTCTGATGGAACAATTAGTTTTGATAATACTATGAGAGAAAAAGGCAGCAATACTCAATTTTTTAGAACTTCTGGAGTGACAACTGAAGAGACTGAAAGAAACAGAATTTGGTTGAACTTATCAAGCGAAAATAATTTGAGACAAATGATTATTGGTTATGTCAATGGTGCCACAAACAGTTTTGACCGACTTTATGATGGAGAATCATTCACAAGTAATGATATTGATATTTATTCAATTTTTGAAAAACATAATTTGGTAATTCAAGGAAGAGCTTTACCTTTTGTTGATACTGATGTTGTTCCAATCGGATACCGAGTATCAAATGCAGGCAATTATACTATTAACATAGCAAATACTGATGGAATATTTGCAGGAAAACAAAATATATATCTATTGGATAAAAAAACTGGTATTTACCATGATTTAAAAGCTGGAATCTACAATTTCGCCACTGATAAAGGAATTTTTAATAACCGATTTGAAATAAGATATAGTAAAGCGATTGAGACAAATACTTCAACAATTTCTGAGGACAATATCAAAGTCGTTTCAAACTATAATGGTATTTCAGTTTATAGTACTTCTACAAAAATTAATAAAATTCAAATCTTTGATGTTTTGGGTAAATTACTCTTCAATCAAAATAGTGTAGATTCTAATTCATTAGAGACTATTCAATTGTCTGGGGAAAAACAAATACTTATAGTAAGAGTAACTTTAGATAATGGACAAACATTTACCAAGAAAGCAATAAAATAAATAACATTACCTTAAAATTTAAACCACTTAGGTCGAAGGATTTAAGTGGGTTTTTTATATTTCTATTCAGCTAAACGGCTAAGCTTTATTTTGTCAACAATTTTGATACGCTTGCCAAGCAATTCGATTACACCATTTTTATTAAATTCCGATAGTATTCTAATGCAGCTTTCGGTTGCGGTGCCAATCATTCCGGCTAATTCTTCACGAGAAAGTTGTATGTGAAGTGATCCATCGTTGTCGGTGCCAAATGTTTTTTCTAAGTAAATAAGTGTTACGGCCAATCGTTCTTTTACACTTTTTTGTGCCATATCGACAATGTGGTCATCTGCTTCTTTTAAATCGCCACAAATGTTTTTCATCACATTCATGGAAAAATTATTGTTATCAGTAAAAAATTGTAACACTTCGGTTTTAGGAATAAAACAGACTTCCATATCCTCTAACGCCACAGCACTCAAATTTGTAGGTTCATCACTGATAACCGAACGCTGACCTAATAATTCTCCTGATTTCACCAATTTCACAATTTGGTCTTTACCGTTGGAACTTAGTTTGGAGAGTTTGCATACACCTTCCTTGATGCAATAAATGCCATTGGTAATATCACCTTCATCAAAAATAGACTCACCTTTTTTTATGGTGTATGATGTTTTGCAATCAGACATTTTTATCAATTCATCCTTTGTCAGCACTTTGAGAGAGCTAAATTGCCTTACGATACATTGTTCACACTTACTCATTAGAGATAAAAAATAAATTTTATACAAATATATTCAAAAGTATGATAATTATCATATTTTAGAGGACAACATAATCCCATTTTTGTGGTAGGTAAAATGAGCAAATTATGAATACATCACAGTGTTTCCATTGTGGTAATGATATCATCGAGAAAGACGTTGTTTTTTTTGATGATAAAAGTTTTTGTTGTAACGGGTGTAAAACAGTTTATGAAATCTTCAGTCAAAATGATTTAACGTGTTATTACGATTTTCAGTCGGCACCAGGTGCAACGCCACAAGATATTAAAGGTAAATATGATTTTTTAGCCAATGAAAGCATTGTTTCAAAACTACTTGAATTTGAAGAGAATACAACTCATATTGTTTCACTCTATATTCCTCATATTCACTGTAGTTCATGTATTTGGATTTTGGAAAATCTACAAAAACTTCAAGCAGGAATAAATACATCGCAAGTAAATTTTCCTGAAAAGAAAGTACGAATTACCTACAATCCCGAGAAAACTACATTACAAGAAATTGTGGAAATGCTCTGTTCTATTGGTTATGAACCCTATATTACTTTGGACAATTTTGATGAAGGCAAAAAGAAAGTTGATCGTTCTTTAATCTATAAAATTGGGGTTGCCTTTTTTTGTTTTGGAAATATCATGCTACTATCGTTTCCTGAATATTTTGAAGTCAATGAGTTTTGGATTGACCAATACAAAGATTTTTTTCGTTGGCTCATTTTTGTTTTGGCTTTGCCAGCTTTTATTTATTCGGCTTCTGGATATTATGTTGCTGCTTGGAAAAGTATCAAACAAGGTATGCTGAATATCGAAATTCCTATTGCATTAGGTATTGTAGTCATGTTTGTTCGAAGCACTGTGGATATCATTTTCAACTACGGACAAGGTTTTTTTGATAGTATGTGTGGACTTATTTTCTTTATGTTATTAGGGAAGTTATTCCAGCAAAAAACCTATGATTTTCTATCCTTTGAACGCGATTATAAATCCTATTTCCCCATAGCCATTACCAAAGTCTTACCCAATGGAAAAGAAGAAGCGGTGCAAGTGTACGATATTGAAAAAGGAGACCGATTACTTATTCGAAATCAAGAATTAATTCCTGTTGATGGTATTTTAATTTCATCAAAAGCAGCTATTGATTATAGTTTTGTAACTGGTGAAGCCATTCCTATTGAGAAAAAATCGGGCGATAAGATTTTTGCTGGCGGCAAACAATTAGGAAAAGTGATTGAAATGGAAGTACTTTTTTCGGTTTCCAATAGTTATTTGACCCAATTGTGGAGCAACGATGTTTTTCAAAAAAGAGTGGAGCAACAACACAAAACTATTACCGATAAAATTAGTCGCTATTTTACTCCAGCTTTACTTTTATTGTCAGTAGTGTCATTTTTATATTGGGTTTTTATTGATGTAACCACTGCCTTTAATGTCTTTACCGCTATTCTCATTGTGGCTTGTCCGTGTGCATTAGCATTAACGGCACCTTTTACCATGGGTAATGTTTTAAGAATAATGGGCAATCGGAAATTTTATCTTAAAAATGCCATTGTAATTGAACAGTTAGCCAAAGTAGATAGTATTGTATTCGATAAAACAGGGACTATTACCACCAATAAAAAAACTTCCATAACCTATGAAGGCGAAGCATTGAATGATTTTGAACTCCAATTATTGAATAATACTTTGCGAGGTTCCAATCATCCATTGAGTAGAAGATTGTATGAATTTATTTCAAGTCAAGACAAAAAAGAACCGTTGCATTTTGAAGAAATTATCGGGAAAGGCATTTTTGCAACATTTGAAGAAGGAACTGTAAAACTCGGTTCTTCACAATTTTTGCAACACATGAGCGAAAATACCCATAAGAAAACAAAAGTACACGTTGAAATCAATGGTGTTTATAAAGGAAGTTATATTTTTAATAACCAATATAGAAAGGGTTTAGAACTGTTATTTGAAAATTTGGCCAAGAATTATAATCTTATCGTTTTATCGGGTGATAATGATGGAGAACGCAAAATTTTAGAAAAAATGCTACCTTCCAAAACCACTTTGGTTTTCAATCAAAAGCCCGAACAAAAACTAGAATTTATAAAAAAACTACAAGAAGAAGGTAAAAACGTCATGATGATAGGTGATGGGTTAAATGATGCTGGAGCATTAGCCCAAAGCAACGTAGGTATTTCTATTTCAGAAAACGTGAATGTTTTTTCACCAGCTTGTGATGGAATACTGGATGCTTCTCAATTTAACAGGATAGATTTCTTTTTGGGCTATTCAAAAAATGCCATGCTTACTATTTATATGAGTTTTATTTTGTCTTTGTTATATAATGTAGTTGGATTAGGTTTTGCCATTACAGGAAATCTATTGCCTATAGTAGCCGCCATTATTATGCCCTTGAGCACAATTACTATTGTAAGTTTTGTTACGATTATGAGTAATTATTTTGCGAGGAGGAAATAGATTTACTATAAAACATACCTCGCTTAAAAGTGCTTAAACGAGGTTGTTTTTTGTGTTTATTTTGAACAATTAGTTTTTAGGAGAGGTTGTGCAACGGTTACGGCTGTTAGCAGATGTTTTTATTTTTGTACCCAAACTTCATTTCCACCTGTTGGAAAGTATATTTTGTTTTCTAAAACAATTGGTTTCACAATTCCATAATTAAAAGGTTGAATGAAATTAATTTTCCCGTTGTTAGAATTAATACAATATAAATCTCTGTTAATTGTTCCAAAATAAATATTCTTTTCATGATTAACAATTTCAGTTGCTGCTTGGTCTTTATTTATGTTGAATATCCAATTTGTTTTTCCTTTTTCAGTAGCTAAAGAAATGATTTTGTTGTCATAAGTACTCAAAATTATATTTTTATTTACAATACAAGGTTCGTAGTGTAAATCAGGATTTAACGATTTAGACCAAATTTCATTACCATTTTCAAAATTTAGCATTAAAATTTTTCCGTTTTTAAAATTCTTATCAAGTAATACTAAAAGTCCATTTTCAGTTTTATATTGTTTGATAGTTTTAAAATTTTCATATTTTCTTTCCCAAATGATTTTTCCGTTATCATTATTAATTGCCAACAGTTTTGATGAAAGTTCTGAAAAGCCGAGATAAATTATTTCTTTATAAAAAGTCGGTTTATTTGTTTCTGTGATGTTAGAATCTTTTGGTAAAAACCAAACTACTTTTCCATTAGTAGTATCTATTTTACTAAACCCATTTCCTTTTACTGAACCATAAATTGATTTATTATATCCAGCTAAATCATTTCTTAAATTTATTTCACCATTAATTTTCCATTTAAATTTTCCGTTTTTATCGAAACAATTTAAGTCATTTCCATATTCGGTTAAGAATAAATTGTGTTCTTGAATTAGGGGCTTATTTATAGGATTGTAATCAGTTTTGATATTAAAATTAACTTTTGCGTTTTCTATATTTATGGAATAAAAATTGTTTTTTAAATCTGCAAAATATAATTGATTGTTATAAGAAATTAAAGAAGAAGGCATCCAGTCAAATTTTTCGTTGCTCCAGAGCAATTTTACAAATTCGTTGTTTATGTATTTGTCTTTTTTTGTTCTTTCAAAACATGAAAATAAAACAAAAGGAATTAGTATGAAAAGTATTTTTTTCATTTTATATTTATTTCATTATGAACTAGTTTAGTTTTTTTTGACGTAAAATAATATTCAGTTAAAACAAAGGTAAATATTGTTATGATTGAACAAATTCCCAAGTATTTTAAGTCCTCATAATAATTAAAAGGGTTGCTATGTCTTTGTTGCGAGTCACTGAAAATTGAAATCCACAATATCAAAATAATATAAACAATTCCAATTAATGTCTTTTTTAAAATTCTAATTAATAAATCGTTTTTCGTATAACTATTCTTTTTTTCAATTAGCCAAAATGGCAATAACAATGGTAGCATAATAAAAAAAGTGGTAATAATATGGATTGGAAAAAAGACATATACCCAATCACCATAATTAAGAATATCACTAAAAAAAATGTATCCTATAGTAAAGAATAAAGTTGTTGAAAGAATTGATGTCCACCAAAATACTTTAATGTTATCTTTCATTTTTAAAATCGTCATATTTTAGATTAAGTTTTTGATTATTTTGTCGTGTGTGCGGTAAAATATCTACTAACCGCCAGTTGGGTGTAGTTACTGGTCTCTCACTGGTCGTGTTAGACTTGTAACGGAGTTGGATAGACCACTCAACTCTTTTCTTTAAACGCAATCTAAATCAATGAAACCAACTTATTTATTGCGCTTAGCAAACCTGCTAGGCTTAGTTAATAATGGGCTTTTTGGGTGCATAAGCGAATGTTTTATTCGCTTTATCTAGTTCGTCCCTAAAATATAAAATATTCCCAACTAATCATTTTCCTATCTAAATAACTTAACAACAAGAGCGCTTTGCACCATTTTTTTAGTGTTTAGCAAATCAGTTTTGCCAAATAACACAACATTTTTGGTGTTTTGCAGATATGTTTTGCTGTCTTGCAGTACTTTTTTGCGCTTGTGCAGTACTTTTTTGTCGTCTTGCAGTACTTTTTTTCATTCGAGCACTACTTTTTCAGAGTGTTGCAGTACTTTTTTTAACGTGAGCACTACTTTTTTGAAGCGTAGCAGTACTTTTTTGGAGTTGTGCAGATATGTTTTGCGGCTTTGCAGTACTTTTTTGTCGTCTTGCAGTACTTTTTTGAACGCAAGCAATAATTATAAATACTTTCATAAGACAATATTGGATTTGTTTTATTGTTATTTTTTATAACAGTTTAGGGTAATTAAACAATTTAAAAAAAAATCTTAAAATTTTATATCGAGTTCATTTTTTTATTTCTAAATTTCCATAATGAAACTACTATTTCATAAATCTTACTATGTATGATAAATGTCATGTTTTTATAAAATCCATCACAATAACTTTGCGTAACACAAATTAGAGGTATGAGTGTCATTTATTTATTAATCTCCATTAGTATTATTGTTGCCGTAGCGTTCTTATACGCTTTCCTTAGAGCCGTAAAAACGGGTCAGTATGACGACGATTATACTCCATCAGTTAGAATGCTTTTTGATGATGAGTTAATAAAGAAAACTCCCAATACTAAAATTGTCACAAAAAGTGCTCTTGAAATTACAGAAGTACCAATAGTAACCAAAACAAATAAAGAAGAACAAAAACCAAATTAATTATGGAAATGCAACAATTTTATTACGACAACAAAATTGTAAAGAAGTTTATCTATGCGACGATCGTATTCGGTCTAGTGGGAATGATAGTAGGGCTTTTATTAGCTACCTTATATCTTTTCCCAAATTTAACAGACGGAATATCGTTTTTGAGCTATGGAAGATTACGACCTTTACATACCAATGCTGTTATTTTTGCTTTTGTAGGTAATGCTATGTTTGCGGGAGTATATTACTCTTTACAGCGTTTACTAAAAGCAAGGATGTTCAGTAATTTTTTAAGTAATCTTCACTTTTGGGGATGGCAATTAATTATAGTAGCTGCGGCCATAACGCTTCCTTTAGGATATACTACTTCAAAAGAATATGCCGAATTAGAATGGCCAATAGACATTGCTATCGCATTAATTTGGGTGGCTTTTGGTGTCAATATGATTGGAACAATCTTAAAAAGAAGAGAGCGCCATTTATATGTAGCCATATGGTTTTATATCGCTACGTTTATTACTGTTGCTGTTCTTCACATTTTCAATAGTTTGGAATTGCCTGTTTCAGCATTAAAAAGTTATTCAGTTTACGCTGGAGTTCAAGATGCTTTGGTGCAATGGTGGTATGGACACAATGCGGTGGCTTTTTTCTTGACCACACCATTTTTAGGAATGATGTACTATTTTGTACCAAAAGCAGCAAATCGTCCAGTGTATTCTTATCGATTATCTATTATTCACTTTTGGTCTTTAATCTTCATTTATATTTGGGCTGGACCACACCATTTATTATATTCATCCTTACCCGATTGGGCTCAAAATCTTGGAGTGGTATTCTCCATTATGTTGATTGCGCCATCTTGGGGTGGTATGATTAACGGATTGTTAACTTTGCGTGGTGTTTGGGATAAAGTTCGTACCGACTCGGTTTTGAAATTTTATGTAGTAGCTATTACAGGTTATGGTATGGCCACTTTTGAAGGACCAATGCTTTCTTTGAAAAATGTAAATGCGATTGCTCACTTTACCGATTGGATTATAGCTCACGTTCACGTTGGTGCCTTAGCTTGGAATGGTTTCTTAATTTTCGGTATGATTTATTGGTTAATACCAAGAATGACTAAAACTAAATTGTACTCCGAAAAACTAGCTAATTTCCACTTTTGGATTGGAACTTTAGGTATTATATTATATGCCTTACCAATGTATGTTGCTGGATTTACCCAAGCTTCTATGTGGAAACAATTCAAACCAGACGGAACATTACAATATGGTAACTTCTTAGAAACAGTAACCCAAATTATGCCAATGTATTGGATGAGAGCCATCGGAGGTACATTATACTTAACAGGAATGATTGTATTAATTTACAATATTGTTAAAACCGTTAAAGCAGGAAGTCCTATTGAAGATGAATTAGCAGAAGCTCCTGAACTTACCAAGATAACTCCAGGAAGATTAAAAGGTGAAAAATTCCACCCTTGGTTAGAAAGACGTCCTATTCAATTGACTTTATTAGCTACTGTTGCTATATTAATAGGTGGAATTATTCAAATTGTGCCTACGATCATGGTAAAATCAAATATTCCTACCATTGCAGCGGTAAAACCCTATACACCATTAGAATTACAAGGTCGTGATTTATACATCCGTGAAGGTTGTGTGGGTTGTCACTCTCAAATGATTAGACCGTTCCGATCTGAAGTGGTGCGTTATGGTGAATACTCAAAATCAGGAGAATATGTTTATGATCACCCATTCCTTTGGGGTTCAAAAAGAACTGGTCCAGATTTACATCGAGAAGGTGGAAAATACAATGACAATTGGCATTTTAACCACTTATGGAACCCACAAAGTACATCGCCAGGTTCTATTATGCCAGGGTACAAATGGTTGTATGCTAATGAAGCTATGGATTATTCTAGTACAGAAGCTAAAATGAAAGCAATGCAAACACTTGGTGTTCCATATACAGATGCTGAAATTGCCAATGCCAAACAAAGTATTGACAAACAAGCAGCCACTATAGAAAAAAATCTATACAACGATCCTGACTTTGTAAAATCGTATGAAGATAGCAAGAAAAAAGCAGCCGCTAAAGGGGAAGCATTTGTTCCAATGAAAGATAGAGAAATCGTGGCTCTGATTGCTTATTTACAACGTTTAGGAACCGATATAAAAGTTAAAAACAATAAATAGTAAGCCATGCTAAAATTTATCAAACATAATTTAGAAACTATTGATGGTGTAGCCATTTATCCCATCATTTCCTTACTCATTTGTTTTACTTTTTTTGTTGGTCTATTTGTTTGGGTTTATACCTATAAGAAAGAAACAATCAAAGAGTTGAGTGAATTACCAATTAAAGAATAATTAAAAGTATATACACATGAAAAAAATAATTCCAGTATATGTAAGAGTACCATTGATTTTTGCCTTTGTTTTTGGAGCATTGGAATATTTCATCGACTCTGGTGACCAACCTGCCTTTATTAAATTTCCGATGGTAGGGTTGTTTTTAGCCGTATTTCTTTTCTTACTGATAGCTATAGAAATTGTAGCAAGCGCAGTGGATAATGTAACGTATCATTTGCTAACAGAGGAACAGAAGAAACAATTAGATGAAGCTCAATCTTTCTCATTTTCAGAAAGTACTTTCTATCAAAATATTTTAAAGAAATTAACACGTTCTAAAACTATTGAGCAAGAAGCAGATGTAATGCTCGATCACAATTATGATGGTATTCGTGAATTAGACAATGTCCTTCCGCCATGGTGGGTATATCTATTTTATGGGACTATTATTTTTGCAGGTATCTATTTAGTACGATTCGAGGTCATGGGTGATTATGACCAAAAGCAAGAATTTGAAACTGAGATGCGAGAGGCAAAATTAGCCGTAGATGAATACCTGAAAACGGCACCTGATATGATGAGTAAAGAGAAAGTGACGTTATTAACTGATGCAGCTAGTCTTGCCGCTGGTAAAGCTATTTTTACTACTAATTGTGTGGCGTGTCATCGTCCTGATGGTGGTGGACAAATAGGACCAAACCTAACTGATAAATATTGGCTACTTGGTGGTGGTATTAAAAATGTCTTTAACACTGTAATGGAAGGTGGAAGAGACGGAAAAGGGATGGTTTCTTGGAAAGCATCAATAAAACCCTCAGATATTCAAAAAGTAGCTAGTTATGTACTTTCATTGCAAGGAACAAATCCAAAAGATCCAAAACCTACAGAACCAGAAGCTGTAGAGTGGAAGGAAGAAGCAGTAGCCGCTTCTGTAGATAGTACAAAAGTTGCGGTTAAATAAAACAGCACTTAAAAAAACACTGACATGTCCGATTTGAATGATGATAGTTTTAGAGATAGTATAAGTACTATTGATGCGAAAGGAAAAAGAGCTTGGGTATTTCCAAAAATTCCAAAAGGAGTATTATATGAGCGCAGAAAATGGGTTAGTTATTTCCTATTACTATTCTTAATCTCTGCCCCATTTATAAAAATAAACCACCATCAGTTTATGATGTTCAATGTGTTAGAACGTCGTTTTAACATTTTTGGTTTTCCTTTTTGGCCACAAGATTTTCACATATTTGTGATTATCATGATTATTGGAGTAGTGGGACTTGCTTTATTTACAGTCGCTTTCGGACGTATATTTTGTGGGTGGTTTTGTCCTCAAACCATTTTTATGGAAATGGTATTTCGCCGCATTGAGTTTTGGACAGATGGCGATAGAGGAGCACAAATTCGGTTAGCCAAACAAGAATGGAACGCAGAAAAAATCAGAAAACGTTTGCTTAAATGGTTTATCTTTTTTCTAGTTTCCTTTGGTATTGCTAATGTTTTTTTGGCCTATTTAATTGGTAGTGATAAATTATTTTTACTCATAGAAGATGGTCCTTTCAACAATACCAGCACGTTAATAGCTTTATTGATTTTTACTGCTGTTTTCTATTTTATATATGCTTGGTTTAGAGAGCAAGTCTGTATTATCGCTTGTCCTTATGGTAGAATGCAAGGTGTTTTATTAGATAATAAATCTATCAATGTTGCCTATGACCATGTTCGTGGTGAAAAAGAAATAGGAAGAGCCAAATTCAATAAAAACGAAGACAGAGCTTCTACTGGCAAAGGCGATTGTATTGATTGTAATCTTTGTGTTCATGTTTGTCCCACAGGAATTGATATTCGAAACGGAACTCAATTAGAGTGTATAAATTGCACCGCGTGTATTGATGAGTGTGATACAATGATGGAACATGTAGGATTGCCTAAAGGTTTGATACGGTATGCAAGTGAAGACGAAATTGTTAAAAAAGAACGTTTCCAATTCACGACCAGAATGAAAGGGTATGCAGCAATTCTAGCTATTTTAACAGGTGTATTTATAGGGATGTTATTCCTTAGAAATGAAGTAGAAGCTACTATTTTACGTTTGCCAGGAGAATTGTTTCGTCATAACGGAGATAAAATTAGCAATATTTATACGTTCAAGATTGTAAACAAAACATCCATTGATTTTGAAAAAGTACATTTCGAATTAGTTTCTCCAAAAGGAGTAATAAAAATGGTTGGGAAACAATATTTCAAAGTGCCCAAAGAAGGTATAACAGAAGGAACCTTGTTCATCGAAATTGATCAAGCGGTTTTAGTAAGTGATAAAACCAAATTGCTTCTTGAAGTTTATAATGACAATACATTAATAGATAGCGAAACTACTAATTTCCTTGGACCTAGGAGTTTCGAATAAAGAATAATAGAAAATGAAAATTAATTGGGGAACAGGAATTGTTATCGCATTCGCATTATTTATGAGTTTCATTTTATACTTTGTTTTCAAAGTACAATCGGATAGTAAATATGATAACGAATTAGTAACAGAGGAATATTATAAAAAAGAGATTAAGGTTGAAAGTGATATTCAAAACACTAAAAATGCTAACAACTTAAAAGTACAAGTTGAAATAAAAAATACTGAAAAAGGTATTCAAATTACTTTTCCAAATGATTTCGATTTTAAAAAGATAAAAGGAACAGTATCCCTTTATAGACCGTCAAACCAAAAACTGGATTTTGATACACCCATTTCACTTTCCAGTCCTGATTTGCTCATACCTAAAAACAATCTGGTCGGCGGTCTATGGGATATTATTGTGGAATGGAATTATGAAGGTAAAACCTATTTGAATAAGGAAGAAATCTATTTTCAATAGCAAAATCAATTACAATAACAATTTCAATTTCAAAAATCAAAATTCATCAATTTTAAATCCTAAATCAATAATCTAAAATCTCATGCTTTACACCGCACTCATTTTTGGTCTAATATCTAGTTTACACTGCATTGGTATGTGTGGACCTATTGCCATGATGTTGCCTGTGGACAGAAACAATCCAGCCAAGAAAACCATTCAAATACTTCTCTACCATGCAGGAAGACTTACTTCCTATGCTTCACTTGGATTAGTATTCGGTTTGTTAGGAAGAGGATTGTATGTAGCTGGAGTACAACAACAAATTTCAATTGTAGTTGGTGTTTTGATGATTGTTTTAGCCATTGTGCCAGAGAAAGTTTTCGCCCGATATAATTTTTCAAGACCCATTTACAACCTTATTTCAAAAGTTAAAACAAGTCTAGGTAGTCAATTCAAACGCAAAAGTCCCGATGCGCTTTTCACCATCGGATTACTGAACGGATTGTTACCTTGTGGACTTGTTTATGCTGCATTATTTGGAGCTATTGCTATGCAAAATGTTGGGCTAAGTATGACCTACATGTTACTTTACGGATTGGGAACCATTCCTTTAATGAGTGCCGTGGTCTATATCAGTAACTTTTTGTCTTTTCCAATTAGAAATAAATTACAAAAAATTGTACCTCTAATAACGGTAATTATCGGATTGCTATTTGTATTGAGAGGAATGGGATTAGACATAGCATATATTTCACCTAGTAATATCAATTTATTCGTTCAATCAACGGCTAATTGCCATTAAATAATAATAATAATAATAATAATAATAAATAAACCAAACCACTATGGAAAAACATGATTTACTCCACGAATTTCCTGAACATCAAGACAAAATTCAGGAACTTAAAATTTCTAATGCTGATTTTAGAAAACTATTTGATGACTATCATGAAGTAGAGCATCAAATACATCGAATTAATATGGGATCAGAAATTGCCAATGACAATTTCGTTCATGAACTCAAGGCAAAATTGCTGTTTATGAAAGATGAGCTTTATTCTTATTTAAAATAACAAAGTAATTTATTGCATACAAAAGCCACATTGAAAGATGTGGCTTTTGTATAAATACTGTTAAAGTGTATTGAACTAAAGTGTTAAACAGTCATCGAAAACAACTGTGTTTGTGGTGCTTTTCTTTTCAAGCGCAAGTCAAAAGCCATACAGATATTGCGCACAAATGACTTTCCTTTTTTAGTTACAATCAAAGAGTTTTCGCTTATAACTAATAAACCATCTTTTTCCATTTCGGTTAATTGATTTAAAACCTCCGGCAATGTATCAAAATAGTTTTTAGGATGATTCCAAGAAGTACTAAACTGACACATTAAATTAAGAATGTGTTTGCGGATAATTAAATCTTCTTCCGTTAATATATGACCTCTAAAAACAGGTAGTTCGTTTTTTTCTAATCGTTTATAATAAGTCTCTAATTCTTTTTCGTTTTGAGCAAACCCATACCAACTATCACTGATTGATGATATGCCCAATCCAATCATTAGTTGCGTTTTAGAAGCAGTATATCCCATAAAATTTCGGTGTAGTTTTCCTTTTGTAAAAGCATTGTACATAGAGTCTTCAGCCAAAGCAAAATGATCCATCCCAATTTCATGATACCCTTTTTGGGCTAATAAAACTTTTCCTTTTTCGTATAATTCACGTTTAGCATCATCTCTAGGAACATCTTCATCTTTAAAACCGCGTTGACCATTGCCTTTTATCCAAGGCACATGTGCATAACTATAAAATGCTAATCTATCGGGAGATAATGATTTGGTTTTTTCAATAGTATCTATCACATTTTCTAAAGTTTGAAAAGGTAATCCAAAAATTAAATCATGTGAAATAGAAGTATACCCAATCTCTTTTGCCCAAAAAGTAACTTTTGCTACATTATGAAATGATTGATTTCGGTGAATAGCATTTTGTACTTTTTCGGCATAATCCTGCACACCAAAACTAACTCTTCTGAAACCTAAATCGTAAAGCGTTTGTAAATGAGCTCGAGTAGTATTATTTGGATGTCCTTCAAAACTAAATTCATATTCAGGAGATTTTTTTGCTGTTTTGAAAATACCATTAATTAAAGTAGCTAAATTTTCTGCTGAGAAAAAAGTAGGTGTTCCTCCACCAAGATGTATTTCCTTGATAATTGGCATTTCTGGAAATATATCACAATACAATTGCCATTCTTTCAGTAAAGCTTCAATATAAGGGTGTTCCACTTCATGTCGAGTAGTAATGCGTTTATGGCAACCACAAAAAGTACATAAACTTTCGCAAAACGGAAGATGAATGTATAAACTTATTCCTTCGATAGTATTACTTTCTTTAAAACTCTGTAAAAAAGTATTTCTCCAACCTTCAAATGTAAAACTAGCCTCATCCCAATAAGGAACTGTAGGATAGCTGGTATATCTTGGACCAGGAACATTATATTTTTGAACTAATGAGATTGACATACTACTTTTTATAATAGTCAAAATTAAGAGTAGCTAACCTGAATTAAAATGATAATTATCATAAAGCTTTATAAATGTTTTTCTTTTTGAAAAAAAACCAAAAAGGGATGTCGTAGCAGACATCCCTTTTATTATTGTATTACAAATTTGTATTTATTTCAAGTCGAAACGATCTAAATTCATCACTTTATTCCAAGCTGCTACAAAGTCAGTAACGAATTTTTCTTGTCCGTCAGCACAACCATATACTTCGGCTAATGCTCTCAACTCTGAATTTGAACCAAAGATAAGATCAACTCGAGTTCCAGTCCATTTTAACGCACCTGAACTACGATCACGTCCTTCAAAAACTTCTTTTGAATCTGCTGATGCTTTCCAAGTTGTACCCAAATCTAATAAGTTTACAAAAAAGTCATTGGTTAAAGTTTCAGGTCGTTTGGTAAATACACCATGACGAGACATGTCAAAATTGGTATTCAAAACACGCATTCCACCTACTAATGCTGTCATCTCTGGAGCCGTAAGAGTCATCAATTGTGCTTTATCCACTAACATCTCTTCAGCAGTTACGGTGTACTGTGTTTTCATATAGTTTCTAAAACCATCAGCTTGTGGCTCTAAAACTGCGAAAGATTCTACATCGGTTTGCGCTTGCGTAGCATCACCTCTTCCTGGTGTAAAAGGAACGGTAACTTTATGTCCAGCATTAGATGCTGCTTTTTCAATTCCGACACATCCAGCTAAGACAATCAAATCAGCTAATGAAATCTGTTTTTCTCCCGTAAAATTTCTATTAAAATCATTTTGAATAGATTCTAATTTTGCTAATACGGTTTCTAATTGAGACGGATTATTTACATCCCAATTTTTTTGTGGTGCAAGTCGAACTCTTCCACCATTAGCTCCTCCTCGTTTGTCAGAACCTCGGAAAGTTGAAGCCGAAGCCCAAGCTGTACTTACCAATTGTGAAACAGATAAACCTGAATTTAAAATAGCAGTTTTAAGGTTTGCAATATCACTAGCATCTACTAATTTATGTGTTACTGCCTGAATTGGATCTTGCCAGATTAACTCTTCTTTTGGTACTTCTGGACCTAAATAACGAGCAATTGGTCCCATGTCACGGTGCGTTAATTTAAACCATGCTCTTGCAAAAGCATCATCAAATTCTGCTGGATTTTCTAAAAACCGTCTTGAAATTTTTTCATAAATAGGATCTACTCGCAAGGAAAGGTCAGTAGTCAACATGATAGGTGTGTGACTTTTTGATGGGTCATGAGCATCAGGAACAATTCCAGCACCTGCACCATCTTTTGGTTTCCATTGGTAAGCACCAGCAGGACTTTTGGTTAATTCCCATTCAAATCCAAATAAGTTTTCGAAATAATTATTACTCCATTTTGTTGGAGTAGTAGTCCATGTACCTTCTAATCCGCTTGTGATTGTGTCATTACCTTTACCAGTTCCGAATGAATTTTTCCAACCTTGACTTTGCTCTTCAACGCCTGCAGCTGCTGGTTCAGGACCAACATATTTACTTGGATCGGCAGCGCCATGAGTTTTTCCCAAAGTGTGTCCACCAGCAATTAACGCTACAGTTTCTTCATCATTCATTGCCATACGACCAAAAGTTTCACGAATATCTCGTGCCGCTAAAAGAGGATCAGGATTTCCGTTTGGTCCTTCAGGATTTACATATATTAATCCCATTTGAACTGCAGCTAGAGGATTTTCTAATTCACGATCTCCAGTGTAGCGTTGGTCATCAAGCCATTTCCCTTCAGTTCCCCAATAAATATCTTCTTCTGGTTCCCATACATCAGCGCGACCACCAGCAAAACCAAATGTTTTAAAACCAGAATTTTCTAATCCGCAGTTTCCAGCTAAAATCATTAAATCAGCCCAAGAAATTTTTTGACCATATTTTTGTTTAATTGGCCATAACAACAATCGCGCTTTGTCTAAGTTTCCATTATCTGGCCAACTGTTTAATGGAGCAAAACGTTGCGTTCCAGATCCAGCACCGCCACGACCATCAGCAATACGATACGTACCTGCACTATGCCAAGCCATACGAATAAAAAATCCAGCATAACTACCATAATCTGCAGGCCACCATTCTTGGGAGTTGGTCATCAATTCATTAATATCTTTTTTTAAAGCATCTAAATCTAAACTTTTAAAGGCTTCGGCATAATCAAATTGTTCTCCCATTGGATTGGAAAGTGAAGAATTTTGACGTAGAATGTTTAACTTCAATTGGTTTGGCCACCAATCATGATTTCTTGTTCCAGCACCAGCGCCTTGTTTAACTGCTCCACCCATAAATGGACATTTAGCTTCACTATTCACATTGTAACTAGTAGTACTTTGTTCTGGATTGTGTTCTTTATTATTTTCCATATTGTGTTAATTTTTATATTAAAAAAATGTAAGGCTAATTTAATAAAAAACTTCCTTACTAAAATGAATTTTCAATAGATAAAAACTATTGCTCATCTTATAATTTATTATGCCCGCAATTCTGAAAAATGATTGTAAAAAGGATAAAATTTTGAGTAATACTCAAAGATTAAACTAATACAATAAAGTGTTTTAATGAGTGAATGAGTTAATATTTTGATTAGTCATCCATTGTATTAAATGTAAACAACAGACAATCAATACATTTGTTAATAAATATTTTCATTTCAGTAAATCACTATATTTTTTATTAGTACTTTTATACTAATTAATTAACCTGCTGCCACTATGGTGAAGTGATTTTTGCTAAGTAATACTAACTTTAATTAAATACTTTACCTTATGAAAAAACTATTTTTAGTTGCGCTATGCATTCCCTTTTTTATTGGATGCAAAAAAGAAGCACCGGCAGAACCAGTGGCAGAAACACCAGCCGCTGAAACTACAGAACAACCTGCAGAATTTGCCGATGCAAAGTACACCGAGTTAGGAAAGAAAGCAATTGCTGCCATGACCGCAGGTGATATGGATGGTTGGACGGCTAACTTTTCAGACAATGCTAAATACTATTGGAACGGAGGTGATAGTTTAGTAGGTAAACCTGCTATTGACAAATACTGGCGTGACCGTAGAGCCAACGTAATTGAAAGCATAGCGTTTTCAAATGACATTTGGTTGCCTGTAAAAGTCAACAAACCACAACGTAACGAAAGTAATGGAGTATGGTTATTGGGTTGGTATGATGTAACAGCAAGTTATAAAAAGGGGAAAGAAATGTCACAAAGCATGCATATTCTTTATCATTTTGATGAAAACGATAAAATAGACCAAGTATATCATTATGTAGACAGAGTGCCTATTATGGCAGCCATGCCAAAATAATAAAGATTATCATGTTGTTTGTAAAAAAAAACGGTGCTTTTTGGCACCGTTTTTAAATTTTATTATTCTATTATTTTTTTTCAGTTTCTATACTTGGTGGTGGTGGAGGTGGAGCATCTCCATTTGAATTTGAGTTATAACAATCTCTAAAAATTTTCCAGACATCACCTTCTTTTTTATAGGTCATTAATGACTTACCATGATCTCTTTCATTTCCATCTTTATCATATACTGCCCATGTACTTTCTTGAATTAGTATATCTTCATTTCCCCATAGCCCAACAGATTTGATCTCTAATTTTACTGCACCATTTTCAAAAAAAGCACTCATTACATCTTTTATGGCTGCACTTCCTTCTGATATTTCTCCGTTTGGAGGCATGAATTTGGCGTCAGCTGTATAGCAATTGGCAACACCAGACGCATCACCTTTGGTAAAGGCATCAGCATAAGTAGCATTAAGTTCATCAATAGCTTGTTGGGCAGCAACCATATCAAAAACTTTAGGTTCATCTTCCTTTTTACAACTAGTAGTTGTTAATGCTATGATAATTAAGGTACTAAATACCAAAATATTTTTCAATTGGTTTACTCTTTTTTTCATTTGTTTACTTTTTGATTAAAAACGACCATAAAATTAAGAATTTATTGTTTTCAAACAAAGGAAATATATCATTATTATGTACTATTCAATTTTAGAGTAACTCATGTTTTATTATAAACAAAAAAACGTCCAAATTGATTTGGACGTTTTATCAAATATGAAAAAACTGAATTTATTTTTTTGTTTTATCTAGTTCTCCTATAAAAGGAACTGCTTCTTGAATCTCTGAACGCACTGCCGTTTGTAAGTAAATTTCAAATTGCATGAATTTAGCAGCGTTTATAGCGCCCACTTCTTTTTTTGCTTTGCCATAATATTTTGATAACAATTTTTCAAAATCGGCATTGTTTTTTAAAGTTGCTTTAGCCAATACATCTGCGCTTTCATCAGTGAGTGTGTAATAATCTTTAGCATAGCTTTCGATAATTTCAACTTTTTTGGCACCTAATGCTTTTCGTTCTAATTCATAGGCATCATAAACCTTAAAAAAAGCTGCATTTTGAGGCTCTGATAAATTCATAAAAGCAACAGCTAGCTCTTTTTTTGATTTTCCATATACACCTTGGATAATATCAAGTTCTTCTTTTGTTGTTGATTGGGCAAAGGTTGCTACTGTTGTTGACAGTAATACAACTAAAAATAATTTTTTCATAAGATTAAATTTTAGATTTATTAAAATAACACACGGTTTTTCAGTTTCCCTTGAAGTTTTTTTATTATACAAATGTATAAAAATCCACATATACATAGTAGTGTTTTCATGTTAAATAAGTTCGATTTAATATTCCTATCCCTGTTTTTTAAAACTGTTTATTTAAGATTTCTAAACTATAGTTATACAAATATTAAATATTAATTATATAGAATAAATTACTTTAATAAGCGCTACATTAGTGAGATAGCGTTGTTGTGAAAAAATAACTTATTTTTTTAGACTAAATCTTTTTGCAAAATGAAAAAGGTTGTTATATTTGCAAGCGCATTACGGAAGTAGTCACGACTTATTGGAGAAATGGCAGAGTGGTCGATTGCGGCAGTCTTGAAAACTGTTGACTGTAACAGGTCCGGGGGTTCGAATCCCTCTTTCTCCGCCAGTAGAAATACAAATGGTTACAAAACCCACTAAATTCAACGATTTAGTGGGTTTTTTCGTTTCTAGGATTATCAAATTATTCATTTAATCTCAAAGTTTTGGTGTCTTTCGAGGTGTCACTAAATTATAAAAATTTAAGTGACACCTCTTACAGAAAACCACCAGTACAACAAGGTGTTCAACAACATATTCAAAATATGTACATCTTGTTTGTAATTATTAGAAATTTTAAATTTAATAATAACTAAAAGGTTACCACTTATGAATACTACTGTATCAATTCTCTTTTACATCAAGAGATCAAAAGCCAACAACGATGGCATCTGCCCTATTTATGCAAGAGTAACAATCCAAGCCAAACGATTTGAATTTAGTGCAAACAGATATGTAAATCCCGAACGATGGTCTTCGGAAGGAGCCAAAGTCAAGGGTACAAATGAAGAAGCTAGAACAATAAATAGTCATCTGGATTATTTGAAAAATCAAGTTTTGGAAGCCGAAAAAAGATTATTCAAAAAAGACTTCAGAGTTACATCTGAAAACCTAAAGAATGAATTGTTTGGTGCTACTGAAACTAAACGAATGCTAATTCCAATCTTCCAAGACCACAACAACAAAATTAAAGAACTGGTTGGCAAAGAATATGCACCAGGAACATTAGAACGATACAAAACATCGTTGAGCCATACTAAAGAATTTCTACAATGGAAATACAAAGTTTCCGATATCGAGATACACAAAATAGATCACGCTTTTGTAACTGATTATGAATTTTGGTTAAGAAGTGTTAGAAATTGCGCCAACAACACAGCGGTAAAATACATCAAGAATTTCAGCAAAATAATCAAGCTTTGTCTGGCCAATGACTGGCTCGACAAAAATCCATTTGCGAATTATAAATCGAAAGTTAAAGAAGTTGAGAGAGTTTATTTATCTGAAGAAGAAATACAAAACATCATCAATAAAGATTTTAAAACCGAAAGGCTATCGCTAGTGCGCGATATCTTCCTTTTTAGCTGCTTTACTGGATTGGCTTATATAGATGTCAAAAACTTAACAAAATCGCATATAAGCATCGGAATTGATGGCGAGAAGTGGATATTTACCCACAGACAGAAAACGGAAACCGCCTCTAAAATCCCAATTCTTCCAGTAACGCAAATGATTATCGATAAGTATTTGGATAACCCGAAAAGCAATAACGAAGACAGACTTTTGCCAATATTGACAAATCAAAAAATGAATGCCTATTTAAAAGAAATTGCTGGCGTTTGCGAGATTGAAAAAGAATTAACCTTCCACATTGCCCGACACACTTTTGCAACGACTGTTACGCTTACAAATGGCGTTCCGATTGAAAGCGTAAGTAAAATGCTTGGTCATAAAAACATCCAAACAACGCAACATTACGCCAAAATTTTAGATAAAAAAGTTAGCGAGGATATGAAAATATTGAGAGATAAGTTTGCAATTAAATTACCATTAACTACAAAAAAAGTGGATTAATGCAGATGTTTGAAAAAAAAATCTTAATTTTACCGTCTTGAAATTTACAAACACCATACTGTCAATTGTCTTTCTGCTTATTTCCTGTATGCCTTGCGCAGACAAGGAACAAGTTGTTTCGTTTGAAAAAGTTACTGTAACCAATAGTTCACAACAACACCAAGACAAAGATGCTTGTTCGCCACTTTGCGTTTGCAACTGTTGTAGTTGCCCCGGTTTTACTTACAACACCATATATAATTATAATTTCATTGCTGTCAAAAATATAATTGACAAAAAAACACCAGAATACAAATCAATTCTTACTTCCAATTTCTACGGAAGCATTTGGCAACCGCCACAAATTAATGCTTAATTTTTTTTTGATTAATGTTTAAATAAATAGCGATTAATGACTTGTGCATTAATCAAACTATTAATTTTCATTAATCACTTTACAGTATTTGAAATATTCAAGTGCTGTGATTTATAAATCAATATTAAACATTAATCATTTTCAATAGTGTTAGACAAAATCATTCATTTTAGTATAAATAATAAATTCATCATTGGTTTGATGACTTTATTTCTCATCATTTGGGGAGTTTGGAGTGCATCCAAATTACCTATTGATGCCGTACCAGATATTACAAATAATCAGGTACAAATTATTACTCTTTGCCCAACCTTGGCAGGGCAAGAAGTAGAACAATTAGTAACTTTTCCAATAGAACAAAGCATTGCAAATCTTCCCGATTTAGAAGAAACCCGTAGTATTTCTCGATTTGGTTTATCTGTAATTACAGTCGTTTTTGATGATGATGTAAATATTTATTTTGCACGTCAGCTTATTAGCGAACGACTGAAAGAAGCCATTAGTCAGATTCCTCAAGGCATAGGTACTCCAGAGTTAGGACCAGTAAGTACAGGACTTGGTGAAGTGTATCAATATATTTTGCATCCAAAAAAAGGAAGTGAAAATAAATATTCCGCAATGGACTTGCGTTCTATGCAAGACTGGATAGTAGCAAGACAGCTTAACGGAACTCCTGGAATTGCTGAAATAAATAGTTTTGGAGGGAAATTAAAACAATATGAAGTGGGCGTTAACCCAAATCGTTTAAAAGCGATGGGAGTAACTATTCCTGATATTTTCAATGCTTTAGAAAAAAACAATCAAAACACAGGTGGTGCATACATTGACAAAAAACCAAGTGCCTACTTTATTCGTGGTGTAGGTTTAGTTACTTCTTTAGAAGACGTAAGAAATATTGTTGTGAAGAGCAACCCAAATAGCGTTCCAATTTTCATAAAAGATGTTGCCGACGTGAAGTTTGGTAGTGCAGTACGTTATGGCGCAATGACTTATAACGGAAAAGTAGATGCAGTTGGTGGTATTGTGATGATGCTAAAAGGTGCAAACAGTAATGAAGTCGTACAAAGGGTGAAAGACAAAATGATTATCATACAAAAATCATTACCTGATGATGTAATCGTTGAGCCATTTATAGACAGAAGTACATTTGTAAACCGTGCCATTTCAACCGTTGAAAAAAACCTGATTGAAGGCGCATTAATTGTAATTTTTGTATTGGTGTTATTTCTCGGAAACTTACGTGCGGGACTTATTGTAGCTTCTGCAATACCACTTTCAATGCTTTTTGCCTTGGGATTGATGAAAATTTTTGGAGTAAGTGCTAATCTAATGAGTTTGGGCGCAATAGATTTCGGTTTAATTGTAGATGGTGCCGTTATTATCGTGGAAGCTACAATACATCACCTATCCGTAAAAGGAAAATTAAGACTCCAAAATTTAAAGAATAATTCAGCTATTGCTAATAAAACAATAATCAAAAATGATTTAATGTTTACTCAATCTGAAATGGATAAAGAGGTATTTACTTCCTCTTCAAAAATTAGAAGTAGCGCTGCTTTTGGAGAAATCATAATATTAATTGTTTACATACCAATTCTTACACTCGTAGGGATTGAAGGTAAAATGTTTAGTCCTATGGCAAAAACAGTTGGTTTTGCTATTTTAGGAGCATTAATCCTTTCTATTACTTATATACCAATGATGTGTGCTTTATTTCTACCAAAAAACATCAACCACGTAAAAAATTTTTCAGATAAAATGATGGACTTTTTATACAAAATTTATGAACCAATTTTACAGAGAGCAATACAACTAAAATATAAAGTAGTAGGTATTACGATACTATTGTTTTTAGCAACTATTTTTATTTTCAGTAAAATGGGAGGTGAATTTATGCCCACATTAGCCGAGGGAGATTATGCGTTTGAATTTAAAATGCCAATTGAAACTTCTTTATCTCAAAGTATCGAAACATCAATGCAAGCCTCAAGAATTGTAAAACAATTTGACGAAGTAAAAATTGTAGTGGGCAAAACGGGAGCCGGAGAAGTGCCTACTGACCCTATGCCACCGGGAGCAACTGATTTAATGATTATTCTGAAACCGCAAGACGAATGGAAATCCGGGAGATCTTATGAAGAATTGGGAGAAGCAATAGAAGATAAATTAAGAGCTATCCCTGGTGTTTTTGTTGAAAAAAGTCAACCGATACAAATGAGATTTAATGAATTGATGACAGGTATTAAACAAGATGTTGCCATAAAAATATTTGGCGAAAACTTGGATAGTCTTTCTGTATATGCCAAAAAAGTCGAAAGTGTAATTGTAAAAGTAAAAGGAGTTTCTTCGCCTCAAGTGGAACAAGTGGATGGTTTACCACAAATCAATATTGAATACGACCGTTTGCGAATTGCGAATTATGATCTAAATATCGAAGACGTAAACAGTATCGTAAGTACTGCTTTTGCGGGAAAAGCAGCAGGAGTTGTTTACGAAAACGAACGGAAATTTGATTTGGTTGTGCGGTTGGACAGTACTTCAAGAAGAAGTATTGATGATGTGAATAATTTATTGATACCGACACCTTCAGGAAATCAAATTCCTTTATCACAAGTAGCAAAAGTAGAATTTAAAATGGGTCCAGCGCAAATAAGCCGTGAAGCAGGAAAACGCAGAATTGTTGTTGGTTTTAATGTACAGGATAGAGACGTACAAAGTACCGTAAAAGAAATTCAAGACAAATTAGCAACAAAAGTAAAATTACCTTCGGGTTATTATTTTACCTATGGAGGAACATTTGAAAACTTGCAAAAAGCATCAAATCGTTTAATGATTGCTGTGCCAATTTCTTTACTATTAATATTTATGCTGCTGTATTTCACATTCAATTCTATGAAGCAAGCAGGATTAATATTTTCTGCAATTCCAATGAGTGCAATTGGTGGTGTATTTGCGCTACTACTCCGTGGAATGCCTTTTAGTATTTCGGCAGGAATTGGGTTTATTGCCTTATTTGGCGTAGCCGTTTTAAACGGAATTGTGTTAGTCGGCACATTCAACCAACTCGAAAAAGAAGGTTGGGATGATGTTATAAAACGCGTTATTGAAGGAACAAAAATAAGACTGCGACCTGTATTAATGACGGCTGCCGTTGCTTCATTAGGATTTTTACCTATGGCAATGTCACACAGTGCGGGTGCCGAAGTACAAAAACCTTTAGCAACTGTCGTAATTGGCGGATTAATCACAGCCACATTTTTAACCTTATTTGTATTGCCTTTGCTTTACATCATATTCAACACAAAAATTAAATTAAAAAGAAAACAAGGAATGAAATCAATCACAACTATTTTAGTTATTGGATTATTATTTTCATTTAATAATGGTCAAGCACAATCGCGAAAAACCATTGATGAAGTTTTGAGTATGGGTTTAAAAGACAATTTGCAATATAACATCAATCAATCGCAAATTTCCAAAAATAAGTTTTTGATAAAAGGAAATAAGGAATTTCCCAAAACGGGCATCTTTGTCGAAAATGAAGATTTGCGTCCTTCGGATAAAACGGGTATTTTGAAAATAGGACTGCAACAAAGTTTCTATATGCCACAAGTAAACCAAGCCAAGAAAAATTACTATCGGGAACAAACAAAATACTTTGAATACAACAAGGAAGTAATCAATACAGAGCTGAAAAAAAATATCCGTTCGGTATATTATCAATTGTGGTATTTGCAGGACAAGATGTTATTGTACAAGCGATTAGATAGCATTTATGTTGGATTGTTGAAAACTACAATCTTAAAAGTAAAAACAGGAGAAAGTGCCGGTATCGAAAAAATTTCGGCTAATGTGAAACTGAAAGAAATTGAAACAAATATCACGCAACTTCAAAAAGAAATGGTAGTGCAACAACAGGTATTAATGCAATTATTAAATAGTTCAGAATCAATTTTACCTTTATCAAAATCGTTAGAAAAGTTGGGGTATGGTTTGCAAAGTTCTACAGAAAACCATCCAGCTCTTATTTTATTACAACAAAATGTTGCGATTGCCAATAGTGAAATTGCTGTCCAAAAAAGCAATCGTTTGCCTGAATTCTCAGGTCGTGTTTTTTCACAAAAATTATATGGTGTAGATGATCCATTTACTGGTTTTTCATTTTCAACTTCATTTCCAATATTCGGGAGTGGCGCTAATAGTAATAAAATAAAATCCGCCAAAACCGAAAAAGAAGTGCAGGAACAACAATTACAATACCAAACACAAATACTTAAATCTTCTTTGGCTCAACGTCAAACCGAAGTCGAAAAAAGCGTGTCTGGTTTACAATTTTACGAAACTTCGGGTTTACAGCAGGCTGATGAAATTATAAAAGCCGCCAATCAATCCTATCGCGCAGGAGAAATAAGTTACGCCGATTTTTCATTGTATTTGAGCCAAGCCATCGAAATACGAAAAAATTATTTAGACAATCTAAATACGTACAACCACACAATTATTGAATTCAATTATTTCACAAATAAATAAATTAAAAAAAAAATGAAATCTTTAAAAACATATAAGAATCCCCTTTTAATACTTGCCTCTTGTCTCTTGCTTGTTTCTTGCGGTAAGACAGAAACTAAGCCACAGGAAAAAGTAGAAAAAGCAACGACAGAAGAAGCTGCTTCTACAATCGCTTCACTGACAGCCGAACAAATTAAAACGGTGAATATACAATACGGAACTATCGAACAAAAACAATTAACAGCAACTCTCAAAGCCAATGGCGCATTACGAGTGCCTAACAATAACAAAGCAAATGCCACTTCGCTGTATGGTGGTGTTATAAAAACGATCAATGTACAATTAGGCGATTTTGTAAAAAAAGGACAAGTAATCGCTACAATCGCTAATCCTCAATTTATACAATTACAAGAAGAATATTTAAGTACTTCCAGTAAAATAATCTTTGCCGAACAAGAAGTAGCACGACAAAAAGAACTTAATGAAGGAAACGCAGGCGCACTGAAAAATTATCAAAATGCAAATGCAGAATTAAAATCAGTAAGAACTCGTAAAGCGTCTTTACAACAACAAATTCAATTAATGGGTATTAATCCAAATAGTTTAAACAATAATAATTTACGTTCTGCATTATCAGTGACAAGCCCTATAAGTGGTACAATCAGTAATGTCTTTTCTAAAATTGGAAGTTATGTAGATGTAACTTCTCCAGTTGCCGAAATTGTAGATAACTCACAATTGCATTTGGATTTGAATATTTTCGAAAAAGATTTACCAATGCTAAAAGTTGGACAAATCATACATTTTAGAATTACCAATAATTCGGGCGAAGATTACAATGCTAAAGTATATTCAATAGGTGCAGCCTTTGAGAATGATAGTAAAAGTATTCCTGTACACGCCACCGTTCAAGGCAATAAATCAGGATTAATAGATGGAATGAATATAACTGCCATTGTAAGCTTAAATGATGTTACCACTGATGCAATACCTACTGATGCAATAGTAAGTGCTGATGGTAAGGAATACATTTTTGTTGTAACCAATAAAAAAGCCGAAGAAGAACCAAAAGATGAAAACGATAAATCCGAAGAACCAAAAGCGAAGGAACCAACAACAAATTTTGAAAAAATAGAAGTGGCAAAAGGCGTTTCCAATATGGGTTATACCGCTATAACATTAGTAAAAGAGATTCCTGCAAATGCAAAAATTGTAACAAAAGGCGCATTCTTTGTAAATGCAAAATTGACCAACAAAGGGGAAGAATAATATCAATATCCTTCATACTATTATGAAACTAAAATCTAACATAGACAAATTTGGAACAATAGGGCTTTTTACAACAGCCCTGTTGTCACCTTGTTGCTTCCCATTATTTGCTTTCGGGACATCAGCACTTGGACTTGGAAGTATCGAACTATTTGGAGGTTGGACAATGTGGCTTTTTCAAGCGATGGTTTTAATTTCAATCGGAGGACTTTACATTTCTTATCGAAAACATCTTTGTTTGTATCCTTTGCTAATTGCTATTATGAGTGGAATAGTAATATTCTTTGCTTATTATTTTAGCAAAATAGAAAATCCAACTTACTTAATTTATACCGGAATGTTTGGACTTCTTATTGCTACAATCGTAAATTATTACCAAAATAAACTACACGGAAATTGCAAAATGTGTACAACCTATGCAGGGAAAACAGTTGAATTAAAATCAACTTTAACTTGCCCCAACTGTGGATACAGAAAAGAAGAAATAATGCCAACCGATGCTTGTCAATTCTTTTATGAATGTGAAAAGTGCAAAACAATACTCAAACCATTAGAGGGAGATTGTTGTGTTTATTGCAGCTACGGTTCCGTAAAATGTCCGCCAATACAAGCGGGAGATAATTGTTGTTAATTAATATCAAAACAAAATGAAACACCAACACAAATACGATGAAAGTGGCAAACAGCTTTGCTGCACATTAGAGGAAAAAATAAATCGTAAAACCGACAAACAAACAGGGTGTTGCACCACCCACAATGAGCCCGAACATTCTGACGATGACGGACACGACCATTCAGGCGGTGACCAAACCACGCTTCAAATGTTTCTACCGGCAATCATAAGTTTTACACTATTACTTGTCGCAATTGGTTTCGACAACTATTTTACACCAACTTGGTTTACAGATTGGGTTAGAACTGCGTGGTATATAATAGCCTATTTACCTGTTGGATTACCTGTGCTTAAAGAAGCATTTGAAAGCATCCGAAAATGTGAAATATTTTCAGAGTTTTTATTAATGAGTATTGCTACCATTGGAGCTTTTGCAATTAGCGAATATCCAGAAGGTGTTGCTGTAATGCTGTTTTATGCAATTGGCGAAGTTTTTCAAACATTAGCAGTTCAAAGAGCAAAATCAAACATTAAGGCACTATTAGACCAAAGGCCAGATACTGCAACTGTAATTGAAGGAAAAAATGCTGTTTCTAAAAAAGCATCTGAAATCACAATTGGAGAAATTATACAATTACGACCGGGAGAAAAATTAGCATTAGACGGAAAATTACTTTCTGATACAGCCTCTTTCAACACCGCTGCACTAACAGGCGAAAGCAAACCTGATACCAAACAAAAAGACGAAACCGTTCTTGCCGGAATGATAAACCTGAATACAGTTGTTCAAGTTGAGGTTACAACTGCTTACAATGATAGTAAATTATCGAAAATCCTCGAAATGGTGCAGGAAGCAACAGCCAAAAAAGCACCGACAGAATTATTCATTCGGAAATTTGCCAAAATATATACTCCAATTGTTGTGTTTTTGGCAATTGCAATTTGTGTGTTACCTATGCTTTTTGTTGATAATTATATATTCAGAGATTGGTTATACAGAGCTTTGGTGTTCTTGGTTATTTCTTGTCCTTGCGCTTTGGTAATCTCCATTCCGTTAGGATATTTTGGTGGAATTGGTGCAGCAAGCAAAAACGGAATTCTGGTCAAAGGATCTAATTTTCTGGATATAATGGCAACCATTCAAGTGGTAGTTATTGATAAAACAGGAACACTGACCAAAGGTGTTTTCAAAGTTCAAAAAGTCGTAGCAGTGGATATTTCCGAAGCTGATTTAGTAAAATTCACAGCAGCATTAGAAACCAAATCAACACACCCTGTTGGAACCGCCATTATAGAATACGCTACAGGGTTAGAAAAAAATGCAACCGTTACCGATGTCGAAGAAATTGCAGGACACGGATTAAAAGGGAAAGTGGACGGAAACGAAATCTTGGCTGGAAATGTAAAACTGATGAAGAAATTCAATATCAGTTATGATGCCGAAATCGACAATACACCTTTCACGATTATCGTTATTGCCATCAATCAAAAATATGCTGGATATTTTCTAATTGCAGACGAAATAAAAGAAGATGCAAAAAAAGCTATCGAAAGTTTACATAGACTAAATGTAAAAACAGTGATGCTTTCGGGAGACAAACAAGCCGTTGTTGATGCTGTTGCCAAAGAGTTAAATATCGATCAAGCCTATGGTGATTTATTGCCTGAACATAAGGTAGAGAAAGTAGAAGAACTCAAATCTCAAAACTTAAAAATTGCTTTTGTGGGTGATGGGGTAAATGATGCGCCAGTGGTTGCTCTTGCCGATGCGGGTATTGCAATGGGAGGTTTAGGAAGCGATGCAACAATTGAAACGGCCGATATAGTAATTCAAAATGACCAACCTTATAAAATATACACAGCTATAAACATTGGTAAAAAGACCAAACAAATTGTCTATCAAAACATTGGTTTAGCATTTGCAGTAAAAGCTATTGTTTTGGTGCTCGGTGCAGGAGGATTAGCTACAATGTGGGAAGCAGTTTTTGCCGATGTTGGTGTGGCTTTATTGGCAATTTTAAATGCCGTTAGGATACAACGAATGAAGTTTTAGTGAAATTATTTATTCAATAAAAAAGGTGTTTAAATCAAATGTTCAAACACTTTTTTTATTGTTATACTACATTTTAACAATTTATTAGCAAACCAAAAATATAATTTGATTAATTTTGTTGTAAATTGATGTATACGATGAATAAACTACACTTTTTAACAATTGTTTTATTTGGTTTCTTACTGATGCCGGGTAATACTTTTGCGTGTGGTAAGAATTCAGAAAAAAGTTCCTGTAGCAAAGAAACTTCTGCAAATACAGAAAAGATGGATTGTTGTGAAAATGACAATCATTCAAAAAATGAAAAAGGCGAAGGCTGTAGTGGAAAATGTGGACACTCAAATTGTGTTACTACGTCAATTCAACTTAATTTAGTATTTTTCGAAATACAATTCAAGAATAATAACTTTGCTTTTTCAGAAAAAAAATCAAATTATTTCAATTCAGAAGACAATCTTTCTTCTGGTTTTTCCTCACTTTGGCTTATACCAAAAATAAGCTAAATTAAATTTTGACAGCCAAAGGTGTGTCAAATCGAAAGCAATTCTTGCTTTTAAATCATCTATTTTTTTTTATTGGCTAATCAACTATTAAATTATGGCTTTTTGCTATTGTTTAGTTATGCTTTAGCGTGTTCAATTTAAAATTATCTAAAATTATTAACGAAACTGTAATTCACTAAATCGAAAATTTCGACGAAGGCAATTCCTTGTTTCATAAAATCAAATAAAATGAAAAATTTAATTATCATATTAAGTGTGTTCTTATCTGCAATCACACCAGTAACAGCACAAACAGCTACAAAAAAAGAAAGTCCTGAAACAATTTACGTTTGTCCTACACATCCTGACGAAACAAATCCAAGTTCAGGAAAATGCCAAAAATGTGGAATGGTATTAACCAAAATCACCGAAAAAGTACCTACCTACGCCACAAAAGGAAGTCAGCCTATGACTAAAACTGTAACAAGATACGTTTGCCCAATGGACGGATCAACTTCTGATAAACCAGGTGAATGTTCTAAATGTGCAATAAAGTTGGTAAAAACCACCGAAAAAATAGATTTGCACCCTCTAAAAGGAAGTCAACCTAGAAGTAAAATTGTGACAAAATATGTTTGTCCTACAGATGGCTCAACTTCTGAAACTGAAGGAAAATGTTCTAAATGTGGAACTGGAATGGTAAAAATCACCGAAACTGTAGACAACCATCCTCAAAAAGGCAGTCAACCTAAAACTAAAATTGTGACAAGATATGTTTGTCCAATGGACGGTACAACTGCCGACATAAAAGGAGAATGCCCTAAATGTGGAATGGATATGAAAGAGCAACAAATAAAAGAAGACCACAAACATTAATTTCTTGAATTAATAAACCAGTGGAAATAATTGTTCCATTGATAAATAATCTTTAAATAAGCCCAAATGAAACGAAGAAATTTTATAAAATTATCAGGACTATCCACTACTGCTATATTTGTAAGTAGCAGTATTCCGTTTCTTTCCTCTTGTTCAGATAACAATATGAATATGGGAGGAAATATGAATATGGGACAACCTATTCCTGTAACAGAAGGTGGCTTTTCAGCCCTATTTGCTATTCCGCCAATTGTTGGCGGTACAACAACTCTTACTGCACAAAATGTAACTGCAAACACTAGTGGATTTGGCATTGTCAATGGGTTCGGTTATGCTACAAATGGTTTGCTTGGCCCTACTATAAAAGTAAATACTGGACAATCTGTGAACGTAAACTTTGTAAACCAATTAAACGAAAAAACCAACATCCATTGGCACGGACTAAAAATACCAGCTAATATGGACGGACATCCTGAAGATTTTATCAATGCTGGAGGTTCATTCAATTATAATTTTACAGTATATCAGAGAGCAGGAATGCATTGGTATCATCCACACGCTGATGGAACAACAGGCAAACAGGTTTTTCAAGGGTTGGCGGGTTTATTTATCGTCAATGACAGTGAAGAAACAGCATTGAATTTACCATCAGGCAACAGAGAATTACCATTAGTAATTCAAGACAAAAGAATTTTAGCAGGAAGTATTCCTTATGCACCTACAATGATGGAGCAAATGACGGGTTTAATGGGGCAATACATACTCGTAAACGGGGTATATGCCCCATCCCACAATGTAGAAACTGCAAAATATAGAGTACGAATTCTAAACGGTTCTAATGCTAGAATTTACAATTTAGCCCTTTCAAATGGAGCTTCATTTAGCGTTATAGGCAATGATGGCGGCTTATTGGCAACACCACAAACAGTAAACAGTCTGATTATTGCTTCTGGGGAACGCGCTGATTTAATAATTGATTTTGGTGCAATGGGACTGAATTCAGAATTATTTTTAATCAGTAAAACTTTTATGGGTGGTAATGCTCAAGGAACACAAGAATTTAGAATAATGAAATTCAAAGTCACTACACAAGTGGTTGACAATTTTAGCATTCCAACTACTCTTTCTTTCATTTCTCCATTAACCGAAAGTATGGCAACTAAAACTAGAACTTTTGAAATCTCTAATGTAGATAGTGGTTCAATGTCAGGAATGATGATGCACACAATCAATAACAAAAGCTATGATGCAAATAGAATTGATGAATTAGTTAACAATGGAGCAATCGAAATCTGGACTTTTGATAATACTAACGGACAGGAACCTCATCCTATGCACTTGCACGGTGTACAATTTCAAATACTAAACCGAACAGGTGGAAGAGGCTCGCTTACTGCTTTAGAAAAAGGATGGAAAGATATGGCTTTGTGTATGCCAGGCGAAAAAGTTAAAGTAATCGTCCCATTCAATGGTTATACAGGAAAATTTGTCTTTCACTGTCATAATTTAGAACACGAAGAAACTGGAATGATGGGACAATTTCAGGTATCCTAATTCAAATTATGTTGACAACAGTAATAATAAGAAATAACAATTTTAAAAAACAATAAAATGAAAAACACAATTTTTATTGCTTCAATTATTGGAGCATTAGTTTTAACATCTTGCAATAAAGATGACAATATGGATACGACTATAAATGTAAATTATCCAGCAGCTTATGTAGTAAACGGAGAAGATGCAACTGTTTCAGTTATTAAGTTATCAACAAACGAAGTAACTGCAACCATACCATTAATGGGAACAGGAACTGATATGATTATGTGGCCTCATCACATATCATCACACGAAAATCATTTAGCAATTGGTGTACCAGGAATGGATTTAAGTGCTGGACACTCTGGATTAATGACAGCAGGAATGACAGGTAAATTATTGGTTATTGATGCGATGACTGGGGCAATTGTAAAAAACATCAATCTTCCATTAATGAACCATAATTCGATTTATTCTCCAAATGGTACCGAAATTTGGGTGCCACAAATGGACGAAATGAATAGTAAAGTATTGGTTTATGATGCCACGACAAATGCTCTAAAGAATACTATCAATACAGGAATGATGTCTGCTGAAGTAACTTTTTCTTCTGATGGTACAAAAGCTTATGTTGCCAATGGCGATGATGATGAAGTTACAGTTATTAATGTTGCTACAAAAGCAATTATTACAACTATTGCTGTGGGCGATAATCCTGTTGGTGCTTGGACAGGTAGTAACGGACAAATGTTTGTCGATAACGAAGACGGACAATCAATTTCAGTATTAAAAGTTGCTGACAATACAATTGCTCAAACTATCGCTTTAGGTTTTATGCCAGGAATTGCTTCACACAACGGAACAAAAAGCGAGTTATGGGTTTCTGATCCAATGGCTGGAAAAGTACATTACTGGACTTATGATACTGCAATGGGTATGTGGATGCACGGTGGTGCTTTTAATACTGGTGCTGGTGCACACGCAATCTCATTTACTATTGACGGAAATACGGCTTATGTAAGCAATCAAACGGCTAATACAGTTTCAGCTGTAAATGTTACAAACCATACGGTTACTAAAACTATAAATGTTGGGAAAAAACCAAATGGTATTGTTATAAAAATGTAATAAAATAAATAAGGGTTTACCCAAATAGTAAACCCTTATTTTAAACTTAAACACAATGACAAACAAATATCAATTAACAGGAATGACTTGCGGTAGTTGTGAAACCAAAGTAAAATCGGCTTTAATGACTATCGAAGATGTAATAGCGGTTGAAGTTTCAAAATATGATAATTCGGCTACGATCACTATGAACAATAACATTGCATTATCTGACTTGCAAAAAGTTTTAGGCAACATATACCAAATATCTGTAATCAATCATAACGAAATTGAAGATGCGTTAATGATTGCTATTAGCGCAATAATGTTATTTTCATCCTAAAATAATCTAAAAAAAATGTTTAAAAAAATAATCTTTACAACACTATTAGTTATCACAAATATATCTGTGACATTAGCTCAAGATAAAATAATTGGTTTCTGGTACACTGAAAACAAAGTAGCCAAAGTACAAGTTTATCAAAGCGGTAATTTTATTTATGGTAAAATTGTTTCGGTTTCAGATAAAAATAATGAAAAAAAAATTGGATTGATAATACTCAAAGATTTTAAGCCTAATGGCAACGAATATATTGAGGGTACAATCATTGAACCAAGACACAATCACAGCGTAGATGGCAAGCTTACTTTGAGCAATGACGGATCTAAATTAAAAGTAATAGGTTCTTCATTCTTAGGCTTTATTTCAAAAACAGAAAATTGGTTAAAAACAAATTAATATGGAAACAAATAAAAAATATATACCAGCACTTGGTTATGATTTTCTAACTGCTTATTACGATTTAGCAATCAAAATAACAATGCCCGAAAAAAAATTTAGAGCATTGCTTATTGATGAATTAAATCCGCAAGACAATGAAACCATTTTAGAGTTTGGTTTTGGAACTGGACAAAATTTAATTTTGGCTAAAAACAAAAATCCAAATACAAAATTTATAGGAGTTGATATTGACCCAAAAGTTAGAGAAATTGCACTACACAAATTAAACAAAAAAAATATTTCAATTCCTTTAGATCTGTATAATGGTGTAAAGCTCCCTTATCTCGACAATCAATTTGACAAAATATACAGTTGTTTGGTTTTTCATCAACTGGATGCAGGAGCAAAACTAGATTGTTTAAAAGAACTAAACAGAGTTTTAAAACCGAACGGCAAACTTATTATTGCAGATTGGGGTAAAGCTTCAAATAAATTAATGCGGTTTACTTTTGGTTTTGTGCAACTTTTGGATGGTTTCAAAACTACAAATGACAATGTAAAAGGATTGATGCCAACATTTATAAAAAATGCAAATTTTTTTAATGTTGAAATTACAAAATCTATTAACACAATAATAGGAACTTTCTCTTATTATACCGCAACGAAATGATAAAATGTATTAGCAAAAAAAATTAGCAATAAATAAAATAATATAACAATTTAAAAATAAACAAAATGAAAAATATAATTCTTTCAGCCATTGCAATGGCATTCGTAATGGTTTCCTGTAACCAAAAAAACAAACAAGAAGAAACAACAGCCTCAGAAACAATGAAGTCAGATGCCACAACAGAAACAGTCAATCAATCCTCTTTTTCTATTGAAGAAATTTTAAATAATTACTTGTCTTTAAAAAATGCTTTAACAAAAGATGATTCTGACGGTGCTGCTGAAGCAGGCAAAACATTTGTTGAGACATTGACAAAATTAGATATGACAAATTTGTCTGGCGAACAGATGAAAAGCTATATGGAAATTGCAGATGATGCAAAAGAACACGCTGAACACATCGGTTCAAATGGCGGAAAGATAGAACATCAAAGAGAACATTTTGTAACTTTAAGTAAGGATATGAATGACTTAATTCAATTATTCGGAACCAATCAAAAACTTTATCTGGATTTTTGCCCAATGGCAGATGACAACAAAGGTGCTGTTTGGATAAGCGAAACCAAAGAAATTACAAACCCTTATTTTGGAAAAGATATGGCTACTTGCGGTTCTATAAAAAAAGAATACTAGAATGAAAATAAACATCAAAAAGATACTTTTTATAGGGTTAATTATTTTTTTGTTGATGCAGTTATATCAACCTGCTCGAAACATAAGTTTTGAGCAGGATATAACTGGCAATTTTACAAAAGTGTATAATGTACCTAAAAACATAGAAACCATATTACGTACCTCTTGTTATGATTGCCATAGTAACAACACCTATTATCCTTGGTACTCTTACATTCAACCCTCTCGGTTTTTTATGGAAAGTCATATTGCAGCCGGAAAAGAAAATTTGAATTTCAATGAATGGGGAAATTATAGTGCCCGTAAACAAAATAATAAATTAGATAGAATTGCAAAACAAATCAAATCAAACGAAATGCCTTTGTCGTCCTACACTATGATCCATAAAAACGCGACCCTTTCAGCCACTCAAAAAAAAAAAATAATCAATTGGATTTCACAACTAAAAGACAGTTTATAATTAATATTTAAAAATAAAAAAAGATGAAAAAATTAAAAATGAGTATCGCAGCAATCCTATTGTTAGCAGTAACCTATGTGAACGCACAAGATGGACACAACCACAACCACAACACAATGAAAATGGACAGTAAGAAAATGGATCATAGCAAAATGACTATAAAAAGCGATGCGAAAGCAGAGGCGATTTTAAGTGATTACTTCAAGTTAAAAAATGCTTTGGTGAATGATGATGCAAAAGAAGCTGCCCAAGCAGGTTCGAAATTGTTAGTATCCCTAAAGGCATTTGATAGAAAAACTTATGAAAATTTGCAACAATTGGAACTTATCGAAATTATTGAAGATGCAACCGAGCACGCAGAACACATTGTAAAAAGCCCTATCGATCATCAAAGAGAACACTTCAAAACATTAAGCAAAGATGTGACCGATTTGCTTGCCATTACTGGAACAGCAAACACATTATATGAGCAGTTTTGCCCAATGTATGACAAAGGAAGTGCGTGGTTAAGCACAAGCAAAGAAGTAAAAAACCCTTATTATGGAAGCAAAATGCTAAAATGTGGTAGCGTTAAAAGGCAAATTAACTAAACAAAATTAAAAATAATGGTAGAAAAATTAATAACATTCTCACTACGAAATCGAGCCGTTGTATTGCTGGTTTCTGCTTGCTTATTTGCTTGGGGAATTTACAGTGTACAACAAAACCCTATTGATGCCATTCCAGATTTATCAGAAAATCAAGTTATCGTGTTTACGGAGTGGATGGGAAGAAGTCCTCAGGTTATAGAAGCTCAAGTTACTTATCCGCTGGTTTCCAACCTACAGGGTATTCCAAAAGTTAAAAATATTCGGGGTGCATCTATGTTTGGGATGAGTTTTGTTTACATCATTTTTGAAGATGATGTCGATATATATTGGGCAAGAACTCGGGTTTTAGAAAGATTAAATTATGCACAACGATTATTACCTCAAAACGTGGTACCTACATTAGGTCCTGATGGTACTGGTGTGGGTCACGTTTTTTGGTATCATTTAAACGCAAATGGTATGGACTTGGGCGAACAAAGAGCCTTGCAAGATTGGTACGTGAAATTCGCCTTGCAAACCGTTCCAGGAGTTGCCGAAGTAGCTTCTTTTGGTGGTTTTGAAAAACAATATCAATTAGTGTTAGATCCACTAAAAATGCAATACTACAATGTAAGTATGATGGAAGTGATGAATGCCGTCAAGGCTAATAATAACGATGTTGGTGGTCGAAAATTTGAAATGAGCAATATGTCCTATATAATTAGAGGTTTAGGCTACATCAAAAACATTAAAGATGTTGAAGACATTGCTATTAAAAACTACAATTCCGTTCCTGTAAAAGTGAAAGACATTGGTTCGATACAAATGGGAGGTGATTTGCGTCTAGGTATTTTCGACGAAAATGGTACTGGTGAAGTAGTTGGGGGAATTGTGGTGATGCGATATGGTGAAAATGCAGATAAAGTCATTACTGCAGTAAAAGCAAAAATGAAAGAAGTCGAAAAAGGATTGCCTGAAGGAGTTACTTTTAAAACTTCTTATGACAGAAGCGAGTTGATTGAAAAAGCAATAGAATCAGTCAAAGGCACCTTAATCGAAGAAATGATTGCTGTTTCAATCATTGTGTTACTTTTCCTTTTTCATTGGCGAAGTGCTTTGATTATACTCATTCAATTACCAATATCGGTGTCTATCGGCTTTATTTTACTGGAGGCATTTGGTATTTCTTCTAATATTATGTCATTAACTGGGATTGCTCTGGCCATTGGGGTTGTCGTTGATGATGGGATTGTTATGGTCGAGAATGCGTATAGAACAATTTCGGAGAAACAGGAAGAAATGGATAATAATCAGTAATTGGAAATAAGATGAAAAATAAAATTAAAAATATATTCAAAAAAGAAAACGATCCGTTATCTCCTGAAGAGAAGTTGAAGCTTATAGAAAGCTCTTCAAAATTAGTTGGACCAGGTGTTTTCTACTCAACAATAATTGTAATTACATCCTTTTTGCCTGTATTTCTTCTCACGGGAATGGAAGGCAAGTTATTCGGACCATTAGCTTGGACGAAATCGTTTATACTGATAGTTGATGCTTTTTTAGCCATTACACTTACACCAGTGCTAATTAGTTTTTTACTAAAAGGAAAGCTTCGTCCAGAAGATAAAAATCCAATTAACAAAAAATTGGAAAGCATTTATACGCCCATTTTAATTTTTTGTTTAAAATGGAGGAAAACGGTTTTGGGCATCAACGTAATTGCCTTGCTGATTGGCGTATTGATGTTTACAAGGCTTGGTTCGGAATTTATGCCTCCTTTAGATGAAGGATCTGTACTGTTTATGCCAGTCACTTTGCCGGATGTATCAAACTCCGAAGTAAAGAGAATTCTTCAAGTTCAGGACAAATTGATAAAATCAATTCCCGAAGTGGCTCACGTGTTGGGAAAAGCAGGGAGGGCAAATACGGCAACTGATAACAGTCCAATAAGTATGGTTGAAACCATTATTTTGCTAAAACCTCAAGCAGATTGGCGAGAAGACAAAACCAAAAATGACATTATCACGGAAATAAACAACAAATTGCAAATCCCTGGTGTGACCAATGGTTTTACGCAACCTATCATCAACCGTATCAATATGCTTTCAACAGGAATCAGAACTGATGTAGGAATAAAAATCTACGGAGCAAGTTTGGATACCATCAATGTTTTGGCTCAAAAAATTAAAAAAACATTGGAAGGAACTTCGGGTGTAAAAGATTTGTATGCTGAACCAATAACAGGTGGAAAATATATTGATATTGAAGCAAAAAGAGACGTTATCGGCAGATATGGACTAAGCATAGATGATATAAATAACGTGGTCGAAGCTTCTATTGGTGGTATGAAACTAACCACAACTATCGAAGGAAGACAGCGTTTTTCTGTAAATGCTCGATATGCACAAGAATACAGGAATAGCCTTGAGGCCTTAAAAAAACTACAAGTGCAAACAATGGATTTTGGCCCAATACCATTAGAAACTGTAGCTAATGTAAAAATAAGTGATGGCCCTCCAATGATAAACAGCGAAAATGCAATGCTCCGTGGCACGGTGTTGTTCAACGTTCGGGAACGTGATTTAGGAAGTACTGTAAAAGAAGCGCAGAAGAAACTCGATGCAATGATGACTAAAATGCCAAAGGGATATTATGTGGAATGGAGTGGTCAATGGGAAAATCAAATCCGAGCCAACAAAACATTAAGTTTAATATTGCCCATTGTTGTGGTCATAATATTTCTTGTTTTATATTTTACGTATCATTCAATGAAAGAGGCGTTAATTACTATGATTACAGTACCTTTTGCTCTAATTGGAGGTATTTTTATGGTTTATTTTTATGGAATTAATTTATCCGTTGCTGTTGCAGTTGGATTTATTGCACTGTTTGGAATGGCAATCGAAACGGCAATGTTAATGACCATTTATTTGAATGAAGCTATGAATAAAATGGTAGAAAAGTACGGAAATAGCAAGGAAACCATAACAGAAGAAATATTGAAACAATATATTATTGATGGTTCGGCCAAAAGGTTGAGACCAAAATTGATGACGGTTTCAGTTTCCTTATTTGGATTAATCCCCATTCTTTGGGCAACAGGAACAGGATCCGACATAATGCTTCCCATTACTGTCCCATTAATTGGGGGTACCATTACTTCCACGATTTATGTATTATTAGTAACACCAGTTGTTTTTGAGATGGTAAAACTTCGAGAATTAAGAACAAAAGGTAAAATAGAACTTATAGATGTTAAAGAATAAATTTTATATAGCCATAAGTTGTTTGATTTTAAGCGCCACTAATTTGGTAGCTCAAACACTTTCTTTGGATAATGTTTTGAGTACAATCAAGACAAATAATCCTCAATTAAAAATGTACGATGCCGATATTCAAAGTATGGATGCAGCTGCAAAGGGGGCAAAAAGTTGGATGCCTCCTCAAGTAGAGACGGGCTTTTTTATGGCACCTTACAACGCCAAAATGTGGAAAGCAGATGGTGCATTTCCTGGAATGGGGAATTATATGTTGGGCGTTACACAAATGATACCCAATACTTCCAAACTAAAAGCAGATTTTAATCTAATGAGTGCAATGTCTTCTGTTGAAAAAGAAAATAAAAACTATACGATTAATCAATTGAAGGCACTAGCAAAAACAAATTATTATCAATGGTTGCTTTTAAATAAAAAAATAAAAATTGCCGATGATAATTTGTTGCTTTTAGACTATATGATTAAAAGTATGGAAATACGGTACCAGTATAATATGGATAAACTACCTACCTATTACAAAGCGAAATCGCAATATAGCATCCTGCAAAATATGATTCTAATGTTGAAAAATGATATTTCTCAAAAAAGAATTATGCTGAACACCTTGATGGCAAGAGATAAAAACACCGCATTTGAAATTGAGGAAACCTACGATATAAAAGATTTCAATTCGGTAATATCAGATACCACTTCTCTTTCGAAAAATCGAAGCGATGTACAAGCCATCGAAAAAACGATGGAAATAAATCAGCTCAAAATTGCAGCCGAAAAAACAAAATTATTACCTGAGTTTGGTATAAAATACGACCATATGTTTGCTTTTGGAACACAACCTCAACAGTTCTCCTTGTTGGGAATGGTTACTATTCCTATGCCTTGGTCAACCAAAATGAATAAAGCCAACATCAATAGTTTTAAAATTAAAAATGAAAGTCTGAACTGGCAAAAACAAATGATTTTGAATGAAGCCACAGGAATGATTTCGGGAATGAATACAGAACTGACTTCCTTAAAAAAACAGTACGAAATCGCCCAAAAAAGTATCATACCTGCTTTACGAAAAAATTATGAAACCGCAATCTTGGCTTGGCAAAACAACACTGGTGATTTATTTGTCACTCTCGATGCTTGGGAAGCATTAAATATGGCTCAAATTGATGCCTTGGACAAATTGCAAAGTATTTTGGCAGCACAAGTAGAAATTGAAAAACAATTAGAAACCAAATAATTATGAACAAGTATATAAAGTATGGTTTAGCTCTTATTGTAATTTCCATTATTGGAATTGCAATCTATTTTTATGTTATAAAATCAGACAATCATTCAGAAACGGAACATCAAAAAGAGGTTTACACCTGTTCGATGCATCCTCAAATCATTAGAGACAAACCCGGAAATTGTCCTATTTGCGGAATGACTTTGGTAAAAAAAATAACAGGGAATAATTCCGCTGACGACAATTCAATCGACAATCTTATTAAACCTACCAACAATTTTATAGTAGGGAATTATCAAACTACAACGGCAATAGACACAACCTTTAATAGTGAAATAAATTTACCAGGCATTGTGGCATACGACCCTAATTCATCAGTAAACATTGCAGCTCGAATGAGCGGAAGAATAGAACGAATGTATGTCAATTATAAATACCAAAAAGTAAATAAAGGACAAAAACTATTTGATTTATACAGCCCTGAATTACTGACGGAGCAACAAAACTTCATTTATATGGTCATTAATGATGCTGAAAATCCTTCGATTATTAATGCATCCAGACAAAAATTGTTGCTTTATGGAATGACTCAAAATCAAATAAATGCGCTGTCTAATTCCAAGAAGGTAAACCCTCTAATAACCATTTATAGTCCTGCTTTTGGAATTATTGACGGAACAGGAACGATGGATGATACAACTAATGCCGTTATGCAAAGTACAAGCAACAACACTGAAGTTTTGGATGTTAAGGAAGGAAATTATATAAAAAAGGGAGAAGTGGTTTTTAAATTATTAAATACGGATAAAGTATGGGGAATATTCAATGTAAGCCAAAGTTACAATAGTTTAGTCCAAGCCAATCAATCCATCAGAATTACTACCGAACTAGACAAAGAGGATTTCTTTGATGCAAAAATAAATTTTGTCGAAACACAATTAAATCCAGCTGATAAAACCAATAGAATTCGAGTTTATTTAAATAACAATAAATTGAAATTACCAATTGGTTTGCGATTGCAAGGAGTTGTGAAAACAAATCCAGCGAAAGGAATTTGGATTCAAAAACAGGCAATGGTAAGCATTGGAAACAAGAAAATAGTTTTCTTGAAGATGGAGAATGGATTTAAAGCATCCTCCATAAAAACAGGAATTGAAATGGATGATTTTATTCAAATTATTGAGGGCATTTCTGTAAAAGACACTATTGCCAAAAATGCACAATATTTAATTGACAGCGAAAGCTTTATTAAAAACGAATAATGATGAAGACAATAAAAAAAATCAGCTTACTATCAATACTATTTTCGGTAATGATAGCTTGTAATACTAAAGACAAAGAAGATCATAGCAAACACAATAAGAGTGCAGCAACAACATTTTATACTTGTTCTATGGATCCACAAGTTAAGGAAGATAAACCGGCAAAATGCCCCATTTGCCATATGGAGTTAACTCCCGTAAAACAAGATGACACAGAGGCTAACGAAATAAGCTTGAGTAAACAGCAAATACAATTGGGTAATATCACTATCCAAACTATTTCAGAAACTCAAAGCAGTTTAGAGCAAAATTATACGGGAGTTTTGACAATTAATCAAGAGAAAATCAAAACCATTTCAGCAAGAGCAATGGGACGAATTGAAAAGTTGTATTTCAAAACCGTCGGCGATTATGTGGCTAAAAATCAAGCCGTATATCAATTGTATAGTGAAGATATTGCCATTGCAAAACAGGACTATTTCACGGCATACAAACAACTAGCAATGCCGGGTGATTTTGGGAAAAATGCCAAAAATATGCTTAATGCAGCAAAACAAAAACTAGTGTTCTTTGGTCTAACCAATACCCAAATTGAAAGCTTAAAAACAAACAAAGATGTTTCTCCTTATACGATTTTTTACAGTACTGCGAGTGGAACAATATCGGAAATAAGTACCACCGAAGGCAGTTATGCAATGGAAGGTTCCAGCATAATTAAATTGGCAGATTTAAACAGCCTTTGGTTAGAAACACAGGTCAACGTAAACTATGCCAAGAATCTAAAAATAGGACAAAAAGCCCAAATTACCTTTGCCGATTATCCTGATAAAACCATAAATGCGCAAGTTTCTTTTATCAATCCGGAAATAAATCCAGATACGCGTCTGCTTTTAATTCGATTAGATATACCAAATCCAAATTTGCAATTAAAACCAGGGATGCAAGCTATGGCAAAATTGACGCAATCTAATCTAAAAGGATTGTATATCCCTATTGATGCAGTGATCAGGGAAGAAAACGCCTCTTATATTTGGGTAGAAAAAAGACCAGGAGTATTTGAAAACGTAATGGTTGAAACAGGAATAGAAGCCAATGGAATGATAGAAATAAAATCAGAAATAGATCCTGCAAAAAAAGTGGTGATTACCGGTGCCTATGCCATAAACAGTGAATATAAATTCCGTAAAGGAAGCGACCCAATGGAGGGAATGAAAATGTAACTAATACCAAACTATGATACATACTTACAGTATTACTGGAATGACTTGTGATGGTTGTCGAACCAAAGTCGAAAAAGCATTGAATGCACTTGATGGTATTGAAGCGAAAGTTTCATTAAACCCACCAATAGCAACTATAACTATGGATAAACACATTCCAACAATACAAATGCAAGAAGCATTAACCGCCGTTGGAAAATATACCATAGAAATGAGTAATGCTAAAAACCCACAAAAAGAAACAACAGATGAACCAACAGCAAAATCGTGCTGTTCCACACATTCTCATAGTGATAAAAAGGAAATAATCATACCAAGTAATGCCAAAGGAAAATACTATTGTCCAATGCATTGTGAAGGCGAAAAAACGTATGATAAAGCGGGGGATTGCCCTGTTTGTGGAATGCATTTGGTAAAAGAAGCAGAAGTTGAGGCAAATAATACATTATATACTTGTCCGATGCATCCCGAAGTGATAATAGAGCAATCGGGTTCCTGCCCTATTTGTGGAATGGATTTAGTGCCTATGAATCCAACTGATACTGAAGACCAAAAGACCTATAAGGATTTAGTCAAGAAAATGAAAATAGCAGTAGTATTTACAGTTCTTGTTTTCGCGATTGCTACTATAGAAATGATGAATAACAGTCCTTTATTAAAAATAATGGATGCCTCAAAATGGAATTGGGTGCAATTGCTGCTTTCGCTTCCTGTAGTTTTTTATGCCTGTTGGATATTCTTTGTTCGTGCTTGGAAATCCATCATTACTTGGAATTTAAATATGTTTACCCTTATCGGAATTGGTACAGGAGTTGCATTTTTATTTAGTTTAGTTGGTATGTTTTTTCCTGATGTTTTCCCAAGCGAATTTAAAACCGAACACGGAACAGTGCTACTATACTTCGAAGCAACAACAGTTATTCTGACTTTAGTTTTATTGGGTCAACTATTAGAAGCCAGAGCACACAGTCAAACCAGTGGAGCAATCAAGGAATTATTAAAACTGGCACCAACTGAAGCTACTTTGGTTATTGATGGAAGTGATAAAGTAATTTCCATTCACGATATCAAAAAAGGCGATTTATTGCGAGTAAAACCAGGAGACAAAATTCCAGTTGATGGAAAAATAACCGATGGCGAAAGCAGTATTGATGAAGCAATGATTACAGGCGAACCCATTCCAGTGGATAAAAAGAAAGACGATATTGTAATTGCAGGTACTATAAACGGTAACAAATCCTTTGTTATGATTGCCGAAAAAGTAGGTTCAGAAACCTTGCTTTCTCAAATTGTGCAAATGGTGAATGATGCTTCCCGATCAAGAGCGCCAATTCAGAAATTAGCAGATAGTATATCCAAATATTTTGTACCCATTGTAGTAATCATTTCTGTAATTACCTTTTTCATTTGGGCAAAGTTTGGTCCCGAACCAGCATTGGTTTACGGATTTATAAATGCAATTGCGGTTTTAATAATTGCTTGTCCTTGTGCATTAGGTTTGGCTACGCCAATGTCCGTTATGGTTGGTGTTGGTAAAGGTGCACAATCGGGAGTTTTGATAAAAAATGCCGAAGCATTAGAAAATATGAACAAAGTAAATGTTCTAATAACCGATAAAACTGGGACAATAACAGAAGGAAAACCTTCCGTAGAAAAAATTTATTCATCAAATAACGAAGAAGATACTTTGTTACAAAGCATTGCTTCCTTAAATCAATACAGCGAACATCCATTAGCCCAAGCGGTTGTAAATTATGCAAAAACAAAAAACAGTACTTTAATAGAAGTAAAAGATTTTGAAGCCGTAGCAGGAAAAGGAGTTACAGGAACAGTTACCAATAAAAAAGTAGCATTGGGCAATAAAAAACTAATGGAACAAGTCAATGCCACTGTTTCTGCTGATTTAGAAAACAAAATCATATCTGAACAAAAACTAGGAAAAACCGTTTCCTATATTGCTGTTGATGGCGTTGCAGTTGGTTTTGTCTCAATTACGGATGCTATAAAAACATCAAGCGCAGCAGCCATAAAAGAACTAATCCGACAAGGAGTTGAAGTAATTATGCTTACTGGCGATAATGTAAATACCGCCAAAGCAGTTGCCGATGAACTAAATTTAGCATCTTATAAAGCAGGTTGTTTACCCGAAGATAAATTAAAAGAAATTAAGCGATTACAAGCCGAAGGAAAAATTGTAGCAATGGCAGGCGATGGTATAAATGATGCTCCAGCATTAGCACAAGCCGACATCGGAATCGCAATGGGAACAGGAACTGATGTGGCTATTGAAAGTGCTAAAATCACTTTAGTAAAAGGCGATTTACAAGGCATCGTAAAAGCCAAGAAGTTAAGCCACGCCGTAATGAGAAACATCAAACAAAACTTATTTTTTGCTTTCTTCTACAATGTTTTAGGAGTTCCAATTGCAGCAGGAGTATTATATCCATTTTTTGGAGTTTTACTCTCGCCAATGATTGCAGCTTTAGCAATGAGTTTTAGTTCGGTTTCTGTAATTGTAAATGCGTTACGACTACGAACTTTAAAACTATAAATATAAAAATGAAAAAAACTATCTTATTAAGCATAATGCTTTTACAATCAGTAATAATTGTCGCACAAGACAAAGTTCAAATCAGACTAACGGCACCTAGCCCAGCAGCATCTTTTGAGCAAGAAGTAGGTAGCGCAAAAATTAAAATGACTTACAGTCGACCATTAGTAAGAGGTCGAAAAATATTTGGCGAGTTAGTGCCTTTTGATAAACTTTGGCGCACTGGTGCTAGTGATTGCACTGTAATAACCACTTCCGAAGATATTTCTTTTGGTAACAATATATTAAAAGTGGGTAGTTATTCCATATTCTCAATTCCTTCAATAAATGAGTGGACTATAATTGTCAATACAGATACAACTTTACACGGTGAAACTGGATATGATGAAAAAAAAGACGTTATGCGTTTCAAAGTTCCTATTGAAAAGAGTCCCAACTTCTATGAAACATTTACAATTGAATTAAATGACATCAATAGCAAAGGAGAAGCATTTATAAAAATCCTTTGGGAAAATACAATGGTTAAAATACCAATAAAGAGTAAGGAAGACGATACCATAGTAGCATTAATAGAACAACACATCATTAAAGGAAAAACTCAAGACGCCACTTTATTATTTCAGGCAGCTAATTATTATTACGGTACGAATAGAGATTTTAAACAAGCTATGGTATGGCTTTTAGAAGCTGAAAAATTAAATCCTCAAAATTTCTATTACCCAAATTTGAGACAAAAAATAGCTTCAGAATTAAAAGAGTATGTTACAGCAATTGAAGCTGCAAAGAAAGCTCTGGCACTGGCCGAAAAAGAAAAAATGAAAAGTGACATCGTTACATTAAAGAAAAGAATAGCTGATTGGGAAATACTATTAAAAAATTAAAGTCACCATAAAATGCGAAACATCAAACAAAACTTATTCTTTGCTTTCTTTTACAATGTGTTGGGAGTTCCAATAGCAGCGGGTGTTTAATATCCGTTTTTGGTATTTTATTATCTCCAATGATTCCAGCTTTAGCAATGAGTTTTAGCTCGGTTTCTGTAATTGTTAATGCGTTACGATTAAGAAATTTGAAATTGTAAAAAAGAATAAAAAATAAGTTATAGCTGTATTAAAAATGAACAACCTTACTCAAATAATCCAACAATACAAAACCGATACCGAAAGTGTTTATACTACTTGGTTTGTAGATAACGACCAAAGATTAAAAGCCTTTCGGACTATTCGCCGTGGCGTTTTACAAGTGATAGACGATATCAAAAACAAAACTTTTCCAAACGATTTTAAAGGCAGTAGTTTAGAATTTGTATTGAATTGTATAGCAGAACAAAAACAGGTTTTTGTAGGCATAGCACATCCTTTTTATTGGAAGCCCAAATTAAGAATTCCTGATATTTACGAGAACCTAAACAATAAAATCGCTTTTGGCCAATTTCTTGAAAATTGCATCAATGCCAAAACTGAAGAACAAGTTGTAAAAGAAATTGTAAAACTAGACGAACTCAAAATAAAAGGTTTGGGTCCAGCAGTGGCCAGTATTTTATATTTCTTGCATCCAACTTGGTTTCCACCATTCAATACAGCCATTCTCAACGGATTTAATTTTCTGTTCAAAGACAAAAAGAAGTTAGGAAGTTGGACAGAATATCTTAAAATTAGAGAAACACTAATTGAAACCAACAGCAAATTCAAAAGTGAATTATCAAATGATTTAGGAGCAATTGCAGGATTATGTTTTGAGATTGGAACCCAAAAAATGCTTATAGGTAACGATGAATATTTAAGTGAAGAAGAACGCACCAGGTTTGAAAAAAACATTCTAAAACGCCAAAAAGAAATTCAGGAAGAAAAACTAGAAGAAAATCTGCATAACGAAATGCAATACCATTTATTAAAAATTGGAGTTTCGTTTGGTTATGATGTTACTCCAGCCAATAATGATAAAAGCAAATCATTCAATGGTCAAAATTTTTCATTTATTTCACTTAGTAAATTCCCAGAATTACCAACAGATAAAGACACGCAAAACACCATAAAACTAATTGATGTACTTTGGTTTCAAAAAGGCACAAACAAAATTGTTGGAGCGTTTGAAGTAGAAAAAAGCACCAGTATTTATTCGGGTATTTTACGCCTTTCTGATTTATATTTTAGTATTTCTAACGGCGATGAGGTATTTTATATCATCATTCCGGACAGTCGAGAGAAAGATGTGATACAACAATTGAATAGACCCGTTATAAAAAACTCAAAAATGAATATCAAATACATTCTATTTTCAGAATTAAGAGTCAACTGTGATGCGATTTGCAAATTTGGCTCAGATTATTCAATAATGGAAAGAATTGCAAAATCAATCTAAAAATGAAACTAAAATTAGACCTTTCAATAATTTTATAGGTTAATCTTTTTTAATTAATTTACATACAAAAATTGAACCCCAAAATCAACCAACTTCTCTCCAACCTCAACGAACAACTGAATTTTATTGATTTAGAAATTACTGACCCCATAAAACACGCTGAAAAAGCAATAGAAATGATTGTCAAATCATTAGGAAATTTAAAAGTAACAATTATAAAAACCAATTTTAGAACCCAAACCGAAGAAATACTTTTTTTCAAGGAATTTAAGCCACAATTTTTTTCGAAATTAATATTTCATACAAAAGTGCTAAAAATCGAAACTAAACGACCAAAAGGAACAGACAGATCTCAAAAGAAATATTTACTAAACGAATTAGATAAATTAAATCATTATTTCGATAATAATTTGGAGTTTTATCAATATTACAGAACAGGAGCAATTTTCCTTGATGAAAAATATTTTTTAAGAGGAAAGTATGATATTAGGTTATCTTTAGATACTTTTTTCTTCACTTCAGACCAAGAATTTAATACAAGTCACGATTTTAAAGTATCAAAAATATTAGCCAACGATTTACTTGAAATATATCTAAAAGAACAGCTGACAATATTAGACAGAAAAGAAACAATGACAACCAAAACACAAGCATTACCAAAAGTAAAACTCACTTGGACAGAAAGTAAATCGGCATTAATTGAAACGATATATGCCCTTTATTATCAAGGCAGCTTCAATAATGGGAATGCCGATATAAAAGACATAGCAAACTATTTTGAAGCGGTTTTTAATATCGATTTAGGTGATGTTTACAGAAGTTGGTATTCCATCAGAGGTAGAAAAACAGAAGAGGCAACATATTTAGACGGTTTAACAAGAATACTAAAGAAGAAAATTGATCAAGAAAATAATAAGTCAAAATAGTAGTACCAAGTTCATACCAAGTTGGCATAACTACACAATAAATTAAATATATAATCTACTGAAAATCAATATTTAAAACTAAATAGTGTTTTAAATATTTAGAAATTAAAAAAGATATTTGATTAAAAACAGTTCAATTCCTTTCCGAGCTGGTATTTTATTAAAACCAAACACATTTTTTATCTGTTTAAACCATAAAAAACAGTAATTAACAAAAAATCGTTACCAAGTTGATACCAACTTGGCAAACAAAATAAATCAATTAATTCAATTTTGTACCATAACAATTTAAAACATCAGTTATGGCAATCGAAGTTATCACTCGCGAAGATTTAAACGAATTTCGTACACTTCTTCTTTCCGATTTAAACACAATGTTTAATTCAAAACCGCAACAGCAAAAACAATGGCTCAAATCTTCCGAAGTCAGAAAGCTGTTAAATATTTCCCCAGGTACTTTACAAAATCTAAGAGTAAACGGAACAATCACTTATACCAAAATTGGTGGTATTCTATATTATGCTAGTAACGATTTAGAAAAAGTTTTAGAAAACAATAAAGTCGAAGCCACACCCAATTTATTCAATCGAAAATAACCTCCAAGATGAATTATATAAAACATCTAACAGGGTTTTTTGAAAAAGTGGCTATTGACAAAACTCTCAATCCTACACACGTAAGTTTGTATGTAGCATTGTTCCAATTCTGGAATTGCAATCGGTTCAAAAATCCAATCAGTATATCTCGTGATGAGGTAATGAGGATAAGCAAAATAAGTTCCAAAGCGACATACCATAAATGCCTTAAAAACTTACATTCACTAGGCTATATCAATTACGAACCATCCTACAATCCATTTAAAGGAAGCCACGTGTATCTATTCAATTTTTCAGATGATTTAAAACCAATTCCCAAAAATGAAAAAATCACAATACCAAAAAATGAACCTGTTTTTGAACTAGTTAATGAACAAGTAGTGAACAAGCTTTATACTGGTAGTGGTACAAGTAATGAAACAGGTACTGAACAAGCTCTAGTACCTTATATAAACAATACAAACATACCAAACATTTCAAACGATTTAAAGATTGTAAACTTGGACGAGCAAGCAAAAAATTTTGAAATTGATGATGGTTTTCTAAAAAATGATAATGACGAAATGCCTTTTGCATTCGCCGACACCGATAAAAATAAAACTGAAAGTGGTCGGCAAAAAGAAAAAAAGTTGCGCGAAAAAAAGAAAGAGTTTCTTGTCACTTCGAGCGTGTCATCCAGAGCGCAGTCGAAGGACGAGAAGCCAACTATCGAAAATGTCAAAACCTACTTTCTCGAACAGAATTTTCCAGAACTCGAAGCCAATAAATTTTTCAATTATTTCTCCAGCAACGGTTGGCTAGTTGGTGGCAAAACCCCAATGGTCGATTGGCAAGCCGCAGCACAAAATTGGATCTTAAACGCACCAAAATTCATTTCAAATGAACCACAATCCAACAGAGCAAAACACCTCAACACAGGAAACGATAAAGACTATTCAGAGCCACTTTAACCTGAACTTGTTTCAGGTTCTTTGCGAACCCTGCGTTGTCATCCTGAGCTTGTCGAAGGACTTTGAGCACTTTGCGGTTAAATCCTAAAACCTATGGAAACAGAAATAAAAACCCATTACAACTACCAAGAAGTAATCCTTTGGCTCGAAAAAAAAGGCATCGAATTATATGGAAATCATTTCAAAATACTTGAAACTGATTATCCCATAATTTACAAACTCATCGCCTATTTTCTACAAGACGAACCAACTTGTTTTCAATTTGGCATTATCCTTAACAAAGGAATTTTACTTTCTGGCCCTGTTGGTTGTGGTAAAACCTCACTAATGAATTTGATGAAATATCTAGCACCAACCGAACATAAATTTTTCGTAAAACCGTGTAGAGACATCAGCTTTGAATTTATCCAAGACGGCTACCAGATAATCCACAAATACAGCAAAGGAAAACTATACGAATCAGAACCCAAAACAATATGCTTCGACGATTTAGGAACAGAAAATAACCTAAAATACTTTGGCAACGAATGCAACGTAATGGCAGAAATTCTATTAAGTCGCTATGATATTTTCACAACTAAAAAAGTCCTAACGCATATAACTACAAACCTTTCAGCAAGTGAAATAGAAACCCAGTACGGAAATCGTGTCCGCAGCAGAATGAGAGAAATGTTGAATTTAATAGCATTCGATAGAACTATACTTGACAAACGATGAATCAAATAACTAACTTCTGGAATTACTTCAAACAAAACAACTTTGTTTTTCTATTACTAAACGAAATCTCAAACGACGAACTAAAAATTCATTTTGATAAATTAATTGCATTATTACACAAGTATAACAAAGATTTAGATCTAATCATAAAAAACAAAAGCAATGGAGCTGAACTAATCATTACTGCAAGTGGAAATCCCTATCTTTTCAAAGAAGTTGAATTAATATTACATTATGCTCCAGTTGTAGAACGTTGGAAAATAATACCTTTTTTACAACCCGAAACAAATCTTTCTAAATACCAACAGGGTATAGATAAACCAATAGAAAACTATGGAATTTCTTTAAAAATAAGCGAAATGTATTTCGAACCAATCAAAATTAAAAACAAACCTTTAGAAATAGGAATTAGAGTGTATATCAAAAACCATATAGTTTACAAAGAGAACCCAAGATTAAGAGAAACTGTTTACATTCACCTAGAACATTTGCTGGGAGAAAAATCTTTTGCAAATGATATTAGCTTGATTGATATTGCTCAAACGCCTTGTGATTATAATGAATTAAAACTTATGGAGCTTTATAATCTAGCAGTTTATTTGAAGTCTTTATAGGAAGAGTTTAGTTAGTCTTAAAGTAATGATTAGTCTAATAAATATTTAATTAACCTGATTTGAAAATTTTGATTTATATTTGAGTTTAACATTGATTTCTTTCTTAAAATACATTTCATCAAAGATATTTTGTAACAATGGATCAGGAATTATAAAAGCATTATTACTTATTAGCTTTTTTAAACCAATCGAATTTTTTAAAAACATTGCGCAAATATCTAATTCATCGGCTGACATAATTTTTCCATTTAATGATTGTCTAATTTCTAAATATTCCTCAAATTTCCGATAAGGATTATTAAACTTCTTATATAAACTCAAAAGAAATATTTCTAAATCATCTATAAAAATTGATAATGGATAAAAATCTTCTTCGTTTTCTTTTTCTAACAAAAGACTTAAATCTGTTTGTATTGCGCCATATCTTTCAAGTGTAACAACAATCGAAAATACATTTAAAATATGATTTGTGCTAATCTTAACTTTCTCATTTTTGGTTTCAATAGTTATTTTATCATTATTGAATATTCCATTTTCAACTCTCAAACACTGATTATATCCTTCTTGAATAGACGTTTTAAAGTCTTCTTTAATTCTTGTATAGGCCTTTTCAGTATTTCTTAAAGGCTCTCTAAATTTGGATGTTTTACACTCTATGATGTATGCAATTTTATTGTGGATGATTAATATATCTTGCTCACTTCCATTTAGATAATAATTGTGATATACTTTAGTATTTTTATCCTTAAAAAAATTCTTGAAAATTTCTAAAGTTTCCTCTTCAAAAACTAATTTACCTCTCCGTTGATAAAGTTGAGTTAGTGATTTTTGATTATCTCCAAGAATAGTAAAAAGATGATTATAAATTGAAGTTGGTATTTGCTTTTGAAAAATGTTTAAATATTCGTTATCGTTTAACTTAATTATGGGTTTTAAATCAAGAGGATTCTTTTGTGTGTAAAATGTAAAATCTATTTTGTCTTTTAAGTCTATTGAAAATATATTGAGCAAGTAATCTAATTTATCTCCATCTATGAATGTAATAAAATCTGATTTTGTAAAAAGCAAAGGCAAATGTGGTCTTTCATAAAAATCAAGGAATTTTGACTTTGTTTCTTCGGATAATTTATTCAAATCAAATCCATCCTTATCTCTCACAGCATAATAAAAAGCTTTATCAAATAAGAACGATTGTGTATCATAAACTTTCTCTTTATAAATTTTTTCAGTTAAATAGTAGAAATCAATAAATGAATACAAATCTAATCCTGTCTTTTCCTTAATCTTTTTATCATAGGGACCAAACATATTTATGATATGATTGATTTCTTGCTCAACAAAATTTAATACTCCATTTTGAAAATAATTTTTAAAAGTAGTTTCGTGAATAAATAAGTCATATTTGATTTGTGAATCTTTATGCAAATACTTTTCAGTGTAATTAGTTGCCAAAAAGGAACTAACAATTTCATTAATTAAATCAGCTATTCTAATTAAATCCTTTTTTGTTTCTTCATTAAATTCAAAGTGAATAGATCCTTCATCTAATGATAATCTTAATGTTATAAGGTATAGTGAATCTTTCAATTTAGATTTTATTTTTTCAGAAAATTCTTCAAAACCTCTGATAGTATTATTTCTAATAAAATCAGCAAAAAAACCGATAAAGCTTTCTTTGGTGTAAACAGAAATAATTGATTTAATCTCTGATGATTTTTTTTCTAAATCTATTTGAACCATATCACTTATTAAAGTTAATCAAACTATTAATGAAATTATCCATTATCCCATTTAAGATTTAATGCCCATTTAGTGTGTTTCCCAATTTTATAAACATATTTTTTTGTCCTTTCGTCGTGCCCTAAACGATTAATGAGATAATCATCAACCCAAATGTATTTTTCAGTATCACCTAAACTCATTAAATCTCTTAAAATTTTGATTTGATCGTTATTAGGAATGAAATCATAAACATCAAAAATAAAAATACCATTATCTCCACTGTCTAAATTTATAATGGGAGTTTTAATAGTTCCTTTGAATTTATAGTCAATAAATTTAAAATCTTTCCAATGTACTATATCAGTAGAGATTAATTCCTCACAGAATTCTCTCCAAGGAGAAATTTCCCTATCTTCTTTTGAATTATACCATTCTAAAAATTCTATTACATTAATACCTTTTACAAATACTCTTAAATCTCCTTTTGCGATTCCTTTTTCGGTTTCAATTAATCTATCGGATTTTACATCTAGTTTCTCAAATATTTTTTCTGAACCAGGTAGTGTTTTATAAGCACCGCCAACTGGTTGAAAATAATCCCGATGATTGCTTTTTACTAATAAATATTTATTGTCAATTTTGATTCGGTATAAATATGCCAATGATAAACGAATGTCTTTTTTGCGATAAAGAAACTGGGTTTGATAATAAAATTTTAGTTGTTTAATGTTTTGCAATAGTTGAAGTAATCCATACAAAATAATACCTCCTACAAGTTCAATCGAAAGATTAAAAAGTGTATTTGATAATTGATCATTTTCATTAGCTGGAAAAAAGGTTCTAAAAAGTATAAATCCGCCAAAAATTATTAAAACTACTATGTTTGAAAGTCTTGTTGTCATATTATTTTAGGGCTTGGTTTGACAGTTGAAATTGTTTCCAGTATAATTTCAAAACTTAATGCTTTATCTGGATAAGCATTTGCAATTGCCTCTGGCAAAATTTTTAATCTTATATCTGAAAAGGAATAACCTAAATCATCATTCATTTCTGGACTAGTTATATCTGCTAATTGATTTAATTGCTCTTCTCTAAAATCCAAACCTATAAGACTTTTAGAAAAAAGTTCTTTTCTCTCTTCAGTAGTTGGTCTTTCAAATTCTAAAATAATTGCAGCTCTTCTAATAATTGCTTCGTCAATAAAATGTAGTCTATTCGTTGACATAAAAACAACTGCTCTTCCATTCAATTCTCTAATTTCATCTATCTTCTGAATTAATGTGTTTACAGCAGCTTTTTCTTCTTGATGCATTTGAGATGTAGAACGAGTTGTTGCAATTGCATCAGCTTCATCAATTAATAAAAAAGCAATACGTTTTTTACCTGCCTGAACTTTTAATTCTGCAAAAGCATCATTAACTAAATTACCCATCTGTCCGTGTAATCCTTCTCCTCTTACTCTTGTACTTAATTTTAGAAAAAAACCTTCCTTTTTCAGTTCTCTTGTCATTCTGTCAGCAATTGATTCAGCCGAAATTGTTTTTCCAGTTCCAGCATCACCTGCCAAAATTATTAAAGGGTATTTATCCTTTAATTGACCAAGAATTGGTAATTCAACTTTGTGGAACTTTTTACTCCATTCTATCAAACTATCTTGGTCTAGTAATAATTTTAAATTGGAGTATATCCTGTTAAATTTTGTATCAAATCCAATTAGACTTTTCGTTCTCTCTTGTATTTCCGAATTTGGTAACTCGATTGTATTATCAAAAATTGTTGCCATTATTTATAAGTTGTTTTTTGTAATTCGTAGCCTTTACTTCCATATAATTGCCCTTGAGAATTACTCAAATGGGGAAAAGAATTGTCTATGTCAGTAGTACTCCAAGATAATTTAAAATTATTATTCTTTTGGAAATTACTTTTGTCAGTTGCTGTAAGATCATTCCATTTTTTAGAAAAAGACAATATCACAGATAGATGTGTGTCAGGCAAATTACTCCAATCATTATTATTTCCAGCTCTTTCGCTGGAAATTGCAGTTCCATTAGCATTTACAACAAATTTTGATGCTCTTAAAACAGTATTGTTCTCATTTAGTAAAACAATATCTACCGATTTTAAATATTCATTTTCTGCATAAATCATAATATCGTTAAATACATTATCAGCATAGCTTACTTCCCATTTACCAGTTCTCCTAGCAATTGTTCTAATATCTGTTTCACATCCTTCAAATGTTTTTCTTATATCAATGACTGTATAAGTGCTTGTGTTTGTAATTGTATTGTACATATTTCTATTTTATATTAAATGTTGGTCCAAAAACTCTTTTCCATTCTTCAATTGTATCTCCTTCAAAATTTTTAGATTGAGCAATATTAAGAGAATCAAATGCATCTTCCGCTTCCGCTTTTATTTCTTTCCAAATTGTATTGTTTATTTTTTTTGAAGCATTATTTTCATTATTTGTATCATCAGCAATAAATATTGGGGATTGATATGATGGAATTTCGTTTATAGCATTCTCAAAAGTAATTTCTGGAAAACTATCAGAGCTAACAAATTGGAAAAATCTAATAATACCCTCTTCTATATTTTCTTCTACACCAAAATTTGCTTCTAAATACGCTACAATTAATTCAATAACAAATGAAGAAATACCTGGTTCCGTATCTGTTGGGTTTATCTCTTTGTAGTTTTTCCACCATTTCAAAGCCCTAACAATTGAAGTATAGGAAGAATTATTTCTTCTTAATTCAAGATTATGAAGCAAATGTTTAGAAACACTTGTAATGTATTTACCTCCTCCACCTCTTTGTGGTTGCCAAACATAGTCAACTGGTTCGGAAAGAGGAACAACTGGGACAATATCTATTTGCAATCCAGTTCCAGTAAAAGTGATTGTGATTGATTTTGTATTGCCTTCAGCATCAACATCTTCCTTAATGTCTTTTTGAGGATATATCTCTTCTAGATATTTTACTATAAAGTCGTGTAATTTTTTAAGGTCGTTTTGAATTTTATCATCTCCCTCAACAAATAGAATTAAATCAATATCGATTGGGTGTTCTCCAGTAGGCTTCAATATTGTATGCTTTTTCCAAGAACCAGCTATTATATATTTAGAAACTTTTAGTCCAGTTCTATTGTCATTTTTAATTTTATCTTCTAATTTTTGTTTTAAATTGTTTATCTGATCTCTATACTTTTGCATATTTTCAGACTTCAATTTTATTTTATCAATAAAGAAATGTAATTGGTTGTTATCTAATTTCATAGGGTTAGTTTTATCAATTATATCAAAAGGTAATCCATAATTTTTTATGTGTCAATTTGTCATATTTTTAAAATTAAATTACATTTACTTTATTTTTTCTATAGTCTAATAATATTATAAATGAAAATCCAATATTGCTCCGACCTACATCTTGAATTCCCAGACAACAAGGAGTACATTCTTGATAATCCAATAGAACCAATAGCTGATATACTTATTTTGGCTGGAGATATTGTACCTTTCAAAATAATGGACGACCATCAAGATTTCTTCAACTACATTTCAAGACATTTTAAAACGACTTTTTGGATTCCCGGAAACCACGAGTACTACTATTACAGAGTCGATAATAATGGAGTTTTAGATACAAAAATTAGAGAGAATATCTTTTTGGTAAACAATTGTGTAAAAGAAGTTTCCGGAATTAATTTGTTTTTTTCTACACTTTGGTCAAATATTTCACAAGCCAAGCATTGGACAATTCAACAAGCAATATCCGATTTTAAAGTAATCAAGTATAAGGATCGATTATTTAATGTCGATGATTATAATTTGCTTCACCAAGAAAGCAAAGAGTTTCTACAAAAAGCATTAGCCTTAAAATCAGACAATAAAAAAATTGTGGTAACACACCACGAACCGACTTTTGTAAATTATCCCGAAAAATATGTCAATAGTAAAATCAACGAAGCTTTTGCAACCAACTTAACAGATTTAATCGAAAACAGTAATATTGATTATTGGATTTATAGACATCATCATTCTAATGTTGAAGATTTTGAAATTGGAAATACTAAACTGGTTACCAATCAATTGGGCTATGTTAAGTACGATGAAAACATTGGATATAACAATAAAGCCATTATTTCAATATAGCTAAACCAAAATTTATCCATTAATAAATGGATATTTATTGTAGTAAATCCATTTTTGTACATTAATAAATTGACATTTAGTATAATAAACCTATATTTGCACAATAAACCTATTAAGTTTATTATTATAATTATTAGTTTATTATGGAAAAATTAAAAGAATACATCCATCAAATACTAGGAAAAGACATTGAAATAAAAGAGTTGTCAACAGATTACACGAATAAATTACCATTCATTTTCAAAAATAATTTTAATTTTTATGTAACGCATTTACACAATCACGAATTAATTTTAGTACAGGTTAATAAAGAAGACGCTTTCAATGCGGCACAATTGAGACAACAAGTAATTGCAATCCAAAAGGTATTAAGTAAAAAAATTATTATTGTTACCGAAGACATCACGGCTATAAATCGGAAAAGACTTATTGACCAAAGAATTAGTTTCATTGTTCCAGGAAAACAAATGTTTCTCGCAGAACTACTTATAGACATTCAGGATTTTAACAAGGATAAAGAATTTAAAAAAGAATTCCTTTTACTTCCTTCTGCACAATTAATCTTGCTTTACCAAATCTTGCATAAAGAAGATGATTTAAGTAAATACACCTTCAAACAACTGGCAGAAAAATTCCAATACACACAAATGGGAATAACAAAAGCGATAGAAAATTTAAAACGATTGGCTATTGTCGAGGTTTTTGGATCCAAAGAAAAAAATATTGTATTTGAAAATGATAGACAAAAGCTTTGGAAGAACATTGAAAGACATCTTATAAGTCCGGTACTAAAAACAGTGTATGTAGATGAAAAACCAACAATAAAAATGTATTGCTCTAATGCTACAGCATTGGAAGAATACAGCGATATGAACCCAAGTAAATTGGAATATTTTGCCATAGAAAAAAACAAATTCTATGAATTAGAAAAAGCAAACCAATTAGGAAATCTAAATAATGAAAGCGGAAACTATGCTTTAGAAGTTTGGAAATACAATCCGGAATTAATTACAAAAGATATAACCAAGAAAAACAATGTAGATCCATTGTCTTTATATATCAGTTTAAAAGAGGGATTTATTGACGAAAGAACAGATATGGCATTAGACCAAATAATAGAAAAATACATATGGTAAGAGGTTTAGAAATTTTCAGACAACATTTTAATGAATTTACAGATAATTATGTCATCATCGGCGGAACGGCTTGTGATATTATAATTGATAATATTGGTTTAACGCCAAGAGCAACAAAAGACATTGACATAATTTTAGTAATCGAGGCATTAAGTCCTGAATTTGTTACTCATTTTTGGGAGTTTATAAAACAAGGAAACTATGACGTCAAAGAAAAAAGCGAAGAAGATAGAAAATACTATCGTTTCCAAAAACCACAAGTTGAAGAATTTCCTTTTCAAATTGAATTATTCTCAAGAATACCCGATTTATTAGATTTGGATGAAGGAACACACCTAACTCCAATTCCAGTTGACACGGAAATTTCGAGTTTGTCGGCAATACTAATGGATGATGATTATTACAATTTCACAATCCAACACAGCCAATTAGACAACGGAATACATTTGGCAAATACAGAAGCGTTGATAGGATTAAAAGCCAAAGCATTTCTTGATTATAAAACCCGAAAAGAAAATGGAGAAAAAATTGACGAAAAGCAATTGCGAAAACACAAAATGGATATATTTAGATTACTATTATTACTAACACCCGAAGATAACTTTACCATTGCAGAAAGCATTAAATCAGATATTGCAAATTTCGTTGAAGTTGTAAAAGATGATTTACCCGACAAACAAATTTTCAAAGAAATGGGAGCAGGTAATGTGAATGTAAAAGAGCTGTTTGGGTTATTGATTGGAGCGTTTAATCTTTAAGCAATAGCAGATGAGTACACCTATAATAAATATTTTTACTTATGGACTTCCTTTTAAATTAGCCAACCAAATATATAAAGAGTTTCAGGACAGAATGAAAGAAGCCAATTTTATGGTAGAAAATTCAGCCCGTTTTAAATTTTTAAGTGATTACAATGAGACATTAGAATTACTTATTGCGTTGTCAATTTTTCATAAACGAGTAGTTTCAAATTTAGATGGTGCAGTTAAGTTTTATGGAACAGTAAATTCTATAAGCAAAGCAGATACAATTACAATGGGTAGTTATGATTTAACCTTTGAAGAAAAAAATAAAATTTTAGCATTGTTAATTAACTATCGAACATTGATTAAAAAGTTTGGTATTTCTGAAAATGATTTTGATTATACGGAAACTAAAGAATTTTTATCAAATATAAAAAAAGTAAAATCATTTGACGACTATGACGAAAGAAACGATAAAGGAATCGGAAAAAACATTGAAGACGATCTCCCCTTTTAAAGAAAAAGCATTACTTGAAAAAGAAATTATAGAGTTTGTAAATAAATTTAAGTCAACCGTAGCAAATCAAGCCACTAGAATGAGTGATTTTTTTGAAATGAGTTGTTTTAACCACATCGTAACTTTTTATGAGAATAATGACTATTTAGCGTCAATCGAAAACCTTCAAGTTGGAAAATACAGATACAAATGTTCTACATCTGGCATACAATCAAACTTTTCACATTTTAAAGTAACTAAAAATATTGAAGGTAAAGATTATATTTTCGAAATTCAGCATAATCTAGCGGTACAATCCTCACATCATAATGAAATATTTACAACACCTGATATAAGTATTATAAAAAAAGATTCCGTTAACGAAACAGTTGAATACTACGATACTAAAAGGAGATTTTGTTTTGTAGAAAATAAAGATTTGATGACTTTTTGTGAAGTAAAACAATTTAATCCATTTCCGGAACTATTATTCAATTTTATAGGTATTGTAAATGAATTAAGAAAAGACATTTTAACTAATACGGCAAAAGTAGACAATCCAATACATATTGCTCCTAGTCTAATGATTTCGGGTAAACCAAACAAACAAGCAAAAAGAATTAAAGAAGAACTTGAAAAGCGATATTGTTTGAATATAATATTTGATATATTTCATTCTGGCACTGCTACATTTTCAAAACGAAATGTTAGTGGATTAAAGCAAACGGGAACAGTTTCAACTAAATAAAAAATCTATGTATCTATCAGAACTCAAACTTTGGAATTTTAGAAAATATGGCTCTAGTGAATCATTCAATATAGACAAACCTAATTTAATCGTTCCTTTCAACAAAGGTTTAAATGTATTAATTGGCGAAAATGATTCTGGTAAAACTGCTATTATAGATGCAATTAAATTAGTTTTAAAAACTCACGCTTACGAATGGATTAAAGTTGAAGAATCCGATTTTTATAAAGAATCTGAAAAATTAAGAATTGAGCTTGAATTCAAAGATTTAAAACCAAATGAAGCTAAAAACTTCATAGAATGGTTAGGTTGGGAAGGCGAAGGCGAAAATGCAAAACCAATTTTAAGATTAATTTATCAAGTTGAAATAAGACAAGATAGAATTATTGCAACCGATGTTAAAGCAGGAATGGACGAAACTGGGTATCCGTTGAATGCTGAAGCAAGAGAATATCTAAAAACAACTTATTTAAAAGCTTTAAGAGATGCTGACAATGATTTAACAGCAAAAAAGAATTCAAGATTATCTCAAATACTTCAAGAACACGAGTTTTTTAAAAAGAAAACAAAAAAAGACGAACATCCTTTCGAAATTGAATTTAAAGTCTTAAATAATAAGATTGAAAATTGGTTTAAAAATGATGGAAACGAAAAGCTAAAAAAAGTAATTGACGATTTCTTAATGTCATTTACAGATAAAAATAAACTATCAAATATATCACTTGGCAAACCTGAAATTAAAAATATTTTAGAGAAAATCTCATTAGGTGTTTTAGACCAGAGAAATCTTGGTTTAGGTACAATGAATCGATTATATATGGCTGCCGAATTACTCCATTTAAAAAAAGATAATTGGAATGGTTTGAGACTTTGTATGATTGAAGAGTTAGAAGCACATCTTCACCCACAAGCACAAATGAAAATTATCGAAGCTTTACAAAATGAAACAGAGGTTCAATTTATATTATCAACTCATAGTCCAAATTTAGCATCTAAAGTAAAACTTCACAATTTAATATTATGCAACAATGATAGTGCATTTCCACTAGGAGAAGAGCCAAATGATGAAAACAAAAAATCAAAGTCAGATAAATATACGAAACTGTCAAAGGATGATTATATGTTTTTAGAGCGATTTCTTGATGTAACTAAGGCTAATTTATTCTTTGCAAAAGGTGTTATTTTGGTTGAAGGCTGGTCAGAAGAAATTTTATTACCAGTTATTGCCGAAAAAATCGGATATGATTTGACAGAAAAAGAAGTTTCAATTGTCAATGTCGGTTCGACTGCTTATTTAAGATTTGCGAAGATATTTTTAAGACAACAATCAGAAGAAATTTTAAACATTCCTGTTGCAATAATTACTGATTTAGACAATAGACCTGAAACAAAAGATGACTCGTTTTGCGAAGTTAAAAAAGTTAAAAAAGAAAGTACACTAAAAGAATTAGAAAAAGAATTTAAAGACACAAAGGTCTTAATGAGTTATACAAGCAACTGGACTTTAGAATGGTGTTTATATAAATCTAATGCACTTTCTAATTTATTTAAAGAATCTGTTTCTGATGTTCATTCTGGTACTGGTGAGTTCAAAGATGGTAAATTCATCGAAACTAAATTTATTTCAAAATTAAGAAAAAACAAAGGACATAGTCCAATAGATAAAGTAGAAGTAGCCTCAATACTCGCAAAAAAAATTGAAGAAGATGTATTAATTACTAAAGAATTAATTGAAAAAGATGAGTATTTAAAATATTTAATTAATGCAATAAAACACGCTTGTAATGACAATTGAAATTGAAGATAATCATATAAAAGAAGCAGAACAAATTTTCATTAATGGAAATACATTTGATGAGAAGGAAAGAGTTCCATTTATTAAAAATCTTGAAACTTGTGATTTATTAGCAGTTCCAGGCAGTGGTAAAACAACAGCCTTGATTGTAAAATTGTATTGTTTGTCTAAGCAACTTCCTTATAAAGATGGTTCAGGTATCTTAGTTTTGGCACATACCAATGCCACAGTTGATGAAATTGAAAAAGAATTAAAAAAACATTGCCCAAATTTATTTGAATATCCAAACTTTATAGGAACGATTCAAAGTTTTGTAAATAAGTTTTTGGCTAATCCAGCAAATCTTATAAAATATGATTCTTACATAGTTAAAAATGATGATGATATTTACAAAAAAGAAGTGGCTAATTTTTATTACAATAATCTTGAATGGAAACAAACCGGTGAAACAATGCAAAAACTTAAAAATCTTTTATATGGTAAAGCAAACCATAATAGAGGTAATATTTCTACAAAAGAAAAGAATCAAAATACAATTGATTTTATCTACTATTTGAATTTTGATTTCATTAATAGGAAAATATTATACGGCGGAAAGAATACAACTTTGTATAAGTATGAAGGTGCAGCAAAAGAACATTATTTAGAAATTACAAATTGGAAAGAAAATTTATTTAGAAATGGTATTTTATCATATAAGGACTCGTTTTCACTAGCAAAATGGTATTTGCATAATTTTCCAAAAGTAAAAGAACAACTTCAACATCGTTTTAAATATGTTTTTATTGATGAAATGCAAGATCTGGAAGAATATCAAATAGATATTATTGATAATGTTTTTTTTGATAAAAATTCTAAAACAATAATTCAAAGAATTGGAGATCCAAATCAGTCGATTTATAATAGAGTAAAAGATGAATGCGATTGGAAACCAAGAAATATAAAATACTTGAATGGATCAATTCGTTTAAGTGCAAAAAACGCTGAATTGATAAATTGTTTTACATATAGAAATGAAGAAGACAAATTTCAAGTAATTGGAGAAAGAAAACTCTTAAAAGATGAAAAAGAAATTTTACCCCATTTAGTCTTATTTACAAGTGAAACGAAAGGACAATTGAAAAGTAAGTTTGAAGAAATTATTAAAAATCATAATCTTCATAAAATTGAAGAAAGGAACAAAGGATTTAGAATTATTGGTTGGACAGGTGAAAGAGCGAACGAAGGGGACGGTAATTTATGCCTTCATACCATTTTTGGATATAATAAATTAGACAAAACCAAAAAAGAGGATTTTGATACACTAAGTAAATATATCCAACTTTTTAATAAAGAAAAACAAACATTAGAAGCGGTTAGAAAATCAATATTAAATGCCTTAATAGCAGTATTACGATTTGAAGACAAAAAAATAATAAAGAAAATTAGAGGAAGGGAGGTTGAACGTTTTTATACAAAAAGTGATTTAATTGAATTTATTAAAAACTATAATTATGAGGGAGATTATTTAATTACTTATGAAATTTTTAAAGACAAATTATACAATTGGTCCTTTAATTTGGTAACATCAAAGAATCATAAACCTATTTTTGATTCAATTAAAAACTTCATCGAAAACCAATTTAAAGACTGGTTTGATTTAAAGCTTAATCCAAAAACTCAACTTTTTATTTTAGAATTTAAAGAGGAAAATAGAATTGTTAAAAAAATAATTAATGAAGACCAATTAGATATTGAAATTGCAACTGTCCATTCAGTAAAGGGACAAACCCATTGTGCTACAATGTATGTTGAAACTGCATACAAAACACCAATCTATGAAACTTTAAAACTCAAAGAGCCTAGCAAAAATTCAACTATTAAGAAACGTGAAGCCAAAACAATTCCTTTATTCAAACAAACTCACAGTTGCGAAACACCTTCTGGAATAGAAGCATTAAAAATGATGTATGTTGGATTTTCTCGTCCAACACATTTATTATGTTTTGCAGTTTTAGGAGAAAATGTAAAAGATGATTTAGAAAAATTTAAAAATGCAGGTTGGAAAATTGTTGATGATTTAGTCACTATCTACAGTAAATCCCAAAATGTGAAAGAATGATAAATCTACTTTAACCCATTATCTCATTCAGCTGCACAAAACTTTCATTTAGTCCAAGTATTCCTAAACTCAAGTCTTTGTTTGCTTCATTTCACTAATTACGTTTCCAATAACGAGAACATTTTTTTCGTTCGGTTTAAAAAGGACGTTTTACATTTCAGTTACCACTCCTTTGCCAACGCTCCAAAAAAAATTACTGGCACAGTTTTTAGAAAAAACCCGTACGCTTCGCAACTTGTGCCAGTAATTTTTTTCCCCAAGCTGTGTTACATAATTGAGTATTATAGTTCATTACAAAGCTTTTATATTGTTTTTTTGGTTTTTGCAATGAAGCTATAATATCATTTATGTAAAACAGCCGCCACACCCAACGCGCTTGCCAGTGGCTCTAGGACAGCTTTTTTAATTGCTTCCTCGCACCAGCCGGCAATAAAAAAAGCTGTCCTTCGCCACTGTCTTCAAGAACCTTTGCTATTTCATAGGAAACTTTACGGTTATAATTACTTTCAAGAACGTTAACGGTAACTGTTTTTAGCAACTTTTTGTTTAAATCGGTAAGTATTTGCATTCCTTTTGTAAGTGTTGTAAATCGCTTATCAAATCCACTTCTAACATTCACGATATAGGAATAAGCAATTTACAACACCCTCAAAATCAAGAAAAGCCAGCAAGAGTATCATTTTTTTATTTGCCAGAGAATCCCAAGTAATTGCTTCAGCGGAAAAGCCGATGCCATACCGTTCCTAATAAAAAGTAGTACAAGCTTGAAGCATTGTCTTTCTTTCAAGTCTATGGCATCGACTTTTCCACAAAAGCAATCAGAAACACCCCAGTAAGCAAATAAAAAACCACACACTTGCCTGCGCTACTGCCCCATCGCACTAGGTATTGTTTTTTCATTGTTTTTGTAAGTATTGAAAATCACTTGAAAACCTGTACTATAAAATTAAAACCCTCCGTAAAGTGATTTTCAATACCCACAAAATCAAGTCCAAGAAAGAGTATGGATTTTCAAAACAGAAAAATAATAGGAATGGATTTTATATTTCTTTTTTCTGTTTTAAAAATCCACACCCTTTCCGAAGACGACCATCTTCCAAATCAACTCCCATTCCTTCAAAAAAAATCCGATTATACGATGACGATTGGTAAATGAAATCAAAATAAAAAATAAAAAAAAAGAGAGCAAAGGTAAGTTCCAGGTTTACAAAAAAGCAAGTTCAAGCCCTACGGGTTTTTGAAAAAATCTCCACCCATAACGGTTCGCAACAACATTCTATTCCGGCTTCACGCCCAAACTTCCGATGGTATATCGGGTAGTATTTTTTCAAAAAAACTTGCTTTTTTGAAACCTTCCACTTGAACGACTGGCTTTCTTTTTTTCTTTTTTTTCTTTTGAAAAATTTAATGTGAGGAGCGTAGCGAAGCACATTGGTATTTCAAACGAAATCCTGCGGAAAATTGAAAATCTAACCCATTTTTAAAGCCGAATGTTATGCTAAATTTCATCATCAAGACCCACCGAAAGGACACTATTTACACAAAACCCCATTTATTTGTACTTAACAAGGGGATGAACAGCGGAAAGCCACAAAAAACGCCATTTACTAACAGTTTTGTTATCATTTTTTCAAATGAAGAGGACTGCGAAAGCCTTTTTTTCATTGCTTATAGTTTATGGCAAACAAAATTCTGGCATCAGTATTTAGTAGGTTCTGTTATTTCGTTTTTGCGTCTTCCAGATTTCAAAAAACAATTCAATCCCCAAGCCAGTTTAATGATGGTCGAACACGAGCAGCACCAAAAAAATGTTGCAGCTCTCAAACTTTTGGAAAAAAAAGAAAAACAATTTCACGAAAATATTAACATAATAAACGATTTGAGAAGAGTGATTTTGTATCGCTATTGCAAGAGATAATAGTTATAACTTTACATTTGAAAAATAACACTATGGACACAAGAACAAGAGTAAGTCTTTTACTGGATTATTCGGAGTATTACGGATTGTCAAAAACGATAGAAGACGCAAAAGATTTAATCAAAGATATTCCTTCGGAGTCTATGATAAATTATATTTCGGGAATAAATTCGAATTTATATCTTCGGGAAAATGATGATGATTCAACTACACTTCAGGTTGGTTTGATAAAAAACATTTTACATCCGCTTGGCGAAACCGCAGAGAAAAAATTTATTGAAGTATATCAAAAACAGGTGGAAGGAGGACATACTCCAATCATATTTTGGAATTATACAAATCTCAAATTTTACGATTTGATTTTCCAAAATTTCAACACACTCTCGTGCCGAGAAATGACATCTTCCGAAATACAGAATTTTTTCGATGCCTATCTCATATTAAATGATATAGCCAATAAAAAAGTTACTATTGATAAGACTGATATCGATAATGCACTTGAAGATAACGCGCTAGAAAATGTCATAATGACCAATTTTATATATCAAAAAGATTATGCATCATCACTTGACTATAACAATCAGGTTGTAAGAGGAGTTTATTTCTTCAAATACTTACAAAATGATCCAAAATTTGGACCAGTTATGAATGACTATTACGCTACAAAAAACGTATCCGGATATATGGAAATGTTTCGTAATTTAATGTTGCTCGTGGCTGAAAGTGGAATTCAGAACGCACATAGAATTCAGATAGTAAATCTTGCAGAGTTTATAAATTGCGGAATTGCCACGGAGCAATACTTAGACACCTTATGCATCAATAATTCCATTGTAAATTATAAGCCCGACGATAGTTTTACTAATCTTCGAAACGGATTTTTATATAAAATAGATGGGCAAAGATATTATCTATTAAATATCAATTTTTTATATGATCATTTCTATAAATCACAGGTATTTGCCGTTAGTAACTTTCTAAAGAAAGAGAAGATTACCTATGATTTTTTATCAATTAAAGGAAAAGATTTTACAGATAAAATTTATTTCCCAGCAATCATTAAAAATTGTTTTCCTGATTATACAAATTACTTTGGTGATGAATGTAAAAATTCCCAAAAGGAAGAGTTATGCGACGCATACATTAGAGATGGAAATAAACTGATACTGATTGAATTCAAAGATGTCCTGCTAAATGCGAAGATAAAAAATACAGCAGATGAAGTAGCACTGTTTAGAGAATTCCATACAAAATTTGTCGAGAACCAAACAGGAAGTCCAAAAGGGATAAGACAATTGCAGGCGGCAATAAAGGACATTGAAGCTAATGGAGTTACTTTTGACAAAGATTTTCCTGATGAAAACGTGACAATCTATCCAGTAATTGTTTATACCGACTTATCATTTGGTGCAGACGGATTGAATAAAATGTATAGAAAAAAATTCAACGACCTAATTGAGCCAATGCAACTTACAAATTTTGAAGTGAGCGAATTGACGTTTATAAACTTAAATTTATTTGAACAAAGACAGGACTATTTTGCAGATGGATCGGATAAAATATTCGAATTACTGGAAAATTTTCACGAGCACGTAAAACAGGAAAATTACGAATTAACACCATTTGAAATATTCTCCAAATTTTACACTAGGAAACATTACACATTGGAAGTACGCCACCCCAAAATATACTTAAAATTTCAAAAAGAAATTGTAAACAGTACTCCAGTTTCAAAACGAAAATAGTATTATAGCCAGTAGAAAATTAAAAAAGCCAGGTCTTACAACTTGGCTTTCATTTTGTTTAACCCAAAGGTCACCACAACTAGAGTTAAACTTATTTTTTGTGCTTCTTAATGAAAAATTTGAGTGCCAAAGATATTGAAAAACTGACAACCGCACCAACAGAAGCTAATATTACAGTTTTTAAAACATCTTCCGAATGCAGATTTGGCAATACACTCAAAAATGTACCACCAGCGGTACCAATTACAGTCGAATTACTGTGTTGCATCGGCTTTTTCGGTTGTCGCGGTTAATTGACTAACTGCGGAGACCACACCGCCAGCAACTGCCAAATAACCTCCAATAGAAGTTACTACAACAGGTAACGCTATTGGGGCTGCTAAAATAGTTCCGCCAACGGCAGCTAACGCCAAACCAATATTTCGAAGCACTTTAAAAAATTTCGGAGTGGGAGCTTTCGCTCTTTTTATAATATTCATATTTTCTATTTTTTGTCATTCCTATTTGTCATTCCCGTGAAGACGGGAATCAACAATCAATTCAACACTTTCTTTACTGTCCAAAGCTTTATAAACCAAGTCTTTTAATTTGGTAAATGCTTTTCGAGACATCAGACCTAAACCTGGTCCAGAAAGTTTTGTTACTGGAGCAATACAACCATTTAATTCTTGCAAGGCGTTATTGGCTGGATGAAACAGAATTAAACTTCTGCTTTTTACTTCCAAAACCTCCAAATGCCATTGAAATTTCTTGCTGTATCGTTTTCTTATAAAATATTTCCCTTCCGGAATGCAGGAAACCTTCGTTTCGTTATTCTTCCAAGGCAATTCAATCGTGTTACAAATGAATTTACCCTCGCATTCGAGTATTCCGTTTGTTCCATCAGGGAAATAAGTTCTCGATAGTTGTAAAACCATCTTACAATCCGCTCACTTGAACCAATGCCAATGGGTTGTAAGCACCATTTTTAAGGGCATACATTTGACCATTAACTTCTTGGTAGAATTCCACTCCTAAAGCCAAAAACAATGGTTTTGTGCTTGCTGGAGTGACTGCATTTACTTGGTTGATGGCAACTGTTGCCACAGCATCCCAAGGCAAAATAGCAGTTTCTGAATGTGCTTCAACAAATGTTTCCGCTTCAAAATCAATTTCTGCTCCTGCAGATATGATTTTAAAATGCGTGGTTCCTGTCGGTGCAGCAATCATATTTGCCGGAATAAACGAATCCAAATCAACTGTAATATTTCCAGTAACTCTGTCAATTGCTCCCACAAAAGGAGCAAATAAACTGGTGCCCAGTTTCCCACGGATATTGAATTCAAAACCTGCTAAAAGTTCGGCTTCGCCGTCAATCACATTTCGCAAACCTCTCACGCTGATTAAATCAGCTTGGATAACTTGCACCATTCTTTGAGTTAAACGACTTACCATTCTGCCGTCGGCAGAATTCAAAAGCAAAGCTCTCAAAGCCGTTCTCAAAATCTTTCCTGCCTTACCAGCTCGACCAAACTCCGAACCATTTTCACGCGTTCTTTGGAATGCAGGATCACTTTTGATTCTGCTGGCATCAATACCTCCTTTTTCACGCGCTAAATGTCCGTCTTGGGTTTTGTAAAAAGTAATATCTCCGATAGTACCTTTCAATTTAATTATGCCTTTCTGTCTTGCCATAATTTCTAAAATTTAGATTAAAATTCATTTTTAAAATCTCTAAATCATCTTTTCAGTTGCAACATCTTTTATCCGATTTCGGAACAAATTTTAGCCAATTAAACAGAATAAAAAAGCGAGGACAGTTCCATATGTCGCAAAGCGACATAAATGGCTTAAATCGACATAAATGCCTACCAAAAAGCACATCAAACAACCATAAATTGCGAAAGAAATTTATAATTCAAAAAAACTTACTTTTGTATAATCTTAAACTTCACCTGTCACTAGGTTTAAGCTAATCAAAGCCTAGTCAAAGGCATAGATAGTGTATGAAATTTGAAAAACAGAGGGTGTGCATATATCCGAAAGACATACAGCGCATAACAGGCAAGAGTTATCGCCAAAGTACCAGATTAATGCAAAAAGTGAAAACTGACCTCAACAAGCTCGAAAATGAGTTTTTAACTATCGAAGAGTTTTGTTCCTATGCAGGATTAAAATATGAACAAGTAGCTCACTTAATTTTTGGTTAAAATGCGTAAAAAATCCCAACTCCATTTTAAACCATTTTAAATAAACATATCTTTAAATAACTAGTTCATTTTTTAGTCTTGATACTATGGTATTCAGATTATTATGCTTATATTTGACTACTTTGAATTTAAGATAATTGTAATCCTAATAAAGAGGTGTCAGTCGAGGTGTCACTTAAATAAAATACTTTGCGAAGTATTGATTTTATTGATATATTTTACACAAGACAAATCCCTCTTTCTCCGCTGATTACATGTTTCAAAAGAAACATAAAACATCAAAAACCCTTTAAACATCAGTGTTTAGAGGGTTTTTAATTTTTTGGGATATGTCAAAAAACACATTAAAAATCATAGTTTAGTTACCCTATAGGTGTACCTATAGATTTTTTCACCAATAGGGTAACTAAATTTTGAATATCTCCAAGAGATCTCCTTTAAATTCAATGCTTTGCATAAGTTTTTCGTTCAATTTGTAATTTAAATTTAACACAAAAAGCTATGCTAAAAACAATTTTTTACATCAAATCCGATAAGGTTAAGTTGACCTATGAGTGTCCCATTTATGCAAGGGTAACTTTTAAAGGAAAAAGTATAACCTTGAGTACAGGAAAATACATCACACAAGAGCGATGGAACTCTACCGACAAGTTAAGAAGAATCTTCAAGCAGGACAAGGAGAAAGTGCTCAAAGAAGCCCTAGATTTATTTGCTTTAAAAATACAAAAACTGTATAATCAACTAGAACGAGAAGGGGAAATTGTAAGCGTTCAGGAGTTAAAATGTTTGTTGTTAGGACAATCAAAAAAATCAAAAACTCCGGAACTCATCGATATTATTAACAACCATAATGAGTATTTTGCTAAGTTGGTAAATATAGGAGAACGCTCCAAAGCCTCTCTCCAAAAATATGAACGCGTTAAAGATCTTGTTATGCTTTACAATAAAAAATATTATGGATCGGATACTATTCCAGTTGATAAAATTAATGGAGCTTATATCTATAATCTCGAATCATATATGAAATTTGAAAGTGAATATAAAGGGAAATTAGGGATTAAAAATAATTCCATAGTCAAATATTTCAAAAACCTCAAGACAATATTTTATTATGCTATTAAGATGGATTTAATCACTAATAATCCGTTTAAAAAATACGATGGTAAAATTCAAATCACAGAGGCCAACTTTTTAACACATCAAGAATTGTTGAAAATTGAACAAAAAACATTTTCTATAGATCGTCTTGAACGCGTTAAAGATGTTTTTTTGTTTAGTTGTTACACAGGATACGCCCCAATAGATGCTATGAAACTCACAAGAGAAAATATTATTCAAGATGCAGATAAAGAGCTTTGGATAAAAACGAACCGTCAAAAAACGAAAATAAGAGCAAACGTTCCCTTATTGCCGCCAGCTTTAAGAATAATAAATAAATACCAATATTCTGAGTCTGGATTGCTGCCAAAAATATCCAACCAAAAAATGAATGCCTATCTAAAAGAGATAGCAGATATAATTGGATTAGACAAAAATTTGACTTGGTACGTCGCTCGACATACTTTTGCAACAACCGTAACTCTAGGAAATGGTATTAAAATTGAAAATGTATCTGCCATGTTAGGCCATACCACAATTCGGCAAACGCAACACTATGCTAAAGTTTTGGACAGTAGCGTAGGAGAAGATATGAAAAAATTAAAAGAACGATATTTGAATTCTTAAGTAGGTTTTTATTAATTTAGAGGTCAACTTATTAATCTAAAAAATATTCTTATGTTGTTACCTACAGATTTAATTGAAGCGTTTGTGGATTATTTTGAAAATAAGATTGAGTTTCATACAAAATATCAAAAGTATCGGTTTAATGATTGTTGGATTGAGGAAATCGATAACACTTATTTCACTGAAAGAGTGGACGAGTTAATCGAGTCTTTAATGTTGGTGCTCATAAGTAGCAATAATAATTTAAGAATTATTGAAGAAGTTAAATTATTGCTAGATGATAGAATTAAATGGTTTGTGTCAAGAAATGTTAGATTTTTCAAATCTTTTAGTAAGATAGAGCGATTTATAAAAGAGGTAAATCATGATCTTGATTATGATGTTGAAGAAAAGTACACTATAAATGAAGTTCTGAAATTTAAAACAAAACCCGACCAAGTTGAGGAATTATTATTTTACTTTCTCATTACAAATAAAGATAGTGCTTCAAATTATAAGAATAAAATTGACTTTGAAAAAGTAAAGTTACTCTATGTGTTAGACTTATTTTACAAATCATTATTACGATTAGATGAAGGCATCAATAAAATTTCAACTGCAATTTCAAAATATGGGGTTGTAGATCTTAAACCATTCTTAAAAACAACTAATGGTATTTCAATCCAAAAATGTAATGTTAATTTAGATAAATCATCTTCAGCTTTTTTATTTAAATTTTTGATGGAGGAAGGCATGCTCTATATGGATAATATAGAGCATAAAAGTCATTCAAAAATTAAAAAATTTGTAGAAAACAATTTTAGTTATACAGATAGTAAATCAAAAAACGCTAGTCCTTTAACAGATTTTACAAAAGAGGTATCAAAATTAAAAGGTGCTAGTAATAAAACTAAACAACTTCAGGTTATTAATCTGCTTATTGAGAAATTACAAACAAAAAAAACATATTTGGAAAAATAACATCTCTTAGAGATCTCCTAACAACACAAACTAGATCATTCTATTATTCTGAATTTTGCAAAATAATTTTAAAATTAATGCAAATGAAAAATTCAGAAGAAATTTCAATTCCATCAGTTCGCAGTATTCAATTACTGCTTGAACCAATTTATAGCCGTTTAGAGACTATTGAGAATTGTATTAAACAATTCTATCAAAAATCAAATCAACCATCAGGTAAATACTATCGCAACAACGATTTGAAGAGTCGGTATGGTCTTTCTCCAAATACCATTATTAAATATCGAGAAACTGGAATTTTACCCTACACTCGTTTGGGTGATATTTATTTATATGAAGTGTCATCGATTGAGAAAATTTTAAACCAAAATAAAGTTGAGATATGAAAAATAGAAAAGTAATAAAAAGAGTTTCAAATAGGAGATATCCCATTCGTTATTGTAAAAAGCAAGATTGCAATGAAGCATTTATTCCTACCGATGCCAGACAGATTTATTGTTGTGAACAACATCGTATAGATTATAACAACGATAAGCGAAAAATAGTAGATAAAATTGAAAGTGATTTTACCAAAAAGGCAAAAAACAACAAATCGATTTTGATTAAAATACTAAACAGCAAAGAATATATTAGAGATGGTGTTATAAATATTTCAATTCTTCAATATGAGGGCTATGACTTTGGTATATTCCATTCTATAAAAATTGAAGAAAAAACTAAAAAAGAAATGAAGTTTTGCTATGAATATGGTGTTTTACTTAAAGATTCTGAGAATAAAAATTATATTATTTATAAACAAGAAAGTATATGACATTTAGAGATTTAACAATAGAAGAATTATTTCCTCAAGCTATTCAGCAAGATTTACTAAAAAAACAATCAGAGAGTTTTGTAAACAAAACAATTGCCACAGGAAGTATTACAGCAGGTTATGAAAACATGCCAACCAAGCTTAATCCAATAGTATTCGAGACACCTTTAACTATAAAATCACCTCCACAGTTTTTTATGGGAACTTACGTTAAAAATCATTGGAGAGTGATAGTAGCTTCAATGGTTATTGGAGGTGTTATAGGATTAGTTGTGTATTATGTAGCTATATCAAATCAGAAAAAGCAACAAGAAAAATGATGATTGCAACACCCCAAAATTATGCCGCCAAAAAATCAATAGACATCAAAATAGGTATAAGTAAATCAATGGAAATGAATTAAGATAGTTGTAAATCATTACGTATCTATTTGTAAAATTCAGCCCTTATAATTTCAAAAAAAGGGATAGATTTCAGGTAACTAAAGTTGTTATTTTGACACTAAAAGTTCCCTAAACAATGGTTAGTTTGTTGTTTGTTTTTTAATTGGAACTAATAATAATTATTATTTCTAATTATTTTTAAAAATAACTTAACAGAAGTGTTGATGCTGCCGCTTTAACAGTATCCCTTGCTTTTTATGGTTTGATAGCTATACTTCAAAGCCTATTTGATAAGTCACCATCGTGTCTTTTTTTACAAACTCTAAATCTTGGTTTTTGTACTTAATGTTTTTTATAAAAGTTGTATTCTGAATGCTATCTATTTCAAAGATGAAATCGTCAATAGTAAGCTTCTCTGAATTGACCATTAATTCGTAGGTTCCGATGGTTCCAATTTCGTTTTGAAGGATGTAAATTCCCTTATTGTCTAAAAATGAAGTGGTTGTTTTTTCAAGGCTGAATAATGGAAATAAAAGGTTTTCATTAAATAGCTCAAAGGTGTTTACTTTTGACACCTTTTTGCGATTGAACCAGAACTCGATTTGACTTTTGGGAGCATTGATAATTCCTGAACAGTTCTCTGATGGCAAATCTTCTAAACAGTTGTATTTTTTGTCTTTTAGTTTGTAATAAAAAAACGGATCTAGTAAAGCTTTTGTTATTGAACTTTTTGGATTAATAAATCCTTTCCATTGATCCAAAACAGACTCAGGCAATAGAATTCTTTTGATTTCTACACCAGTGCCTAAGAGGTTAATTTTGAGTTTGTTCAATGGGGTAGGGAATTTGATTAGGGAATTTCAAATTTAGGCATTCTTTATATTTTTTTGGGATTTACTTTTTTATTTTTTTTGGTTTTTCGTTAACTAAATATCCCAACTAGTATCTTTAAAGTATTCTTGGTAATACAGTTCAATCTCTTCAAGTTCATTACTGCAAATTCGTGACTCTAAATAATTATTTGATATTTTAATCTTATAAATTTCCACATATCGAAAAATCGTTTTCCTAACTAATTGCTCTTCATTTTTTAAATCAACAATTTTTGCATAATCACGACACATACTAGCATACTTGATAGCCATTCTGATTGAATAGATTTTACGATTATAAACATTTAGAACTACCTCTAATTCTTGAAAATTGCGAAACATAATGTAGTTTTTTTATGATTAATCAAAATCAATTTTATACAAAAAGTAAACAAGTCTGCAATTTGGGTATGCCTCAAACCGTTGCTTTGTTTTATGTAATTCGATGAAGAAATCTTCACCTAGCCAATCCTTATGTGAGATTATTTGCTTCTTACTTTCATGAATTTCTGGATAAAACAGTTCTATTTCTTTTTCTGGTATCTCCTTTAAATTTATTGTTTTGTTATAATCAAAGTCGAGTAATTCAGATAAATAGCTAAAAGATGCACTATGACACATTTTTACCTCATAAAAGTAAAAATTATAGGCATTGACAATAGGTTTTGAACAATCTATGGGTAACCCTTTATATTTAGTAAATAATGGAAGGTGTTCTTTATTTTCTATGGAATTAAATAAATAGGATAAATTAATCCTATCAAAAAAAGGGTCTAAATTATTATACCAATTATTAATAGGTTCGGCATAATCACTTTCGGCAACATACTCCCATTGGTTGGTTTCTTTGTCAAAAACTTCCAAATAACAAATAGTAAAATCCATGCATTAACTTCTTTTATGCCAAGAAGAACCTTTATTCGTAGAATAGAACAATCCTTTTGAGGTGGTTAATAGTATTTCTTTACCGTTATCAGCTAAATCCTGTAAAGAACCCATGCTTGATGAAGCATTAGCTCTTTTATGCCAGATTCTACCATCATTGGTAGAATACTCAATACAGTTTTTAGGAGTATTAATTCGAATTAATTCTTTTTGGTGAACGATCATTTGTCCCATGACTTTATTTTTTAAAATTATTTAAGACAAAGTAAAACACCGGTTCAGACAAACCATGACGTTTTAAAAAAATTAATTTCCAAAACCCACTGCTTTTCTCAGTTTAGGTTCATAATTATTGCTGATTTCAAAGTTGAAAATCTCGGCTAGTGGCAGCGATTCATTGATTTCAACTTCATGACCAAGATTTTTTAATAAGATATTTGTTTTATCTACTGTTAGTGTCTTAAATTCATAAATGGAAGTTAATCGTCCTTTTCTGAGTAACGCTTTGTCAATATTTTTCAAATCAGTATTGAAAGTGGCTATAATTTGTATTCCCAGACTTTCTCCTAACAAGCCATCCGTTAGGTTTAATAAGAAAGAAAGTTTTGAATTATGGTGATTATCCCGAGAGAGTATTAAATCTTCTGCATCTTCAATAACCAAAATACAATTTGGATTGTCTAATAAAAATTCGGTTAATCCCAAATCATCTAAATTACTAGCTAACTTAGGAGATAAAAAGATAACTTGTTTACTTTGTTGGTGTATTAGATGTTTTATATAAGTACTTTTTCCTGTGCCAGGTTGTCCGTGAAACAAATACAATCCTTTACTTTTTTGTTTTTTGATATTTTTAAGAATGGAGTGGTGTATCTCTTTGAAATCATCATTATAATGTAAATTGAGGTTTAATTTTGGTTTCTTAAGATCTATATCTTTAGTTATAAGTCCCATACTCGAATTTACAATTAAACTAATTTTAGTAGTTCTTCTTCTCTTCTTAATTCTGAATTGCAATAATTGGTTTTGCAATTTCTGAGCTTCATTTTCTAAACTAGGTTCAAAAATGATGGATACACAATTATTATATAAGTTAATTACAATACCATTGTTCATAAAAAAGAAATGATCAGAATATAAATTTCTCTTATTCATGTTAGAATAGCTTTGATCATAATGTTCTCTAATAATGCTTTCTTTCATTTCAGAAGTAAACCATGAACGCATTCGAAATTCGTCAATATTATCAATTGATTTAATATTACAAATTTGATTATAGTAAGCATGATACATTCGAAGCATATTAATATAATTGCCGCTTCTATCATAAATTTCAAATGAATTGTTTTGCAAGGACAAATTGCCTTTCTCTGAATTTTTTTCTGCTTCTTCCATAATATAATTAATTAGTATGAAGCAAAACTAAAACGACATGCCGTCAAGACATGTCGTTGTGTATTAAACATGAAAAAAAGTATTATAAATTATCAAGATGTTTCATGTACAAAGCAGCACAAGCTCTTGCGTCACTCAAGGCATCGTGATGATTTAGTTTAATATTGTGCTCTCTGCACAAATTGGCTAAATTGGATTTATAAATTTTATAGGTACATTGTTTTTGGTATTCAGGATTTGACATCCCATAATACTCCAATGTTTTGGCTAAAACCGGAAAATCAAACCCGAATCCATTATGGGCAATTACAAGTTGGTTTTCTATATAAGGTGCAATGGTTGGCCAAACTTTATCAAAGGTTGGTGATTTGGCAGTATCAGAGGCAGCAATGCCATGTATTTCAGTGAAATTATACCAATAGTAATTATCGGGTGGTTGGACTAGAATATTTACTTCTTCTGTTATTATGCCTTCAACAACTCTAACAATACCCACTTGACAAATGCTCCAACGATACCCTTGTGCAGTTTCAAAATCTATAGCAGTAAAGGTGCTCATGTTAGTTGTATAAAGCCATCATATCATTAATACGATTGCTGATGGTTTGTTTTAATGATTCAGGAGCTAGTACAGTTACATGTTCACCATATTTTAGGATTTCCATTTCAAAATCATGTGTTGGATGCATAAAATAAGCAAAGTGGCAGTTTTTAGTATCTTCAAATACTATTTCTTGCGAAGTGTGTAATGGGAGAGACTTTATATACTGTGACTGAAAAGCCGTAAATTTTAATACAATTTTTTGAGCTGGTTCATAGGTTTCCACTCCAAAAGCATGCTGGTAATAGTCTTTTACATCAAACGAGTACTTACTGAATTTCTTGTCGGATATTTTCAAGTATGTTATTCTATCTAAACCAAAGTTTCGAATTTCCTTTTTATCAAGATCATGACAAACTAAATACCATCTTTTTTGTGATTCTTTGATGGCAATAGGATGCACAGTCCTATTTTTCAACCCATCTTTCCAATAGCTGTGATGGGTAAACGATACTTCAAAATGATTATCAATAGCATAAAGCAATCCGTGCAGGTGTTCTGTTCCTTGGTTTTTCCTTTGCTCTAAGTAGAGTTTTTGAGATATGTTGTTGGAATAGTTTAGCGCATTGATTATCTCATAAGACTCTATGATACGCTCAATGGGTTTCTCGGTTATCGATTCTACTATTTCATAAACTCCTTCCTTACGGTTGTATTGAATATCAGTTTCAAACAAAGAACGTATTTCATTCAAATCCCTTTGCAAGGTTCGTTGACTGATTTCGAGTTTGTCACCGGTTATTTGTTGTTGCCTGAGCAAATAATCTTGAAGCTCTTCAAAAGTAGATGCTCTTGATTTTAACCGGTTAATGATGAAAATGTAACGCTGGATGAAGTCTCTTTTTGCCATGAATAATTATTTATTAAACAAATGTAATTTAGTTTAGCGACAAAATGTGACGTTGCGTTTTTAAAATGGAAGTAGTGTAGAACTGATTTACATATCCATTCCAGCACCATTTGATTTCAACCATTGTACTTGTTTATGATAGTTTGGCACTTGAGTTGTCTTAGTTTTTCGAGAAAAGGTTTTTCTACGTTTTTATATTCTGCCATGTTTATTTAATTGTCTATATAAAACTAAATTATTTTTTTGAACGAATCACTTCCCATAACTTTTTGTCTATATAATGCATACGAATGACTTTCATCCTCTGTAATACAAAACCTTTTATTTTGCATTATAGTCATAAATTCTTCTGATTTTATAAAATTTGAAACAGTATCAACCCAAATATTAGTATCTGAAGTTTGGAATTCATCAATGCAAGTTTGATAAAAATATTTTATAGATTCTCTGGATACAGATTGTAATGTTGTATTGGCTTTAGTCAAAAATTGAAACAATACATTCGGTGCTACTTCATTAGGTTCTTTTTTAATTATTGAATTAAAAAAAGAACCGTTTTCACCTAAAGAATATCGCCAAGCCCTTATATTAGTTGAGTAACCATCATACTGATAATAATGTCCAAAAGTTAGCAATGCTCTTCTTAAATTATCATCCGGTTTTTCTAGAGTCTCTAAAATAATTGATGATAACTTTTCAAAGGAATTTAATTCAAAATCTGAAACTACATTTGTATTAAGTACTTCAAACATAAAGCCAATATTACCTAAAAAGATCTGATAATTCTCTGCTTGCCAAAATGCCTCTTCAATATCATTTCTATTATCAGCATTATCTTTAAGAATTTCAAATTTTAATATTTCGATTGCAGTTAGTATTGTTTCTGATGCTGTAGCTTCATAATTAGAATAAGCTGCTATATCCGAATCATTGGCATTTTTCATTGCTTTAGCGATTTGTATAGCTCTAATTGTAGTTGTAATAGAAGCTTTTGAAACATTTTCATCTTTAGCTCTTGATTTCAAAAATTGCTTAAATCTTATATAGAATTGACTCTCAATCGTTTCATCAAACTCTTTTAAAAAACAAAGCAAAGGTAAAAGTTCAAATAGAGCGATTTGTGAAAGTTCACCACAAAAAAGGAAATTACTATTGATAGTGTTATCTAACCTTATTTTTTCAATTACATTAAAATACTCATTTATTGAATCAAGAATTTTGATTTTATTATTTCCTAACTCAAAAATATCAAATGAATTCAGCCCTAATGCCTTTTGTGCTAAATTGTAATTTTCTTTTTCGGATTTTAAGATATCGTTGCTATTTGTTGCTTCAATAATAAAAATCCATCTAAAAAACTCTATTAAACCTGCGTCTGCCGTTTGTTCTTTACCTGGTTTGTTTTCCCAGAAAAATAACTCCCAATCTTCCCATAAATCAGCATAATGGCGAAGTTGTGTTTTTCCATTTTGTAGCTTAATGGAATTATCTAAATTCCCTAAAAATAAAGGTTTTAAATTTTCTGTTTTTGTTAATGGTTCTCCGGTAGTATTTAAAACAACAAATTGTTCTTCTCCATATGTTCTGTTTTCCATATCGAAATAGAGGAAAGTGATATTTTTTAAAAGAAAATTACTGAATTCATCCGTGAACTTATTCTTTTGTACTTGAAATGTTTCTAATGCAAGTATTATGTTTTGTATGGACGGATCCAAGCTATACTCATTGAAATACCAATCTGAATTTTTTATAGTATTTGATGGAGTGGTATCTTCTTTAAATTTTTCTAAAAGGAAATATTGATTAACGAGATCATTGAGAAAAAACAAAGTAGATTCTCTAATAGCATATTGCAAACGAATATCATAGTTTTTTTTATTTTCAACTGCATCTATTACCAAAAAGTTTTTGATGCTGCTTTTTAATTCAATTTCTGATGTATTGGAATATAGAAAACCTAACAAGAGATAGAGTGTAGTTATTCTTTGTTGTCCATCACATAATTGAAAATCATTTTTAGGACTTTCATAAGCATATAACAATCCTAGTTGAACTTGATTGTCTTCGTTTTTATTGTTTCCCAACAAATCACTTAAAAAATTACTAATCAAATTTTCATTATTGATAGATGATTTAGTTTGAGCCCAACAATATTCCCTTTGCATATCGGGTATAATGATGCGATTGCTTTTTGTAAATAATTCTTTTAAGCTGTATGAATTTCCATTAATTAACATATACTTCGTATCCTTTTTTGATTAACTCCAAGACTTTTTTCTGATTCGATTTTATTGTTACTATCGCATTTTCTTGATTCCAATTGTCATAGGCAAAAACAGACATGGTATGCAATAAATTTCTACTTTTTAATTCTTGATCTAAATCAAAATAAAGCTTTTTTTTGTCTTCAGGAAGTTTGTCTGTAAACGTTGAATTATCGTGTTTGTGTAATAGCACCAAGTTACCAATGTGATGTGCACTTAAGTTTTCTTCTCTAAGTTTATCATCATCTAAATATTTTGACAATTGATCTTGCTGAATTTGCTTGTTGCTTTCTGTGCTATAAAACATACCATCAACATTTTTTTTAACTACTTTTGATTTTGGCCAAATATGTTCCAATGAACGGAAATCATAAATGCTCCTAAGTTCTCCTTTAGTGAAGACAAAAAATTGAAATTTAGTATTTTTATTATTTGCTGCTTCAATATTCAATTTTAACATAAGCTTGAATGCGTGTTCTTTGTTTCCATCTTCATCTGGGTCATTATAAATATCTTTTGATGCAATGGATAAAAATATTTCATTCAGACGATCTTTAATTTCTATCTCTGATTTCTTTTGGAGATTAAAAATTTGAAGAAGACTATATTTTTTTATTTGATTAAAATCTTTATAATGTTCTAAGAAGTATATTATTATTTTTTTTTGTTCCTCTTTATTTTTACTTGTTTCTAGGCAAAGTCCTAAATAATTGTATACAAAAGGAATTGAGTACAAGTCTTCAAATTGTTTTTGGATTTTTCTGAGTCTCTCAAAATTTTCTTTAGCTTCTGTTTTATTTCGAATTAATAGATTTTGAAATTGCTTGAGCATTACTGGTATGTCTTCTTTTTTGTTGGAGTAGTTTTTTGTGTATTTGTTTTTTTCTTCTTTTGACAGTAGTGCAAGGTTATTTTCATAGAAAAATTCTAAAAGAAGTCCCATTGGATTGTTACTACTTCTGAAAAAGAGCTTAACCTCTTCTTGATTCCACCAATACAACCATTTATCCCATTGGCGGGCAAATTGACTCCTTAATGCATTTGATTTCCAATCTTCTCCAATTTGATCTTTTAATATTTCAAGTGTATCTTTTACTGTTTTTGGCGATTCAATATGATTGTAATCAATTTTTGAGGCTTTACTTAAAAAATCAGCTTTTATCAATTCATCTGTTTTCATAAAAGCTTTTGCACCATTCATCATGGAAAAAAGTTTAGTGGCTTGGTCTTTAGCAACTACTATATAAAACAACTTTACTTTACTTAAAACATATTCCTTTAGATTTCCTTTATCTTCAATTTTCTCTAAAATTTGAATCAATTGATTTTTAACGGAAAGGAAATAGAAAGTATCTTGAGAAGTTGGTTTTAAATCGTCTTTGTTTTGACATATTTGATTTAAAAATTCGTGTGATGATTCTCGAATGTCGTATCTGATTTTGAGTTTTGAGTCATAATATAAATACTTCTCTTTTTCATCGGCATCAAGCAATATACTTAGCAAAATAAAAAAGAAAGTAGTTCTTTGTTGGCCATCAATCAAGATCACATTTGTCCCTTCTTCGTAAACCGTTACACCTTGTATGAAATACTCTTCTTTTTCAGCTTTTCTAGCCTTTTCAATGTCCTGCAACAAGACAGTTGCCGCGCTATCGCCTTGCTTATCTTTTACTCCCCATTTGAAACCCCTTTGATAGGCAGGAATAACAAATGTTTTATTTGAGTGCTCTCCAAGATAAGTCGCTATATTTCTTTTAGTTTTCACTTATGATTTATAAATTAAATATTTTAAAACTTTTTTTGTTAACACTTCTTTATGGTGTTGATATTAGAAATAACATATATCGTTTTAGAATTCCCGTATATTTTCTTAAAATCTTGGTTGGTAATCTTCATCGCCTTCTTCTGTTTCATCATCATCAGCTACATAGTCATCCCAACTCAGAAAATTAGGGTCGTTATCATCTAATTCCATTCTTTGTAAATCATCAAAATCAATAACTGATGGATGTTTTTTTTGCCATTTGCTATGTTTTAAACTTTCAATGTCTTCTTCTAAATCACCATCAATAATTTTTCCTGTAGCGATATCTTTTATTAAATAGGTGATTCGTTCATCGGATTGGATTATAGACTTAAATTCGGGAAGATCCATAGCATCTTGATTGTGCAATTTAAATGTGTTAATCAAAACCGGTTTGTAATCTCGTTCGATTCTATAGATTTCCAAAATATATTTAGGATTAGACAAATTGAGAATTCTATCTTCTTCGCATAATGCAAGATATTTATCGTTTCTCAATTTTTTTTGTAAAGCAATGGGTTCAATAATTTCATACAAATCACTTGCCCCAATTGAAATTAATGATTTCTTAATGAAAACTTCTACTTTTCGGTCGCCAAGAAATTTATCGATATCATTAAAATTATCTTCATAATCATACTCATATCGTATTCTTTGTTTATCAAAATAGAAAAGTTCTCCATCATCAAAAAGTTCTAGGTCTTCACAAATTAAAAATTTTCCGTTTTTTTCAAACATTGTAATTTTATTTGATTGAGAATTACTGTTTTTCTTTATTTGATTTAACAAATTTTCTGCTGCACTTTTTACAGTCTCCAGATTTGTATGTTTAGGATTGTAATAAGAAGAAATGATTTCGGAAACACTATAAATGTGTATTTGAAAATAATCAAAATATTTCCCTGTATATTTATCTGTAAAATCTTCTGATGATGTATGAATTGTTATTAGTCTTTCCATTTTAATTTAATTAGTTTTTAGCATAGATTTTTCCTTCGCCAGTTCGATTATCAATAATAAAATCAATCGGCTTTTCAAAAGCTTGTTTGATTTTGGTTCTCTCATTTTCTAATTCGGTGATGTTTTGAGTTAAGGTTTCTATATTTTCAAATTGGTTATGCAATTCTTTTTCTCTTTCTGCAATGTTGGTTTTATTCAGCTTACTATTTTCTTTGTGTTTACCGATTATTGTTGTTAGCTCCGATTTAAGACTTTTTAAAATAATAGCTACTTCGCTGTTGATGCTCTCGTTTTGTTCATGGTAATTACTAATGGACTTATAAAGCTGACTTATTTTACCAATGCGGTTTTCATCTGGATTTTTATAGGACAGATTTGCTTTCAATGCTATAAGTTGAGAATATTGATAAAGCTTTTCTGCCTCCAAAGCTGCTTTAACAAAATAGAAAAACTGACTTTCGTTGACCTTTTTTGCTAGTTCGTCTACTTTGGCACCCGAATTTTCAAAAACTCCTTTTACTGTGTCCAAAATTGAATTTATACCACTATCCTCAACTAAAGATTTAAAATTAGTTTTAAGCTCGGTGAGTATTCTTTGTGTTTTTATTTTTAATTCTTCAGAAGTACCTATGTTGGCAACACTTTGATTTTGGTTAACGGGATTTTCTGTCTTGTTTTCTGGAAATAAAGCACTTTGTAACTGTTGTTGACCTGCTAACAAATATTCATAACGGATTGTAGCCAATTCCATTTTCATGTTTTCAATGGTTACAAAATCTTCTAATGTGTAGAATTTGTTTTGTTCTAGTTCAATCAGCCTATTTGTTATACTTTTTATCTTGGCAATTCTTTCGTTTTGATGAAAGGTCAATAACTGGGAGATTCCTTTTTGTATGGCTTGTAATTGATTGTTAATCCCATTCATATAGTATTGCCCAGTTAACATTGAAGTAAACTGAAAAGCAAGAATTGGAGTAAATACTTCGGCACCGGCTTTTACAAAACCCGCATGATTGCTGAAGCTTTTTCCGTTTAACGTGATTGAACTTGTTGTACCATTGTTATACACCATTAATTTTTCAGGGCTAACGGTGGCTTTATACAAACCATTGGTAGCATACATTGTGCTTCCTGCTACTGCGGATGTTCCAGCAAGTTGAGAGAAAAGGTTAGCGTTCTTATTTGAACTCAAAGAGCTCCAATTTTCATTAAACTCAAAATCAGGAATTCTGTTTAATACAATGGCGTCATTAGCTGAGCCAATGATAATTTCGTTCAGGATTTCTAAAACTTGATTATCTTCAGTTGGCTGTGCATTTTCAGTCTTGTTTTCAGTAATTAAAAGCTCTACGGCTTTATCTGATTTTGAAAATAACCCTTTTATTTTTTGTATGAGTTTTTGAAGCCAATTCATTAGCTGTTATTTTAATTTTTAATTATTTAATTTTTACCAATTCTCCATCTTTATTAACTTCATACTTTATAATATCTTCTACTCCAAGGGCGCAAACAAAAATTTTTAACCGTGACCGAATTGACCTCCCTTTGTCCTTTACGCTTTTTATAGCTACCTTGTATTTAGTTTCAATATTAGGAATGGTCCCGTTATCGATACTTTTAAGTCCTTGAATAAAATAATTATCCAAATCACTCTCATCGTAAAGAAGCTTTTCAAAATCCTTGGAATAGGAAGCTTGCTTTGGATTTAGCGCCTTAAATTCAATTAGGTGTTTGCGTTCCCCATTTTCATAGAGACAATTATCAAAATTTCCCGAACGCTCACCAGCTCCCAGAAATTTATATTTTTCTTTGGTAGGCACTTCAACAGAATAATAAAAGCACTATTGTTTTCCAAATGTTTGACAAATAAGAACCGGGCTTCCTGCTCGCTTACTCTTTTTTTACCATCTCTTTTTATTGGGAAAACAAGCTTACTTTTTGTTTCAGCTTTTAATCCTTTAATAGTCGGTAATTGCTGAAACCCTTGCAATGAAGCGATAATCAAATTTTCTATGCTACTCATTAGATTCTGTTTTTCTTTTTCCAAACTTTAAAATGGTTCCATCTGTAAAAATTACTATTTTCTTCATTAGTTTCATCATCCTCATCTTCTTCATCCTCCTCTGAAGTAACACAAATATCATATCCAGTCCAGTCAAAAGGGGTTTTTAAAATATCATTTGGCTCTGTAATATCTGCATCAGCTTCATAAAAATCAACTGTTATCTTATGATTTTTAAAATCGTAACCGAAATGGTCATAATACCAAAATTCGTGATTAAGACTATCCATTAATGATTGTGCACCAGCTCCAGCATAACTTATGCCGTGTATCATGTATTCATCACCTATTTTATCTTCAAATATTTTATCTTCTATTGGATTATCAATGACAAAGTATACACCAATACCATTACCATAACTATTTGAAAATTCAAAATCACCGAATAAACCTTCCCCTTTTATTACCATTCCGGAGTCAACATATGAAACTAAGTCCTCCCTTGCCTGTTCATCAGAAACATATATTTTATTTATACCTTGTAGTAAAACATCAATATGATTTTGATAGACATCAAACGCTTTTTCTCTTGCTTCAATTGGATTAGCATTTTCGAATTTTTCATTAATTTCAATAAAATCAATTACGTCATCTTTTATGAAACGTATCAATTTTGCCTTAACGACATAGTGAAATGAAGCTTCCATATTATTTTTTTAAAAGTTTTTTAATTCTCTCCAAATCAATATGACTTCTCAAAATCCTATCCTTACTGTCGTGGTCAAAATCGGAAAAGGAAATTTCGATTACTTTGATTCCATACTTTGGTAAAACTTCCAATCGTCTTTGGTCATAAATTTTTCTTTGTTCCCCTCGATGCACTCCGCTTACTGTAAACAAATCGGGTTTGTCGAAATGTTTGTTAGGTTTGGTATGCTGTTGTTCTTTATATTCAATGACTAAGTTCAACACTGGGTAATATATATCTACTGGTAACTTAGCACGTTTGCCTTGAAAATTTGGATCACCTAGTAGAAAATCGAAACGTTGTTGGCGTAATCCTTTTATTTTTAAAACTTTATCGCATAAATCTAGTACATAATGTTCATCACTTTCTTTTCTGCTTTTAGTTATGGATAGTTCTGTTTTCTTTGGATTTACTTTTATAACTTTTTGAGTAGCTATTGAACTGCCACTTCGTTGAAAGAACCAATTAGTATTGGCTGCTTTTCGTTCTGCATATACAAATGGAATTTGTTGTAATTCGTTTTTATCATCTAATCTTCTTAAAAGACTACGAATAGGGAAACCGTTTTTAGTATCTTTTTCAAAAACTCCTGCTAATACAAAATAAGGCATCATATCCTTTGCAGGAATGACACTAATACTTTTATTGAGTTCGAAATACTCTTTAAGTATTTTATTTATTTGGTTGATTTTTGACATCTATTACTCTTTTTTAAAAAAATTTTCTTTTTTTTCTAAATAATAAGAAATATAACCCTCTTTTTCACTTTCTTCTTTCCAAATGTTTTGAATTACTTCACTACGATTGTATATGATATTCATACCTTTACTCCAACTTTTCCAAACCTTTTCAGAAACTCTATTTTCTTTAAACCAAAAATATTCTTCAGCACACAGATTAAAAAAATCATATATAATACCTGTATATTTTATTTGTTTTTTTACCTTTATTTGATTCCAATCATCTTTTGAAATTCTACTAATTAAATCTAATTGGATATTAATCCGATCGTATCTTGCATTGAATTCTCCAAAAAGTTCCTTTAGCATTTTATCATGTTCTATTTTTTTTGAATGTTTGTAATAACCTCTTGATAAAACATAGACTAATAAACCTGCAATAATTGTTGCAACTGCAGTAATAATACTTGCAACTATTTCACCATTTAAATACAATTCGCAATTCATAATTATTTTATTAAATATCTAATATCTCTATCTCACTAATTCTATCAAACTTAAAAGTACGTTGCTCTTCTCGTTTATTACAGTATGCCGTTAAATAGTTATTATCAAGCCTGTAATTTTCAATATGTTCTTGAGCGAGGGCATTAATTGATAACTGAACATCATTAATTGTTCTTATGCTTTCTTCTGCCTCCACTCGGTCTATTAATAGTTCCCCTGTTTCAATGTCAACAAGCATATTATTCCAAGTTCTCCTAGTGTATTTCATTCTAATATGCCGATGGTAATTTATTGCGGTATTTACTACGGTTGTTATTTGATCTAATCCAATTGATGGTCCTGCTACTTTTAAAATGAAATACTTGTCTTTTTGATGTAAGTCGCTTATGTTATATATATCAAAAGATCGTTCAGAATTTTTAATGTAGCAAAAAGCAGTCAATGTTGTTTCTGTTGCTGTAAGTGGCTTAACAATAGTTTTATTTTCTTTGTATTTGAATGATAAAAATTTATTTAATTTTATTGATGAATTTATTTGTTCCAGTTTTGGGTTAGTTATTTTTGAATCTTTGGGAGCAATAAAAGTTACGTCATCTTGAACTTTTTCTTCAATTTTATCTCCTAATTCAGTTTCATTAATGTCTGTTAAAGTCATTCCTTCAGCAGTAAGACCAAAACTTGAAATGCCTAAATATTTTTCCCTATATTTATTAATTGACCAGATTTTTGCTTCTTCCTTAGTCCATTGTCTAACTTTTTGGATTTTTTTTATGTTTGTCAGGGCTTCAGAAATTTTGTATCTTGAATTAATACTTTTGATTACATCAGAGATAAAAAGACAACAAGAGTCTGGTTGTTGATGTACTTGAATTTCTGCAAATCTTATAATAATCCAACCCCTATTTTTAAATGCATTATTTCTATCAGTATCTGAAAATTGGAAATGAGTAGGTTTTCTATTGACAACATCATTTAGTCCTTCATAAGGTTCATCAATTTCAATGTCAATAAAAATGTTAATTCCTTCTTTTTCATCAATCAGCGTGAAATCTGGTTCGAAAGGCCTTGTGCTGTTTTTGATTAAAATAAAACGGTCATCAAAAACTTGGTAATTACTTTTAAAGTACTTTTCAATATATTCTTTAAAGGCTTCTTCTTTATACCCTTTCCTACCAACTCTTCCTTTTCTAGGGAACTTGATAACACAATTAGAATTAGGCATTATCACATAGGGAAAGTACAACGGCTCTGTTTGGGCAAAAATATTGATAGGATTGTAGCCAATGTATTTTTCTTTTGACTGTTCTTCAATTTCAGGAACAACAATTTCAGTTTCTTTTATTTTTGGCTGAGGTTCTTTTATTGGTTCCGATGTTGGTTTTTTTTCTTCCTTTTTAATTGTAGTGGCTGCAGCTTCTGGTTTTGGTTTAGTAACCTCCTTAGGCTTATCAAATTCTTCTTTAACTCCATTATTTTCCTTGCTTGGAATGCTTTTAATGTCTTTAGGTGAAGTACTAGATGTGGTGTCCTTTTCAACAATATCTGTCTTCTTAGGTTTGAATAACATGTATAATAGTGTCCCTATCATAATAATAAATATTATTATAAGGAATACAGTATCATTCGATGCACTATTATCAGTAGCTATAGTTCCTAAAGTATCTTTACTTTCCATATTGTAAATCAATTATTTAATATATACAATTCTTATCAGCTTAAATTATTGCCTTTTCCCCACAATAGGGACAAACAATCCATAATTTTTCTAGTTGACTGAAACAGTTTTTACAAGTTATTACATTATCATCATTCAGTTTTAATGAATCGCTTGTTTTGACGGTATAGGTTTCGGGGATTTCTTTTAAAAAACTTGATTCATTCCCTTTTTCGGTTATTAAAAAAAGTTTGTCTTTAGCTCTGGTTATGGCTACATAAAATAATCTACGTTCTTCTTCTAATAATAGATCTCGATTAGCTGTTTTGATAACTTGAAATATTCTGTCTTCCAACCAAATATCAGGGAAACCGCCATTGCCTTCTGTTAATCCAATAATAAAAACCGCTTTGGCTTCAAGTCCTTTAGAGGCGTGTATTGTTTTTCCCTGCACTTTAACATTCTCATTTTTAAATTTAAAAAAGTAATTCGAAAACATTTTACTTCTTCGGTATAAAAACAAAATATCATCATTGTTAAAACCATCCTTTATTAACTCATTAACTCTATCAAAACAGAATTCAATGTTTTCTTTTTCGGTGTTGCCAGAATACACCACAATCTTGTGCTCCGACTTTTTTAAGGAATGAATGTCTTTGTCGACTTTAAATTTGTTATGCTTAATGACTTCATTACTGGCGCCAACAATGTTTTGGGTGCTACGGTAGTTTTGGTCTAATTTGATGATGGTGGAATTAGGAAAATGTTTCTCAAAATCTACTATATAATCTATATTAGAACCTCTAAAGCCATAGATGCTCTGCCAATCATCTCCTACGCAGAAAAGCTGTGTTTGTTGTGTTAGTAAAAGTTTTATTAAATCTACTTGTAAATTATTGACATCCTGAAACTCATCGACTAAAATATACTGGTATTTAGCTTTATATTTTTTTAGAATGTCATCATGATTCTTAAATAACGAGGCACACGTTGAAATTAAATCATTAAAATCTAAATAAGACTTATTAGTGGTGTAATGTATATACGCATCCACAATAGGTATGGCCAATTCATAAAAGTTTCTTATCCTTTCATGTTGGTCTTTCCGTGCTTTTTCTAAAACACTTAAAGTACTTTGATTTTCAACTTTTATCATGTCGGTGATGCGCATGACTTGTTGAATAAAATCTTTCACATATTCGTGATAGCCATTAAATTCTTCCCGGAAACTAAGGCTTACATTTTTATGATAATTAGAAGGCAGCCTATTCTTGACAATTTTATCTAAGGTATGATTAAACAAGGCAGAATCATGCGTCATCGAATCATAGGTTTTGAAATACAGTAAATTCCCTTTTTCAAATTGTTCTTCCTTACCAGCTATAGGATAGCTTTTATCACTAACGTGTTCCAAATATAAGTTGGCTTCTGGAATATAAAAATCGGGGCGAAAATTGAAATCAACCCCTTTTACTAGGGGTTCATATTCGTATTTTATACTATGGCGGTATAGCCAATCTGCAATAAACTGTTCCGATTTTGAACGTACTCTTGTACCATCTAAAGTGGTGAAAAATTTACCTTCTTTTGGCGGGAAATTATTGTTTTTCTCAAAATGGATTTTATCTACTAAATAATCAAGTACATATCTTTTTAGCAACAATAAGAAGTCGTTATCTTCACATTTTTCAATTAACAGTTTGTGAACTACTTCAAAAACGGTTTCCGGGGCTATATACTTGGAAAGTTCATCTTCTTCTACTTTTTTCTCATCTCCTATGATTTTGAATTTGTTGTCAAATTCATTAACCCCATCGTTTCTCAGAATACTATAGCAAAAGCTGTGAAAGGTTTTCACCGTTAATGCATCAATCCATTTGTATTTCTTTTGTTGACGAAAACGCTCTTTATCTTTTTCAATCTTTGAATACGATTTACTAAACAGTATTTCTTCATATTTACCAGAAGTATCTGCCGAAATGATAAGGCGATCCATCATTTCGTTGGTGGCATTTTTGGTAAAAGTAATTGCCAATATACTCGAAGGACTTACTCCCTTTTCTTCAATTAAGTAAATGATTTTTTGCAGTAGGGTTTTTGTTTTGCCCGAACCGGCTCCTGCTAAAACCAAAACACGTTTATCCTCACAAACAACTGCTTCATGCTGCTTAGGGTTTAAATTGCTTAAATCTGTTTTGGTTGTTTTCAAGGCTATGTTTTATTTTATATCTGTTACTATTTTCTTCCAAAGTCAGCTGGGTTTTCTCCCCAGGCTTTGGTTTCCCATTTTAATAATGGATTTTCATAGATATTGTTATCTAACCATTTTTCCGCTCTTTCCAGCATTTCGAACAATTTCTTGTTTTTTTCACTTGGTGGATGATTGGTTTTTGCTTTCTTATCTCTTATCCAACCTAATGCAATTTTACTATCCGAATAAATGGGTATTTTCCAATGCCATTGTTTGCATAAAGCTAATGCGTGTACTATAGCTAAAAATTCTACGATGTTATTGGTTCCGTCCTCTAAAGGCCCAACATGAAACAGGTTCTCACCAGTATTAAGATGTACTCCTTGATATTCGACCAACCCCGTAATGTTATTCCATGCTCCGTCAACTGCAATACTCTCTCCAATTGGTGTTCCTATTTGCTTTAATTTTTCTTCGGGTAGTTTATTTGCTAAGCTACGCTTCCCGATATAATAAGTACTGTCACTGGAATAAGCAGTTTCAGCAGCTTCTCTTGAGGAAAATGATTTAAAGATGGGCGACGGAAAACCATCCGTCTGATCTTTACAGGCTTCCCATGAATCAAAAACACCGGTCTCCCTACCATGCCAAACTACATAAAATTTAGGTTGCTTTGCCATATTTTAAATTAATATATCATTCAACTCTTCTGATAATTTATTTCTCAAATTCTCAAAACATTCAGAAAGCTTTAAAGAATATAGCATTTCAATTGAAATACTAGCATCTATAACACTTACCTGATGTGCTTTTATAGTAATCTTTTCATTATTAGCCAACTCATCAATAATTTCAATAGTTTTTAAATGATTGACAGTATCATTGTTTATCGTATTGGGATAAAACAATTTAATGTCAGTTACCTTAAACCTTATGGCATAAGCAATCATTTGATACAAATCATTTTGAGAAATCTCTTTTTTAGCATCGGTGCTGTCTGCATATACCATTTTATACTTGGTGTCTGCAATAATGCTTCTGTCTCCTATGGTTAACAATAAGTCAGGTTTTAGCCCAAACGTTTTCGCTTCATCCAAACTCTTATTTTTAATTTGATTTTTGGCGTTTACTTCTTCCAATTCCTTGTCGATAAAGCCAAAGAGAAAATCCTCAAAAACATATTCCATTGGTAATAGGAAAGCAAATAGTTTCAGGTCGTTCTTATAATTAAACGATACACTATTTTCTAAAAATAAGACGCAATAATCTCGAACTGTCTCAAAGTCGGCGAACATTGGGTTGAATAGGATTCGTTTGCATTCTTTGGCCGATATAGTCGCATCGCTAACCTCATCCAGCAAAAACAAGATATCATTTAAGTTGCGTTTGTTTTCTATGTCCTTTGAGGCGGTCAACAATAATCGACAAACCGATTTTATACATTGATTAAATGGATTGTCCATTTCAAAAGAATCATAAATACAATTTACTTTATGATTTCTACCACGAGCTAGATTTTGGTTGATATATTCTTGAAAATTCAGCCTGCCTTTAACAAAAGTTAACTCATTTTCAACCTCAATATACCTTTGATAAACAGATGAGTTTAATAATTCTCTGGTGTATTTGCTAAATAAATAAATTAGGATTTCAAAAAAATCAGCTTGCTGTGAATTCAACCCAGACAGGTAATTGGGAAAGCGCAACTTTCTGCAATAACTCAGCCACCACAATACATGTGAATTAATAATTTTCACGGTTTCAGGAGTAGTTTCTGTTCCGGTGTAGAATATTTTAGGCAATAAGTTGATGGTTTGGTCTTCAAAGTGAATAACACCCACAAACTTATTCGATTTAAGTTCTTTGTTTTTATGCAAAAACTGAAGGAAGTGTTGCACCTCTTCACGGTTTTCGTCTTCATTATAGTAGGATGATTTCTCTCTTTTACTCCAAATAGCATCCAAAAACATTTCGAGATTGTCGAAATGCTGCTCTGGAAAAGCTACTTTATTTTGGTATTCGAAGAGATTAATCATATTATAAAATCATTTTTAAAGGCCAATTGTCAATAGTTATTCCTGCTTCTTTTAGTATTTCCTTTACATCTTTTTCTGAATTCATAAAATACTCTAATAGCAATGGTATCACTTTAGTGTTTATGGTTTTTTCAAGAGTATAATTATCGCCCATAAAATAGGCATGACCAATAGTGAAATCATGATTTTTTCTACTAATGATGGCATCATTTATTTTCTTGAGTTTTTCTGAATCATGAATTGGTTTTTTTAAGCCATCATAGAGAGGATACATAGGTTTAAATTCAAAACGTCTGCGCAAAGCTATATCTAGAAGTGCAATTGACTTATCAGCCGTGTTCATAGTGCCAATAATAAACAAGTTACTAGGCACAATAAAAGGATCTCCCGAAGGCAAAGTAACTCGTATTGGAATGGCACCATGCGAACGTTTATCTTCCTCTATCAAAGTGATTAACTCCCCAAAAACTCTCGAGATATTTGCTCTATTAATTTCATCAATTATGATAACATAATTCTTTTTTTCAACCGCCGTTAATTGACTTTTTCCTTTCTCTAAAAGCAAATCTAAAATAGGGTTATAGTAAGGCTGCAATCCACCCAATATGATATCATTTGTACCCTTCTCATACATTTTTCGCAACGTATTGATACTTAAAGTATGCTCAGAATCACCTATGTTTTTTCTGAAATCAATTGATTTTTCACCAACAGCAGTAATAAAGAAGGACGACTTCTTCATTTTAATTTCAACTTCTGTTACATCACCATCATTCAAAGGTTGTATTAACTCTTGAAATACTATATCAAACTCCTTCTTTGCACTCGCCGGATTTTCAGAAGCCACTAAGTTCTTCAAAGCCCTGTCAGCAATACGCTTAAACACACCATCTTTCTTTTCAAAAGTCAAAGCACTTCCGTTTTCAGTATCAGGTCTTAGTCCTTGAATGAAGTCTTCATAACTGTAGTTTTGATGGAAGGTGATAAACTCAATTTGATTATCTAAATTAGCTTTAAATACTTCTAAAGCATTATCATAACTAATTTCATTGTTACCTGTGACTACTTTGGCTGCTTCTAGGACAGTGTTATAAGTCTTCCCAGTTCCAGGAGGACCATAAAGAATTTGGTTTAAGGGATTTGAAATCATAATAGTATTATTTAGAATAGTAGAAGTTAGGTGTGTTTTAAAATGGTCATACTGCTCCTTAGTTGCCGTGAAGTTAGTTCCTTGATTACTGCCTTTAAAGTCCTTAAACACATCATCCTCTTTAATCATTTCCCACAAAATAGGACTATCAACAAATTGATGTTCAATGATAATTTTTACTCTATAAGCTTCAATAGAATCTTCAGGAGTTAGGTAATAACGCATTTCCACATCTTCCTCCTTCATCATCGTTACCTCAGAAGCTACGCTACCCAAAGCATAACAACCAGCTTGAGAACCTGTTAACCACAAGATAATTTTATCACCTTTTTTTATTTTGTCCCTATGCGCACTAACAGTCCAAGTCTTAACAGCATTAGCGTTTAGGGCATTAACGGCATTATATATTTTAGGATTCCCTTGAAATACCCAATAATTTTCATCTTCATTATCCACTATACTTTTCTCTTTGTAATCACAAAAAAAAGTATCATAAAAGCTTCTTAATCCAATATCAGAATGCGAGATAGTAGCAGGTAATTTTTTGATTTTATTAGAGAAAAATTCTAATACATTATCTTTCATTCTTGCCCCTTTTCCTTTGTGAATTAGGTTATCGACAAACTTGTGTTTTATTTCGCTTTCTGTAAATTCATTACTTTGAAGGTGGAGTTTTCCATTTTCATAAATTAATTGGAAATCATCTGAGTTTTTAATTATATTTTCGGATTTAATAATATTGATTGTTCTAAATAAATCTTCATTTTTATAGTATTGATTGTTTGATAAATCAGCAATTGGAATATCTTTAATCGTTTCCAATTTAAAAAAGGCCTTATTTCTGGCTGACCTTGAAGTCAATACAGCTAATGATTTTGTTATTTTTAAAAACTTTAGTGCAATCAACTGCGAAACATTAATCCCTAAATCTGAATTTAAAACATCAAATAGTAAGCTCTCTCTACCATTTTTAACACCCCATTCTCTGGCTTGCCAAAATTGAATTTTATCGCCACCAATCATATAGACATAATCGCCTAACTCCAGTTCTCCATACCAAGAAGAACCCTTGTCTGAGGAATAATAACCATCAGTTAATTGGGCTGTGTCAATCTTTTGTGAAATCTTTCCGAAAAATAAGTTCATTTTATTTTTTTTTAATCTTTTAAATTAGCAAATACTCTATTTCCTTTTCCTTTCACAACATAAAACACTTCATGAGTAATAGAATGAAAATACAAGTACACATAGTATTTTAAATCATCGATAATGGAAGGCGAGAATTTCATTTAAGTATTTTTAAATTTAATCTTTTATGGAGATTTTCAATTTATCCTTCACATCATTAAATATTTCATCATCAGCAATGACAAACAATAACATTTCAAGTTCGTAGGGTTTTGCATCTTCTCCATAAACCAACTTTGAGGTTGTTTTTATAAAATCACAATATTTAAAATAAGCCAATTGTTCCGAAACATAAGTACCACTATTGTTAGAATAATGGTCAATATGCGATAAATTGATGATAGTATTTAAATCAAAATCGGTAATTTTTTTATTTCTGCCAGTGGGCATTGGAAAATAGGGTTCTTTAAACTCATTTTTATTTTCACACGTCAATAGTAACCAATTCAAAGTATAAATAACTCTTGAATCATAAATAACAAAGTTATCGGGGTCTATAAAAGAGGCAATTTTTGATAAGGATGAGATAGTACTGAAAGTATCTTTACTCAACCTCTTATTCGTAATTTGTTTTTTAAACTTCGTTACTTTTTCAATATTACGCTCGTTTTTTTTAAAACTTCTTATGCCTCCCCAAGTATTAATAATCCAAAAATCTAAATCGGTCTGATCATCAATAGATTTATATTTTTCACTTACTATCCACTTCAGTTTAGTATTTTGATGGTAAGGAGTAGCAATACGCTCCAAATCCTCTTTTTCAGCATCTGTAAAAAAAGCATCCGATGAATTCAAGGTATAATCAAATCGATTTTCAATATTGATTTGGTTGTTATAATCTCTTAATTTTTCAATTAGATTGTTCATGATAATTTATTAAATCTGATACATCCAAATCTTTCGTTGTTTGTATTATCCATATTTTTCTTAAGCCCTCCACTCACTAAACTGTCCTTCGGCTTGTTCCATAATCTCAGCCAAAATAGTATTTAACTCTTCCATTTTTACTTTGCCTCGCAATTCCTTTTTAACGGCTAATCGAATAGCTGCCTTAGCATCTTCCTTGTTCATCCAGTCAATTTGCAGATTGCTTTTTACTGCTTTTACCACACCGTGAACCACATCTTGTATTAAGCCTGTTTCGTTGATGATTTCTTTTTTGGATGCGAGGATATCATAAAATGCTAGTTCTTCATCGCTTAGACCAAGTTCTTTAATTCGATGGTCTTCCTCTTGAAGTTCTTTAGCACGAGCGATGAGTTCGGCTATGGTGGTATAGGAATCAATGGCGTTCAAATGATAACGCTCAATCACTTTTTCTAATTCTTCTTTTAACGAGGTATATTTTCTAATATTCTTGTGCAATCGCAATTTCACTTCATCCAATAAAATAGAACGCAACAAAGCTATCTTGATATCGATACTATCTTTTTCTTTTTTGGCACCCAATAGAAACTCTTCGTTTAATATGGATATATCGGCACGCTCTAATCCAGCCATAGCAAATACATCTACAATGTCTTCCGACTCGATACTTTGACTAATCAATTCCTTGATTTGATCTTTCTGATTGCTTCTGCTACTTTTTACAGATTTGGCATTGCGAATAGCTTTTGACAAATGTTGCGCAAATAAAACATCAACCGAATACTCTTGTATCTGTGGCTGTGATTTAACAATAGACAGCAAACCAGTTAATTTCTTCTCTTCTAGCATAAACTGATTGGATGCTTCATCGTCTTTGATGATACTATTCAAGGATTTTCTAACCAATAACACTTTATCGCCATCACGCAATCCTTTCCAATTGGAATATTCAATTCCATCTGGTATAAGGTTTTGACAAATTTCTACCTGATTAAAGAACATATTCAACGCTTGTTCCATATCTATAGTAGGTTTGCCTTTGCCACCACCGCCAGTATATTTGTTAGTGGCTGTTTTTAATTGGTCACCAATACCGATATAATCTACAATTACTCCCGAAGGTTTATCTATAAAAACTCTATTGGTTCTAGTTATGGCTTGCATCAAATTATGACCTTTCATAATCTTATCTACATACATCGTGTGTACGCAAGGCGCATCAAAACCAGTCAACCACATATCACGAACAATTACAATTTGCAATGGGTCTTTCGGATTTTTAAAACGTTTCTTTATCGCTTCTGTTGCGTCTTGTGTTCGTAGGTGTTCATTCCATGCTATTGGGTCACTCGAGATGTTACCAGTCATGATTACTGCTATTTCGGGACAATTTTCAATAGCTTTTAATGCATCATACATTTTAACACAATTTCGTCTGCTCATGCACACTATCATCGCTTTACCTGGCAACGTTTCGGTACGGTTTTTAAAGTGTTTTATAATGTCGTTTGCAATTTTTTCAACACGTTCTGCCGAACCTGCCGCATCTTCAATAGCAGCCCATTTCAAATTACTATCATCTTCCACATCTACGGTAATAGCATCCACTTCGGCATCAATATTTTCGTTCCACAAATGGAGTTTGGCTAGTCTTGGTTCATAGTAAATAGGCACCGTAGCTTTATCATCGACCGCTTGTTTGATGTCATAAATGTGAATGGTTTCTCCAAATACTTCTTGCGTATCCGCATCTTTGCTGTCAACAGGCGTTCCTGTAAAACCTATAAAAGAAGCATTAGGTAACGCTTTGCGCAAATTGGAAGCAAACCCATCCAATAAACCGTATTGGGTTCGGTGTGCTTCGTCTGCCATGACGATAATATTTTCTCTTTCCGATAAAATAGGATGTTCGGTTTCGCCTAATTGATTGTCGTTACCCATTTTTAAACGGAACTTTTCTATGGTAGTGAATATCACACCACCACTTCCAGTAGATAATAATCTTCGTAAATCATCAGTAGAGTCAGCACGTTGTACATCACCCACTAAATCTTTAGCCAAGACAAAGTTTTCATACAATTGAAAATCCAAATCACTTCTATCTACTTGCACCACAATAGTTGGATTTTTTAACTCGGGCAAACTGCGCAAAATACCTGCATAGATAGCCATCGAGATACTTTTGCCACTTCCTTGAGTGTGCCAAATTACCCCAATGCGTCCATCTCCATAAGGTTTTATGGCTTTTTTTGCGGCTTCTACCGCAAAGTTTACCCCAAAGTATTGATGGTATTTGGCTCCTTTTTTAATCAAACTTCCATTGTGGTCTTCAAAGAATACAAAGTTTTTGATGTAATTCAATAAACGTTCTTTAGGAAACAAACCGTTTATCAAGGTGTGCATTTGGAAATCGTCCTCAATGGTCGTTACGCCATCCATACTTTTCCAAGCCGCATACCATTCGGTTGATGCATTGAACATGCCATGTTGGGCTTCGTTACCATCACTTATAATGGTAAGTGTGTTGTATTCAAACAATAACGGAATATCTTTTTTGTAATGTTCTATTTGATTAAAAGCTTCGGCAATGGTAGTGTTTTCGTCAAACCAGTTTTTTAGTTCAAACAATACCAACGGAATGCCGTTGATGTAAATAATAATATCAGGTCGTCTTTTGTTTTTGCCCACGATACTAAACTGATTGACTACCCAAAACGTATTGTTCTCTGGATTTTGAAAATCAATCGGGTAGAGGTGAACGGCTTTTTCGTTGCCATCGGCATCTTTATATTCATAGTCCAACCCTTTGGTGAGTTTAAGGTGAAAACTACGGTTGCGATAGTCAATATCTGCACCAGCATTATTGCAAAAATCGGCTACTGCAAGGTGTTGTATTTCCTCAGGCAAGTGTGGATACTGTTGTTGGATAAACAATAATAACTGTCCTTTCAAGATAACCGCATTGGCATTCTCGGGCAATTCATTGCCTTTGATGAGGGTATAGCCTAAATCGGTTAACCAATCTATAGTAGCTTGTTCTATTAATGCTTCTGTGGTCATTTTGTTTTTCTATTAGTTTTCTCTAAACTCCTTTAACCGCACTTCACCACTGATTAACTTGGGTAATAATGTGTCACGCAATTGGGTTAAGGATTTTATTTCAATTAAATTTGATTGCATTAGTTCATAATAGTTGACAAATTCATTTCCAATTTGTTTATAAACGTCTTGGTTAGGAAATAGAATTTTAAAATTTCTCAATGAAGATATAGTTAATGCTTTTTGGGTACTTCCAATTACTTCACCGTCAATTTGATTTTTTCCATTCTCAGAATTTAGCCATAAATGAAAATATTCACCTTTTAAAATCGTTTTATATTTTTTTAACCAAGTTAAGTTACCGTCTTTAAAATAGAAATCTTCAAAACCATCAACAAGCCATGAAACTCCAATCGTTCCCACAGAACTAATTAAAATGTCTCCCTTTTTTGGAACTTCAAATTTTGATTTTATTTCTTCAAATTTTTCATTTGAAATGAATAACTCAGATGAAATGCTTTTCCCTTTACTTAATTCTATGACTTCTTTACCTCTGTAAAAAGGAATTCCTTCTTCAACATATTCGTTGTAAAATATTCTTTTACTTGAACCTATATCAACAAGTTCTTCCAATCGTTTCACTTCCCAACCTTTAGGAATCATCCCCAATTCACTTTCTACAAACTCACCGTCTTGAAACGGTCCAAAATCTACAAACCAGTGTTTGTATAATGCCATTGCCATTTCTTCGAGGGTTTTGTTGATGGCGAGGTTGTTTTCTATTTTGTCGTCTATGTTAGATAGGATGGATGTGATGGATTGTTGTTCTTGTATAGAAGGTAATTCAATTTCAATTTTCTTTAAAAGTTCAGTTGTTAAACTAGGAATTGCTGAGCCAACATCCATTGATGCAAAATCAAGCACTTTTAGATTATAGAATAAGTACTTTGGGAAAGCAACTTCTTCATTTATTTTTGACCAGAAAATTGTATCAACTGACCAAAACGGTTCATTCAAATAAAATATATTATTTAAAGAACCTTTTCGAGGAATTAATATTGTTTCTTTATCATATAAAGCCTGATTACCATAACGCATAATGCCACCAGTACCATAAATAGGAATGTTCCCATCTTGTACTTTTTTATGGTCTTTTCCATACTTTATTTCTAAAGCATCGGAGAGTTTATATGTTTTCCATTTACTAGGCATTAGTAAATTTCGTAATCAAGGTTATAATTATTGTCTTTTGGTTCTTTTGAAATAACTTTAATATAATTATTGTTATTCTGTTGAGGAATTAAATTCAATCCACTTCTAATATAATTAGCCACAAAGGAACCTTTTTCCCAATCAGGTAATAACGGTATTATGTTCTGATATAAATCTTGAGTATATATTAGTACTGGATCTGCACCTAATGATTTTTTCAAATACGCAAAAATGTAAAATAATTCACCATTTGTAATTTGTGTTTTTTCAATCCTTAAATCGTATTTATTTATTATGATGCTACTAGTATTTAAAGCATCAATAAATGTTTTACTGTTGGTTTCAAGTACAATTTGAATAACATTTTCATTTTCATCACGTTTTGGTCCATTTTTTTTGCGATGTTCAATTTTTTCTTTCATCAACTTCGATTTTTCAAAAGTGTACATGAAATTATTTTTAAAATTAGAAATTGCTAGAAAAGCATACAATTTCAAAAATTCTTTTATTGCATTTTCATCTGACTCTTTATGGTTTTTTACAAATTCAATATAGGCTTCACGACTGCCAAAAATTTCAATCACAATTTCAGATATCTTAAATGACAACGTTGACCAAGTATCCATGTCGGTTAATTGTGCACATAACATTTCTAGGTTGTTGTTTCTCCAGAAATTGATAAATCTTTTAATGATTTCTTTTTCATTTTCAATTTTGACTTCATGATAAATATGATAAAATGAATAGTTATTGACATCATTTAATTTATTATCCTTATATTTTAAATATTCATCGTACAACTTTAAAACTAAAGTATTTAATTCTTTTTTATCACGATATCCCCAAAAATTAAAATCGTAATTAGTACCCAATCCAGCATTTTTAAGTTTGCTTGCAAGATTTACACGGGTTTCAATTGAAAATTTTTTGTTCTTAAATATATTTTCTAATGACCAATCTTTCAAACTTATTTCTGGATTTTCAAATTTATTTGCGAAAATACCTATTTGATTAAGTATTGTTGATTCGTTGATATTAAAAATGAATTTTTTTTCAAGAATATATACTAGAGTGAGAATCGCATTTTTAATTTCATTTTCATCTTTTGACGCACTAAAAAATTCAAATCTAGACATCAATTGTGTTAACTTATTTTCTTTATAATAAAAATCAACAGTCTTAAAAATGTCATCTAAATTCGATTTCAATAATTCCTTAAATTCAATGTTTAGGAGTCTATTTTTGTAAACCCTTTGTTCCAATAAAATATTTAAATTGCTTTCATATTTTATAGAATTTACATCATTGATTTTATTTTCATTGCCAAATAAATAAGCCAACGTTTTTATTAATAAAAATTTATTTTCACAATCAAGTGAACTATCTAAGATTAAACAATTCTCAAATAAATCCTCATTGTAAATTTTGTACTTTTTAGGATTAAATACTTGTCTTTTAGATATGTATTTAAATAATCTATCTGTGGTATCAACATCTGTATTTTTCTTATCATCCGCTTCAGTTAATTTGTAAAGCCCATCTGTATTAACCTCTATAAAATCTCCGATTCCTTGCGTAATAATTTTGACAAAATTTGGGAATTTAAGCTTAAAGTAAGTAAAGTTCATAAAATCCTTAAGATTAACTTCACCACCAGTGGTCGGGTAGTCATAAATTAATTGATTTACGGTTCTTTTGATGTCCCTAATGTTCTTTATATAATCATCAAACAAATTATCATGGTTATTTACTGCATCTTTTATTAATACCTCAAATAGTGGAGAACCATCATTTAGTTTGGATTTTAGTATTTCGTCTATAAATAATAGTCTAAGTTTACTTTTTTGAATTTCAGGCAAGTAAATTTCTAATTGAAAGAATTTATCAATAAAACTTGAGTGAAAAATCTTTTTACTTTTTTTCAGACTTTTAAGAACATACTCTTTATCCATAGCAACAACAAAAAAAGCATTTCTAAAATCGGCAGTATTCCGAATTAATTTTAAAACCTGCAATATTTCATCTTTACTTAGTCGGTCAAGGTCATCAACAAATACAATGATTTTTTTGTTGATGTCAACCAACATTTCATTAATAAGTTTATACAATTCACTTGCAGCAGATTTGTCAAAGTGCGAAACCTGATTTTCTATGAATCCAAGAACATTCTTATTTTCATATAAATCAGTAAGCTTGGAAGAATATTCAGTAATAAGGTTTGACAATTTACCATTATATGGTTTCAGCTCATTACTTAACGCAGTGAAAAATTCATTTATAATGTCATTTTCTTTATGATTTAAATAGGGCAAAAAATCAAAAATAATAATATCCGATTTAGTATTTTTATTGGTTTTACTCAATTCTTTTTTTACCATTTTTAGCACGCTGGATTTTCCATTTCCCCAAGGTCCAACTAATCCAATAGTAAATGATTTTTTATGATTATCCTTTTTAAGGATTTCACTTAATTTACGAACAGTTTCTTCATAATCCAATTCATCTTTGTCTTGTTTTGAAATTGGGCTATCATCCAATAAAATATTATTCTCTGAATTTATTTTTTTTATTTCTCCCAACCCATTAAGATACCTTTGAAAAATAAAAGTTAAGATTGTTATTAATGTAAAAATTAATAGGCTAACATAAGTGAAGCTTAGTCCAAGAAATTTAATTTCCACTAGAAACCATTTTGATTCTTGGCAACAATAATTAAAATAATAAATTAAAAAAAGGCTTAAAAACAATAAGTTGATTTCATTTGTTGAAGTACTGTATTTGTCTTTTAAAATCTTAAATCCAGCACCAACAAGAAAGATTGATAATAAAAGTATAAAGAGTACAGAAACAAGAGAATTATTTAAATCTTTTGGTGTTAAATATTCAAAGATTAGTTTACAGAAAAATTCATGGTAAATAAAAATTAATATCATAAAAAGAATATTTAATAAAAATCTCTTTCTACTAAATGCTCTCTTAAAATCTCTTTCTATTATCTTTTCGTATTTTTTACTCATTTATAGTTTCTCAAAATTCTCCAATATCTTTTGTTGCAATTCATTCCCTCTAGCAAACTGCGCCTGCAATTGGGTTTTTAAAGCTTCCATTTTATCTTCAAACAAAATACCATCGTCTTCTATTTCTTCTGTACCTACATAAATACCTGGTGTGAGTTTGTAGTCTTGTTTTTGTACTTCTGCTAATGTTGCATTGTAACTGTAGCCATCGGTGTTTTCATAAGTACCGTCTATATTACGCCAAGCGTGGTAAGTAGCGGCAACTTTGTCTATATCGGCATCAGTAAACACTCGCAATTTGCGGCTTTCCATAGTACCCATTTTACTGGTGTCTATAAACAAGATTTCGTCAGTACGTTTGCGGTGTTGTCCGTCTTTCCCATCACGGTTTCTACTCAATATAAAAATACAAGCGGGTATGCCTGTAGTCAAAAACAGTTTATCGGGTAAGCGCACAATACAATCAATCATATTGTTGTTTACCATAAACTCCCGCACGTTCTTTTCGCCTTTGTTGTTAGAGGTCATGGCACCGTTAGCCATCACTACGCTAGCAGTTCCTTTGTCACTCAAATGGCTCCAAAAGGTTTGCATCCACATATAATTGGCACTACCATCAGTAGTAAACTCTTCTTTAGGTCCAAATAGGCGTGGGTCGTTTTCGGGCAAATCCTCAGGATGCCATTGGCTCACGTTAAACGGTGGGTTTACAATTATAAAGTCAGCTTTCAAATCAGGAAATTTGTCTTGTAGCAATGAGTCGCCCAGGCGCACATCAAAAGATAAATCACGCAAGGCAAGGTTCATTTTACACAAACGAAGTGTGCCATCATAACGTTCTTGTCCGTAGATGGAAATTTTGCGTTTATCGCCACCATGACTTTCTAAGAATTTCAACGATTGTACAAACATTCCACCACTTCCGCATGCGGCATCAAAGATTTTCCCTTCATAAGGTTCAATCATTTCCACCATCAATCTCACAATACTTCCTGGTGTAAAGAATTGCCCTGCACCAGAACCTTCGGCAAGCGCAAACTTACCAATATAGTATTCATACACACGACCTAAAATATCGCTTTCTGGGTTTTCCTTTTGTGAGAGTTTCGGGTTGGAAAGTAAGTTTATCAAACCACCTACTTGTCGAGCTGTCAATTGGCTTTTAACAAAAATACGAGGTAATATTCCTTTTAAATCGGGTCTAAACTTAGCCAATGTAGCATCTAAAGTATCAAAAGCATCATCTACAATAACTTTAATGTTGTCCTGTTCGGCATTGGCTTTTAGGTATTCCCAAGTAGCTTCTTTAGGTATAATGTAGATGTTTTTGGATAAATATTCATCAGCATCTTCTAGCACATATTTAACTTCGTCTTTGTCAGTAGTGAAATAGGGAGAACTTTTGTCTTGTGTAAGGGCAGTCAATTCTTCTTTCCGAATTTCATACCGTTCTGACATGTGCTTCAAGAAAATCATGGGCAATACATAATCTTTGTATTGATTTTCAGCTACTGCACCACGCAATTCATTGGCAGCTTTCCAGAGTTCTTGTTCAAAATTGATATCGGCTTTTATAGAGGGTTTTGACATTATTGATTTTTTGAGGTAATAGTCCCAAACTTAACAATAATACTTCACTTACACAATTGCATAAGAGGGTATTTTTTCATTTGTTAAATCTATTAATATAAAATTAATTTGGAAACATCTTTTGAAAGGTAGTTTACCAAAACATAAACAAATGTATCAAGTTGAATTGGAATTATTTTACGGTTTTCCGTAATGGGGAGTATTTTTTTTAAAAATAGATGAAAAAATCGTCTATTTATCTAACTCATATTTATTAATAATATACTTCGTGATGGGACGCAAAGCTTTTCCTGTTTCGGGATGTTTTCCGTGAGTATTGAAACATTCTATTTTCTTGTTGATTTTGCAGTACCAAATTTGGGGTTCACCATTTTTAAAGAAAACAGTTGTGTCTGAAGGGATAATTCTTCTCAGCATTATTTCATTGTTGTCAATAGGGATAATTTCACTAAAACCAGCAAAGCTTTGCTGAGCAGATGAAGTACAGTCAACTAGTTCATAATGGTCCTTTTGCCATTGCATACATTCCTTTTCGGGAAAAGCGACATCTTTTGCAGTATAGCCAATGGATAATAATCCTGTAACTCCTAAAATCCCATACATCAATTTCCTTTTCTTCGTTTGTGGCACTTTCAATGGGACATCTATTGTTTTTGATTCAATATTGCTTTCTGGAATAACAGTTACCTGTTCTTCATTTCCCGAAAATCTCTTTGCAAACTTTAAAAATGGTCTTGGAGTAAAATCAACCAATATGGCTATTAAATTTATTCCCTCTATATCATTACAATCGGTTGTGTTTTTCAAAAAATTCTCTAATGCTCTAAAACGATCAGTCTCCGATTTTAATCGGTTTAAATTTCCTTCACCAAACTCAAAACCAAAAAAAACTTTGAAAGTCGTGGCATCATCTTGAGATTGATTTTCCTTAAATCGCTCCACACACAGCTTTCTTAAATTGGCTCTGCTAGGTTGTAATAAAAGACTAGAGTAGAGGCTAGTTTTCTCGGTTTCATACTTCTGTTTTATAGCTTTTTTATAAGCATCCAATTCATTTTGTGTCATAGACAATAGGATTTTTTAGGAATAATCAGGAATCATCGGAAAGACCGGAATCCCTTGTAAACACTCATACAAAAACGGTATTCCTTTGTCTCGGAAGTTGTTCTTGTTCTGTTTCGCGAATAGAACAAATGTACAAAACTACTTCTAAAAAAAGTGATGCTATACAGAACTGAATTTTTATTCGGGAAGTATAAAGAAACGGTTTTGTAGTAGCACACTTTACTTCCCAAATGACTTTTTGAGTCTTCAAAATCCGCAATGGTATTGCCACTGTAAAGGCTTCGAGCAGCACTCGAACGGCCACAACTATGTCTAATTTTTAACTATTTTAATCATGAAAAAACTTGTAATATTTTCGTTTTTTATTCTGTCATCTATAGCCATGACATCCTGTACTGTTGATTCAATTTCAGATAATGTACCAACACAAGCAGAAGATACAGGTGGTCAAGGAGGAGGCATAACACCTCCACCACCACCAACTCCAAAGCCATAATTTTTTTTATCAGAAATAATTTCTGTATGGATTAAATTAATAATTTCGGGAAATGAAACTCAAAAAGTTCCTTTTCCCGATTTTTTTGTTTGGATTTGTATTTCAATTTTGTACTCAGAAAATTGAAACAGATAAGGAAGTGTCTTGAGAAAAGTATTATGGACAAAATGAAAAAGCGCAGTCAAAGTAAACTTGTGATTATTATTTTCTACCAATTCCCAAAACACACAAAAATTAAATATACAGTTAACGGATAAGTAATTTAACTCCAAATGCTTCCAAAAAAAAGTTTTGCAGAATACGGAAAACCGTATTCATGCTATAAAAGGAACGCTTACTTTTGAGAATGAAACCCACATAGGTTTCAGAATAGTGATAAATATTCCAAAATAAGAAGCTATGTTTCAGAAAGTTTTGATTGCCGAAGATGTTGATAGTATCAATATCGCATTGAACCAAATTCTAAGAGAGTTAGGCATAACCCATATTGACCATGTTAAATATTGTGATGATGCTCTATTCAGAGTAAAAAAAGCATTGGCCGATAATGAACCCTATGATTTGTTTATCTCCGATCTTTCTTTTGAAACCGATTTTAGAGAAGTACAAATCAAGACAGGAGATGAAGCAATTGCCAGAATTAAAGCACTTCAGCCCAATATCCAGGTGATTGTTTATTCGATTGAGGACAAAAAGTTCCGAATAAAATCGCTATTTGAAAATAACCATATTAACGCCTATATCCACAAAGGCAGAAGAAGTATTGACCAACTAAAAACAGCAATACAGCAAGTATTCACTACTACCGATATTTATATTTCTCCCGAACTGGAATACATCTTAAAAGATAAAAAAACTCGCGAGATTGATGAAGTTGACATTCTACTCATCGAGCAATTATCAAAAGGTATCAGCCAAGATGAAATAGAAACTCAATTTAAGGCACAAGGAATAACACCCAATAGCAGAAGCGCTATTGAAAAACGCATTAGTAAGCTTAAAGATTATTTCAAAGCATCCAACTCAATTCACCTCATTGCTATTGCCAAAGACTTAGGCATTATATAGTAAAATCTTAGCTTAAATTTTTTTTCACTCGTTACGGTTTTCCGTAAGGATTAGAATTTTATTGGTTTTAATTTTGAAAAAGAAATAAAGGAAATGGAACTATTTTATGTCAGTTGTTATCCCGGTAAAAAAGGTTTTCATGAATTGCACAAAAGTAATTGCGATTTTTTGCCCAATATGATTAATCGAAAATTTCTGGGACATTTTAAGCATATATACAACTAGTGGAATTCTTTTTTAATTGAAGATAATTATACAAAAGAAAAATATTGTTAATAAAAACACAACGACTGCATTCTGGTTGCAGTCGCAAATAGTAAAATTGTTAAATTATAATTGGATATAAGGATAATCATAAAGTTACACGAGCTTATCGAAGCTGAAAGAACAGGAACGCCTAACGAGTTATCCAATAGATTAGGCATTTCCGTTAGAACAGTTTTCAATTACATCAACTTTATGAAATCAGAATTAGAAGCACCAATTGTATTCAATTCGCAAACCAAAAATTATAATTATGATAGAGTTTGTGAGTTGTGTTTTAAGGGTTAAATAAATTAAAAATGAATAAAGGAACACTACTTATTATCTCACTTCTTGTTTATAATAGTTTGTTAAGTCAATCTTATTTGGGTACTATAACTAAACAAGTCAACTTTCGACAAGGACCCGCAACTGACTACGGTGTAATTTCATCTTTAAAATCGGGAACACAAATTTTTATTATTTCACTTGAAATGGAAAATGATTTCTATAATATAATAGATATTGAAACAGACAAAGAAGGATACATTCATAAGTCGTTTGTGAAAATTGGGGACATAGTTGAGAAAAATGATAGGGGAATGTTTACTCCAAGTGGTAAAACCTCTAATTATTATCCCGAAATTGAAATATTCAACAATACATCTTTGACCCTAACTTTAAAACTTAATAGCGAAACGTATACTTTCTCTCCCAAACAAAAAAGAACAATTACACTAAGTCCAGGAACATATAATTATCGCGCATCAGCACCAAGTGTTATTCCAAACGTTGGGACTGAATATATGGAGAGTAATATGGGCTACACTTGGCAATTTTATATAGTAACTGAAAGAAGATAATAGCTATGAATTTTATTAACCCAATAGAAATACTTGAATTGGAAAATACCGACATAGCGGTTATTGATAATTCAATCGTCAAAAAAGCAAAACGAAAACTTTTTGCCGACATTGACCTTTCAGACAATGGACACCTTGATTATAAAGGTTTAACTCTGACTAAAACCGATTGTGAAAAGGTTATTGATGAATTAGAAAACATAAATGCTCTAGAGTTCTATTCACACCTTGTTTCTAATAAATTATTAAATGACTTTCTTGTAAACGGTAATGATAGACTTTTTGAATTTTTCAAACAAGAAAGTATTTATAAGCTACCTGAATTTGTAAAATTTATTAGTCCTTACTTTTCACCAAAATTTGATAAAGCGATTTTAAAAGCTTTTATAGACCAAGACGAAGAAAGGCTTAGGAAGATTTTAAGAACTCAAGTTTTAATTAGTACAGCAGACTTAAACGTTGCTTTCAAAGGCCTTAGTATTGAAATTCAAAATCGGTTGCAAAAAGTTGACGCAATTACAAAAGAAATCAAAAATGAGGAATCTGATTATTCAGATGAAGACATTGATGACGTTATTGATTTGGTAAAGGATTTATTTCAAACGGAATTGCTTAATCACTTGCCGTCATATTTTCAAAGTCAAATAAATAAGATTGCAGCATCAATCAACTTCTTACAACTTGCAATATGGAATGAATTTAATACCACCTTTGTTTCGCTTCAGTTGTTAGAATACCTTCTTGAATTAAATATTGAGAGTGTAAGTAAACCAACTTTTCAAAAGAATTATGACATTGTAAAGAAAAAACACGAAGAAAGAGTAGAACAAGAAAAAAACGCTCCAACGTTAAAAAAATGGGCAATAATACTTCTTGCAATACAAACTCAAATTAAAAGTGTAGAAAGTAAGTCTGTTCAAGCAACGGATGCTTTTGAAAAAGTGAAACAATTAATCTCATTGACAGAACTTAATGCTCTCCCGGCATTTGCAAATGAAATTAGAACACAGATTGGATATTCAATAAGAAGTCTATCTATTTCCTGTTGGAACAAGCAAAACGATGTAAAATCTTCTTTGTATTTAATCAATTTTGCATTACAAATCAATGTAAGTGATGAAGCAAAACTAAAATTCAAACAAGACAAAAACGAACTTGAAGAATTGGAAAAGAAATACAAGGGTGTTTTAGTTTGTCATTTTTGCGAGAAGAATCCGCCAGATGATAATAGTGGTATATCACAAACTATTTATAAAGAAACATATAGAAGTTACATACCAAGAAGAGTGCAGTTTTCATATACAGATGTTACAATACCAAGATGTAAAAGCTGCAATGAAATTCACTCAAAAGGAAGTGATAAATACTATTTGATTTTCTTTGCAATATTGATATTAGGTGTAATTATCGGCGCTATAACTGATGGAGAACATTTTATTATTGGAGGAATTATCGGTGCAGTTGTTGGCTGGGTAATTGGAAAAGCTGTAGAGGGGAACCAAGTTAGTAATAGTGGAATAAAAGACACATCAGAATTGACATTATCAAAACATCCTTTGCTTATCGACAGAATGAGAGAAGGTTGGACATTTTCTAAACCAAGTGCTTAAAAAATAAAAAAATATGAACGAACAAATAAAAGTGCCAAAAATTTACATTGACTTGATAGACCAAGTTTTTGAGATTGAAAAAAAGGTAGAAATCCTAACGGAATCAAACTCTATAGGCCGAAATGTAAGTAGGTTAAAAGAGATATTTGAACAGCTTGAAACAGACGGAGGATTAGTATATCACAATCCAATTGGGGAAGCATACAACGAAACTCGAACCGATATAGAAGCAAGTATTGCTGGCAACTCTGCTGACAATCTTATAATTACAGAGGTAATAAAACCTATTGTTAGGTATCGCAAGGGAGGTATTACACTTATTGCCCGAAAAGGCATTGTTGTAGCTGAATCAAAATCTTAAATCTTAAAAATCATTCAAAAAATGGAAAATACAATCAATTTCGGAATAGATCTTGGAACAACAAATTCGGCTATCGCCAAATTTGTAAAAGGCGAAGTAATCGTTTTCAATAATCCGTTGGATTATGGTAGAGCCACACTACCTTCAGTGGTTTGCTATCAAAAAGACAAAATTATTGTTGGTAGTCAAGCAAAAGTGATGTTTGGAAAACAAAAAAAGGATGCTTTTACGCAGGCATTTTTTAAAAGAAAGATGGGAACATCAGAAAGTTTTCAAATCAAATCACAAAATCGTTCCATAACACCAATTGAACTTTCTGCACAAGTGCTGAAAGAATTAAAAACTTTCGTAAACACAGGAGATAATTTGGAATCAGTAGTAATCACTATTCCTGCTTCGTTTGACCTTATCCAATCAAATGCTACGAAAGAAGCAGGTTATCAGGCAGGATTCAAGCAAGTTGTTTTATTACAGGAACCAATTGCTGCAAGTTTGGCCTATGCAAATATGAAAAAATCAAAAGAACTGACAGATGGGCAATGGTTAGTTTATGATTTTGGTGGCGGAACTTTTGATGTGGCTTTAATCAGAATTAAGGAGGGAGAAATGAAAGTAATTGACCACGAAGGGAATAATTTCTTAGGTGGTGCTGACATTGACCAAATGATAGTTGACAAACTTGTCATTCCTAAAATTAATGCAGAATTTTCATTTGAGAATTTAGAAGATGAAATGAAAAGTGCATCGGGTAAATACAATTCTAAATACTACGTTCTTTTAAGCAGAGCCGAAGAAGCAAAAATTAGATTGTCGGCAGTTACATCGGCTGAAATTGTAGTAGATGGTTTTGAAGATGAAGAAGGAAATGAAGTAGATTTTGAAATAACTATTACACGTTCAGAATTTAACGAACTCATAAAATCTTCTGTTGATGGAACAATTGAAATGATAAAAACTATACTGACTAGAAACTCACTTGGTTCGAAGGATATTCAATTTACATTAATGGTTGGTGGCTCTACATATATTCCCTATGTAAGACAAAGAGTTGAAGAGATATTACAAATACCTGCAAATTGTGAAATTGACCCAACGACAGCGGTTGCGGTAGGTGCTGCTTACTATGCTGCAACTAAACAAAAGGAAATTTCAAAATCAGATAAGCAACAAAAAAAATCTGCAATTTCAATCAAGGCAAGTTACAATAAGGCATCAAAAGAAAAAGATGAATTGTTTGCTGCTAGGGTAACAGGTGAAACCGACAACTTATATTATAAAATTGTAAGACAAGATGGTGGTTTTGATTCTGGATTAAAGAAATTGAGCGAAAGAATAAGCGAGGATTTACCTCTTGTTGAAAATGCCTATAATTTTTTCACATTAACTGTTTATGACAGTCTAAATAACGTTGTAGAATCAGATGTTGAGCCAATTGGAATTAATAGTGGATTTGGTATAAGTGGTCAACCTTTACCGGAAGATATTTGCTTAGAAGTTGATGATTATGATAATCCAGGCCTTACACGTCTAGCATTAATCTTTCAACGCAACACAATTTTACCAACCAAACGAACTTTAACATTCCCGATTAATAAAACAATCATTAAAGGAAGCGAAGAAAATGACATTCGCATTAACATATTACAAGGTTCTCATCTTGCTTTACCTGAAGCCAACAAAAGCATTGGGTTTATTGGAATAACTGGTAAAAACTTAAAAAGGGATATTTCAAAAGGTTCTGATATTGAAATCACAATTTCCTTATCTGAATCACAAGACCTGACCGTTGCTGCATATTTAAATATGGCTGACCAAGAGTTTAAAGAAACTTTTAATCCAAAAGAAAGACATACACCAGTAGAAATGCTGAAAGAGCAAGTGGAAGACTTATCTGAAAAATTAGATGAAGAAATCGAACAAGCTACAGAAAAAGAGGATTATGAAACTGCAAGTGCATTATCCAAATTGAAAAAAGAAATGGAAATTGTAGCTGAGGAAACTGAGAAATTAAATGATGATGATGTTACTGATGATAAATATAAACTCGAAGATAGGAAAAGAAAAATTGCCCAAGAAATTGACTCTGCAACAAAACACAAGCGTATTCAAAAAGTAAGAGAGCACTACTTTGAAACAAAGGAAGAATGCTTAAAACTTATTGATGAAAACGGTAATGACCACGAAAGAAAAACATATAATGATATTGTTTCTCAAGAAGAAGTTTTTATGTCGACTAATAGCCCAATTAAAATTCAGGAAAAGTCTGATGAACTTCAAAGTATTATTGGACAAATCAGATGGCGAACTCCTGATTTTTTAACTGGTATTTTCAATTGGTTAAAAGGTGAACAACCAAAAATGAATGACCAAACTCAAGCTAAGAGCCTTATTGATGCTGGAAAATTTGCAGTTGAAAGTCAAAATTGGGATAGGCTAAGAGAAATAAACTTTGGCTTACTAGATTTATTACCTCGAGGAACTAAAGAACAAATTACAACTAAAATTGGATTTGGATTATGAAAACAGAAGCATTTCAAAACTTACTGCTTAAATCAGCAGTGTCAGTTATTGCCTGTGATGGCAGCATAGAGGAATCGGAAATTTCTGAAATCAGAAATATGGCTGAAAATGAAATTTATTTTATGGGATATGACTTTGAAGAACCACTAGCGAATAATCTAAAATATCTCAAAGAAAATGGTGCTTCAGCAATCAATGAATATCTAAAAGAAGTTTCAAATGCCAATCTAAACGACAATCAAGAATTGTTATTGATTGAAGTTCTAATCAGAGCAATTGAATCAGACAAAAAAGTTGAGCCAAATGAAATAAAGTTCCTGCAAATGGTAAAGTCAAAATTGAAAACAAGTGAAGAAACCATTATCACTCAGTTTCCAAAGCAGATGAATTATTTAATAGACTTCCATAATTATGGACTTCACGAAGAATTTACAGATGAACTTAAATTTGAGTAATTTCATAAAAAACGTCTTAGCGATTTTGTTTTTTCTATGTTTAACGGATATGACTTACGGCTTTTATCAATTTTTAAGGTTCGCTGGACTTGTGGGATTTGCAATATTAGCATACCAAACATTTGAACAAGGCAGAAAAAAAAGAAATGGTTATTTACGGTGGACTTGCATTACATTTTCAACCGATTTTTAAAACAGTTCTTGGAAGAGAAATGTAGAAAATTGTCGACGTTGTTTTTAGGATAGGACTTTTAAAATCAATATTTATGAAGCTTAAGGAAAACCACCACAATGACCATAAATTGCTAATGACCACGCTTTGTCAATTTAGGTAAATTGTTTTTAAAAAAATTATTCAAAACTCCAAAAAAAATTAAAGACATTGACACAAAGTCCTATAAACAAAGCACATAATAACATATAATCTCAATATTAAAAAGTCACAAATCGATACGAAAGACATAAAGTTATTAGATTATAGGGGTTTGGATAAAAAGCGGTTTTTGTTGTTAAGTGAACACCTAGCTAGTTTCAATTTTTGTAATTGGTTCATCATTTATTACTTTCAAATTCGCTTTTACTAATTGAGTTAAAACAATAAATATTTTTTAATAGTACTATTAGGATTAATTTTTTTATTATTTTTATAATTCACTAACAATAAGTAACCTATTATGAAAGGTATACAATTAATAATCGCCATTGCCTTATTGTTAGCTTTAGCTCCATTACCAATTGGTTACTATACCTTTTTAAGAATAGCTGTTACGGTTACAGCAGCAATTATATTAGCAAATGAATTCAAAACAGGAATAAGTATTTGGTTTGTTCTTTTTGGAATTACAGCAATTGTTTTCAATCCTATATTTCCAATTTATTTATATCAAAGATCACTGTGGATGCCTATTGATATAGTAGCAGCTATTTTATTTTTTAGTTATTCATTTAAAAAACAATAAAGTTTGGTTTCACATTATCTATCATACCTTTTCCGAAAGCTCCACTTTATTAAAGTTGTGATAGCTCGTTTTTTTATTATTCTTTTTAGACCAAGAAAAAGAATTGAAGAAATATATCTAAACTATTCTACTGAGCACCTTTTTGATAATAGTTATATCATTATAAATTATAGATTTAAAAATGCTTTATGGTACCGATTTGGAAAACACATTACATTAGAAAAACAAATCAAGATTTTTGATTTAAAGAATTTTGATAAAGAATTCGATTTTGTCGTTCATGGCTTCTTTAGAAGTAGAACATACAAACTAAAATTTGAACCTCAACTATCAATTAATAACTCAACTTTTAAAACCACTTTCTCAAACTTAAATCTTAAATTAGAAGAAAGAACTATTCCAATATTAACTCACTCTTTAATCAAATGTGATATTAATAAACCAAATATCACAATACCTGATATTAAAATTAATCAACCTAAAATAGAAATATTAAAAACAACCTTTAACCAAAACGAATTTATATGACACGAGATTATTACGAATTACCGAAATCAAGCTCCATTATGCGTTTTCTATGGAAATGTGCAGGTGGCGACCGTTATCTTTTGGAAAGAGCAACCTATTCAGATCAAATTAAATACATGTGCCTAGGTGGAATTGTATTTGCTACTGGTGCTATGGCAGGTTTGGCTGGAGGATATGCTTTTTATACGATTTTTGAAAAGAGAGGTTCAGCAATTGAAAATCCAATAGACTTAAATACAGTTTTCCTGGCTTTAATTTTTGGGATTATTTGGGGTTTAATGATTTTTAATATTGACCGTTTTATTGTCACAAGCACTGGTAAAGGTGATGGAACTGAAGCCATAACTGTGGGTGAATTAAAAAGTGCTTTTCCTCGAATAATTATGGGAATAATTATAGCAATGACTATATCTAAACCTGTTGAAATTAGGATGTTTAAAACTGAAATTGATATTAAATTAAGAGAAAAACAACTAGAGCAACAAGCCGATTATCAAGCAAAAGTTGATAAAACTTTTGCTGATAGAGAAAAATTATTAGATAAAGAATTTGGATCAATTGCAGAACAAAGGAAAGCATTAATTAGCCGAATAGAAATTGCTGAGCAGGCTTATACGGATAACTTAATGGGAAAAGCCAATGGGATTCCAGGTGGCAATGGTCCTTTGTCAAAAGCTTTAAAATCACAATTAGCGGATTTAGAAAGACAATTAGATGATTTTGATAAACAAAATGGTAAAGACTTAGAAGAACTAAATAAAAGAAAAGATGAATTAAGAAAGGCAAAGGAAAATGAAAGAGGAAACAATGAAAAAATAGCCAATGGTCTTGATGGTTTACTTGAACGTATTAAAATAGCTCATGAAGTAGCTGGTTTTTGGATATCTCTATTTATAACATTACTATTTATGGCGATTGAATTAACTCCTATTTTCTTCAAATTAATGCTTACAAAAACTACTTATGATTATCTCGCTGAAAACCGTGATGAATTGCTAAAAGCTGATTATGGTATTGAGGTAAAATATGATTATTACAAGGACAAACAAGGAGTAGAAAAACATCTTACCATTAACCATGAAGCGGAAAGAATATTATTCGAAAAAATTAAAGTCACTGAAATTCAAAAAGAGTTAACAGAATATGCAGTTCAAAAATATAAAGAACGGGAAAAGAAAAAAATTGATGATAATTTAGATGACTATATTAAAGGAATAGATGAGTAATGAATAAAGTTGTTAGTGACATACGTCTTTTTCTGTTTACCTGTTCTGGCGAGGATAACTATATTTTAACAAGATGCAATTGGGGCATCCAAAAAAGATTTGCCCTTATTGGTTTTTTTGTATTGTTAATCTTTGTTGGCTGTTTTTTTAGCGCAACACTTTTTAGTATATCATTATTTCAAGGTGCGGAATGGGCTAGTATTCCAATTGGGATATTTTGGGGTGCTATGGTAGTGAACATGTATTTATTATTGCTTCATACGATTTCACCAACAATCATACCTCTTGCTTCAAAAAAGAAAAGAAGAAAAAATGATAGTGTCGAAACACAAGAAAATAAAAACAGTTTTCTAACATTATCAATGTTTTGTCGAATTGGATTTATAATGCTTTTGGCTATCATTATTGCACAACCATTAAATTACTCAATACTTTCTTCAACTATAAAAACGGAATTAGATAAACATAAAATTCAAGAAAGAGTTAAACTTTATGCATTAACTAACAAGCATTTAATTAAATCGGAATTAGAAAATCAAAAAGACTTAAACCAAAAAATAATCAATAAATTAAGTTCTAATGAAGCCAGTCAAGTTTCAGCTCAATTACAATTGATTAATGCTAAGATTAATAGAGATGATAAATTCATAAGATACGCAACTCAAAAGCTAAAACAATTAGATAAAATAGATTGCAATTTGTTCTTATCTTCCATAGAGAAGTTAAAAAAAACAACAATAATTAATGATTTAGAAAGTCGTTTAAATGATGAACTATTGTCGGATAATGGTTTTATAAACGACCTAAATTCGATTTCAATTCTAGGATATTTAAAAACAGATTATGATAGTTTTAAAGCCAGTATGTCATCATTAATCACAAAAAAAATAGACAATTATAATAAGCTAAACGATTTGCTCAATAAAAGCAATTTTTATGTTAAAACAATTCAAATACTATTAGTTGAAAATCCACTTTCTTGGATAATCACTTTATCTGTGTGCTTAGCTTTTTTATTACCTATTATTTTTAAATATAAGGCTCGTGACATTTCAGCAAGAATATTTAATTTAAAAGATAACGAACCAGATATTGTTAGATTAAGAGAAGAGCTAATTAATACAACTAACTTTAGTTGGCTTGAAAAGAAACTAAAAACAGTAAATGCTAGAGATATCAGAACTTCTGATTATTATTTTCAACGAATGCTTATTGAACATAAGATTATTTTGGAAGAATACGACCAGACAAAAAAACTATTTTCGAAAAAAATATCATCTAATATAAAGAAATACAATGAGGTCTCAAAATCAAGATTATTACACTTATTAGAAAAACTAAAGAAAGTTAATTCCATAAAATACCATGAATTGTATAAACAAATTGTAGAGGAATATAAAGACGAAGTTATTATTAAATACGAATATTGGCTTGATATGCCATTCCGAACAAAAAGAGTTAATACTGTTGCTATTACTAATAATGAAGTAGGACTTTTAGATTTTGTATATAATCAACCAGATGAAGGTGAAAATAATATTCAAATCTGATGGAGGATAAAATAGTAAATATTATAAATGAAGTACCTTTCGTTGGAGAGGATGGTTTGGACTATGTAAAAGTTACTAAGGAAATATTAACACCTCGAAAAACCTATTTAAAAGGGACAATTAAAGGTAAGTATCGAGGAAATAAAATCCCTGATGATAGTGATAAATCTGATTTATTTGATTTCGAAATCTATGAAGCAGAAGTTAATTGTAATTCAATTGATGATTTTAGTAAAAATAGGCCTTTTGTTTTTCCTAATGACTTTAAATACCTAGACGGACAAAAGAGAATAAAAGGGAAAGTTTTTCCTAAAAGCAAACTCCCAGAAATACTTCCAGTTATTATATCAGCCAATAACAAGACATTTGGAATAAACGTTTTAGAACCTCAATTGTTTGAATTTGAAATCAACAGAAAAAACCATCAAACTGAAAGAGATGAGGTTTTCGGAACTTTTAATGCTTATGTGACAGGATATGTTTTTGATTATGAACGTGAGGAGGAAGAAGAAATTATTGGACCTATAGCAGATGAAACATTTACTCCTGAGCCAATTGAACCAGAAAAAGTATCTCCATGTAAATCAAGTACAATAGAAACAGGAAAGACAGAAACTAAAGGTAATTATATTAGAAAAGAATTTAAGTGCATAAACCATAATGATAACGTTTGGGGTAAATGGGAATATAAAGGAAGAAAATTAACTACACCGCCTACAGGATATTCAGGTTGTCTAAGTGAAATAATTGGAGGAATTGGATTGCTATTATTTATAGGGTTTTTAATAGCTATACTACCTGGCTTCATTTACTTCATTGGTTTTTTTGCAATAATATTTTTGATAAGTATTTTGGCACCATATCTTAAATGGATATTCAAGATATTAGGGATTATTTTATTGTTAGCTTTTTTAGGTTCTTTGGTTAAAACATGTACTAATTCATCTCATGTATATACACCAGCACCCATTATAATTGATCCTCGAGAAGCTAATCCTAAAATTGAACCACCAATTATAGATAGCACATCGCCAATTATAGATACATTAATTCAGACCGAAACAGATAGTTTGATTACAAGATATAGAAATTGGAATGATTATGATGGGAATAATTATCAAGGTAAATATCAAATTAGTCTAAGCAGCTTTAAAAGTGCACATTATAATAAAAACAATTTGTCGCTTAGAATGAACAGTACTATTGATTATAATGAAATAGTATTTAATTTAAAAGAGTTTGATAAAAACAAATTAGATGGAGTTTATAAACTCTTTGATAGTATTGGTAAAACAAATAAAATGGATAAAGTTAAATTCGCAAAAATGATAGTCACTTTTGTTCAAGATATTCCTTATGCTATTGTTTTAGATGGTAGATGTGAAGCTAATTTATACGATGATAAATTTACAAGAGATTATCTTTTAAATAATAAAGGAGAGTGTGACGGGCCACAACGTTTTGGAATTAATACACCTATTGAATTTTTGGTTAATCAAAAAGGAGATTGTGACACAAGAACACTTTTGTTATATACTATTTTTTCACATTATGATTACGATGTAGCAATGTTAAGTAGTGAATTTTACGGTCATTCAATTATCGGAATTAATTTGCCAATTAGTGGTTTATCTTATAATTATTACAATCAAAGGTATGTTCTTTGGGAAACAACAGCACCAAATGCTAAACCAGGACAAATACCAAACGAAATTTCAAATCTTAATAACTGGAGAATATCCTTAAAATCTAAATAATATGAATAAACAAAGCTTATTTTTTACATGTTTAGTAGCTGTTGTAGCAATAGCACTAATGATTATGGCAATTCAGTTTTTTACGAAAAAACTAAATATCAAACCTGAAACAGATGAGAAGATAAATATATCCTATGCCATTTGGAGTACTTCTATTTTTGTAGCTTTTTTTATGTTCTTAAAAGTAGCTTTAGAACAAACAGAGAACGCTATAGAGGTAATTATTTATTCCAAAACAATAGATAATACTTTTCTAGAAGTAATGCAAAGAATAGCTATTTTCAATGGTTTTACATTCTTATTCACCTTTTTGTCATACTATGTTGTTAATGCAGTATTCAAATTATCTTTAGGAAATAGAATTGACAGTTATGAAATAGATAAAAATAATATTGGTTATTTTATCATAAAAGGAACAGTTTTAATTCTTTTAGTCTTTTCATTACTAACTATTTTCGAGCATTTTCTTAGATGGTTTGCTCCAGTAGTTGAAACTCCTTTCTATCATTAAATAATACAAAATGAAAAAACAAAAAATAATTATTGCAATTCTTTTCCTTTCTATAGCAATAAACTTAACTTCATGTGCTCCTGCTGGCTATTCATCAAATGAATATGGTTTTTTTTCAGGAATACTACATGGATTCATATTTGTTTTTGCATTAATAGGAAAATTATTTAGCTTAGATGTTGGTCTGTATGCAGAACATAATACTGGTTTTTTTTATTGGTTAGGTTTTATAATTGGCATTGGTGGTTTAGGAGGAGGAGCATCATCAAGAAGATAAATCCAAAGAATCATTAATCAGTTTTAATTCTATTTTAAAAACACCAATTACGGTTTTCCGTAAGGATTTATCATTTATAAGTTTTAAGTTTGGAACTATTTATAATTTACACTAAATCTGAGTTTTAAAATTATAAAATAACAAATGAACTTTTCTAGATATAGTTTTTTAACTACTTTTAGAAAATACAATAAATGAATAGTAAGTTATAATCCCAAAATTGACAATTAGGGTAATTGTTTAAAATAAAATTAATAAATGAAGCATATCTACTTAACATTCCTGATTTTATTTATTCATAATTTAGGATTAGCCAATGAAAATAAATTGGTGCTAGTTCCATCAGCTACAATATCAGGAACGACTACAGTTTGTCAAAACGCGGCAAGTCCTTTAATTACTTTTACAGGTAGTGGCGGAACTGCTCCTTATAACTTTACTTATACTATTAATGGTGGCGCAAATCAAACAATATCAACAACAGGGAACAATAGTGTAGTTACCTTAAATGCTCCAACAGGTACTGCAGGTACTTTTACTTATGCTTTGGTGAGTGTTTCAGACTCTCAACCTCCAAATAATCCAGTAAATGTTACAGGAAGTGCTGTTGTAACAATTAATCCACAGCCAAATGCAAACATGGGTGGTACTGGTTCGGGTTCTACTTTTGGTGGTTTCCCTACTTTTCGTATATGTAGTAATACCGCATCACCGTTCACATTTACTAATACATCAACAACTACTGCCACTAATACCAATTATACAATAAATTGGGGTGATTCTACACCAAATTTTACAGGAACTTCATGGACAACTTTAACACATACGTATCAAATTGGACTATATTATTTGAACTATACAATAAATGGCAGTAATGGATGCTCAATTACTAGAACATTTGTTGTATTTGTAGGTTCTAACCCGGCAGTATCGCTAGGGAATCCCGGTAATACTGATATTTGTAATGCAGACTCTTTGACTTTTCCAATAACAGGTACAGCAAATAATCCTCCTGGTACTACTTATACTGTAACTTTTAACGATGGTTCAACACCACAGGTTTTTAACCATCCTCCTCCATCAAGTGTCACTCATACTTTTACAACTTCATCTTGTAATACTACTAGTTCTGATGGAAGTAATTCATACCCAAACTCTTTTTCTGCAAATATTGTTGCTACAAATCCTTGTAGTACCTCTTCTGTTGGAGTAGTGCCAATCTATGTATCTGCAAATCCACAAGCTCAATTTACAGGTCCCACAATCGGTTGTGTAAATACTCAAGTATGTTTTACAAATACATCAATTGGAAATCAAGTAATAAGTAATTCTTGTCTAAGTCCTTCAATCGTATGGTCAATTTCACCTTCGACGGGTTTTTCATTAAGTTCTGGGTCATTTGGTAACGATTTTGGTTCAACAGATTCTAGTTTATGGTTATCTGGATCAAATATTATTTGTGTAAATTTCAGTGTTGCTGGTACTTATACAATAAATATAAAAACAGGGAATAAATGTGGAATAGATATAGAAACAAAAACAATCTGCATCGAACCTCCGTTAGTACCTTTATTTTCTCTGAATACAACATCAGGTTGTTCCCCTTTAGCAATAATTGCAACAAATAATACTAGTTTAATTAATCAATGTGCAACACCAACTTATTTATGGCAAGTAACACATACACCTCTGTATTGCAGCAGCACTACTGTAACCATTCCTACTCAATCAACGGCAAATGCAAGTTTTAATTTTATTGAATCAGGTACCTATGCAATTTCATTAACAGTATTTAATTCTTGTACTCCAGCCCAAACAACAACCCAAATAGTCACCGTAAAAAAGCCACCAACAGCAGCAATAGCAGCGATACCAAATTCATGTGGTACAGCTTCAATAAATCCAACGGCAACAGTAAATAGTTGTGCGCCTACAGGAAGTACTTTAACGTATGCTTGGAGTTTTCCAGGTGGTACACCATCATCGGCTAATACCGCAAATCCGGGAACTATTAATTACCCTGCAGGCGGACCTTATACTGTTTCATTAGTAGTTAGTAATGAATGTGGTGCTTCCAATACGGCTACCCAAAATTTTACAGTAAATACAGCTCCAACAATTACAAACACAAGTTTAAGTCAAACCATTTGTTCGGGTTCTTCAACTACATTAGTTACTTTAACGGCAACTCCTTCTGGTACCACATTTAGTTGGACAGCTACAGCCACAGCTGGAATAACTGGGTTTTTACCCTCTGGTACTAATACAATACCTGTTCAAACTATCACTACAACGAATACTTCACCAGGAACAGTAACTTATGTCATATCTCCAACATTGGGAGGTTGTATTGGTACACCAGTTAATTATGTTGTTAATGTTAATCCAGCTCCATCAATTACTACACAACCCGCTTCAAGTACAGTATGTTTGGGAGGAACGCCTACATTATTGTCTGTTGTTTTAAGTAGTTCAACAGTAACACCAACTTACCAATGGTATTCCAACACTAGTAGTGCTAATACAGGAGGAACTTTGATTGCTGGTGCAACTAGTGCCACTTATAATCCTCCAGCTAGCACTGTTGGAGTGCTATATTACTATTGTGTTATTACATTATCCTCTGGTGGATGTTCAAATATAACTTCTAATGTAGCTTCAGTCACTATAACTCCATTGCCAACACTTACAACCCAACCTTTAGCTTCTCAAAACTTATGTGTTGGAGTAACTATTCCAACGCCATTATCAGTTTCATATTTAGGAGGAATAGGAACGGCTACATATCAATGGTATTCAAATAGTAACAATTCAACTTCGGGTGGAACATTGATAACAGGGGCAACTAATGCAACATATTTACCACCAGTTTACACTGTTTCAGGAACTTATTATTACTATGTGATAGTTAATTTATCAGGAAACGGGTGCGGTGCTGTAACAAGCAATAGTGCTCAAGTAACTGTTTTTGATGACCCAACAATTACTACTCAACCTATAGCTACTCAAACATTATGTCAAGGGGCAACTCCAAGTAATTTAGTAGTTACTGCATCTGGTGGAAATGGAACTTTTGTATACCAATGGTATAGTAATACTAGTAATAACACCACAAGTGGTATTGCCATACCTGGTGCGAATAGTGCAACCTATATTCCACTTACAACAACTGTAGGGACTATTTATTATTATTGCATAATTACGCAATCTACACCGGGTTGTAGTGTTACTAGTAACGTGGCAGCTGTAATAATAAATGCTTCCCCAACTGTAGTTAATCAACCAGTTTCAAGTACGGTTTGTACTGGTGGTACTCCTACAACTTTATCATTGACTTATACTAATGGTATTGGTACTCCAAGCTATCAGTGGTATTCCAATACTGTAAATGATACTACTACTGGAGTAGCCATAAGTGGAGAAACAAATCCAACATTTAACCCTCCAGCTACTACTGTAGGTACTATGTATTATTATTGTACAATCACTTTTTCAGGAATATCAGGAAGTTGCGCTGTAGTATCTACTAATACTGCAGTTGTGACAATAACACCTGGAGCAACTATTGATCAACAACCTACACCAAATCAAAGCCTATGTATTGGAGGCAGTTTACCCAATCCGCTAACAGTTTCTTATACTAGTGGAACAGGAACAGCAAGTTATCAATGGTATAGCAATACAAGCAGTTCTACATCAGGTGGAACAGCTGTCGGAACAAATTCACCTTCTTATACACCACCAGTCTATACAGCTTCAGGAACTTACTACTACTATGTTGTTATTAGTTTTAGTGGAAGTGGGTGTGGTTCAATTACAAGTACTGTAGCACAAGTTGATGTAGTAAACGACCCAATAATAGTGACCCAACCATTGGCATCTCAAACATTATGTCAAAACTCACCTGCAACAGTTTTATCAGTAGTAGCTTCAGGAGGAATAGGTACTTCTTATGCTTATCAATGGTACAGTTCAATAGCAAATAATACCACTTCGGGTACTTTACTAGCTGGAGAAACTAACAGTAGTTTCACTCCTTCAACTACTAATGCAGGAACGTTATATTATTACTGTATAATAACGCAACCATCAGGAATAGGATGTAATGTAACTAGCGCAATAGCAACAGTTATCGTCAATTTAGCTCCTGCTGTTGTCAATCAACCTCAATCTAGTATCATTTGTTTAGGTGCAACTCCTACAACTTTATCATTAACCTTCACTAATGGTGCAGGTACGCCAAATTATCAATGGTATTCCAACACTAGTAGTGCTAATACTGGAGGAACTTTGATTACTGGTGCAACTAGTGCCACTTATAATCCTCCAGCCGCTTCAACTGGGACAACATTTTATTACTGTGAAGTTACTTTTCCAGCTATATCAGGTTCTTGTTCATTAATTAGAACCAATCCTGCTGAGGTAACAATTAATCCAAATCCAGTTATAGCTCCCGAAACAACTACCATTTGTAGCAGTACTACTTTTACCATTACTCCAACTACAGCTTCGGGAAATATAATACCACTTGGTACAACTTACACTTGGTCTAATCCTACTATATCACCTGCAGGTTCCATAACAGGAGCATCAGCTCAAAACACACCTCAAACCAATATAAGCCAGACATTAGTGAATACCACCACTAGTCCTGCAATAGTTACTTACACAGTTACTCCAACTTCTGGAGTTTGTGTGGGAAATAATTTTACGGTTACGGTTACCGTAAACCCAGCTATTAATCCAAATGTGGTTGCCAATAATAATACTTGTTTTGGTGTCAATACAGCTTCTATTACTACCAATATCACCGGTGGAATTCCTCCCTATACAATAAATTGGACAGGGCCAAATGGTTTTACTTCTGCTGCTACGAGTATTACTAATTTATTGCCTGGTGTTTACAATGTTACTATTGATGATGTTGGAGGTTGTCCATTTTCAAACTCCTATACTATTATTGAACCTGCTGATATTGTAATTACTGTGGATAGCGAAAGTGATAGTACTTGTTTTGGTAGTGACAATGGAAGCATTAATATTTCAGTAACTGGTGGAACAGGAAGCTATTTTTATACTTGGACACGAAATAATAATCCCTTTGCCACTACACAAGATATTTCAAATCTCGCACCAGGAACTTATGTAGTATCAGTAACAGATGTAAATAATTGTGGACCAAAAACAGAAACCTTTACTATAACAGAACCACCACTTTTGGTAGTAAGTTTAGTTAGTCAAACCAATGTATTGTGTTTTGGTGCAGCAACTGGAGCTATTACAGTAAATGTAGTAGGAGGAACCCCAAATCCAACTACATTAGGTTATACATATGCTTGGACTGGACCAAATGGTTTTACAAGTGCTTCACAAAATCTTACTTCTCTTTTTGCTGGAACTTATAATCTAACAGTCACAGATAATCAAGGATGTTCTAAAAATTTGACAGTTATAATTACCCAATCAACAGAAATTATTATTGCCTATACTACAACACCTATATCGTGTTATGGGGCTAATGATGCTTCCATCACGACTACACTTTCTGGAGGTAATCCACCATATCAATTTGAGTGGAGTAATCTGGCAACAAGTCTCATTCAAACAAATCTTTCGGCTGGTAATTATACAATTACAGTTACTGATAATTTGGGTTGTCAAAAAGTACAAACCATAAACATTCCCGAAGCTCCAATTTTTACTGTTAATCCTGTTGTCACTAATATTACTTGTTTTGGAGCTCAAAATGGCAGCATTAATCTTAATCTAACTGGTGGAGTTCCTCCTGTAACATTAGTTTGGAGCGATGGAAGCACGGCAGGACTAACAAGAAATAATCTAGGTCCAGGAACCTATACAGCAACAATATCAGACGGCACGCCTTGTTTCATTGTAAGAACATTTACTATTGTTGAACCACAACTATTAGTGCTTTCTGCAAATGTTGTTAATCCGTTAGATTGTACAAATGCAAATAGCGGTTCAATAAATCTTGTTGTTTCAGGAGGTTCGCCGCCTTTTAATTACTTATGGTCAAATGGAGCTACTACCGAAGATTTAAATAATGTTGTGGCAGGGAACTATTTAGTTACAGTAACGGATGCAAACGGTTGTAGTAAAGTGGCACAATATACACTAACCAGACCAGCACCTATTTTGATTACCGTCAATACGCAAACAGATTTTAACTGTGCTACTCGTGAAGTTTCCCAAAGTTTTATTGCTCAAGCATCAGGTGGTGTACCTCCTTTTCAATACCAATGGTCAAGTGGCACAATCAGTGGGAATAATAATGAAATTATGCAAACCGATGTAAATGGCACGGTAATACTAACGGTTACTGATAACTTAGGTTGTCAAGCAACTTATACTTTAGTAGTGGATGTTCCCGAAATTGGGACGGCTTCTTTCGATACTTCATCTATTGGTTATTCAACCTATGGAATTTATGCTATTGGAGACCCAATCCAATTTCAAAGTACTATAACAGGCGATTATGAATCAGTCTCATGGGATTTTGGTGATGGTACTTTCTCTACAGAACTAAATCCGGTCCATACCTATGTAAATCCTAGAGATTATGTTGTAACACAAACAGTGACTTATCCATTTGGATGTGTCTATACCCAAGTAATAACTTTGATTGTTGAAAAAGGGTATGTGTTAGTTGTCCCAACAGCTTTTACTCCAAATAATGATAGTTTAAACGATACTTACAGACCAGTAACCAAAGCATTGAGAAATGTGAAATTAGACATTTATGATACTTGGGGTTCTCTTATTTACACCGAAAAAGGGGATGTTTTAGTAGGTTGGGATGGAAAAATTAGAGGGTTTAATGCTGAAAACGGTAATTATTACAGCAAAGTAAGTGCTGAAACTTTTTATGGAACGATAGTAAATGAAAATCAAACTTTTGTATTAATTAAGTAAAAGCCACGCCACATGAAATTAAGATTAGTTTTATTTTTACTATTAACTTTTATTTCGATAGAAGTTAGAGGACAAGACCCAATTTTTACCCAATTTTATCTTGTGCCAGAAACGCTCAATCCTGCTTTTACTGGAATTGCAAATACTTGGAATGCAGGGATAATTCACAGGAGGCAATGGCCAGACGGGAATAGAAAAATTGACACACAATTTGCTTTTGCAAATAATGTGGTGAGCGAAGAGATAGGAGTAGGGATTACAGTTTTAAATCACCGTGAAGTATTTACAAATTATAACTATGCTCAAATCAACGGAGCTTTTTCGTATAGAGTAGATTTGAATTATGATTGGCGGTTAAGGCTTGGTTTAGAAACAGGATATGGTCGAAAAGATTATAACTTTAACAATCTTTTACTCGAAGACCAAATCAACATAAATGATGGCTCAATTAGTCCTGGTAGTGTTGATCCTGGTGTTGCAAATTATAGCGATACAATAGACTTTTTTGACATTTCAGCAGGATTTGTAATGGATCAAGAAAATGCTTGGTTTGGTGTAACACTAAAGCATTTAAACAGACCAGATGTTTCGTTCACTGAGTTTGGTAATTATCCATTGGACATGTTTTTATCGGTGCACGGTGGATACTACTTTGAATTCCTAAATTCTCCTTCAAAATTATTGCCTGAAGACTCAACGTTATTAATTACAGCCAATTATATGAGACAATCTCAATATAATAGACTTGATATAGGTGGTGTTATGGAATTCAGCAGATTTAGTTTAGGTGTCATTGCAGCTACAAATCCTGAGGGAAGAAGTCCAAATAGTCATGTTTTAACTTCAATTAATACAATACTTTCACTAAAAATAAATGAATTTACTTTTGGATATTCTTATGATATAAATACTTCAAATATGGGAAGAACTCAAGGGGTTCACGAGCTTTCATTAACTTGGCAATCAAGCTATAGATGCGATAAATGTGATAATTACAAAGTGAAACTAAAAAGAAATGGGGAAGCGGGTTATCAAAAAATTTAATTTGTATTCATGCTATTTTTGGTGTTTATAATTATTGTTTTACTTTAAATTCACATCATATCAAATATCTTATTATTATAATATTTCTTTCCTTGCCAATTAGCGCGCAGAGTGTATACAAAACACCTTCGGGGGCTAAATATCATACTGGTGATTGCAGAATGGTTGAAAATGTGTCACAAAAAATATCTCTTCAAAAAGCTGCTGAACTTAGTTTGTTACCATGTAAAATATGCAATCCCCAAAGCTTTACTTCTTTAGGGTTAGTATCTAAAAAGAATAATGCTCAAGGTGAAAATCAAACCGTTCAATGTAAAGGAAAAACCAAAAAAGGGACACGGTGTAAACATATGACAAGTATAGCCAATGGATATTGTTTTCAGCATAATCCAGATTAATATAAAGTACAATACTTTGTTATGTGGATGTAGTATTCAAATCTACTAATGATAAAAGAGCAAATAATCCCTAAAAGTTTAACAAATCCAAATAGGTTAGTGTAGTGCAAATGAAATTCAAACTATTTTTTTTACTCTTTCTATTAATCACATCTCTCCAAGCTCAGGTAAAAATCATTTCTTGGAATCTAGAAAATCTTGGGAAATCAAAATCAGACACTACCATCACCTTTATAGCTAACACTATCAAAGATTATGATGTGGTGGCCATTCAAGAAGTTGTAGCTGGTTATGGCGGAGCACAAGCTGTAGCCAAACTAGCTGATGAACTTAATAGAAAAGGAAGTAAATGGGATTATGTAGTTAGCGACCCAACAAGTAGTAGTGCCTATAAAACCGAGCGATACGCCTTCCTTTGGAAAACCAGTAAAGTAAAGAGAGTAGGCAAGGCGTGGTTAGAAAAAAAATACCATTTAGAAATAGATAGAGAACCCTATTACGCAACTTTTGAATATAACAATAAGCAATTCACACTTGCTAATTTTCACGCCATCACTAAATTACGCCAACCCGAAACGGAAATAAAATACTTTAAATTTTTACCAGAGCAATACCCGAATTTAAATTTAATCTTTTTAGGAGATTTTAATTGCCCACAATCACACACCGTATTTAATCCTTTAAAAAGTATGGGGTATTTACCTGTATTCGTAAAGCAAAAAACCTCACTCAAGAAGGAATGTAAAAATGGTAATTGTCTTGCTTCTGAGTATGATAATATTTGGTACAATCAAAAAGTTGCTAAAATTGATTGTGGCGTAATACATTTTTATAAAAACTTCAATACAATAATGGAAGCAAAGGTGATTTCAGATCATATCCCTATTTGGTTTGAGTTTTCATTGAATTGAAACAAGATTTTGAATAGAAATTAAATAATATAAATCATGGGAAATATAATAGCTACTAATTGCAAATCTTGTGGGTTTTCAAATAAGTTTAAATATGGTGGAGGAAGATTTAGTTATCAAACCGATTGTCCAGTTCCGGCAATTAATAAAGGAACTTTAGAATTTGAAAATATAAATTATTTAGAACACAAGAATTCAGATAAGTATCTTTTTTATACTGACGATATTTTAAAAGGAAATAATTATGATAATAACACAATTAATAATTTTGATTTAAAATTAAATACCGTTAATAATTATTGTCCAATTTGTAAAGAGAAAGCTCTATCATTTCAAGTAACTATGTTTTTTGATTAAGAAAATAATAAAACATATTAAAATATAGCAATTCAATAATTTTAATTTATGAATTCAGAACAACAAAAATTAATTCAGCAACTTCTACAAATGGGAGATGTCAACCTTTTTAACAGAAAAAAAGAAACTGTCGTTAAAGCCATAACAGAAATGGATATGGTGTCATTAGAACTTATTCTTGATGAGAATTTAACATATCAAGATGCTAGTAAAGAAATGTTTTTAAATAAGTTAAAAGAAATCTTTGATGAATTAAAAAAGAGCAACGACACTTTACAGTCTCATTCAGGAAAATGTGGTTCAAAAGAATGTTCAAATCACAATAAAAATGGAATGTTGTTTTGTGGTAGAAATTCAGGTAAACATTTTAATGTAATTATTGAAGAAGATGAGAATGAAAATGTTATGGATTTATACTACTGTAATGCTTTCAAATGCAATTTTGAGGATAAAGCAAATAAAAGCGGAAAGTCTTTAAATATAGAAATATATGAGGATGAAAAGGCAAATTTCCAGCCAAATTCATATTATATTAACATCAATACAACCTCTCTTAGAGCAATAACTTACCTAAACAATTTTAAGAACAAGACCATTTCGAAAAATGAATTATTGGCTTGGCTTCAAGAATACTTTGAATTTTATAGTTCTACGTCTATATTGAACATAAAGTATAAAAATGAAAATAAATTTCATCATTATTATTATAGAGCTGAAGTTCTAAAAAAATATTTAATCCTTGAAGAAGATTGTAAAAAAGCTATGCGATTATATGATACCCTTTTGGAAGATTATGAAATGAACATGCTTAAATGGCTTGCAGAACATGAAGGTTTAAAGAATGAAATGATTTTGTTTTATTCAGATTTTGCAGATGAAAAGACAGGTGAATTAAAACAAATTATCTTTAACCAAGAATTGAACATTTCCATAAATATAGATTACTTGAAAAATTGCATACGATTTCAAGATACTATTGATACGAATTACTATACTTTGTTTGATAAATTTAAAGTTGAAATTGAAACTAAAGAAGGAGTTCCACTTTCTGGTGAAGAAATTGAAAAACATATTTCCTTAAAGTATCATTTAGAGCAGAGAAACTTTTTTGTAAATAAAATTAATTACAAAAAAAAACTCGGGAAAAACAGTTTTTTATATGGTAATGAAGATTTTGGCAATTTAGAAAAAGGGGTAAGTTAACTCAGATTACAGAGTAATAATTATTCAATTTTAATTAGAAATAGTATATTATTATGAATTATTAAAAATCTAACCAAAAAATATAAATGCATAATTAAATTAGTTGAATACGTTTTCAGAACTGCATCACAAGATCATACAATTTAAACTAAATCAACCTATAATTTATTTACAACTATACTAAGAATTAAACTACTTAAATTTATCTATATTAAAAAAAACATTTACATTTATAAAATAAAATAATAGCTTCCTCAAATTAGCCAATTATATATGATATTATCAAAATTTTAAAGCATGTATTAATAAGTATTTAACAGATGTATTAATTTACAATTACTTAAAATAATTTATTATGTATTTTTTTTTATTTTACTCAATGCACCCAACACATCCAACATACTGTGAAGATGAAGTCCATTATCTAAGTAATCTTGAGGCAGAAAAACTTATCAAATCACCATATTATGTTAATAATTATTTTAAATATGAACGAGCAAATAGTTTAGTAGAACTTGTTTTTTTTGTAACTGAAAAAAATAGTTTTTATTTCTGTCCTATTGAAGATTTCTGGTTATCCTGTATTGATACATTTAATAAACTATGTAGTGATTTTGGATTTGAAACTATTCAAAAAGCATTTCCAAATGAAAATTTTGATAGACAATCACTAATAGAACTTGAAAGTAAATTTTATGATTATACTGATGAAATAGCAAAGGCATGGGATAAAGCAGATAAAATAGGTATTTACGATAGTGAAGATAAAAAATTTGATAGAATGTTAGATGAATTAGATAGAGCACTTGACAATGATGATGATGGAAATTGGAGAATATCAGATGATGTAGGATAAACAAAACTACTATCTTTATCTTAAAAGATGGTTAACATTAAAATCATTTCAACAGTAATAAAATAAAGAACAAGAAAACACACTATAAGCTATATTGTTTTTGAATATAAATATTATAAAACTTTAATAACTATCGATATGGTAAAACCTATAAAAATAAGTGCATTTGTTAAGTTTGAAAATGTATTAGATTTCGCAAGAGAATTGGATACCGTTGAAATCGTAGGGTATTATATGAAACCTTTTGAAGTACTTTCTAAAAGAAATATACCTTTATATGTTATTAGTTGGGAGGAAGTAACTACGATTTATATCTTAACCGTTTCTTCATCCGATTGGGTAAGAGAGAACTTGAATTGTAATATACACGATGAAAGAATAAATCTTTCAAAAGAATTTATGTGCAAGTTTGATTTAATAAGAGTAATTCCTGAGGGAGGAGTTAAACATTTGAATTCATACTTAAGAGTTACACTTAAACAAGTTCCTGAAAATGCTAAACCTTATTCTATTGAACAAGAAATGTATGGAGATGATTGGGAATCGCCATATAAAGGTGAATAATCAATTATGAATCTATTAGTGCTACTTTTCAGTTTATATATAGTCAATAATTAGCAAAATAATTTAACATAGTAAATGATAAACTATGCTCACTTAGAAAAGTTAATTTCATGAAAACTCTCATAACAATTATATCAATTATCATCTTGCTTTCTTGCAATAGTAAAGAACAACGTCAAGAAGATAAGCAATCTATAGACAATATAAAGACTAACGAAAGCATAAATCGTAAAAACGAAAAATTTATGCAAAATCTACGAGAGAAGAAAAAAATATTTTTAATATTTTGGGCTGACATGAGCTTTGATGACTATAATCGAGCAATGGAAATTTTAATTAAAAAAAACACTGTTAGAGCTGATTTAAATCAATATTCTCCTTATAAATTTGAAAATTCTATATACTTGTTTGAATCAGATTGGGAAATGCCTTTTGAACCTATTTTTACTAATAGTGGAAAACTTGTGAGTATCAGGCTAATGAGGGTTAATAAATCTGTTTATAATTTGTATAAGGAAAAATATAAATTACCCGAATTGACAAAGTATAATAGGATAGTAGAAGAAGCTATAGAAAATAACCCAGATTACAATCCAATATATTCGTATGAACGAGATGGTAAAAAAATTAATTTATCAGCTGCTTATTTTGATAATCATAATTCACTGCAAAAGGGTGAAATAATTAGAAATAAAAAAATATCATTTGATATGTCAACCAAGCTTAAATTTAGTCCGATTGTAGCAGAAACTGACAGTTCAGTTATAGTTTTTGAACAAAGTAAAATAAAATCGTACGTTATAAAGTATAGTTTGTCAGATAAGGAAGCTTTCAAAAAAAAATCGTTTCAAGAGGTTATGGAAGACAAGTATTATATTGGTTCTGTGGAAACAAGTAATTCTGTACTTAGAATAACGCAAACAATTATAGACTACGAAATAAGTATTACCTATAAATCTAAACCTCAATACGAATATGAGTTGGGTTTAAAAAATAAATCTTTAAAAGACTCAATAAAGAAAAGTCAACTCAGGGATGAAATGCGAAAGAGAACTTTGAATGAAATTTAAATAGATTAAGTGATCTGTTTTTAAACTAATTATAATTAAAAATGCCACCTCCGCAAAAAGTTCATAGAAAGCTTCACAAATGTCCTATTATAAGCTTGAAAAAGAATAAAAGGACTATCCAATAAAAATAGCCATTACCTCATTCATCTGCACATAAATCGCTACTAGTCCAAGTATTCCTAGCATTGTCACCCTGAGCGATGTCGAAGGGTTGTTTGCTTCATAGCCTGCCCTGAGCCTGCCGAAGGGTTAATAACTATTTTTAACAACCCTTTGCTCTTTTACACACCTTTATTCTTCTACATTTGTGATAGTAAGTTTTTAAACCACCAACATGAATAAATACATTACAGCAGTATTAATAACTGCAGCTTTTTTATCATCAAACAACAGCTTTGCCTGGAGTGAAAAAGGCCATGCACTAGTAGCACAAGTAGCTTTAAATTACCTAGATGCCAATACCAAAAAAATAGTAAACCAATACCCCGTTACCGAACAAATTCTTCGGGTGGAAAGAGTAAGTAAAGCCAACTTACATTTTATTTTCCCAAAACAATAATCATCTGGAAAATATTTCAGAATAAATGCTTTCTATAGCCTCAAATTCCGCATCAGTAATCTCCTCAAATTGTTTTTTTCTTCGATTGGGAAAAACCCCTTTATTTTGATGAAGGTACATAATAACATCACTTAATCTCTTATCAGGCATGTCTATCAATTGTTGGAGTTCCTTTTTTAGTTCATCATAGCGTTCCAGAAAAAAAAGCTCTTCAAATAAGTCTTGTTGTATGGTCGAGAATATAGTTTTAGCAAGGTATTCACTTTGCAATGTTAGGTCCGGATATCTAAAATAAGGGCTAACATCTTCTGTATTGTCAATATTCAATTCACCACTTCCCGAAATAGTAAAACGAACACGTTGCATCAATGGTTTCGAATAATCCTCAAGTACAGTGTCATACTCAGTTATATTTTGTAGCATGTGAGCCGAAACTGGTATGATAAGACCTTGCTCTGCCAAACCGTCTCGGGTGAGCATGTCATGAATCAAAAAACGGTGGATGCGTCCGTTTCCATCTAAAAAAGGATGTATAAAAACAAACCCAAAGGCAATTATTGCAGCACGAGCAACTTCTGGAGTTCCTAATGTTTTTTCTTCTGTGGCGGTAAGTCCTGTCATCATAGAATCAACCATAGATGGCGGTGGACATACATAATGATAAATTTCTTCACCTCGATAATTTTTCTGTCCAATGTAATTTTGGAAATTACGAAAACCAGGTTGAGCATAGCGAGGATCTACAATAGCATTTTGCAGAATGGTTAAATGCTGTTCAGCCATTACTTCCGAAAAAGGCTGTTTCCCTGCTTGATAAAGTATAGTAATAAAGCGATCTACACGGTCAGGCGAAGGTTTTTCACTTTCAATTTCGTAAGATGATCGGGTTTCCTTTCGGTATAAATATTGGCTGGCACGTTGAAATATTTCAGGTGAATAGTCATTTTTAAGCCCTTCTATTTCACTCCTAATATCTTTGGCAAGTAACACTTTTAAGGCTTGTGTTTTTCGAATTATAGGGCAAAAAGCCGGAACACCTAATAAATTGTCATTAATACGCCAGCGGGCATTTTTTATGATTTTGCCTGTAAGATACCGCTCTGTGTCAAGTAAGTCGGTATAATTACCACTTACTTCATGTGTAATGTTTAATTTTCTATTAGTTAACCATTCATACAAATAACCTATTCTTCTTGAATAACGTCCGCTTGGGCTTTCGTAAATATAATTTAGAAGTTCCTGTTCTTCCAATTTACGGAATACTGCCGCTAAGAGATCAAGATTTAAATCATCATATTTCAACATGAATTCGATATGACCTATTGCTGTATGTGTTTTAGGAGCATACTTGGGTCCATAGGTTTGTTCGATACTGCCGTCATGAGCAAGTTCGATTTTATCCCTTGTACCGATATAGGATCGATGGGTTATTCGATAATTACCAAGTTCAAAATGTGCTGCCAACCAAAGACTTCCTGCTTTTTGTAATGCCATTAGATGCGGTAAAAAAGATATTGAAGCAGTAAATGTAATAAAAAATAACAATATTTATGTAAAACAATTATTTAAATAAATATATTTCAAAAGATTGCAGTAAAAAGGATATACTTTTGGTAAAATATATATTTTAAAAACATAGAGCAGTAAAACGAATAAACTATTATTACATCAACATTTCTTTTCATTAACTTTTAGCCAGACGTTTTTCATTTCAGTTGCCACTCCTTGCCAACGCCCTAAAAAAAATGAGCCTACCCTGATCGCAATTGGAGGGTGAAGGGTTAATAACAATTTTAACACCCTTATACCAATTTACACATATTTATTCTTCTACATTTGTGATAGTAAGTTTTTAAACCACCAACATGAAAAAATACATTACAGCAGTATTAATAACTACAGCTTTTTTAGCACCAAACAACAGCTTCGCTTGGAGTGAAAAAGGCCATGCATTGGTAGCACAAGTCGCTTTAAATTACCTTGATGCCAATACCAAAAAAATAGTAAACCAATACCTTGATGGAATGACTTTTGAGGAAGCTGCCAATTGGATGGATGATATCAAAAGCGATAAAAAGTACGACTACATGAGAAAACTACATTACATCAATGCCGATAGAGGGCAGAGTATTGTACCAAATAACGAGGAAAACATTATAGGCGCAATAACAAAAACAATCGAGGAACTAAAAAACTACAAAACCCTTTCAAAAGAAGACGTAAAAATCAAAATATGCATCATCTTCCACTTAATAGGAGATTTACACCAACCGCTACACGTCGGCTACGGAGAGGATAGGGGAGGCAACAATTTCCAAATCAACTTCTATGGCAAAGGAACAAACCTACACTCCTTTTACGACAGCGGCATTATCGAATACAAAGGATTAACCCTCTCCGAATGCCTAAAAGCAAAAAAATACACCAAAGAAGAACTTTCCGAAGTAGAAAAAATTGATGTGGTTAACTGGGCAAACCAATCACGTTCTTATCTAAAAACCATCTACAACACGGGCAACCGCAAAATCGATGACACCTACATCAACAACAACTATCCTATAATCCAAGAACAAATCTTAAAAGCCGGCATAAGATTATCTAGTGTATTAGAAGAAATTTTCAAATAATAAATTTAATGATTTTACAGAAAACGAATTAAAAGAATAGCATAATAAAATTATTTCACTTTGCTAAAACAAGTCTTAATTAATCGTAGTAACCTTTCATCATTTTTAACCTTTTTTTTCAATCTTTTAGGTAAAGCTTTAGAATTTTCAAAGTCCTTTTTGATCATTAAATATAATTTGTAATACTCTTCAATCGAAAGAGCTTTAGCAACAATAAATACAGTTTCAGAGGTTATTCACAAATGATATTATGATGGAAATTTACAATATAATCGCCACTCCTTCACAACGCTCAAAAAAAATACTATCACAGTTTTTGTCCCAACGTGCATATAACACTTTGTTCGATGGTTTTGAACGCTTTTCTTTAATAGAAATAATAAGTAAGCCATCAAATAAAGAGTTAACCAACATCATAGTAATCAAACTCTAAATACGATAGCTATTTTAAATTGCTTTAATAATTAATCCTACTTAAAAAAGAAAAACGAAACTGCCGTCCAATACATATCAACTCCTTTGGCATAACCAATGGTGGAGTGATTTTTGTCTTGAACGGTTCCATCAGATTTGATATAACCAATGGTCGAGTGATTTTTATCTTGTACCGTTCCATCTTTTTTGATATAGCCAATAGTTGAATGGTTTTTGTCTTGAACGGTTCCATCGGATTTTGTATAGCCAATAGTACTGTGATTCTTGTTTTGAATAGTCCCATCACTCTTGATGTAACCAGCTGTTGAATGATTTTTTTCTTGTATTGTGCCATCCGGTTTTATGTAGCTAGTGGTGCTGTGGTTTTTGGATTGGATGGTTTGGGAATAGGCAAAACCATAGTTAATAAACATAATTATTAGGAACATCAACTTTTTCATAATTTTATATTTTCATCTATTGTTTCAAACTATTCTGGCTCATTTGAAAGCTCATCAAACTTAGCTTTCATGGTTGGATTATTGTGTGTCAATTTTTTTATAGTTAAATCTTCTGTTTTTTCATTTGCTAAGCGAAGGTTATTTTCAGAGGATAATAAAGCTGCTTTAGTCTTTTCTAATTCTTTAATCGTTTTATCAATTCCATCAATGGCTTCATGAAATTTGCGACTGGCTAAATCATAATTTCTGGCAAATCCTTCTTTGAACTTATTCATTTTTTCTTCAAAGTTGGTGATGTCAATATTTTGACTTCTAACCATTGCAAGCTCTGATTTGTATTTAAGAGAACTCATAGCTGCATTGCGCAACAGTGTAATAATTGGAATAAAAAACTGAGGACGAACCACATACATTTTAGGATATTTATAGGACACATCTACAATTCCTGAATTGTATAATTCGTTTTCTGATTCAAGCATGGAAACTAAAATAGCGAATTCGCATTTTTTTTCTGTTCGATCTTTGTCTAATTCTTTAAAAAAATCTTCGTTACGCTTTTTTGTTACTGTAGCATCAGACTCATTTTTCATTTCAAACATGATAGAGATAATCTCATTACCATGATCATCGGTTTCTTTATAAATATAATCTCCTTTACTTCCTGTTTTAGCATCGTTATCCTTTTCAAAATAAGCTTTTGGAAACGCCGTAGCACGTAATTTATTAAATTCATGTTCACAGTGTAACTCTAAAGTTTCTCCAATCATTTTAGTGGAGAGTTTTGCTTTCAAGTCTTTCACCCGAGCAATTTCTTCATCTTTGTATTTAATGATTTCTTCCTTATTTTGTAATTCAGTTGTAAACTTTTGTCTTAAGGAGCTTACTTCATTTTGTTTTTCGAGTTCTTTAGTCTTTACTTCATTAGCAAAAGCATCTCGTTCTTTTTCTATTTTCTGAATTGCCTCAGTAACCGATAATTTTTTCTTTAGTTCAGCGTTGTCCAACTCAGCTTTCATTTTGGCTAATTCAGCTTCTTTATGAGATAGTTTTTCAGTTAGCTCTTTTTCAATTTTAGCTTTTAACTCAACGAGTTGTTTGTCTTTAAGAGCAATTTCTTCTTGTAGTTTATTTTTAAGATTGGCTTCTGCTAGTTTTACAGCATTTTCCTTTTCCTTCTCTGCAAGTGAAAGACGATTTTCTAGCTCTTCTTGAAACTGATGGTCTCTAACTTGTTTTACTATATCAGCAAAACCTGCTTCATCTACTTTAAATGCTTTTTTACAGTTGGGACAAATTATCTCATTCATAAAAATTAATTTTTATTTGTTGGAATGCTAATATAAGAAATTCTTATCAAAACCTAACCAAATCTCCTTTTGAACTAAAAGCACAAATCTCAACTGGTTGTTGGGTTAATTTTAGCTCTAAATCAGTGTAAATGGATTTGTCTAGTCAGTTATTTTTTAAAGGCCCAAATGGCCACTCCAAAAGGCAAACCACTCATCAATGCGGTTACAAGTATGTTGTTCCATTCTGCATATCTAAAATACGATTCAGCAATGATGCTGTATAAATGGATAATTCCGATTAGAAATAAAGCTATAATTATCCCAATTATGTAGTGTTTAAGTATTGTAAATACTACTTTCATTTCTATATCTGATTAAGTCTATTGAAAAGAGAACTGTTTTTAAATCGCTCAAAAATGAAGTTAAGAATTAACCTTTTTTCGAGCGGTTTTGTCAGATGGAAAACTAATCTACCATGTAACAACTTGTTTGGGAATTGAAAAAATTCAAACTCAACATTGGAAACGATTTTTTCATCATAATGGACAAATTCAATAATTCTATTATTGCCCAAAAAATGAACTATAGGTAATTTTTCAAATTTATCGTTCACCAATAATAAAGAGACTTGATTTATTAAATTAGAAGCTTTGAGTTTTATAGGATAAATACAGTTTATTAGTTGATGGTTTATAATGATGTCGCCAACTTGATGTGAATTACTTTTAGTCAACGCAATGATTTCAATAGGCAAGTTTTTTCTATCAAGTCTCGAGATTATAAAATAGCCCTTCTCGTCAGCCCAAATAGTGTTGTTACTTTTAATCATAACAACATCTCCAATAGCAGGTAGTTTTTGCATGTTTTTATATTAATTTAAATCATTACCAAATGAAACTAATAAGGGTTTCTTATTATTGAGTTGTACCCTAAAAAAATTGAAATAATAACCAGGAGCTAGCTTTTCAATAATATCAATTTCTTTAGTGTTTTTCGGCAAAGCAGGAAACAATAAAGTATATCTTAAAACTTGACCAGCACATTTTAAAAAGTGTTTGCTTGGAGCATAGGGAATATTAATGGCTTTTATCAATTTATATTTCACATCTGACCCCACAGGTCTTATGAAAGAATTACGTTCGATTTGAACCCAACTACCATTTCCAAATTTCTGTGTTGCTACATAAACAAAATCGATACGGGTTATTTCATCATCAAAACTAATCGATTCTAACCCGACATTTTCTTCTGGCGAATGCTCTGAAACGAGATTTTTGAAAACATAGGTATCTATGTCGATTAATGTTACTTCTTTTGTTTTTTCGTCAATTTTAATTTCCATATTGTTAAGTTTTATAAATTAATAGGTTTTGATAATCATCATGGAATACAATTAGCTGTTCTTTTGTATTATTAATAATTGAAACTTTTACTTGTTGATACACGATTTTATTTTGCATATCAAATGAAAAAAGATCTATCGTTCTATTGAGTTCTTCTAAAAATTCTTGACAATTCATTTCAGATTTTAAATTATATTGAACAAAATAGAAGAGTGTATGATTTTTACATTTCATACTATTATGTGAACTAGAAAAACCGGACAGATTTGTCATATCATTTTCTTTTGATTTATTCTTTTGATTGAAAATATTATGAACGTGAAAATTTATCAAGTCTGCTTTTTTATATGTTTCTATTTCAAAAAAACCTGTACAATTTTCTTCTTTGTCTGAATTACTCTTAATTTCAGATATTACAGTATCTTCAAAACTTATTTTCCCATTAGGAATAATGGTATAAATATGATTAAATCCATCAAAAGGTTTTTCAGGAATAAGTGTCAATAGCCCTTCAGCAAAATATTTTTTAAATATCGAACTTCGCATTTTTAATTTGATTTTAGTTAAGATTATAGAGCAAAGCTAATTGGTCATTCCGTATTATATGTAAGGAGTGATTTTTTTTTACTATTTTTATAAAAAAAATAATAATGTCAATTCCAAATTCAGCAATCAGGAGATATAAAGTAATTGATTTACTTTTAAGAAACACATGGAAACCTTATCCAACTATGAGAGATATTCAAGAAGCTTGTGATGATAAATTATCTTTTTTTCCTTCAGTCCATACTATTGAAAAAGACATCAGGAATATGAAGTCGTCCGAGCCAGTTGGTTTTGATGCTCCCATTAAATATTGTAGAAAAAACATGGGTTATTACTATACCGATCCAAACTTTTCTATTAACACTATTAGATTAACAGAGCATGATATTGATAGTATAAAAGAATCGATTGAACTATTGCAAAATATTGGAGGTTCAAGAGTAAGTATAAGGTTTAAACAAGCCATAGACAAAATATTAACGACTTATAAAGAAGAATTTCCCGAGAGTGATACCAATCGTAAACTAATACAAACCGACTACGTTAATGGCTCCAGAGGTTTTAAAAATTTTGACATATTGTTTTCAGCATGTAAAAACAAAACTCCCATATCATTTGTACATTACTCATTCCAGAAAAGGGAATACAAATCAGTAATCGTTCATCCTATTTTACTAAAGGAATTTGACAACCGCTGGTATCTTATTGGATTTTCTGAGCATCACAATACATTAAGAACTTTTGGTTTTGATAGGATTTATGAACCCATTCCTTTGAAACGAAAATATGTTGCTGTTATTCAAACTGATGTTGATTTGTATTGCAATGATATTTATGGAGTATATCCATATGAAAATCAACCAAAACAGAAAGTCATTTTCAAAACCACACCATTAATCACTAATTATTTTGAATCCTATCCCATACATGAAACCCAACAGTCAGATAAAAATCAATATGGCTTTTGTAAATTTACAATTGAAGTAGTACCAACTTTTGAACTAGTTAGACTGCTTCGTTCATATGGTGAAGAAATTAAAGTTATTTCCCCCGATTGGATTAAAAGTGAAGTAAAAAATAAATGATATGAAGACACCAAAAAAGAACTATTTATTTCACCCAGAAGTGAGAAAAAAACATGATGGAAATCCAGATTTACTAAGAATTCATTTGACACCTGAATATACAAAAGTTGATTTTGGTTATGTTGCTAAAGATATATATATCAATGGTGGTTGGATAAGAATTGCTCCAGAAACATTCATTGAAAATAAAATTACCAAGCAACGATATACTCTTGTTAATGCCGAAAATATTCCATTAGCTCCAATTCATCACTACTTTGAAACCAAAAAGGATTGGAGATATTTCTCCTTGATTTTTCCTCCAATTCCTCAAAATGACTGTGTGTTAAATATAATTGAAGTTGAAAATGGTACACCAAATGATTTTAACTATTATAACATTAAATTAAAAATGGTTGATGCCATAGAGGAAATTTCTACATTGTACTAAAATATTAATTTAAAATAAATTTATTTATTCTTGTTGAAATAAGGATTAACTCTTCAAAAAAGGGGAATAACCGTTTTTCGGTATAAGTTTATCTACTAACTGGCATTATCAAAGTGATACTTTCTTTTGGGTGTTCCATCACATATTTTTCATTTTGTTCAAAGGTGTAGTCTCCCTCGTTCGTTTCTGTTAGGATGCCCGTTAGAAATTTTTTGTAATATATACCTCCGTTTCTCATTTATCTAAGTTTTCATTTTTAAATAATTCCCTAGAATTCATCGGTGCTAATGAATGCCCAAACATTTTGAGTACTTGGTTTACTTTTTCAAGATTTAGGTTTTCTTTGCCTTTCTCTATTTTTCGAATGACTGTGAGTGCCACACCTGAAGGTTCCGCAAATGCTTCTTGGGTCAGTTTTACTTCCCTTCTCCTCTCTCTAACAAAATCGGCTAATTTCTTCGATGTTAAATGCTTTTGCATTGATTTTAAACAAAAAAATGAATTATATGTAAAAGCATATAATCATGCTTAATATAATTAATGTATATGCAAAAGCATATAGTTTATTGTTTAGTTTTTCGCTCTTTAGTTAATTAAATATTGTAAGTATAATTTCTTATAACAATAAGCAGAACAAAAAACTAGTTTAGTTTCTAGATAAAGTTAATAATAAAATTGGATATGCAAATATTCTCTATATGTTTGATATTTCTATATTATAATTCAAATAATAATGTTTGTTATATGAAACATAATAACTACTATTGTTCAGAATAACAAACATTTATTGCAAAATGGCAACTAAAAAACAAATCATATTTCCAAAATACAATAAGGTTTTGGATCAAATGGGAGAAAACATAAAGTTAGCTCGAAAAAGACGAAAACTAACCATGATACAAGTGTCAGAAAGAGCAGATATTTCACGCTCAACTTTACATTTAATCGAATCTGGAAAACCTAGTGTTGCTATGGGTGCCTATTTCAATGTGTTCAGAGTGTTAGGGCTTCAAGACGATTTCTTAAAACTTGGTACAGATGACATACTTGGCAGAAAACTACAAGATATTGAACTATTGAAATAGTTTAAATTTTCCCACAGTAACGGCGATTATCGCCGCAATAATGTCTTTTAGTAAATAATAAAAAGATAAAAATGACAAAAAAATCATTTTTATCTTTTTATTTCATACTTTTGTTGGAAATAATCAGCATTAAATACAAATAAAACAGTTTGTGATGGATATTTCAAGCAATAATTGGTTAGCGATGAGTGATGGGGCTTTAGTAGAAACTATTGGAGCTTTTGTAAAACACCATCGTTTAGTACAAAACAAAACCCAACAGCAACTCGCTATAGAAGCTGGTATTAACCGCTCTACCGTAACCCAAATAGAAAAAGGAGAGAAAATAACACTGCAATCACTACTACAAGTGCTTCGTGTGTTGGACTTACTCTATATCATGGACGTATTCAAAGTACAAGAACAGCTAAGCCCATTACAGTTGGCAAAATTGGATCAAAACAAAAGACAAAGAGCCAGAAACAACCTGCCTACAGTTAGGAAGGAAAACAATAGTAACGACAACAAATCCGACTGGTAATGATTACAACGGCCTATATAAATCTTTGGAGCGAACGAGTAGGTGCAGTGGCATGGGATTCAAATACCCAAACGGCCAGTTTTGAGTATGACCCAAAATTTATAGCAAACAATTGGGATGTAGCACCTTTAAAAATGCCACTAAACCAAGCAAACCAAATTTTTTCTTTCCCAAATTTAGTTAGAAATACCACCTTCAAAGGATTACCAGGATTGCTCGCAGATGTATTGCCCGATAAATATGGAAATCAATTAATCAACGCTTGGTTAGCACAAAACGGTCGTCCAGAAAACAGTTTAAATCCAGTCGAGTTACTGTGTTTCATTGGCACACGAGGTATGGGTGCTTTAGAGTTTGAACCTGTCAATTTCAAATCCAACCAAACAGCTTTCACCATTGAAATGGACAACTTGGTCAAAATAACCCAAGAAGTGGTCAACAACCGTCAAGAGTTTGAAACCAATCTAAATGACGATGAACAAAAAGCATTATTGGATATTCTAAAAATAGGAACATCAGCGGGTGGTGCCAGACCAAAAGCCATTATCGCCTACAATGAAAAAACGGGAATGATCAAATCTGGACAAGCCAAAGCACCCAAAGGATTTAATCATTGGTTGATAAAACTAGACGGCGTAAGCGATAGTCAATTTGGAGCTTCAACAGGATATGGACGTGTGGAAATGGCTTATTATCTGATGGCAAAAGCCTGTGAAATTGACATGACCGAATCTCGATTATTAGAAGAAAACGGCAGAGCACACTTTATGACACAACGTTTTGATAGGGAAGATGGCGATATCAAACACCATATTCAAACCTTTTACGCCATACAACACTTTGATTTTAATAATGTAAATAGCTATAGCTATGAACAGCTATTCCAAACCATGAGATTGTTGAGACTTCCTTATCCTCAAGCCGAACAAATGTTTCGCAGAATGGTCTTTAACGTAATGGCCCGCAACTGTGATGATCATACCAAAAACTTTGCCTTCCGACTAAGAAAAGACCAAGACTGGGAATTAACACCAGCCTACGATATCTGTCACGCCTACAGACCCGGTAGCGAATGGGTAAGTCAGCATGCTTTAAGTATTAACGGTAAAAGAAATGCAATCACTAAAGAGGATATAGTGACCATTGCCAAATCGATGAACATAAAAAAAGCAACAGAAATCATCCAACAAACGAGCGAGGTAATAAAAAATTGGTCCGATTTTGCTGAAGAAATCAAAGTTGAATCTAAATTGAAAGAAGCAATAAAAACTACATTAATCACTTTTGAGTAGTAAAAGAAAAATTCAGCATTTTTTATACTTCCTAAAAGCTAAAAAAAGGATAAGCATTATTTCTTCTATTTTAAAAGACAATAGTTATTAGATAAAATAATTTTTATTAAAAATAATCAATAAAAAAACAAACAACCTATTATTAATTTTCGTATGTTTACATTGCTAAAATCGAAGTAGTCAAAATTAGTTACCCTATTCGTGTACCTATTAAAAAATGACCTTTGCGAAGCCTTGAAAACACTGATAAAAATATAAGAGTTGCGGAGCCTCTTTCTCCGCTAAATTAATTTCAATTCTCAACAAAACCTCGAAAATCTTAAGAATTTCGGGGTTTTTTGTTTTCTAAAACTTCAAAAGAATACAATCTTTATCAAATTTCAAGGTGCAAAATCGAGACCCTAAAAAACAGTAAAATCTGGGTCTCGCAAAATGGTTAGTAAAACTGGAAAAGCTTTTATTCATTAGGGTTTACAACCCCACAGTGTATAATAACCATTTAATGAACATCTTGTTTTGAGATAAACCTTAACTTATTGTTCAATTTAAAGGTTACCAAAATGAATGTAAAAACAACATTGCATTTTTATGCAAAATCCACAAATGCCAATCCAGGAGTACTATATCTAATTTATGTTTGACTTATAGTCCCAGATAATTGAATTGTTTTTTGATTTCTAAACTACTTTTTAAAACCAAAACCATAATTTTTTTATCAGAAATAGTTTCTGTATAGATTAAATTAATAATTTCGGGAAATGAAACTCAAAAGGTTCCTTTTCCCGATTTTTTTGCTTGGTTTTGTATTTCAATCTTGTACTAAGGATTTTGAAATAGATAAGGAATCTTCCAAAGCGCAATATGACAGTTACAATGAAGTAGCATTTAAATGGGTAGAAAAGCAGCGATATGACAGTGCTTTTTATTATTTTCATAAGTCAAAGTCTGTAGCTCAAAGTTCGGAACAAATTGTTTATAGCTTACTGCAAATAGCTTCAATAGAGCAAAAATATTGTGATTTTGCTGGTAGTGAAGAGACCGTAACAATAGCACTTGAAAATTGTAAGAATCCAATATACTTTCCCACTATCTACAATCTGCTTGGTCTAGCTTATTTAGAACAATATAATTATGATGAAGCTTTACTGTATTTTAATAAATGCTACAGTTATTCATTAAAAGAGTTGGATAAGGCGATTGTTAAAAACAATATTTCTTATGTATACTTAGAAAAAAAAGAATTTAGCAAAGCCATAACTATCCTAAGTAAAATAATTACAAATGATTCTTTACAAGCAGATAAAATGCAGTACGCCAAAGCATTGGATAATCTAGGGTATGCCTATTTTAAAGCCAACAATCCAAACGCTATAATCTACCTTACAAAATCATTATCAATTAGAACTAATCTCAAAAATGACTATGAATTAATTGCTTCCTACATGCACATGTCAGAATACTATCAAAATACTGACTCATCTTTAGCATTAGCATTTGCCCAAAATGCCTACGAAGCCGCTAAAAATGTAAATAGTCCCGATGATGAAATAGAAGCATTGAAGTTCATGATTGCCAATAGCGAACCAATCAGAGCAAAGAAACTGGCGTTACAACAAATTTCATTGACCGATAGTATTTATAAAGTTCGACAATCTGCCAAAAACCAATTTGTCAAAATTAAATACGATTCCAAAAAAGCTATTGAAGAAAAAGAACACTATAAAACGCAAAAAGAAATAGTGGTGATTATACTCATCACGGTTACTATTTTGTCACTTTTCATCATACTGCTAGTGCGTTACCGCAACAGACAAAAACTCAAAGGATCAGTTTATGCCACTGAAACTAGAATTTCCAAAAAAATACATGACGAATTGGCGAATGATGTTTTTCAAGCCATGACTTTTGCCGAAACACAAGATTTAAAGAACCCAGAAATTAAGGAAACTTTACTCGAAAACCTTGATACTATTTACACCCGAACTCGAAATATTTCTGGCGATAATAGCCAAATTGATACAGGCGAAAACTACAGCGAATTGCTTGTCGATTTACTCAATAATTACAGTAATCAACATGTAAATGTTATCGTCAATGGATATACCACAATCGATTGGAACAAACTAAAAAAAGAGATTAAAATAGCAGTTTACAGAGTTTTGCAAGAATTGATGGTTAACATGAAAAAGCACAGTAAAAGTACTCTTGTTATTATTAGTTTCAACAATTTTTCAAAACACATTGAAATTAAATATACCGATAATGGAATAGGAATTTTGAATGGAACGCTTCAAAAAAAAGGTTTACAGAATGCGGAAAACCGTATTCATGCTATCAAAGGAACGCTTATTTTTGATAACGAAACCCAAAAAGGTTTTAGAATAGTGATTAATATTCCAAAATAAGAAGCTATGTTTCAGAAAGTTTTGATTGCCGAAGATGTTGATAGTATCAATATAGCATTGAACCAAATTCTAAAAGAGTTAGGCATAACCCATATTGACCATGTTAAATATTGTGATGATGCCCTATTAAGAGTAAAAAAAGCATTAGCCGATAATGAACCTTATGATTTGTTTATCTCCGATCTTTCTTTTGAAACCGATTTTAGAGAAGTACAAATAAAAACTGGAGATGAAGCCATTGCTAGAATTAAAGCGATTCAGCCCAATATCCAGGTGATTGTTTATTCGATTGAGGACAAAAAGTTCCGAATAAAATCGCTATTTGAAAATAACCATATTAACGCCTATATCCACAAAGGCAGAAGAAGTATTGACCAACTAAAAACAGCAATACAGCAAGTATTCACTACTACCGATATTTATATTTCTCCCGAACTGGAATACATCTTTAAAGATAAAAAAACTCGCGAGATTGATGAAGTTGATATTCTACTCATCAAGCAATTATCAAAAGGTATCAGCCAAGATGAAATAGAAACTCAATTCAAGGCACAAGGAATAACACCCAATAGCAGAAGTGCTATTGAAAAACGCATTAGTAAGCTTAAAGATTATTTCAAAGCATCCAACTCAATTCACCTCATTGCTATTGCCAAAGACTTAGGCATTATATAGTAAGATCCTAGCTTAAATTTTTTTTCACTCGTTACGGTTTTCCGTAAGGATTAGAATTTTATTGGTTCTAATTTTGAAAAAAGAATTAAAGGAAATGGAACTATTTTATGTCAGTTGTTATCCGGGGAAAAAAGGCTTTCATGAATTGCACAAAAGTAATTGCGATTTTTTACCCAATATGATCAATCGAAAATTTCTGGGACATTTTAAGCACATACACAAAGCAATTAAAGAGGCTCAAAAGACCTATCCGAATACAATAACATGTTCTCATTGCATAACATGTATATAATATAATTGAGGATGTGTTTGCGCCGGGATAGTTAGTGGTATTTCTATTTCGGTTGCAGACACTTTTATAAAAGAAAATTCCTTTTTCTTTTATAAAAAAAAGCCTGAAACTAAAGTTTCGGGCTTTTTGTCTAATCAGTATTTGTTATACTTAATAAGGTACATATTCTGTGATTTCCAATCCATAACCAATCATTCCTACACGCTTGGCTTGAGTAGAGTTGGACACCAATCGTATTTTTGAAATATCAATATCGTGTAATATTTGTGCGCCTATTCCAAAATCTTTTACATCCATTTTAATTTGAGGTGCTTTAAGAATACCTTCTGTTTGTAATTGTCTTAGTTCGGTTAATCGGTTTATTAAATCAGAGGAGTCGGTTTCTTGGTTGATAAATAAAACAGCACCTTTTCCCTCCTCATTAATGCGTTTAAACATGTCGTCTAATTTCTTGTCTACCTCATTCGTTAATGTATTCAAGATATCATTGTTAGCTTGTGTAGAGTTTATACGAGTGAGCACTGATTCGCCAGCATTCCAACTTCCTTTAGTTAGCGCTAAATGAACTTGCTTATTCGTAGTTTGTTGATAAGCTCTCAATCGGAATGTACCAAAACGTGTTTCAATATCAAAATCTTCTTTCTTGACAATCAAACTGTCGTGTTGCATTCTATAGGCAACTAAGGCTTCAATAGAAACTAGTTTCAGCCCAAACTTTTGTGCCACTGTTACTAGTTGAGGAAGGCGAGCCATTGTTCCATCTTCATTCATTATTTCAACAATCACGCCAGCAGGTTTAAAACCAGCTAGTCTCGCAAAGTCAATTGCAGCTTCTGTGTGTCCTGTTCTTCGCAAAACACCACCTTGTTTAGCTGTAAGCGGAAAAATATGTCCTGGACGCGCTAATTCATAGGGTTTGGTGTCTTCATTAACTAATGCTAATATGGTTTTTGCTCTGTCAGCTGCTGAGATGCCTGTAGTTACGCCATGTCCTTTTAAATCCACAGAAACTGTAAAAGCGGTTTCCATGTGGTCAGTATTATTCTTGACCATGGAGTGTAGTTCTAATTCGTGGCATCGTTTCTCTGTTAAAGGAGCACAGATTAATCCTCTACCATGAGTTGCCATGAAGTTTATCATTTCGGGAGTTACCTTTTCTGCTGCTGCCAGGAAATCACCTTCATTTTCTCGGTCTTCATCGTCAACCACTATAATGACTTTTCCTTGACGGATGTCTTCTATAGCTTCTTCGATAGTGTTAAGTTGTATGTTTTCTAATTCCATTAAAGGGTATTTTTTGATGCTAAAATAAGTTTGTTGACAAATAATCTATTGTAAATGTAAAATAGGATGTAAAATGGAAATCCTGCAGCTAGGATTATAAACAAAGATAAATCTAACGAAGTATTGGTTTGTCTACTCATAGTCAATAATTGTTGTTGTACTTTAAATAGGGAATAATAAAAAATAGTCGCTGCTAAAAGTGTCACCAAAATAATCAGAACTGAATCAGGTTTTCCCGGAATAAAAAGACCTAGCAAAGCAACATAACTGAGTAAAGCAAGTAGATTAAATTTGTTATATTTTTTGATAAGAATTTCTATTGCGATTGTCTCTTCTGTTGCTACTTTTTGTTCTGTAACAGTATTTACTGGTGTGACTTTGATGAATTCTTTAATTTTAACTGCATCAATATTTTCTACTAACTCAGCATTAGCAATTTGAGGTTCCAATTTGTTTGATGTCGATGCTGGGAAAAATCGAGTAATTAAAACAAGTAGTCCATCAAAATTGAGACTAAACCCTTTATCATCAGTAGCTCTTTTAGTTAGTAAAATGGCTAATGGAGTTAAAACAAAAGAAGACATCCAACAACCCATGAAAGGACTAATTTCGTCTTGTCCTGCTACTTTTTTACCAAAAGTGTTGATGAAGTGAAAGATGATAAAAATGAGTATTGAAAAAACAATTGGCAATCCCAAACCACCTTTTCTAATAATTGCTCCTAAAGGTGCTCCAATGAAAAACATTAAAAGACAAGCATACGCAATCACAAATTTATCATATAACGCAATCCAATGTTGGTTAATATTTTTTTGTTTGTCTTCCATTTCATATTTGGAAGATTCAAGACTAAAATTTATAGATTCTACATTACTGCTAGCAGCTTTTAGAATATTGGATTTATCGGTATCGCTAAAGTTTTGTAATATATTGTTGAAACTAAGGTCAGTTTTATTTATATTATCTGGAACTATTCTGTTGGTAATTGTGGCACGTTGATTAATATTTTCTGTAAAGGAAATTAAATCTTTTTTGTAATTTTTTTCTAAAGAGTCTAGTGTGAACTTTAACTCACCAACAGTCAACATCGAATTGGTATTCGTGATTTGTTCTTCATCTAAATTGGCGTTATTTAGTTTAGACAAATCAATATTTATTACATATTTTTTAAATTCACTCTTGGCAAAAGGGACTTTATTTCGTTCTTCAAATTTCTTCGGAATAATATCTTCATAATAGTTACCATCTTTAAGCACTAATTTCAAAACATTAGAGTCTTCGTTACTAATTAACTCACCTTTTTTTGCTTTGATAACGGTATTACTTCCCGAACCTAAAATTGATTTTTTGTGGATAGTAACTTGGCTTAGAAATCTGCCGTTTTCTCCTGATTTTTTTTCTACTTTAATATTGTAAAGTCCTACTTCGCTGAATTGTCCTTCGGCAATGGCCATGGCAGGTTTTACTTGTGCAATGTTTCTTCGGAAATTAATGAATTTATATTCGGCATACGGAATAACATTATTAGCAAAAATAAAGGCAACAATGCTCAAAAGGATAATGAAATAGGTCAAACTGCGCATGGCACGTTGTAACGATATACCAGAAGATTTCATGGCCGCAAACTCATAGTTTTCAGCTAAACTCCCGAAAGTCATAATGGAAGCTAATAATACGGATAGTGGTAATACTAACGGAATAATGCTTGGCATTTTAAATAGTAAAAACTTGATAATCATAAAGATATCTAAGTCTTTTCCGGCTAACTCAGAAATAAATAGCCAAACAACCTGCAAAACGAATATAAAAAAAAGGATTACAAATACTGTTGTAAATGTAATCAGGAAGGATTTTAATAAGTACCTGTCAAGTATTTTCACCTCGAGTTTAGTCTATTTTATTGATGTAGTAATTTGGATATTTACTCGCCACAAAGGTAAACTGATTTTTTGACAAAGGTTGATTGGTTTTAAAAGAATTAACAGTGAGCGTGGTTTTAGTACCATTTTTGCCCATTTCAATTACGTTGTAAATGTTTTTTGTTTGGGAATCTATTCCTAATAATATTTCTTTTCGTTGGTCTTTTGAGTTAGTTGGTACTAATTTGATATACTGTATTTTACGCCCTTTTAAATCCTGAGGTATATCCCAGTAATATTTGTAACCATTATTAAAAAAAGTCAACATTTTTGAAGGAGTTATAGCATTTTCATCTTTTTCATTCAAACTAGAAACAGTTATCTCTTCATCTTCGGGAACGATGGTGTAGCTTTTTTTTCCGTCATATATCTTGGTTATACCCATAAAGTTTAGCACATATTTATTACCTTCCAATAATAGGTTTCCTTTACTTTCTTTATTGATATTCTCTTTACTGTTATTGAGAGTGTATTTGAAATCAATAGTAACGTTATCGTAGGTTTTAATCTTAGCCGTTACTTGGTCTAATAAATCTTTTGCTTTTTTATCCTGAGCATTTGTAGTTAAACCCACAAGTAATAATAATGCAATTGATACTATTTTGTTCATTTTATAAATTGTTTTGTTCATTGGAAAAAAAATGATCTAATGAAGTCAAGTCTGGAATGTTTACACTTCGCGCTTTACTTCCTTCAAATGGACCTACAATTCCAGCTGCTTCTAATTGATCAATCAATCGACCAGCGCGGTTGTAACCCAGTTTCAACTTTCTCTGCAATAATGATGCCGAACCCTGTTGAGCGGTTACTATTATTTCGGCTGCTTCTCTAAACATGCTGTCTCTTTCCGAAATATCAACTTCCAAATTGACGCTACCGCCATCTTCACCAACATATTCTGGAAGTAAATAGGCACTAGCATATGCTTTTTGAGAACCAATATATTCTACAATTTTTTCTACTTCGGGAGTATCAACAAAGGCACATTGCACCCTTACCAAGTCATTTCCATTTGAAAATAACAAATCACCTCGACCGATTAATTGGTCAGCACCACCAGTATCTAAAATAGTTCTTGAATCAATTTTTGACGTTACTCTAAAGGCAATACGAGCTGGAAAGTTCGCCTTAATCATACCTGTGATTACATTTACCGATGGACGTTGTGTCGCAATTATTAAATGTATTCCAATAGCTCGCGCTAACTGAGCTAAACGAGCGATGGGAGTTTCTACTTCTTTTCCTGCAGTCATTATCAAGTCGGCAAACTCGTCAACTACTAAGACGATGTATGGCAAGAAACGGTGACCATTTTCAGGATTTAATTTTCGTCCTTTAAACTTTTCGTTGTATTCCTTAATGTTGCGCACCATGGCATCTTTCAATAACGAATAACGGTTATCCATTTCCAAACAAAGAGAGTTCAAGGTATTGATTACCTTGTTGTTATCAGTAATAATAGCATCTTCAGTATCGGGTAATTTAGCTAAATAATGTCTTTCTATTTTATTGAAAAGGGTAAGTTCAACTTTCTTTGGATCGACCAATACAAATTTTACTTCTGCTGGATGTTTTTTATAAAGCAATGAAGTTAAAACTGCATTCAATCCTACTGATTTTCCTTGTCCAGTTGCTCCAGCCATCAATAGGTGAGGCATTTTGGCTAAGTCAACTACAAAGGTTTCGTTTGAAATGGTTTTCCCTAAAGCGATAGGTAATTCCATTTCAGCTTCTTGAAACTTAGCTGAAGAAATGACACTCTTCATCGGAACCATAGTTGGGTTCTTGTTTGGAACTTCAATACCAATTGTTCCTTTTCCTGGAATAGGAGCAATGATACGAATCCCGAGTGCAGAAAGGGATAAAGCAATATCATCCTCCAAACTTTTTATTTTTGAAATACGAATACCAGCTTCTGGAACTATTTCATACAAAGTTACTGATGGTCCAACGGTAGCTTTGATTTGAGCAATTTCTATTTTGTAGTTTTTTAACGTTTCTACAATTCGGTTTTTGTTTTCTTCTAGCTCTTCTTGATTGATTGTAATTCCGACAGAGGTATATTCTTTTAGTAAATCTATTGTTGGAAATTTATAATTGGAAAGCTCTAAAGTTGGATCGAATAGTCCAAAATCTTCAACGAGTTTGGCAGCCAAATTCTCTTCCATTACGTCTTCATCATTGGTTACTTCAATAACAAATGCATCATCATTTGTTTCAATAATATGAGGTTCTGGTGAAGGTGTAACTGTTTTTATTGTAGGTTCTAAATTAATTTCAGAGGCATTTTCAATTGTTGGTTTTAATGACTCTTTATTAATTTCAAACTGTGAAGTTTTGAGGGTTGGTTCTATTATTTCTTCTTCCTCTTCAACGGCAAATTCTTCTAAATTATAATCAACTCCTGTGTTGGAAGTTGTCATAGATGTCAAATCATCGCTAATGTCTTTTTTCTTTTTCTCAAAGAAAGTTTTAATAGCGTCGGGTGATATTTTTATTTTGAATATTAAGTAAATGATTATTGAAAAGACAAGTAGTAAAACTGTTCCAGTCTTTCCGATATAATCTTGCAGAAAAAGGTTCATTTCATAACCAACAGTTCCACCTAATTCTGGTAAAGTATAAGCTGCAAAGCCAAATAATATTGAAATAACAACAATTGCAAATAAATCCCAAAACCAAGTGTTTTTGAGTTTGCGAATAGGCAAATCTAAAAGCAGAAATGCACCACTAAGGAAAATAAGTTTTACAAAAAGAAAAGAAGCAACACCAAAACCACGGTAAATAAATAAATCAGCTATATAGGCACCAAATTTTCCTAACCAATTTTCTACTGTTTCATTTCTATCAGTAAATGCGTCAACTGCACTTTGATCGGCTTGACCATAACCAACGCCGTTTCCTGAAACAAAAAAGGAAATAAAAGAAACCAAAAACGCAACAGCTAAAAGCACCATTAAAAACCCAGCCAAAACGCGGTATTGCTTTTTGGTTTTAAGAATTTTAAGTTCTACTTGAGGGTCTTTCTCTTTAGGTTCTTTTTTTACTGTTTTTGCCATTGGTTACTTATAATGCTATAAAAATAGAAATTTAATAGAAAGATTATAGAAATTTAGGCACATAAATTAATAAACCTACTGCGATAGCAGCTGCAGCCGCAAACATCACAGCACCAGCAGCGATATCTTTAATAAAACCTATTCTGTCGTGAAATTCAGGATGAATAAAGTCGGCTATTTTTTCAACAGCTGTATTTAAACTTTCAATGCCCAAAACTAATCCAAAAGCTAGTATTTGCATCATCCATTCTATTCTGGAAATATGAAGTGCAAATCCAGCAATAATCATAACTACAGCTAATGAAGATTGCACCATTACACTATGCTCAGTAGTGATTAATTTATAAGCACCTTTAACAGCAAAACCTATACTTTTTAAACGACCAGAAAAAAAGGAGTTGTCTTTTTGAAATTCCATTTAGGACTGAATTATAGTGCAGCTAAAGCCGCTTCATAATTTGGTTCATCAGCAATTTCTGGAACTTGTTCTGCATAAGTTACAGTACCATTTTCATCCAAAATAATAACTACTCTTGAATGTAAACCTGCCAAAACACTATCAACAATTTCTAGTCCGTAGTCTTTACCAAAACTACCTGTTTTAAAATCTGATAAATTTTCTACATTTTCAATTCCTTCAGCGCCACAAAAACGTTTTTGGGCAAAAGGCAAATCACGTGAAATGCATAGAACTTTAGTGTTATTCAAAGCACTTGCTTTAGCGTTAAATGTTCTTACTGAGGTTGCACAAGTTCCTGTATCAATACTTGGAAATATATTCAATACGACTTTTGAGCCCGCATAATCGGACAAAGTTGCTGTACTTAAATCGGTTTTAACTAATTGAAAATTGGGTGCTTTTGAACCTACTTTTGGTAATTCACCACTGGTGTGGATTTGATTTCCACCTAATGTTACTGTTGCCATGACTCATATTTATTAAGATTTCAAAAGTAGTAAAAAAAAATTAAGAGATGGGCTCAAAATATTTGATTTTTGGTTTTATAATCATGTTCAAAAATTAATGATTTTTATTAGGTAGATTATATTTATTTATCGTAATATTGCAATATAATAATAAATAGAAATATGGGAGCTTCAAAAACTGAATCGTTTTCAACCGAACACAATGAAATGGCAACTTTATTCAAAGCATTGTCGCATCCAGCTAGAATAGCTATTGTAGACTATTTACTCTCTGTTGATACTTGTATTTGTGGTGATATTGTTAACGAATTACCGCTGGCGCAACCCACTGTTTCTCAGCATTTGGCAGCACTTAAAAATGCTAATATTATCAAAGGAAGTATTGAAGGAACAGCTATTTGCTATTGTATCAATCCGGAAACGATTGCTAAAATTGTTAGTCACTTTGGTTCTATTACAAACAAATTGAATAGCAAGTGTTGCTAACTATTTACTAATCAATATTAAAACACAAATATGAAACTCTCAGAAATTAAAAACGAATTAAAAAAGTTGTCAACTATCGCTTTTCAATTACCCAATGGGGATTTGGTTCCTTATCATTTTCATGTTACCGAAGTGGGAAAAGTAACCAAACATTTTATAGATTGTGGAGGAACAGTTCGCAACGAAGAAGTAGCCAATTTTCAATTATGGGAAGCCAATGATTATGACCATCGTTTGCATCCAGAGAAATTGGTAAATATCATTGAACTATCAGAAAAAGTATTAGAGATTCCCGATTTAGAAATTGAAGTTGAATATCAAATGGCAACTACCATTGGGAAATTTAGTTTGGATTTTGACGGTACAAATTTTCAATTAAAATCTAAGTTAACCGATTGTTTAGCCAAAGACAATTGTGGTATTCCAACAGAAAAACTCAAAGTTCAACTAGGCGAGTGGAAGCAAAAAGAAACTTCATGTTGCACTCCGAATTCGGGTTGTTGTTAAAATAGTATTGTTATGAATAAAAAAGAACATTGGGAAAATGTTTTTGCTAATAAGCAAGAAACAGAAGTAAGTTGGTACCAACAAAGACCCGAAACATCATTAGATTTTTTTGAAGAGCATTCAATTCCAAAAGATGCTAAAATTATTGATATTGGTGGTGGCGATAGTTATTTGATTGACAATTTATTGGAAATGGGATATACTAATTTGTATCTTTTAGACATTTCTGAAAATGCTATTCATCGTATAAAGAAAAGATTAGGAGAAAAAGCAAGTCAAGTAACTTTTATTGTTTCCGATATTTTAGATTTCAAACCTGAAATCAAATTTGATGTCTGGCACGATAGAGCTTCATTTCATTTTTTAACTTCACCCGAAGATATTGCTACCTATAGTGATATTGTAACTCATGCGCTCAACGATAAAGGATATTTGTTTTTGGGAACATTTTCAGAGAATGGCCCTTTGAAATGTAGCGGATTAGAAATAGCTCAATATTCTGAAGCTAAGTTTAAATCGGTTTTTGCAAATGATTTTGATTTGCAAATGAGCTTTACTCAAGATCACCAAACACCCTTTAATACAGTACAAAATTTTATTTTTTGTACATTCCAAAAGAAATAATACTTATGAATACTACATTACAAAAAACAATTAAAAGTCTTGATGCTAATGCTATTTCAGACAACCGAAAGGATATACTTCAGCCTTTAGTCGATTACATTCAAAATAAAGTAAATGCTAATGAAGAAATTCGATTGAACTTTATTTGCACACACAATTCCCGTAGAAGTCATTTGTCTCAAATTTGGGCGCAAACTATGGCGTTTCATTTTGGGATTAAAAATGTTTACTGTTATTCTGGTGGAACAGAAGCAACAGCTATGTTTCCAAAAGTAGCCGAAACTTTAACCAATCAAGGTTTTGAAATTCAAAAGTTATCCGAAGAAAAAAATCCAGTTTATGCTGTGAAATTTGATAAAAATAAACATCCGATTATCTGTTTTTCTAAGACCTATTTTGATGATTTTAATCCGAAAAATTACTTTGGAGCCATCATGACTTGCAATAATGCAGATGAAGGTTGTCCGATGGTTTTTGGAGCAGAAGCCCGATTTCCCATAAAATATGATGACCCAAAAGCATTTGACGGAACCGAACTCATGAACGAAAAATATGCTGAACGAAGTTTACAAATTGCAAGTGAAATGTATTTCGTTTTTTCTCAAATTAAATAAATATGCCTACACGTAAACGATTAAACTTCCTTGATAATTACCTAACACTTTGGATATTTCTAGCCATGGGAATAGGAGTTGGCATAGGTTATTTGCTTCCTGCTGTTGCAAAAGCTTTTGATACCATGTCTTCGGGAACGACTAATATTCCTTTAGCTATTGGACTAATTTTGATGATGTATCCACCTTTGACTAAAGTAGATTTTGCCAAAATTCCATTAATATTCAAGCAACCCAAACTGATTTTCACCTCTTTGTTTATTACTTGGATAGTTGGACCATTCTTAATGTTTTTGTTGGCCATTACCTTTTTACACGATTATCCCGAATACATGACAGGTTTAATTATAATTGGCTTAGCACCTTGTATTGCGATGGTAATTGTTTGGAACGAACTAGCAGAAGGTAATCGAGAGTTAACAGCTGGTTTAGTAGGTATAAACAGTTTGCTGCAAGTGTTGTTTTTTAGTTTGTATGCTTATTTTTATTTGGAAGTGATGTTACCTTTATTTGGTATCAAAGGATTACCAATAGCTATTACCATTGCACAAATAGCTACTACTGTTGGGATTTATCTTGGAATTCCTTTTGTATTGGCTTTGATTAGTCGGTATTTTATTCTCAAGTATGTAGGTGAGAAGTGGTTTAATCAAATGTTTATTCCTTTTATTTCTCCGATTACTTTAATTGCATTATTATTTACAATAGTTGTCATGTTTAGCTTAAAAGGGGAAATGATTGTTGATTTGCCTCTTGATGTGATTAGAGTTGCTATTCCTTTGGTGATATTCTTTGGCATTATGTTTTTTCTAATGTTTTTTGTAGCTAAAAAAGTTGGCGCGAATTATCGTGATACGGTTGCTTTATCGTTCACTGCATCGGGTAATAATTTTGAATTGGCTATTGCTGTAGCCATTGGTGTTTTTGGAATTAATAGTGGTCAGGCATTTGCAGGAGTTATTGGGCCTTTGGTAGAAGTTCCAGCACTGATACTGTTAGTTAGGGTTGCCTTTTGGTTGAAGAAAAAATATTTTTAATAAATACAAAAGCCGTTTCAATTGAAACGGCTTTTTGTAATACTTACAATTGAACACTAAATGTGCAACGCTCTATTATCAGTCGCGGCTAATGCTGCTTCTTTCATCGCTTCTGCAAAAGTGGGATGCGCATGAGACATTCTCGAAATATCTTCGGCAGATGCTCTGAATTCCATAGCGGTTACGGCTTCGGCTATTAAATCTGCACAACGCGCACCAATCATGTGAACACCTAACACTTCATCAGTTTTAGCATCGGCTAGTATTTTTACAAATCCGTCTAAATCTCCACCAGCACGCGCTCTTCCTAACGCTTTGAAAGGAAAACTTCCTGCTTTGTAAGCCACACCAGCTTCTTTTAACTGCTCTTCTGTTTTTCCAACAGCAGCTACTTCTGGCCAAGTATAAACTACACCTGGAATTAAATTATAATCGATATGTGGTTTTTGTCCAGCAATAATTTCAGCCACCATAGCACCTTCTTCTTCGGCTTTGTGTGCTAACATGGCACCACGAACGACATCACCAATAGCGTAAATGTTTGGTATATTGGTTTGTAAATGGTCGTTTACTTCAACCATTCCTCTATCTGTAATTGTAACTCCAGCTTTATCGGCATTTAATCCGTCAGTATAAGGACGACGACCAACTGATACTAAAGCATAATCGCCTTCAAGAGAAATTAATTCTCCTTTAGCATTTTCGGCTTGAACGGTTACCGATTTTCCTTTTCTTTCTACCGATTTCACTTTGTGTGAAACGTAGAATTTCATGCCTTGTTTTTTTAATACTTTGGTTAATTCTTTTGACAAACTAGCATCCATTCCTGGAATAATTCTGTCCATGAATTCTACTACCGAAACTTGTGCACCCAATCTTAAATACACTTGTCCTAACTCAATCCCAATCACACCACCACCAATAATAACTAAATGTTTTGGAACTTCAGGTAATTTCAACGCTTCGGTTGAAGTGATTATTCTTTCTTTATCTAATTTGATAAAAGGCAAATTAGAAGGTTTAGAACCGGTTGCTATAATGATGTTTTTACCTTCAATAGTTTCTGAAGTACCATCTGCTTTTGCAATGGCGACATGAGTAGCATCTACAAAGGAACCCAAACCATTGAAAACAGTGATTTTGTTTTTGTCCATCAAAAATTTTACACCACCACTAGTTTGATCCACTACCGCTTGTTTTCGGGCAATCATCTTTTCTAGATTTACTCTTACTTCACCCGAAACCTCAATTCCATGGTCGGCAAAATGCTGTAATTCTTCATAATGATGTGAAGAAGCCAATAATGCTTTGGATGGAATACAACCTACGTTTAAGCAAGTACCGCCTAAAGTGGCATATTTTTCAATGATAGCAGTTTTGAAACCTAATTGGGCACAACGAATTGCAGAAACATATCCGCCTGGACCCGAACCTATAATGACAACGTCAAATGAACTCATAGTTTAAATTTTGTGTGTGTGTTTATTTTTGTGTTGCAAAATTACAAATGTTTTTTGGTATTATGAATTGCGGACAGTTTTTTTAAAAAGCAAACTCAATTGTGGATTTTCTGGCGGTTTTTTGAGTAGTGTTTTGGCAAATTAATTCCGATTTCAAAACCGTTAAATGGAATACTGTTCTGTTCTTGTATGGTTTATTTCTATACACAGTAGGCGATGACAAAAAAACGCTGAAACCCTTGCCAGTCAATGAAAACGTTTTCGTAGATTTATTTTTTTTATGATAATTATCAGTTTTTTCAATAGTCAAAAACACGAACTTTGGAGTGTAAGTTAATCACTTATTTATGAGCAAAATCTAAACATAAAATCTATTTATTATGAAAAACATTAGAATTATTAAGGAATTACACGATTTAGGCATCACAGGTTACCATGAAGTAGTATACAATCCTTCTTATGAAGAATTATATCAAGCGGAAGTTTCCCATAAAAGAAAAGGATATGAAAAAGGTGCTTTGACTGACACTGGCGCTGTTGCTGTAAAAACAGGGATATTTACTGGTCGTTCACCTAAAGATAGATATATTGTAAAAGACGATATTACTAAAGATACTATTTACTGGGATGATAAAGTTAATTTCCCTACTACTAAAGAAATTTGGGATGATTTAAAATCTCTTGTCTTAGAACAACTTTCAACGTCACCAAAACTTTATGTAGTGGATGCTTTTTGTGGTACCAATGCTGATACCCGATTAAAAGTGCGTTTTATTATGGAAGTAGCTTGGCAAGCCCATTTTGTAACTAATATGTTCATTAGACCTTCTATTTATGAATTAGAAACTTTTGGAGAACCTGATTTTGTGGTTATGAATGGTTCCAAAACAACCAATCCAAATTGGAAAGAGCAAGGCTTGAATTCCGAAAACTTTGTGATGTTTAATTTGACCGAGAAAATCCAAATCATTGGCGGTACTTGGTATGGTGGTGAAATGAAAAAAGGAATGTTTGCCATGATGAATTATTATCTTCCACTAAAAGGAATGGCGTCAATGCACTGTTCTGCTAACGTAGGAGAAAAAGGAGATGTTGCTATATTCTTTGGCCTTTCTGGAACTGGAAAAACTACTTTATCTGCTGACCCAAAACGATATTTGATAGGTGATGACGAACACGGATGGGACAATAATGGCGTATTCAATTATGAAGGTGGCTGTTATGCTAAAGTTATTGACTTAACAGAGAACAACGAACCCGATATTTGGAGAGCTATTAAACGAGATGCACTTTTAGAAAATGTTATTGTTGATGAGTATGGTGAAATTAATTATTTTGACCATTCAATCACTGAAAACTCTCGTGTGTCTTACCCAATTTATCACATCAATAAAATTGTATTACCATCAAAAGCGGGACATGCTAGTAAAATCATTTATCTTTCAGCTGATGCCTTTGGGGTTTTACCTCCAGTGTCTATACTAGATGACGACCAAGCACAATACCATTTCTTATGTGGTTATACTTCAAAATTGGCCGGAACTGAAAGAGGAATTACTGAACCAGAACCATCATTCTCTCCAGCATTTGGGGAAGCGTTCTTAACATTACACCCAACGATGTATTCTAAAACATTAATTGGAAAGATGAAAGAACATGGAGCTAAAGCTTACTTGGTAAATACTGGATGGAACGGAACAGGCAAAAGAATTTCACTTAAAAATACAAGAGCCATCATTGATGCCATTATCAATAGTGAAATTGATAAAGCCGAAACCAAACATATTCCTTTCCTAAATTTGACAATTCCAACTGCACTAACTGGTGTAAGTGAAGGGTTGTTAGATCCAAGAGATACTTATAAAGACAAAGCAGAATGGGAACGTAAAGCCAAAGATTTAGCTGCACGTTACATCAAAAACTTCCAACAGTATACTAATACTGAAGAAGGAAAACGATTGGTTCCTGCTGGTCCACAAGTTTAATTAAATCTCTTTTGTAATTTCAATGGAAATAATAGTAACTTTCCATTGAAATTACATTTAATATAAAAACCATGAATTGGATAACAGATTTAGTCACTAAAGAGTCCATTCCACAAACCATCATTATTTTTGGATTAGTCATTGCATTAGGTATTTGGCTTGGAAAGATTAAAATATTTGGTATTTCATTAGGTGTTACTTGGGTACTTTTTGTTGGGATATTTTTTTCCTTCATGGGTGTATCTGTTAATCCTGAGTTGAAAGACTTCTTAAAAGAGTTCGGACTTGTATTGTTTGTGTACACACTGGGCTTACAAGTTGGTCCCGGTTTCTTTGCTTCTCTTAATAAAAATGCACTAGTTTCAAATGTTCTAGCTGCTTTTGTTGTATTTTTAGGCGTACTGACCACGGTAGTTTTGTATTTTCTTTTTGGTAATTCTATAGGTGTAATGACAGGAGTTATGAGTGGAGCAGTAACCAACACACCTGGTCTTGGAGCTGCGCAAACTACTTTGAGTAATTTACATCACTTAGATATAGATAATTCCATGGTAACATTGGCATATGCAGTAGCGTATCCTTTTGGTGTTTTTGGAATTATCATTGCCATGTTACTTTTAAAAAGAATATTTAAAGTAAACATCCAGCAGGAAATTGAGAAACATGAAGAGGTCAATGATACGCGTAAAGACAAAGTGATTTCTAAACATTTGAAGTTAGAAAACAAACAACTTATAGGTAGTTCATTGCATACCATTTTTGAAATGCTGCCTACGCATATTGTAGTTTCAAGAATGTTTCATAAAGGAAAAGTAATTACTCCAACACCCAATGAAGTATTAGCCGAAGGCGATGTATTGCTGATTGTGGCACCACAACATCTTTTTGACAAACTACACTTACTGATAGGTTCAGAAAGTGATATGGATTTAAAAACTGCCATGAACAGTAACTTAGTTTCTAGTCGTGTAGTGGTAACCAATAAAGAAATTACGCATAGACGACTAGGTGATATTCCTGAGATAAACCAACATGATTTTACGTTCACCAGATTAAGCAGAGCAGGAATTGAAATGGTTCCTAATGGTAACATAGCGCTTCAACTTGGTGATATTATTAAAGTAGTAGGAACCAAAGAAGGATTGGCACGAATAACCACTATTTTAGGGAATTCTATGAAACGATTGGAAGTGCCCGATTTAGCTCCTATATTTATGGGAATTGTTATTGGTATTTTCTTTGGAAGTATTCCGTTTCAAATTCCAAATATTCCTGTACCCGTAAAAATAGGATTGGCAGGCGGACCATTGATAATTGCTTTATTATTAAGCCGATTTGGTAACAAACTCTACCTAAACAACTATACTACTACCAGTGCTAATTTGATGATACGCGAACTAGGTATTACGCTCTTCTTAGCTAGTGTAGGATTGGGTAGTGGCTCCAAAGTAGCGGAAGCTTTTGCTAGTGGCAATGGACTTATATGGATTAGTATGGGTATTGTCATCACCATTTTGCCACTATTATTGGTAGGAGTTATAGCCATGGTATGGTTTAAAAAAACCTATTTCGAGATATGTGGTTTATTAGCCGGTGCTTCAACCGATCCACCAGCGTTGACTTTTGCTCTAAAAATAGCGGGTAATGATATCCCTTCTTCAACGTATGCCACTGTTTATCCATTGACCATGATTTTGAGGATAGTAGCGGCTCAGTTGTTAATTCTCTTTTTTAGCTAAATTTTTTTACAAGACAAATTCGGTAGTATTTTTCACTTCACCTATCATAAAGGTGCTGTGAGTACTACCTATGTGTTGTAATGTGGTTAACTTAGTAACCATAAATTCACGGTATTCTTCCATATCTTTTACACATATTTTTAGAATATAATCATAGTCACCACTCACGTGAAAACATTCTAGGATTTCATCAAGCTTTACTACTTCTTGCTCAAACTTGGTTAAAAACTCTTTCGAATGTTGGATTAATTTAATGTGACAAAACACCACAAATCCTTTGTTGATTTTATTCCTATTCAGTAAAGCCACATAATGGCTGATGATGCCTTCGCGTTCCAGCTTTCGGATGCGTTCATACACCGCAGTAACGGACAAGTGAAGTTTTACAGAGAGTTCTTTGGTGGTTCTCTTAGTGTTTTGCTGCAGCAGGGCAAGCAGTTTTTTATCGGTGGTATCCATTACAATAGTGGTTTATGGGTTTAAAATAGTTTACAGGTTTAAAGTTATCGGTTTAAAAAGAGTTTTTGGTAGTTTTTATGATTTTAAAACTATAATACTATGTATTTATAGATAATAAATCTAATTATTTTCAAATGTATTGATTTTTGTTTTAATAATAGACAACTTTGAACCACTTTAAACAATAGTAAACTATCTCAAAGAAAATCATTATAAACTTATAACTCCTAACTATGAATAATTTCCATCCTGCTGATAAAATTCAAGACCTGCAATACTTTGGTGAGTTTGGAGGAGTAAACCCTTCTATATCTGATAGTTCAACCTATACTTTTCTTTCGGCTAAAACCATGTTTGACACCTTTGAAGGCAATGCCGAAGGCTGTTATTTATACTCGCGTCACTCTTCGCCTATGAATTTATATTTAGGGCAAGCTTTAGCGGCTATGGAAGGAACCGAAAGTGCTAATGTAGCGGCTTCGGGAATGGGAGCGATTACACCCGTATTGATGCAGTTGTGTAGTGCTGGCGATGAAATCGTATCGAGCAGAACCATTTATGGTGGCACGTATGCCTTTATGAAAAATATGTTACCAAAGTGGAACATTAAAACCCATTTTGTAGATATAACAAAACTAGACCAAGTGGAATTGGCTATCACTCCGAATACCAAAGTATTGTATTGTGAAACGGTCAGTAATCCACTGTTGGAAGTTGCCGATATAGAAAACCTTGCCTTGATTGCCAAAACACATGGTATCAAGCTGGTTGTGGATAATACTTTCTCACCGCTATCAGTTTCTCCAGCAAAATTGGGCGCTGATATTGTCATTCACAGTTTGACCAAGTTTATCAATGGTAGTAGTGATACTGTGGGCGGTGTAGTATGTGCTTCGCAAGCATTTATTAACGATTTGAAGAATGTAAACGATGGCGCGAGTATGCTATTAGGTCCAACGATGGATAGTCTTCGTGCTGCCAGTATTCTAAAAAACTTACGCACGCTACACATCCGTATGAAACAGCATAGCCACAATGGGATGTATTTGGCACAACAATTTGAAAAAGATGGATTAAAGATTGTCTATCCAGGTTTGCCAAGTCATCCAAGTCATGAGTTGTATGCGACTATGATCAACCAAGAGTATGGTTTTGGTGGCATGATGACGATGGATGTAGGCACATTGGACAAAGCCAACGAACTAATGGAATTGATGCAACACCGAAACCTTGGCTATCTTGCTGTGAGTTTAGGATTTTATAAAACACTATTTAGTGCGCCAGGCACTTCTACTTCTTCCGAAATACCATTGGAAGAACAACACGAAATGGGACTAACAGATGGGTTAATTCGTTTTTCTATTGGCTTGGATAACGATATTGAACGCACCTATCAAATGATGAAACAGTGCATGAAGGAATTGGATGTATTGTAGTTTTTGTTACTTTTTTTATGAGCAAAATCCGTTGGTGTTTGATAACTAACGGATTTTTTGTTTTTGTTATTTTCAATGGATTGAAATTTATTGTTGATTTATTCGCCAACGGATTAAAATCCGTTGCTACAATATGCATCGTTCCTACGGAACTAGAATATTGCGAAAAAGCAATGAATTTTAGGTCAATTTTATACCATTTGTTCGGGTGTTGTTCGGGAATCCTTCGATAAAACCCCGAAAAACGGCACCTTTTCCGAACAAGACCCGAACAAAACCCGAACAAAACCCCAAAAATAACTTTTTTGAAACCCAAAATCTTTTATTCCTATCAGGGTTCAAAACCCTGATAGGGTTATTGGATATTAACAAATAATCCGCATTAGATTTCGTAATTGTTACTACTTTATTTTAGTTAATTCACCCTATTTAAAACTTTAGTACTAATTATTTTCATAATTTTATACATTGTAAAAAATATAGCGATGGTAAAGAACTACTTCTTGGGATTTTGTATGTTGTTTGGAGTAGTCTCTCAAGCACAGATTATTAATTTCCCCGATGCCAATTTTAAAAATGCTTTAATCAATAATTTGTGTGTAGATACCAACAATAATGGTTCTGGGGATGCAGATACCGACACTAACAATGATGGGCAAATTGATGTGAATGAAGCGGCAGCAGTAATAGGATTGTATGTGAATGATGCAGGGATTAGTGACCTCTCAGGGATTGCTAATTTTGTTAATATGACTACTTTGAGTTGCAATTATAATTCCCTTACTTTTTTTAGTGGTGCAGGTTTGCAAAACCTACTTTCTTTAGACTGCTCACACAACCAAATTACCGATGGGACTTTTAATTTAATGTCTAATTTACAGAGTATATCCATTAGTTATAATTTAATTACGGAGCTCGATTTGAGTAGCACAAGAGCCACTAACATTATTTGTAGTTTTAATCCAAATCTTGTTTTTATGAACATGAAGAATGGAGTTATTTCTACTTGTTTAATGCTGTTGATGATGCCACCTTGTGTTGATTATATGAATTCGGCTTTGACCCATATTTGTGTGGATGAAGAAGAATTGGCACTAATGGCTGGCGGGAATAACACCAGTTTTATAAATACGTATTGCCCATTATCGCCTAATCCTAATTTTAATATTATAAGCGGTTCAGCACAATATAATTGTGGTGGTACTGCTGTTCCATTGGCTAGTTTGCCGGTGAACATAAATTCTAGTATGGGTTCCATAACAGTGCTCACAAATGGATTAGGTTTTTTCAATCGTTATGTAGGTACAGGTACTTTTACCATTGTTCCATCCATGCAAAATTTACCTTATTTTACCGTGTCGCCACCATCGGTTTCGACTACTTTTGCGGCAACGGGTGATGCTTACAATACCGATTTTTGTCTTACGGCTGTTGGTGTTCATCCCGATTTGGAAGTGACACTAATTCCAGTAAGTAGAGCCAGAGCTGGTTTTGATGCCACCTATAAAGTGTTGATAAAAAATGTGGGAACACAAACGCAATCGGGTAGTGCAACAGTAACTTTTAATGATAATGTTGCCGATTTTGTTTCGGCGATTCCTGCAGTAACCTCACAAGCAGCAAACACATTGGTTTGGGATTTTACAGCTATTGCTCCTTTTCAAACCAGAGAATATTTATTGGTTTTGAACTTGAATGCGCCTATTGATACGCCACCGCTCAATAGTGGTGACATTTTGGACTTTACAGCACAACTTACTACTTCGTTAATTGATGAGACACCAGCCAACAATGTGTTTACTATGCGGCAAACGGTAGTCAATTCATTTGACCCCAATGATAAAACGTGTTTGGAAGGCACTCAAATAGCATTATCCGATGTTACTAAAGATTTGCATTATGTAGTGCGTTTTCAAAACACAGGAACAGCCGATGCTATCAATATTGTGGTTAGCGATATTATTCAAAACAACCTGAATGTAGCTACATTACAAATAGAGTCTGCTAGTCATCCGTACAGGGCCACTGTCTTTAATAATCAATTGAGTGTGTATTTTGACAACATTAATTTGCCTGCTTCTATAGTAAATGAACCAGCAAGTCATGGCTATGTAGCTTTTAAAATTAAACCCAAAAACACGGTAGGTTTAAATGATGTTATCAGTAATACGGCCAATATTTATTTTGATTTTAACTTTCCAATAGTGACCAATACCACATCGACAACGGTCGTAAATTTAGGAACGCCTAGTTTTACAACGGGTAGTTTGTTTTCAATATATCCTAATCCTACTCACGATATCTTGAATATTACTTTGGCGAATGCTAATGGTATTTTAAAACGAATCAGCATTTACAATACGCTAGGACAGTTATTATTAACAACAAATAATACAACATCATTGGATACAAGCGCTTTGTCACAAGGCATGTATTTTATTATGGTTGAAACAGACAAAGGAAAAGACACGCAACAATTTCTAAAAAAATAAACAAATAACTTTTATGAATAAATATTTACTACTCCTGGCTGTTATGGGTTCATTAACTCTAAATGCCCAAACAGATAGCCGCTTGTATGATATTATTGAAGGTGTATCAGCACAACGCATAGCTAAAGATGTAAAAACGCTAGCTGATTTTGGTACACGTAATACCTTTAGCGATACGGTTTCCACCACTAGAGGCATAGGTGCTGCTAGACGATTTATAAAGTCAGAGTTTGACAAAACCAGTAAAGCCTGCAACAACTGTTTGGAAGTGTTTTACCAAAAAGATTTGGTTACCCCAAAAGATGGCGATAGAATACCTAAGGAAGCTTATGTAGTCAATGTGGTAGCCATTCAAAAAGGGACAAAGTATCCTAATCGCTTTATCATTATGACAGGCGATATTGATAGCCGCAATTCTGATACAATGGATTTCACTACCGATGCTCCTGGTGCAAACGATAATGCTTCGGGCATGGCAGGTACTATGGAAGCGGCTCGAGTGCTTTCGAAATATAGTTTTGAAAACAGTATTATTTACTTAGGACTATCCGGTGAGGAGCAAGGACTTTTCGGAGGAAAAGGTTTTGCGGAGTATGCCAAAGCCAAAAATTGGGAAATCATAGGCGTGTTGAACAACGACATGATAGGCAATATTGAAGGGGTTGATGGTGTGATAGACAACCGCACATTCCGTATATTTTCTGAACCAACACCTGTTACTGAAACAGAGAGAGAACGCAATCAACGCCGTTTTTATGGAGGCGAAGTAGATGGAATATCCAGACAATTTGCACGTTATATTCATAAAACAGTAACGACTTACATGCCCGAAATGAACCCTATGATGGTGTATCGTTTGGATCGCTTTGGTCGTGGTGGACATCATCGTCCGTTTAATGATTTGGGCTATGCAGGTGTCAGAATAATGGAAGCTCACGAGAACTACAACCGTCAACATCAAAATACTAGAGTAGAGAATGGTATAAAATATGGTGATGTATTGGAAGGCGTTAACTTTGACTATGCTAAGAAGCTCACTGCTGTAAATGCTATTGTATTGGCCAGTATGGGTTGGTCACCACCACCACCAAAAAATGTCTCTATAGGTGGTGCTGTAGCTCCCGATACTGTTTTGAAATGGGAAACTCCAACTGATAATGACATTGCGGGTTACAAAATCTATTGGCGATTAACCACTTCGGCACAATGGGAAAACAGTCGTTTTGTGGGCAATGTTGCTACATTTACACTTAAAGGAATTGTGATAGACAACTTCAATTTTGGCGTAGCAACCGTTTATAAAAACGGACATGAAAGTGCCGTGGTATTTCCATCATCAGTGATTAGAAGTACTGGGAAGTAACAGCGTTACGACAGTAGTTATTCCGCTTATTCTTTAAGATAGGCTTCGAGTTTTTCTTTGATGTTGTACAAAGGAGAAGCAATAGCATTTACATATTGAAAATTGCCCTCGCGCTTGTTATCAATAGAAAGCTGAATAGGGCAAGCTTCACTCTGAATAGCATTGACTTTAAATTCAAGTTGTTCTGCATCGTACACCAAATAAGGCGCGCCAGAAGACCCAAAACGGAAGTAGCCTTTGATTAAATAACGCAAGCCTTCGAGTATGTAATTTCCACCTATACGCTCTTGGAAAATGCTGAAATGCTCTGTGAACCCATCAATTTGAGCTTTGTTGAGCAGTTTGCCCACTTCGCTTGTTGGCGAACTTTGTAGGCAATAATAATGGGTTTGTTCATCGCTTAAGATGGAGTAATCAATAGCCACACTTGGCATGCAATCCATCACTTCTTGTGGGGTATTCACAATTTTGTATAGCGCAATGTCATCACTATAAAACGCTTCTACCAGTTTTACTTCAATCAAAAACGTATGGCGATTGATAGCCGATTCAGCAAAGGAAGTAGTAGGAGTAAAGTGTTGTGCTAGTTCTGGAGTATTATAAAAAAGGTCGTTCTTGAATTGTACAATCAAATGCGTTTGGCAAATCTCTTTTTGCATTAACGTAATCCAACGGGTGTCAAAGTTGATTTGTTTTAGAATATCAATTATAAGTTGGTAATCGGCAGGGTTGTTACTGTTCCAATATCTTTTATTAGTAGTAACATCCAACACAAAACAATTCTCAAAATGTTGTGCTTGTATGGGATTTAGTAAGGGCAAAATCTCAGAGGTATAGATATTTTGGGCAATAGATTTAAAGATTTTTGCTTCTACTTTTAAGTTGTGTGCCACCGATAGTATATACCCATTGCCAATATGAAAAGCACAAATATTGTTTTCAAAATGTCTTCTGTGCGGTTCATCAGCGTTTTGTACCCACATAATCCGAAACAAAGGTGATGTTTGTTCGTTAGTGAGCTCTAATTGTTTGAGAAGTCTATTGTTTGGTGTCATAAAGAGAAATATATATAAAATAACAAGTATCAAATATAGCAAAGTAAACATACGCTAAGTACGATACTGTTACTTATTAACAAGAATAAAGTTAATAAATAAAGAAGCAAATTAATGTTTTGTATTATTAATTGGTTAAATTTGAAATAGATAACAGTAAAATCTGCCACAATCATTTCCCCACTTGATTAGATTTTATAAAAGATTATTCCTAACCAAACCAACTATTATGAATGACAAAACTATTTTTAAGTCAGCAGTACTAACATTATTTTTGGTGTTAACTGCTGTGGTGAGTTATGAAATTTACTTACGAGGAGAAGGTATTCCCGCTGATTTTGATGACGATTCGCCTTTATGGGCAGACAGTAGGGTCAAGGCCTGCGAATCTGCTGACAAGACCATTGTTTTTATTGGTTCTTCTCGTATCAAGTTTGATTTAGATATTCCTACTTGGAACAGTTTAACAAGTGTAGAGCCCATACAGTTAGCTATGGTGGGTAGTTGCCCAAGACCTGTTTTGGAAGACTTGGCAAACGATCCTAACTTCAAAGGTAAATTAGTAATTGATGTTACCGAAAGGTTGTTTTTCAGTAATGCGCCACCCAATCAAGAAACTCCCAATAAAAATATTAAATACTTTCATGATAGAACACCAGCTCAATATGCTAGTTTTGAAATTAGCAAAGTATTGGAGTCACAGTTTGCTTTTTTAGATAAAAATAATTTATCACTTAGTGCCGAGTTAGATGCATTAGAATTACAAAGTCGTCCAGGTGTTTTTATGATGCCTATTTTTCCAACACTTTTTGATAGAACTACTTATGAAAGACAATCCTACATGACCGAAAGTTTTGTAGCTGATACGGTTCAACGCAATAAAGTTAAAAGTATTTGGGCATTCTTTTCTAAAGGTGCTAAAATGGCTCCACCACCAAAACAAGCAGAATATGATGCTATTTTTAAATCTGTAGTGGCTAATATCAATAAGATTAAAGCGCGTGGTGGCGAAGTAGTGTTTGTCAGAACACCATCAAGTGGTAGTTTCTATCAAGAAGAAAGTATGGGTTTTACGAGGGAAAGGTTTTGGGATAGATTGTTAAAAGAAACCAATTGTCCGGGTATTCATTTTAAGGATTATCCAGCCATAGCCAACTTTGATTGTCCAGAATTATCTCATTTAAAAAGATCGGATGCGGTTATTTTTACTAAACATTTCTTCGAGCTATTGAGCCAACATGATGGCTTTACCTATTTGAAACAAACTAATCCAACCCACTAAACTAGCGCTATTATGGTATTTAACTCTTATACATTCGTCGCCTTTTTTATACTTATACTGTTTCTGCATAATTTGCCATTGTCATGGAAAACAAAAAAGGTAAATCTATTACTAGCTAGTTATATATTTTATGCAGCTTGGAATCCACCTTTCATACTATTATTATGGTTGTCAACAGTAATTGATTTCTTTGTTGGTAGAGCGTTGTACACTCAAGAGAATTCGCATAAAAAGAAACTACTACTCGTAGTGAGTTTGATAGGTAACCTTGGGATGCTTTGCTTTTTTAAGTATGGCACATTCTTGTTAGACAACTTTGTAGCCCTGACACATGTTGTTGGAATTGATTTCAATCCTGCTAAACCTAATATTATACTTCCTGCTGGAATTTCATTCTATACGTTTACCACATTGTGTTATACTATTGATATGTACAAAAAAGAAAGCAAACCAGTTCAATCATTACTTGATTTTTCTTTGTTTGTTACCTTCTTTCCTCACTTGGTTGCCGGACCTATTGTTCGTCCACCACAACTAGTACCTCAGTTTGAAAGTCCGAGAGTAGCTTCACGTAAGCAACTGTTAGATGGATTATTATTACTCACCTTAGGGTTGTTTATGAAAGTGGTCTTGGCCGATAGTATGCTTTCTTCAACAGCAGATTCAATATTTGATTCTAGTGGTGTGTTGCCAGTATTGGATGCTTGGATAGGTGTTTTTGCTTTCTCGGGTCAAATATTTCTGGACTTTGCAGGTTATTCAACTTGTGCTATTGGGGTGGCATTATGCCTTGGTTTCGTGCTACCACAAAACTTTAATTATCCTTACGCTGCCATTGGTTTCACTGATTTTTGGCGTCGTTGGCACATTACCTTGTCCAGTTGGTTACGCGATTATTTATACATTCCATTAGGCGGAAGCAGAAACGGAAAAGCAAAAATGTATTTTGCCTTGATGATGACGATGCTTTTGGGCGGTTTGTGGCATGGTGCCAATTGGACTTTTGTCGCTTGGGGTGGATTGCACGGTTTATACCTTTGGGTAGAGAAATATTTTAGAGATAAAACGGGTGTACATAGTGATCACAAACCAAGTGCAAATACATTAACTAATTTTGGTTTTGCGCTGCTCACTTTTATGTTAATCAACATCACTTGGGTATTCTTTAGAGCTGATACTTTTACAAGATCATGGGGAATGTTGCAATCCATGTTTGGAATGGCAGTAGATGGTAAACCATTATTGACCACCTTAGCTATACTTAAAGTTGCTGTGATTGTTCCATTGATTGTTTTGTGTCATTGGTTTTTACGCAATACCAAAGTTCTTGACGTGGCTTATAAGCTATCCTGGTTTTGGTTAGGAATTATTTGGTCGGCTATGTTGTTAGTGATTATTTGGGCACAGGAAAGTGGCAGTTCATTCATTTATTTTCAATTTTAAATACTAACTAAATCAATATTTATGATTTTAATCCTTCAATATTATTGAACTTCCTCCTTTGATTGCATAAACATTATTATTCTTTTTAATATAAATGTCTATTGCACTTAGATTGGTAACCACGCTTTTGTCTACTGAGAATTTAAGGTTTCTATAGGCATGAATATAATCTACCAATGCTATCTGTGTGGTGTAATATATTGCCTTATTGTTAGCCACCATTTTAAAGAACTTGTCCACTTCTTCCCAGCGAGTTTGGTATTCCCAACTGTGTCCCCAAACATCTAATAAAGCCAACTCTTTTGTAGTGAGAAAACTAGTTATCAGTTGATAGAAACTGTCTAACTCCTTTTTATCATTTTCAGGATTATTGGGTTCCCAAAAAGCTTTGGCAAATTGATGGATACTAGGATGCCATTTTAAAAAATCTTTAGGGATGCTGAAGTTATATGTATCATCTACCGTTCTGGCATATTCAATTCCCAATCCTGATATAGCATCAATTACAACATCATTATTGTTGCCAAAAGGATATGCCATTCCTCTAACAGGAATACCTATTAATCGTTCTAATTCTTTTCTATCTTCTGCTACTTCATAAACAATATCAACTTTTGAAAGTGTTGTTAAATTGGGATGGTTGGCACTGTGTACTGATACTTCATGACCTTTAAACAGGTCTTTTATTTCAGCTTTCGTAAGGTAATCGTTGGTGCCTAGTTTATTGGAGTTCAAATGAAAAGTTCCTATGAGATTATAATCATTAAGTAGTTTTACTAATCTTCTGTCGTCGGCACGGCCATCGTCATAACTTAAAATTAGCGCTTTTGTTTTGCCTTCGGGGAAAAGCATTTCAATGGGAATACCACTTTTAGCAAGAGCTAGATTGGCTTGTGCTTTCATGTATTGAATGGAAAGACAAAGTAAAAAAGTAAGTGATAAAATTATATTTTTCATAGTTGAAAATGAATTGTTTAATCCAGAAATGCTTTTTGGAATGTTGGTTTTACTCTGTTTTTGGATGCTTGTTCATAGGCATATCCCAACGTTATTATTTCTCCTTCTTGGTAGGCACCACTAAAGAATGATAGTCCTACCGGAAGGTCATATACTTTTCCACACGGCACACTAATGTGTGGATAACCACTCATGGCTGCCGGTGCGGTTAGGAACACATCGCCCCAACGGTCACCATAAATGGTGTCTATGCTACACGATGGTCCCATGGTTATTCCTGTTATGGCGTTGAGGTTGTGTTTTTTTATTATGGTGTCAATGATTTTCTTAGCACCGTTATGGCTGTTCTCTAATGCTTTGAGGTATTCTTTGCTGTACAATCCTGCTTTTGCTTGGGATTGTTCTAGGAGTTCTTGCTTAAAGGTAGGCATGGCTTTGTCTTCGTTCTTTTTATTGAAATCAATAACGTCTTGTAATGATTTTACTTTGGCATTGGCGGAAGCCAAGTAGTTGTTCAACCCGCTTTTAAATTCATATCGCATCACTTCTCCTTCATTCTTGCCCAATTCGTTTATACTGTCCAGATAGTCTATTTCTATAATTTCTGAGCCTTGTTGTTTTAGGGTTGCTATGGCTTTATCCTGCAGGTTGTTGAGTAATGGATTGGTATATTTCTTCTTTTCAACGCCAATTCTTTTTCCTTTTAAACCATTGGCATCGCAAAATTTGGTGTAGTTGCCTGTTTGTTTGCCTTCGCTTTCTTTGGTTATAGTATCATTGGCATCAACGCCGAGTAATGCATCTAACAGTATGGCAGCATCTTTAACGGTTCTTGCCATTGGACCTGCAGTATCTTGAGTGTGTGAAATAGGAATGATGCCCGAACGACTTAGTAAACCGACAGTTGGTTTAATGCCCACTGTACCATTTACGGAAGCTGGACAAACGATAGAACCATCGGTTTCGGTGCCAATTGCTACTGCACATAAGTTTGCTGACACAGCAACGCCCGAACCAGCACTTGAGCCACAAGGAGAATGGTCTGTGATATATGGGTTTTTGGTTTGTCCGCCACGGCTACTCCAACCTGAAGAGGAACTGGTAGAACGGAAGTTTGCCCATTCGCTTAAATTAGTTTTACCCAACAACACGGCTCCTGATTCTCTTAGTTTTTGTATAGTAAAGGCATCTTTACTAGCAATATTTCCCATCATTGCAATTGAACCAGCGGTAGTCATCATTTTATCGGCAGTATCTATATTTTCTTTTATTAGAACTGGAATGCCATGCATAGCACCTCTTGTTTTGCCATCTTTTCGTTCTTTGTCCATGGCTTTGGCAATGTCAAGCGCATCAGGGTTGAGTTCGATAACGGCATTTAATTTGGGTCCGTTTTTATCGATGGCTTCTATGCGTTCTAGATACATCTTGGTTATTTGTTCTGAAGTGTATTTTCCAGAAGCCATTTTGTCTTGAAGTTCACTAATAGTGATTTCGTTTAATTCAAAATCATCCTTGGTGGTTGTATCGCCTGCTTCTGTTTTATTCTCTGTTGGTTTGTCAGTGCAAGATGTTGCAAGCAAAGTGGCTACACCGGCAGCAGCAAGCGTAGAGCTGGTTAGAAAATCTCTTCTTTTCATAAGTATGTTAGCTTATTAGATTGTTGGATTTATAGACTGTTATGTAAATATAGTAATAATGTTATGGACTACAAAAATCTTATTTGGATAGTTGCGTTAGCAGGAATAGTTATTATTTGGTTGTGAAAAGAAGTTACTATGGAGCTAGATGGAGTTACTCTCTAAATTTTATAGGAATGTTTTAAAATAGGATGGCATTAGTAGGGAATTGAGAGGCAGGAACTTTTATGACAGTACAAACGACTAATGCTGCCCCAACAGTTGATGTTAAAACCGTTACCGATATTGTTTTTGTAATGAAAGAAGGTATGGTTTATAAATAAGTCTATAAACAAAGAAATCCACTTCGGGAAGAAGTGGATTTCTAAAATATTGAATTTTATATTATTTTGATATCAATTTTCCGGATTGGATTACAGTATCATTACTTATTATTTTATAAAAATAAATAGTAGAAGATAATCCGCTCATATCAATTGTGGTTGTATTTGTTAGATTAGCTTTTAACACTTCACGTCCATATATATCATACAATATCATCTTGGTATTGTTGCTATCAAAGGTGTCACTTATTTTAACATTTATTAATGTGTCAAAAGGATTTGGATAAATGATAACTTTTTGTGTATCGTTTAATGTAACAGTTCCCATAGTAGAACACCCCATTGGCATAGTCGCGTTAATTGCTGCCGTACTTAATGCTCCGTTAGTAGTAAAAGCTCTTCCTTCGAGTATAACTCCAGTTGTTAAATCTACAGCTCCATTATTGGCAACAAGAGTTCCTTTAAATTCTGAAAAGTCACTAATTATTACCGCACCAGAAACTTTCCAAAACACATTCTTAGCTTGTGCACCGTTCATTAAAATTACATTGGCATAAGTACTTGTAGAAAGTGCACCATTGATTTTAATAACAAATACGGCATTAGGATTATTTTGTGCGTTTAAATACAAATTACCAGTTAAAACAGTTGCTGCATTTAATAAGTAGGTATGAGGAGTTAAAACAAGATTATTCCCAAATTGTGCAGGATATAATAATTCTATTTCAAAAGGTAATAAATTTAAAAAATTGTAAACTCCAGTTAAATCAGTTGCTGCTTGTGCTGTTGAAGTATCAGGAATCGGATGAATATTTCCATTTACATTTAAAGCATTAAAACCAGTTGTTAATCCTACGTTGGTACCAACATCGCCTGTTATTGTTGAAACTCCTGCATTGGTAACATATCCGTTAGAAGAAAATATAGCATAACATTCAGTTGAATTTAAAGGTGGTGGTGTTGGACCATTTAAAACTGGGCTTCCACAACCAATAGGAGTATATGATAATACACCGTCAACATCTATAGAACCTGATGTAGAAAGAGCTCTTCCTTCTAATGATACACCTGTACTCATTATAATTGCTGCATTATTTGCTACTATTGTTCCTTTCATTTTTGTATTGGTAGCCAAACTAACCAATCCTTCTATTTTCCAAAAAACATTACAAGCTAAGGCACCATTAATTAATTTAACTTCAGCATTGGCACTTGAAGCAAATGCTCCACCTATTTGGAATATCCAAACTGCGTTTGCATTATTTTGTGCATCAAGTGTTAAATCCAAGTTCAAAGAAGCAACACTAGAAATAGAATATATTCCGGGAGGAAGTATTTGTCCGTTTCCTAACAATGGAGCAGGAAAGTAATTTGGAATAGCACTATTTAATTCACCATAGGCTGCTAATAAATCTGTTCCGCATTGAGCACTTGTTCCATTCCCGTCATGCATTACTCCATTTACATTCCCAAAGCCTGTACTAGAACCACTATTGGTCCCAACATTTCCAGTGATTAACGAAGTTCCGGTATTTCTAACGGCACCAACACTTGTAAATAATTCAAAATTTGCTGCGGTTCCTAAGTTTGGAGCTTGTCCAAAAATTACATTCTGAATAAAAAATAGCGATACTACTATTATTCTATTAAGTAGGTTTTTTTTCATTTTTAAATATTTAATTGTGAATTAATTTTCACGCTACAAAGTTCAAGTAAATGGATTGTTGGGCTATTGTTTAATTTAATATATAAGTTACATCATTCACAGATTTTAGTGGGTTTAGTAGATTTTATTAATCAGAATTTAATATTAACTCTGAGTACGAAAATTTCTATTTGTAATTTATTAAATTAGAAAATTTCACGATATTTGCTTTTTATAAAAATAAATACGTAACACATGGGAATGAATAAAAACACGGTGCTGGGTTGGGCTACTTTTATAATGATTATTATGGGATTAGTTCTTATTGGATTGGGAATTTACCGTTATGCAGATGTTGCCGGTTGGGGTTTTGGAACTGTTGGCGTGGGTTTTTTAGCCAATGCTTGGGTATTTAGTTCGCTCAAAGGAAGAGTTTAATAACGTTGTGTTATAGTTCCATCAATTGATGGACGTTTTATAACATTGTTTGGGTAGTATAATGATAAAATATATAAAAGTATTAATCTTATTCATTTTGATTTTTCCGATGCTTTTATGTGCCCAAAAAACAGATACAATTAATAATCAAAAGAATTCTAATCTTCCTAATAAATTAGTTATAGATTCTACTTCCGATGCAAAACTAACTGATACTATAAAACCTATTTCCACTGTAAAAAATGAAGAAATAGTAACACCTGATATTTTATATCTAACTAATGGCGATAAACTATCGGGCAAACTTATTTCTTTTGAACAAGGACGAATGCGTTTTGATGCTCAAGGACCAGGCATAATATATGTAAAATGGTATAAGATAAAATCTATTGGTTGTGGTAGTAAACTCTATCGAGTAGAAAGTACTAGCGGAGAAATTTTTAAAGGAAGAATTATAGATTCACCTGTTAGTGGTGAAATCACGGTGTTGAGTATACCCAAACAAGATTTGAAATTTCAAAATATTTCAAGAATTTATGCGCTTGAATCGGAATGGTATAAAGGATTTAAAGGCGATTTAGGTGGCGGTGTGAGTTATACTAAATCTTCGGATGTACTTCGAATAAATGCAGAAAGTAATTTGTATTATGTTATTCCACGCTGGCGATTTATTAATGCCTTTTCATATATCTCAACTTCTACTGCCGACTCTGAATTTTCAGAAAGAATTCAATTTTCATTAGAGGCATTTTATGCTTTGCGAAAAAAATGGTTTGTTTATGAACAGAATTCTTTTAATAGAAATGATGAGTTGGGAATAGATGCTAAGATTTCGTTTGGTGCAGGTGCAGGTAATAATCTTGTATTAACCGAGATACAAAAGTTACAAATTTTTACGGGTATTCTTCAGAATTTTGAAAAGAACATACAAATAGATGAGTTTAACTCCAATGTTGAATGGCAAGCAACCTTACAACACACTTTTTATAGTTTTCTGAAGCCGAATTTAACAGCATCGACAGCTCTTAGTTCTTTTGTTGGAATTACAGAAACGAGTAGATACCGTTTTGATGCTACTACTGATCTAACTTGGGAGTTTGTGACTAATTTTAAATTGCAATTTTCTTTCTACTTTAACTATGACAATAAAAAAATCCAAGGGAAGAATAGTGAAACCGATTATGGTCCGATACTTTCCTTTTTGCTTGATTTAAAATAAAATCATTTTTAAAATTCTTTTTTTTAAAACTATCTTTGTGAACTTAATTTTTAAATAATACCCAACAATATGTCAGACGATAAGAAAGTAATTTTCTCAATGCAACGCTTGAGTAAATCGTATCAAGGAAGTGATAAACAAGTATTAAAAAACATCTATTTGAGTTTCTTTTATGGAGCAAAGATTGGAATTCTGGGGTTAAACGGTTCGGGAAAATCTTCGTTATTGAAGATTATAGCTGGTGTAGATAAAAACTACCAAGGCGATGTGGTTTTTCAACCGGGTTATACTGTGGGATATCTTGAGCAAGAACCCAAACTTGATGAGTCTAAAACCGTATTAGAAGTTGTAAGTGAAGGTGTGGCAGAAACGGTTGCTTTATTAGATGAATTCAACAAAATCAATGATAGTTTTGGTTTGCCAGAAGTATATGAAGATGCCGATAAAATGGATAAACTCATGGCTAGGCAAGCAGAGTTGCAAGATAGAATTGATGCTTGTGGCGCATGGGAATTGGACACCAAATTAGAAATTGCCATGGATGCGTTACGAACTCCAGAAGGTGATATGCCAATTAGTGTATTATCTGGTGGTGAAAAACGTCGTGTGGCTTTGTGTCGTTTGTTATTACAACAACCCGATGTATTACTTTTGGATGAGCCAACCAACCACTTAGATGCTGAAAGTGTATTGTGGTTAGAGCAACATTTAGCACAATATGCAGGAACGGTAATTGCTGTTACCCACGATAGGTATTTCTTGGATAACGTTGCTGGATGGATTTTGGAACTCGATAGAGGAGAAGGTATTCCATGGAAAGGAAACTACTCTTCATGGTTAGACCAAAAGACAAAACGCATGGAGCAAGAAGAGAAAGTAGCTTCCAAACGCAGAAAAACATTAGAACGTGAGTTGGATTGGGTTCGACAAGGTGCTAAAGGAAGACAAACCAAACAAAAAGCCCGTTTACAGAACTATGATAAACTCTTGAACGAAGACCAAAAAGAATTAGACGAAAAATTAGAAATCTACATTCCTAATGGTCCAAGATTAGGAACCAATGTAATTGAAGCTAAAAATGTATCCAAAGCTTTTGGCGAAAAATTATTGTATGATAATTTAAATTTCACTTTGCCACAAGCAGGTATCGTTGGAATTATTGGGCCAAATGGTGCTGGTAAATCCACTATTTTCAGAATGATAATGGGAGAAGAAAAAGCAGATGCTGGGACTTTCACAATAGGTGACACCGTAAAGATTGCTTATGTAGATCAATCCCATTCCAATATTGATCCTAATAAATCGATTTGGGAAAACTTTTGCGACGGTCAAGAATTGATTATGATGGGTGGAAGACAAGTCAATTCTAGAGCTTATTTGAGTAGGTTTAACTTTGGCGGAAGCGAGCAAAACAAAAAAGTATCCGCGCTTTCTGGTGGAGAACGCAACCGTTTGCATTTGGCCATGACCTTGAAAGAAGAAGGAAACGTATTGCTGTTGGATGAGCCAACCAATGATTTGGATATCAATACGCTTCGAGCTTTGGAAGAAGGTTTAGAAAACTTTGCTGGTTGTGCCGTGGTTATTAGTCACGACAGATGGTTTTTGGATAGAATTTGTACCCATATTTTAGCTTTTGAAGGCAACTCCGAAGTGTACTATTTTGAAGGCGGTTTTTCTGAATATGAAGAAAATAAAAAGAAACGATTAGGGGTTGATGTTACTCCAAAACGAATTAAATATAGAAAGTTGATTAGAAATTAACTTAAAGACATAAAAATCCTGATAAATCAGGATTTTTTTTTGAATATTAATTTTATATTTGATGACTTAACTAACCCAATGATTAGGATTAAACACATTTGTTTCCTTTTATTGTTTCTATTTTCCTTTTCAACTCTTGTTGCCCAAGATAATACTAAAGAAAAGGAAGCGATAGAGAAATTAATCAATGATGCCGTTGTTGATTATATGGACTCACAGTATGACAAGGCATTAGAAACTTCGAAGCAGGCTTTAATGAAATCTTTTGCAATTGATGATAATTTATTAATTGCTCAGTCCTACAACACTATTGGGGTAATTTTTAATGAATGTTCAGACTCTAAAAAAGCAATTGAGTTTTATGAAAAAGCATTAACCTATGCTCAAAAAGAGAATAATGACATACTGTTTAATTGGATTTACAGTAATTTAGGTAGTGTTTATTATTTTAATAAGATTGATGTTAATAAAGGAATTGTTTATTACAAAAAATCCCTTTTTTATGCCGAAAAAATAAAAGATACGGTTCAGATTGAATATACTAAACTCAATTTGGCAAGTGCTTATTTTGCCATAAAAAAATATGATTTAGGAAACGAACAAATTAATGCAGTTCGGGAACAAATTTTAAAGAACGATAATCAAGAATCTAAGCTATCTTTAAACTTGTTGATGGGTATTTATTCTAGTAATACCAATAAAAAGTTACTAGCTGAACAACATTTTTTTACAGCACAAAAAATTGCAATTGACAATGGTTTAGATTCTTATTTAATTAATATTTACGAAAACCTTGTTAATCATTATAAATTACATAATGAAAGCAAAAATGTCACAATATATCAAGCCAAATTAGACTCACTAAGCAAAGTTGTCTATTCAAATGAAAAGTTAGATGGTTTAAAGAAAGCTGCCAATCAAATTGAGTTAGATGAATATAAAATTCAACTTGAGCGAATAGAGAAAGTAAATGAAGAACATCAAAAAAATTTAAAAGATTCAAAACTAATTGTCATTCTCTTTCTTGTTATTCTCATCGTCTTACTGTTGTTATTATTGACATTATATAAAAACATTAAGTTGCGCGAACAAGCCAACCTTGAATTGCTAATTTCAAATGAAGCATTAAAAGAAGCAAAAGAAAAAGCAGAAGAAGCGTCTAAACTGAAATCACAGTTTGTTTCTACCATTACTCATGAACTAAGAACGCCTTTATATGGTGTTATTGGAATAACCAATATCATTTTAGATGAGCATAAAGAATTAGGCAATAGTCCGCATTTGAAATCTTTAAAATTCTCAGCTAAATATTTGCTTTCATTGGTGAATGATATTCTTCAAATGAATAAGATTGAAGAAAAGCGCATTGTTCTAGAAAACCTGATTTTTAACTTGACCGATGAAATCACCACCATTAAAAATTCTGTTGAGTATATAGCGGACAAAAATAACGATAAATTCACCGTCGAAATTGATACGGCAATTCCTGAATTTTTAATTGGAGATAAACTCAGATTATCTCAAATCATTATGAATTTAGTGAGCAATGCATTGAAGTTTACCAAAAATGGAGAAGTTTCACTCACTGCCGATTTGAAAAAAGTTGAAAATAAAACGTACTTCATTGAGTTTAAAGTAAAAGATACTGGAATAGGAATTGCAAAAGAAGATCAAGAGAAAATCTTTGACAAGTTTGTTCAAATTGAACGTAAAGAGGAAGATTATCAAGGAACAGGACTTGGTTTATCAATTGTATCGAGATTAGTCAATCTTTTTGATAGTGAAATTCATTTAGAAAGTGAAGAAAATGTTGGCACTACTTTCTTTTTTACAATTGGTTTTGAATATGATGAAGAAAAATCAAAAGAGATTATCAACAATATAGTAGTTGACTTATCAGATAACCATCAACTATATAATATTTTGGTGGTAGAAGATAATAAAATAAACCAAATGGTCACCAAAAAAATTATTCAAAATACCAATATGGCTTGTACCATTGTTGATGATGGCTATGCTGCCATGGTTGCCATAGAAAGAGAACATTTTGATTTGATTTTGATGGATATCAATATGCCATTAATTAATGGATTTGAAACAACCCGAAAAATAAGAGAAAAAGGCATAAAAACACCCATTATTGCGTTAACTGCGTTTGATAAACAAGAAGTAACGGAAGAAGCACTTGCAGCCGGAATGAATGATATTATGGTGAAACCTTTTGAACCTTCTAAATTATTCCAAGTCATCAATAATAATATCAAAAACAAAAAAAGCGTTGATTAATACCAACGCTTTTTATTTTTCTTTGAAGCTTCCGATTTTCTAGAATTACTTCCTTCGGGTTTCTTTTTATTTCTCAAATCTGGTTTTGCATCTGTATTAGGTTCACCATCTTTCCAAGGAAAAGGATGGTCTTTTATTGTTTTGACATTCACTTTAATCAGTTTTTGAATGTCTTTCCAGTATGGTTCTTCATCTTTGGCACAAAAGGAAATAGAAATTCCACCATTTCCAGCGCGACCTGTTCTACCAATTCGGTGGACATAGGTTTCGGGAATGTTTGGCAAGTCAAAATTGATTACATAAGGCAAACTTTCAATATCAATGCCTCGAGCAGCAATATCTGTAGCTACTAGTACTGTGATTTCCTTGTTTTTGAAATGATCTAAAACACGTTGACGTGCTGTTTGCGATTTGTCACCATGAATGGCTTCAGCATTGACACCATGTTTTTTCAAAGCTTTTACCACATTGTCGGCACCGTGTTTTGTTCTAACAAAAACCAATACATTGTTGAGGTTTTCATTACGTATCAAATGGTATAATAAACCGCGTTTGTTTTCTTTATCTACAAAGTAAATTTGTTGTTCGATAATTTCTGCCGTTGAAGAAACTGGAGTAACAGAAACATATTCTGGTTTGTTCAAAAAAGTATCGGCTAGTTCTCTAATAGCCATTGGCATGGTTGCCGAGAAAAGTAACGTTTGTCTATTAGTTGGAACTAATTTCACAATTTTTCTAACATCGTTAATGAAACCCATATCAAGCATCAAATCTGATTCGTCTAAAACTAGGTAATGCAGATTATCAAAATCAATGAATCCTTGTTTGTGTAAATCCAATAATCTCCCTGGTGTGGCGATAAGAATATCAACGCCTTTTTTTAATTGGTCAACTTGTGGAACTTGCGAAACACCACCAAAAACAGTTAGTTGTCTGATATTGGTATATTTTCCATAGGTGTCAAAACTTTCTCCAATTTGAACGGCTAATTCACGTGTAGGTGTTACAACCAAACAACGAATTTCTTTAGTTTTTTTGGATGAGCCTATCATTCTATGAAGGTTATGTATAATAGGAATAGCAAAAGCTGCTGTTTTTCCGGTTCCGGTTTGTGCGCAACCTACTAAATCTTTTCCTGCTAAAATAAAAGGAATTGCTTTTTCTTGAATAGGAGTTGGGCTTGTGTATCCTTCTTCAAAAACGGCTCTTTGAATACTTTTGGATAATGATAAATCTTCGAATAACATAAATAATACTTACGATTAAGTGTAAGTTGGCACAAAGATAAGGTTTTTAAATTTGTTAGTTATTTATGGTGTGAAAACAGGATATTTTACAATAATTCCTTTCTCGATTTAATAAAATCAGTAACCAAATAGCCAATTAATTTTCCGATGAGATGATTGTTTTTTTCTTCTCCAAGTTCGGGTGCGCCTTCACAGATATGAAGATAAGCTGCATTTTTATTTTTGCCAAAAAAATACACAAACTGTCGCAATTCTTCTACCGAAAAACCACTCATAGTCATGGCGCTAGTGGCAATATTAGGTAAAGCATCTAAGTCAATTTCGATGCCAAAGGCATCATTTTTAACAAAGTCTAAAGCTGTGTTCAGTTCTTGTTGAAAGTTTTTTTGTTGGCGCACTTTGATTTCGTCATAAGTATTAAAACAAACTCTGTCTTCAATTTTCTTTAAATTATCGAGTACATTTTTAGAGGTGTAATTTTCATGCAATCCGAAGATGAAATATTTTTTCAAAAATCCTTCTTCGTAGGCATAAGAAAATCCGTTTCCGCTGTGTCTTCCTTCCAAAATTCTAAAATCGGAATGTGCATCAAAGTTGACAGCATTAATTGGTTTTCCAAGTCCAAGTGCTGTTCCTTTTATATTGCCATAGGCGTTGTTATGGCCACCACCAATGATTATTGGAATTTTACCACACTTGATGATGCAACTAACAAAGTGTACGACTTCTTTATCAATTTTGTGGACAAGATCGCTTAATAATTTTCTATCGGCAGTTTTGTGGAAATCCAAATCTTTGGCTAGTTCCATTTCTTCAGAAATATCGATGGTTCCCAAAACAATAATTTGACTTCCTTTACAAAACCTATTGTGTTGAATATTCGCAATACTACTAATGGCACTTTTCCATGCTGATGCTGCTCCAGGACGACCAAAATTGGCTCTAATGCCTACATCTTCAGGAATTCCTAAAATGACATATTTTGCTTCACAATTTTTCAAAAAGTCGATACAATTTTCTCCTTTTGGAAAAGTGATCATTTTTTCGCCAAATTTCACTTCACCACTTCTGTGATTGGTCACTTTTGCTAAATCGGTAATTGAAAAAGGAATTAATCGTTCCATTTGGATTATAATATTTTCTCAAAAATATAATATAATTGCTTATTTCACGTTACTATGTTAAATAATATTACTTTTGTTTCTATAAAATATTTAACTCATGGAAAATCAAGACAACAATTCAAAACTTAAAGGTATAATCATACTGTTAGCAGTATTATTAGTAGGTAGTTTAATCTATATTTTTAAACTTACTTCGGATGCAAAGACACTAGAAACAACTGTTACAACGGTAAAATCTGAAAAAGAGGATGTTTTAAAAGATTTAGAAGAATTAAAAACGACTTATGATGCTGCTATTGCAGAAAACACATCAATGTCTGATGAGTTAATTGCGGAAAGAGATAAAGTAGTAAAATTGATGACAGAGTTGAAATCAGCCAAAGGTGATAATGCTTCTCTAAGAAAATACAAAGATCAATACAAAGCAATGGAAACAAAGATGAAAAGTCTGATGGTAGAAGTTGATGTTTTGAAGAAAGAAAATCAAAAATTGACTACCAATCTTGATAGCACTACAGTGGTTTTAGAAGACTCTAAAAAATACAATCAAGTGTTAGTTGGTCAAAATGAAGAATTGGCTAAAACAGTCGAGAAAGGTTCTAAACTAACAGTTACCAATTTGAAAACGGCTGCTTACAAAGTAAAAAGTTCAGGGAAAGAAATTGCCACTGACAAAGCAAGTAGAGCTGATATGTTAAAAGTGAATTTTACAATTGCTGAAAATAAGATTGCTAAATCTGGTGACAAAACCTATTATGTTCAGGTTATTGACTCAAAAAACAATGTTTTGGGAGATAAAGCCACTATATCATTTGGCGATACTTCATTAACTTACAGTTTTACAACAACCGTAAAATATGAAAATAAAACAGTAGATGTTTCAGAGCAATTGCCAGGAAAAGATTTTGCCAAAGGCACTTACTTTGTAAATGTTTTTGACAAAGGAGAATTGGTTTCTAAAAGCAGTTTCTCGCTGAGATAATAATTTATAAATCTAAATTATAAGTCCTATCAAGTTAAGTTGATAGGACTTTTTTTATGCCATTACCTTTCCGTCTAAAATAATTTGCTCTATTAAATTACTACCAAAAGAATAGGGCAACTCATAATAGGAATTTAGCGGTTTTGTGATAATAAGATTTGCTTTTTTTCCAATAGTAATGCTTCCGTGAGTATTTGATATTCCCATAGCATAGGCACCATTAATTGTTGCTGCATTGATGGCTTCTTCGGGAGTCATTTTCATTTTGATGCAAGCGGTTGCTACCACAAAATTCATATTTCCCGATGGAGAAGTACCAGGATTAAAATCAGACGCTAATGCTAAAGGCAATCCGGCATCAATCATTTTTCGTGCTGGAGTATAAGGTATGCTGATAAAATAAGAACAACTTGGCAATGCCACAGGCATAGTTTCACTGTTTTTCAAAACCATGATATCTTCATCGGTTACAATTTCGAGATGATCAACAGTTAGTGCGTTAAGTTTTACACAAGCAGCAATGCCATTAATGGCTGTAAATTGATTGACATGAATTTTGGAACGCAATCCATATTTTTTGCCAGCTTCCATAATTTGTTCAGTTTCTTCCACAGAAAAATAGCCAGTTTCACAGAAAGCGTCAATATAGTCAGCAAGATTTTCTTTGGCAATTTTCGGTAACATTTCATTGATGATTAAATCAATATAGCCAGTATGATTTTCTTTGTATTCTTTTGGGAAAGCGTGTGCTCCTAGAAATGTAGCTTTAATAGTTATAGGATAATTTTTAGCTAGTTTTTTGATGACACGAAGCATTTTTAGTTCACTTTCAACCGTTAAACCATATCCTGATTTTATTTCTACAGCTCCAGTTCCTTGTTGGATAATTTCTTGTAATCTTTTTTCAGATTGATGATAAATCTCTATTTCTGAAGTTTCATTGAGTTTTTGGGCTGAATTCAAAATACCACCACCACGATTGGCGATTTCTTCATAGGTAAAACCATTAATTCTATCCACAAATTCTTGCTCTCGATTTCCAACATATACAATATGTGTATGGCTGTCACACCATGATGGTAAAACAATTTTTCCAGTGGCATCAATGGTAATATCGGCATTTATTTTTGGACAATTATCCATTGAACCAAAGGCTGCAATAGCATCATTTTCAATCAATAGAAAAGCATTTTTCAGGGTTGGCAAAATAGCCATTTCATCTCCAGAAATCATTTCAATTGCTATTTCTCGCACTTGTAAAAGTTCTTTTATATTGATGATTAATGTTTGCATACAATGATTTTTGGTAAAAGTAGTTTGAAAAAAATAAATATTCTTAAATTTAAACAAATTTAGAATTCGTGAGAAAAATTAAATACAAAAAGGGAAGAAAAGTTCAGCCAACGATTTTGGAGTATACAGGTGTGCATAAACATACCAAAACCGAACTGCAATTGTTTGTTTATGATGCAAATGATTTGACGGAGTATAATGAATTTAAAACAGAACAATTGCAAAAGTGTTTTGATAGTTCAAAAGTGAATTGGTTAAATGTTCATGGTATAAATGATATTGAAACTATTAAATCAATTGGAGATTTTCTTAAGGTTGATAATTTTATGCTTGGTGATATATTAAATACTACTAAGCGAACCAAATTGGATGAATATCATGATGTTTTATTTTTTAATATAAAATCATTATTACCAATTGAAAACTCCGATAACATTAACATGGAGCAAATAAGTTTCTTGTTGAAGAATGGAATATTAGTTTCTTTTCAAGAAAAGAGAAGTGATTTTTTTACCCATATTAGGGAACGAATCAGAACTCATTCGGGTATTGTAAGAGATAAAAAAGCGGATTATTTATTGTATTTACTGCTCGATGCGGTTATGGAAAATTTTTATATAACTATCGAGAGTGAAGAGGATAGAGTAGAGGACTTGATTAATTTATCAAAATCAAACACAAACCCAGAAATTTTAGTACAAATAGAAAAGCATCGGGATAATTTTAATTTTTTGAAGCGTTCAATAATTCCATTGAGAGACTCATTGTATTCCATTAAAAGCATGAAAGATGATAATGTTTTTAATGCTATTGAACATGATAATTATAGTTTTTTTGCTCGCTTACATCAAAAATGTTTAGAGTTGTTGGAGCAAGTTGAATATGATATGACAACGCTTGATAGTGCTTCCAATTTTTATTTTTCCTCCCAAAATCACAAAATGAATGAGGTCATCAAAACACTAACGGTGGTTTCTGTTTTCTTCATGCCATTGACTTTTATCGTTGGAATTTATGGGATGAACTTTGATGTTATGCCTGAACTTCGCTGGAAATATGGCTATTTTATGATTATGGGATTTATGTTTTTCTTGCTTTTGGGAATGATTTATTATTTCAAACGTAAAAAGTGGTTTTAAATAGTATTAATTAATTGTTTTCAAAGTGATTTTTAAATAAATCAATCCAATTATTCCCGCAATCAATGAAGAAATCAAAATCATGATTTTGGAATTGTCAATATGTTCACCATCAGAAAAGGCGAGAAGTGTTATAAATATTGACATTGTAAAACCAATTCCGCCCAAAAAGCTAACACCTAAAATGGATTTCCAATTTAAATCACTTGGGAGTTCACTTAATTTTAGTTTTACCGAGAGAAAACTAAATAATAAAATACCAACTGGTTTTCCAACAATTAACCCCAATGCAATTCCTAGCGTGTAATTATGACTTAGCATGAAATGCCAATCAGAATTCAGTATAATAGCTGTATTGGCTAAAGCAAATAATGGGAGGATAAAAAAGGCAACTGGTATGTGAAGAAAATGTTGCAGGATGAATGAAGTAGATTTTTTATTTCCTGAGCCAAATGGAATGGCAAAAGCCAATAAAACTCCTGTTATAGTAGCATGTACACCTGAATTAAGCATGAAGTACCACATTACAATTCCACAGATTAAATAAGGAATTAGATTGCGGACTTTTAATCTATTCAATATAAGTAGAAAAACAAATATGCCTAGTGAGATTAATAAATTACTCCAAATTATATTTTTTGTATAAAAAATAGCAATGATTAGAATTGCTCCTAAATCATCTATAACAGCCAATGCCGTTAGAAATATTTTAAGTGAAACAGGAACTCTGTTGCCAAGTAAAGATAAAATTCCTAGTGCAAAAGCAATATCTGTAGCCATAGGTATTCCTGCTCCAGATTGTGTTATCGTTCCATGATTTAGTAATAAATATAAACCTGCTGGAATAATCATTCCACCTAGCGCTGCAGAAATAGGTAGAAGAGCACTTTTTAAATTAGATAATTCTCCTTTGTAAACTTCACGTTCAAGTTCTAAACCAATTAACAAAAAGAAAATGGTCATTAAACCATCATTTATCCAATATTCAACGGACTGATTTCCTATTTGGTGGTGCCAAATATGTAAATAGCTTTCACTCCAAACAGAGTTTGCCAATAGTAAAGAAAGTATTGTGCAGATAATTAAAATGAATCCACCCGCTTTTTCACTTTCAAAAAAGTCATTAAATAGTTTTGTTATTTTCATATTCAAATATAAAAAAAAGCACCCATTTCTGGGTGCTTTTTGAGAATTCAATAAAGTATTTTTATAAACTTGTGATTATAAATTCACTTCTTCTGTTAAGTTGGTGTTCTGCTTCAGTACAAGGTACATCATTAGAACATTTGTTAACTAATTCAGTTTCACCTAGACCTTCTGAAGTCAAACGATCAGCTGCAATTCCTTGTTTTATTAACCAATCTTTTGTTGATTTAGCTCTTCTTTCAGATAGTTTTTTGTTGTAGCTATCAGAAGCACGGCTATCTGTATGAGAACGAATATTAATTTTCATAGATGGATTTTGTTCTAATACATCTTGTAATTTAGCTAAATCAACTGCTGCATCAGGTCTGATATTCCATTTGTCTAAATCAAAATAGATGATATTGATTTTGAAACAATTGGCCAAGTCATCTCCAACTTTAGCACGACATGTTTTAGTTTTAAGTTCGATATTCAATTCTGTTTTACCAGAAGTAGTTCCAATAATTACTGCAGATTCTTTAGTTTCATAATCTTCAAGAGAAGCATTCACATAATATTTTGTGCCACATTCCACTTCGGTAAATTGGTAACTACCAGTTGCATCAGAAACCGTTTCTTTGATTTTGTTGAATTTTTCATCAAACAAAACTAATTTAGTATTTGGCAATACCGCTTTAGTATCCTCATCAGTAATAACACCATAAAGAATTTGTTCACACCAAATAGGTTTTGTTTCTAAGAACTTATAGATATCATCATTTCCTTCACCACCATCTCTGTTAGAACTCAAGAAACCTCTTTTAGTTTTGGAGTTGATAATTAAGGCAAAATCGTCTTTTGGACTGTTTGCTTCTTCACCAACGTTTAATGGTTCTCTAAAAGTTCCACCTTCATTTGGTATTTTAGATACAAAAATATCCAAACCACCCAAACCAGGTTGACCATCAGAGGCGAAGTATAACTCATTTTCATCAGTTACAAATGGGAAGGTTTCTCTTCCTTCGGTGTTAATAGTATTTCCAAGATTTTCAACATTTCCAAAAGTACCATCTTCATTTATTTTTACTTTGAAAAGGTCAGATTGTCCATGTGTTCCTGGCATATCTGATGCAAAATATAAAGTTTTTCCATCAGGAGATAAAGCAGGATGTGCGACTTGATAGCTATCACTGTTAAAAGGAAGTGGAGTAATATTAGTCCATTTACCTTCATCATCTAGTGTTGCTTTGTAAATTTTTAATAAAGTAACTTTACTAGCATCATATCCTCTTCCATCAAGATAGTTGTTTCTTGTGAAAAATACTGTTTTACCATCTTTTGTAAAAACAGGAGTATCTTCGTGATATTTAGTATTTATTTTTTTACCAAATTTATCTACACCGGTTAAAGAACCATCTTCTCCCATATCAGAGCTATAAAGATTGGTGAAATATTGACCTGTCCAAGTGTGAATTTTTTTCGAAAAATTTCCAGTGTCACGAGCAGAGCTAAATACTACTTTTGTACCCATAAATGTTGGACCATAATCAGAATATTTAGAGTTTATCCCAGCATTTTCAATTTTATATCGTCCAGAATTTTTCTTGATAATAGCTAAATAATCTTTTTTGCTTGCAAAAATTTTCGCTCTAGAATCATTACCACTTTTATCATTGAACTTGGCCATCATTGAATCAGCTTTATCATATTCTTTTGATGCTCTCAAAGATTGTGAATAGCGATAATAAAACTCAGGTTCTTGTTCAGGATTGGTTGCATATAATTCACTATACCATTTGTTTGCTTTTTCAAGTTCAGCATTAAAATAGTATGCGTTTCCAATTTTTAGCAACATATCAGGTGATTTATAACCTTTCTCGTAAATACGTTCATAGGTTTTAATAGCATCTATATAGGCGTATTTATCAAATTCTTTATCACCTTTTGCTTCTTTTTTATTTCCTTGTGAATAGCTATTCAAACAAGTTAAGGTAACCAGTACTAAGTATATAATTTTATTTTTCATAATCTTGTGTTATTAGAAGAATCTAGGTGATACCATTTTACTTACTTTTTTGAACAACTCATATCGTAAAAATATCTCATGTGAACCAGAGTTGTAGTTTTGCAGTTCAGTTGTTTCCATGTCATAACTGTAACCAATAAACAAGCCATCACTAATTTGGAAACCAGCCATTGCACTGAAAGCAGCATCCCATCGGTAAGCTCCACCGAGCACTAACTTATCAAAAAACATGAAGTTTGCTGAAGCATCTACCTGAAGTGGTGCACCGGTTACTCCTTTTGCTAAAAATGCTGGTTTAAATTTAACTGATTGAGAGAGATCAAATACATATCCACCAATGAAGTAATAGTTTTCTCTTTCTTTATAAACTGCTACATCATTATCACTGTATTTAGTGTTACGAGCAATAGTTGGTACGGAAAGACCTAAATAAAGTTTATCAGAGTGAAAGTATATACCAACACCAAAATTAGGGGTTATTTTGTTGTTGAAATTCTGAAGGTTCGGGTCATTTTGATCGGCTGGATTTAATTTTGATACATCTAAATCAAACATATTAGCGGAAACTTTTAAACCAAAAGATAGTTTATAGGTTTCAGACGTTTGTATAGAATAGGATATATCTCCAGATAGATTTGTATTCTTAGTAGGACCAATTTTGTCATTTACTAATGAAACACCCATACCTAAATTACTATTGTTAAAAGGGGTGTTTAGAGAAAAGGCATTGGATACTGGTGCTCCATCTATTCCAACCCATTGTGTACGGTGTAATCCGAAAACACTCATCACTCCTCTAGATCCTGCATAAGCTGGATTAATATTGATAGTGTTATACATGTATTGTGTAAACTGAACATCTTGCTGCGCAAAACCAGTATAACACGATAACATCAAAGCGAAAATTAAAATTTTTGTTCTCATAATTTCTTTTTTATCCTGAGGGTTTTTAAGCCCTCAGGAGTTAGTAGGTAGGTTTATCTAGTAAGGTATAAATATCCGTTTTTGTTAATTGTATTTCCTTCAGTAGTAGTCCACTGAATAATATAGAAATAAGTTCCTGAAGGCAATTCAGCTGATGTTTCTATAGTAGTTCTTCCTTCAGAGATACCAATAAATCTTCGGGTATTATTGTCATAATTTTTAGTTTCATAAACCAAAACTCCCCAGCGATTGTATATTTCCACTTTATTGCTAGGATAACAATTTATATCTTCAATATTTTCGATATTAAAGTACTCATTTAACCCATCTCCATTTGGTGTAAAGGCATTGTGAATTATAATATTTTCACAAGGCTGAACTCCACAATCTGTATTAACAGTCATTTTAATCTCATAACTTCTAGGACATGGTCCATCAACAATAGTGTATGTGAAAGTATATAACCCAGCAGGAACTTGCCATGCATTGAATACAGTACCAGTTAATCCAGCTACATTATCATTATTAGTCCACGTTCCATTTGTTGGAGTTCCTTCAGGTAGCAATGTGTTAAGATCTATGGTATCAAATTCAGCTTCATTACAGCTCTCAGCTGGTATTTGTGCAATAACATCAGTTACTTGAGTGACGAATACGAATTGAGTATATGTTTGAGATAGATTTCCGCATGCATCTGATACTACCCAAGTTCTAGTGATAGTATATTCACCATCTACAACACTTGATGTAGTTTCAGTGAATACTGGCACTCCAACTGCAGAACAGTTATCTATAAATACTAATGTAGGAGCACCTGGTATATTATCACAAGTTGCATCAATTTTAACTACAAGAGGAGTATCAACAGCAACAGGACCAGTCGTATCAGATATACTTATTGTTTGCGATACCGAAACATCATTTCCACATGCATCAACAGCTGTCCATGTTCTCACTATTTGATAGTTAGAAGGGCAATTTCCTTGAATGATTGTTTCGCCCATTGTTACTGTTGCATTACCACAATTATCTGATGCTGTTAATACAGCAGGAGCAGGGATATTATCACAAGAGGCACTTGTATTAGCAGGTGTAGCTTCATTAAATACAGGAGCAACAGTATCACTTACGTTAATAGTT